>NZ_JAPNLK010000002.1 GCF_026627505.1 Streptomyces sp. H27-H5 | reverse complement strand
CAGAAAGAACCTCGGAGAACCCGCCACCGGGACGGCCACCCGGGATACCGGCCTGCCCGAATCCGGAAACCCACCACAAAAGCAATCACACCGCGTGATCAAAGATCACGCGGTGGATCGAGGCTGACTCACCACTGCCTCCGGGACGCCCCACTGTGGACCGTCTACGCCGCGACCGGGGTCCGGCGCAGTGAGGCCCTGGGGATGAAGTGGTCACTCGTTCACTGGGACGAGGGGTCGATCGAACTGGGCTGGGTGGTAGTCGAGGAAGGCAACGCCTACCGGCTTCGGAAGCTCACCAAGGACGGTGACGCCAACGCTCGGATCTATGTGGATCAGTCCGTTATGAACGTCCTCAAGTGGCAGAAGCAGCGCCAGGACGAGGAGAGGAAACGATTTGGGCGCGCATGGGTTGATCATGATCTGGTGTTTGCCCGGGACGGCTTCAAGCTCTATCGGGGCGAGGCAGGAGGGCCCCAGGACCCCGAGAAAGTCTCGGCACGGTGGCGCACCCTACGGAACCGGCTGCACCTGCCGGAGGACTTCCGGATTCATGACTGGCGCCACAGCAAGGTCACGAACGATCTGGAGGCCGGGGAGAACCCCGTAGAGGTCTCAGCAAACGTCCGGCACCACTCGCCGGGCTACACGATGGCCCGGTACGGGCACTCACGTAAGGACGGAGCGCGGAAGCTCGCCGCCTCCGGAGCGGGCCGACTCGGCCTGTCATCCCTGGTCTGACCTGGGGAATCTCTGGGCTGTTGGTCACGTGGTTGGTCACGCCACAGCCTGGAAAAGCAAAAAACCCCACGTGAAGTGGGGTCTTAGCTGGTGTCCGAGGGGGGACTTGAACCCCCACGCCCGATAAAGGGCACTAGCACCTCAAGCTAGCGCGTCTGCCATTCCGCCACCCGGACCAGGTGGTCGGCCCCGGTTTCCCGCGGCGACATGGACAACAATAGCAGGGGATCGAGGTGGTTCCGACCAGGTATTCGGCTCCGGTGGAATCCGACGCGCCGCGCTGACCTGCGGGCATACCCCGCAGGAGCCGGCGAGACGGAACGTCTCCCCGACCTGCCCGGGACGGACGGCCCCGCGTTCCCGCGCGGCGGTCCCGGCCGACTACGGGCAGTGGATGACCTGTCCCGCGTACGAGAGGTTGCCGCCGAAGCCGAAGAGCAGGACCGGGGCGCCGGAGGGGATCTCGCCGCGCTGGACCAGCTTGGACAGGGCCATCGGGATGCTGGCGGCGGAGGTGTTGCCGGAGTCGACGACGTCGCGGGCGACGACGGCGTTGACGGCTCCGATCTTCGCGGCGAGCGGTTCGATGATCCGCAGGTTCGCCTGGTGCAGGACGACGCCGGCCAGGTCCTCGGGGGTGATCCCGCTCTTCTCGCAGACCTTGCGGGCGAGCGCGGGCAGCCGGCTGGTGGTCCAGCGGTAGACGGCCTGGCCCTCCTGCGCGAAGACGGGGGGCGATCCCTCGATCCGCACGGCGTGGCCCATCTCGGGTACCGAGCCCCACAGCACGGGGCCGATGCCGGGCTGTTCGCAGGCCTCGACCACGGCCGCGCCGGCGCCGTCGCCGGTCAGCACGCAGGTGGTGCGGTCGCTCCAGTCGGTGATCTCGGTCATCTTGTCGGCGCCGATGACCAGGGCGCGGGTGGCGGCGCCGGCGCGGATCGCGTGGTCGGCGGCGGCCAGGGTGTGGGTGAAGCCGGAGCAGACGACGTTGATGTCCATGACGGCGGGGCCGCCGCCCATGCCCAGCTTGGCCGCGACCCGGGCGGCCATGTTGGGGGAACGGTCGATCGCGGTGGACGTGGCCACGAGGACGAGGTCGATGTCGTCGGGGGTGAGTCCGGCGTTCGCGAGGGCCTTGCCCGCGGCCTGGAAGGCCAGCTCGTCGACCGGCTCCTCGGGTCCCGCCATGTGGCGCGTCTTGATGCCGACCCGGGATCGGATCCACTCGTCGTTGGTGTCGACCATGGCCGCGAGGTCCTCGTTGGTGATCACTTTCGCGGGCTGGTAGTGCCCTAGCGCCACCACGCGTGAACCGGTCATGGGCGGAAATCCCCTCGTCGACAGTCAGGATCACCCAGCTTTGCCTGCTACCGGTGGGTACGGGTGCGCGTGACCCGACAGGATTAAGGCACCTGAATTTGGAGAATTCCGAGAATCCTCCTGCCGGGGGCGTCCGCGACGGCGGATCCGCGAGAATGGGCCCGTCAGGTGCACGACGAGGAACGAACGGTGGACTGATCACATGGGACGGGTCACCGAACGCCGTCGCGTCGTCCGGATCCGCGACGGCGTGGCGGGGGCCCGCCCGGACACGCTGGTGGCCGAGGAGCCGCTGGAGATCCGGCTGAACGGCAAACCGCTGGCCATCACGATGCGCACGCCGGGCGACGATTTCGCGCTGGCGGTGGGCTTCCTGGTGAGCGAGGGCGTGCTGGCGCGCACCTCGGACGTCCAGGCCGTCACCTACTGCGAGGGGGCGACCTCGGACGGTTCGAACACGTACAACGTGGTGAACGTGCAGCTCGCGGCCGGGGTGCCGGTGCCCGACATCACGCTGGAGCGGAACGTCTACACGACGTCCTCCTGCGGTCTGTGCGGGAAGGCGAGCCTGGACGCGGTGCGTACGGCGACCCGGTTCCCGGGGATCGAGGCCGACCCGGTCCGGGTGAGCGCGGACCTGCTGTCCCTGCTGCCGGACCGGCTGCGCGCGGCCCAGAAGGTCTTCGACCGCACGGGAGGGCTCCACGCGGCGGGCCTGTTCTCGGCGGGGGGCGAGCTGCTGGACCTGCGGGAGGACGTGGGGCGGCACAACGCCGTGGACAAGATCGTCGGTCGGGCGTTGCAGGCCGGTCGGTTGCCGCTGACCGGCTCGGTGCTGCTGGTGTCGGGGCGGGCCTCGTTCGAGCTGGCGCAGAAGGCGGTGATGGCGGGGATACCGGTCCTCGCGGCGGTCTCGGCGCCGTCCTCGCTGGCGGTGGACCTCGCGGTGGAGACGGGGCTGACCCTGGTGGGCTTCCTGCGCGGGCCGGACATGAACATCTACGCGGGCGAACAGCGCGTGAGCCTGTAGCGCACGTCGCCCGTGGCGGGCGGACGCGGATCCCCCGCCGCGCATCCCCCGTCGTCGACGTCCCCGCCGGTCGACGTCTGCGCCGGTCGACGTGCCCGCCGTCGGCCGCCCGTCAACGTCCCCGGCGGCCGCGTCGGTTCGGGGCCGGCTTCGGTTCCGGGGGGTCGATGCGGTGCAGGTCGAGCGTCGCCGGGATCGGGGTCGCGCCGGGGCCGCCGGCCTCGGCCCACGCGATGATCTCGTCGGTCGCGGTGTCGTCCAGGGCCCAGCCGAACCAGGCGGCGCGGGCGCCCTTGCGGCGGGCCTCGCTCGTGGGCTGGACCACGATGACGTTGGCCTGGGCGCAGGGGCCGAGGCAGTCGCTGGTACGGACGGCGAGCCGGCCCCCGGAGGCGGCGGCGGCCTCGCGCAGCCGGGCCAGTTGGCCCGCGTGGTCGGAGCCGGGGTTCTTGCGGGGGTCCCCGCAGCAGCAGCCCCGGCAGACCACCAGGGTGCAGGGGCGTTCGGCGTGGGCGGCGAGCGGGCGTATCCAGGTCACCGCCGCACGTTACCGGGCCCGCGGCGCGGGGTGTCGGGCCTGCCGGGAGACCTCCGCCACACGCTTGGCGGGGAGTTCGGGGTCGACGTCACGGGCGCGCTGGCGGGCCAGCACCGCGCAGACCATCAACTGCATCTGGTGGAACAGCATGAGCGGGAGCACGGCGAGGCTCGCGTGGGCACCGAACAGCACGCCGGCCATGGGGAGTCCGGCGGCGAGGCTCTTCTTCGACCCGGCGAACTGGATGGCGATCCGGTCCTCCCGGCCGAATCCGAGGCGCTTCGCCCCGTACCAGGTGACCAGGAGCATCACCGCGAGGAGCACGGCCTCCACCGCCATCAGGGCGCCCAGCCGCAGGACGCTGACCTGGTGCCAGATGCCGGCGACCATGCCCGCGCCGAACGCCGTGTAGACGACGAGCAGGATCGAGCCCCGGTCCACGCGACCCAGCACCTTCTTGTTGCGCAGGAGGAAACCGCCCAGCCGGGGCCGCATCAGTTGTCCGAGGACGAAGGGCAGCAGGAGTTGCAGGGCGATCTTCCGCAGGGAGTCGAGGGAGAAGCCGCCCGCGCTGTTGCCCAGCAGCGCGGCGGCGAGCAGGGGGGTCAGGAAGATGCCGGCGAGGCTGGAGAAGGATCCGGCGCAGATCGCGGCGGGCACGTTGCCGCGGGCGAGCGAGGTGAAGGCGATGGAGGACTGGATGGTGGAGGGAACCAGGCAGAGGAAGAGCAGGCCGCTGTGGAGCGGGGGTGTCAGGACGCTCGGGACGAGCGCGCGGGCGGCCAGGCCGAGCAGCGGGAAGAGCACGAAGGTGCAGGCGAGCACGGTCAGGTGGAGCCGCCAGTGGCGCAGCCCGTCGAAGGCCTCGCGGGTGGAGAGCCGGGCCCCGTAGAGGAAGAAGAGCAGGGCCACGGCCGCGGTGGTGGCGCCCTGCGCGACGCCGGCGGCCTGACCGCGGGCGGGCAGCAGGGCGGCGAGGCCGACGGTGCCCAGCAGGGCCAGGACGTACGGGTCCAGGGGCAGCCGGGAGGGGAGGTGGGGGCGTCGCATGGTCGCGGTGCTCATTCGCTCTCGGGGCCGTGACCGCTTCGGGGCTCGGCGGGTCTCGGGGTGGGCGTCGGGGCGCTCGCCGCGGGGATGGCGGGCTGTCTTTCATCGTCGGGCACGGGCGGTCATCGCGAAACCCGCACACCGAACTGACTGTCATCACGTACAGCGATAACGTGGAGCCATGAACGGCATGTACGACCCGGTCCAGTTGCGCACGTTCCTCACGGTGGCCCAGACGCTCAGCTTCACGCAGGCCGCGGGGCGGCTCGGCGTACGGCAGTCCACGGTCAGCCAGCACGTGCGGCGGCTGGAGGACGCCACCGGCCGGCCGCTCTTCGCCCGGGACACGCACAGCGTGGAGCTGACGGAGGACGGTGAGGCGCTGCTGGGCTTCGCCCGCACGATCCTGGAGGCGCACGAGCGGGCGGCGGCCTTCTTCACCGGGACCCGGTTGCGGGGGCGGCTGCGGTTCGGGGCGTCGGAGGACTTCGTGCTGACCCGGCTGCCGGAGGTGCTGGAGGGGTTCCGGCACGAGCACCCCGAGGTGGACCTGGAACTCTCGGTCGAGCTGTCGGGCACCTTGCACGAGCGGCTGGACGCGGGGCGCCTCGACCTCGTGCTGGCCAAGCGGCGCGGCCGGGGGGACGAGCGGGGTCGGCTGGTGTGGCGGGACCGGATGGTGTGGATCGGGGCGGAGGGACTGCGGGTGGATCCCGAGCGTCCTGTCCCGCTGATCGTCTTCCCGCCTCCGGGGATCACCCGCGCGCGGGCCCTGGAGGTCCTGGAGCGGGACGGTCGGGCCTGGCGGATCGCTTGTACGAGCGGCAGCCTGAGCGGACTGATCGCGGCGGCCCGGGCGGGGCTCGGCGTGATGGCGCACACCCGCGGGCTGATCCCGCCGGGTCTGGTCCGGGTGGGCGGCCTGCCGGAACTGGGGCCGGTGGAGTTCGCGTTGCTCCAGGGGCACCGGTCGACGCCGGCCGCGGAGGCGCTGGCGGCCGCGATCCTCTCGGGCGGCGACCGACTGAGCCGGCCGGCCTGACCCCCGCGGGCACCGGCCGGGGGCCCCGCGGACACGGGTCGGGAGCAACGCGGACACGAGTCGGGGGCCCCGCGGACACGGGTCGGGGCCGGGCGGTCGCGGTGCG
Source organism: Streptomyces sp. H27-H5 (assembly GCF_026627505.1). Lineage (GTDB taxonomy): Bacteria > Actinomycetota > Actinomycetes > Streptomycetales > Streptomycetaceae > Streptomyces. The sequence continues at coordinate 178,230 of NZ_JAPNLK010000002.1, read as the reverse complement.
GGGCTCGCGCAGATGTCGTGGAGATCCGAACCCGTTCCTCCGTCGATCACCCATCGATCGGCCATCGATCTCCCGTCGATCTCCACGGGCCTCGCGCCCACGGCGCTGACCAGTGGTGATGGCTTCGCACCGGTTGTTCGGACCACCTCCCGTCGGGCCCCGGCGTGGGGTACCGTCACCGGCGCCGTGCGGAGCGAAACTGCGCGGAGAGGAGCGGGCCCTTGCGTGAATTCACCGTCCCACCCGTGGTCACCGACGCACCGGTCGGCGGTCTGGCCGATGTCGTCTTCGACCATGCCCGGCAGGATCCGGACCGGGTGGTGCTCGGTCGCAAGACGGAGGGGGTCTGGCGGGACGTCACCTCCGGGGAGCTGGCCGAGGAGGTGCTGGCGCTCGCGAAGGGGTTGTTGGCCCAGGGCGTCCGGTTCGGGGATCGGGTGGGCGTGATGTCCCGGACCCGGTACGAGTGGACGCTGTTCGACTTCGCGCTGTGGGCGATCGGCGCCCAGCCGGTGCCGGTCTACCCGAGTTCGTCGGCCGAGCAGGTGCACTGGATCCTGAACGACTCCGCGTGCACCGGCTGTGTCGTGGAGAACGAGGACCAGGCCATGACGGTGGGCTCCGTCGTCGAACGCCTCCCCGACCTGCGCAGGCTCTGGCAGCTCGACTCGGGTGCGGTGGCGGAGCTGGTCGAGGGCGGGCGCGGGGTCGCGGATGACGTGGTGCACCGCCATCGCCGCGCGGTGACGCCCGACGCGACCGCCACGGTCATCTACACCTCGGGGACCACGGGTCGCCCCAAGGGCTGTGTGTTGACGCACGCCAATTTCATGTTCGAGGCGGACACCATGGTCGACCGCTGGGAGTCGGTCTTCCGCGCCGGCCCGGGTGAGCAGCCCTCGACGCTGCTGTTCCTGCCCCTCGCGCACGTCTTCGGCCGGATGGTGGAGGTGGCCGCCGTCCGGGCCCGGGTGAAGCTCGGTCACCAGCCGGTGTTGGCGGCGGCCGAACTGCTGCCGGACCTGGCCGCGTTCCGGCCGACCTTCGTGCTGGGGGTGCCGTACGTCTTCGAGAAGGTGTTCGCGGCGGCCCGCCGCAAGGCGGAGGCGGAGGGGCGTACGGGCCCCTTCGACCGGGCGGTGGAAACGGCGGTGCGGTACGCCGAGGCCCGTGAACAGAAGGCGTTCGGCAGCGGACCGGGCCCGTCGGCCGCGCTGCGCCTGGAGCACCAGGTCTTCGAGAAGCTGGTGTACGGCAAGGTCCGCGAGGCGATGGGCGGGCGGGTGCGGCACGCGATGTCGGGCGGGTCGGCGATGTCGCGCCGGCTGGGGCTGTTCTTCGACGGCGCCGGGATCACGGTGTACGAGGGGTACGGGCTGACGGAGTCCTCCGCCGCCGCCACGGCGAATCCGCCGGGGGCGACGAAGTACGGCACGGTGGGCCCGCCCATCCCGGGCGGTTCGGTGCACATCGCGGACGACGGGGAGGTCTGGCTGCACGGGGGGCACGTGTTCTCCGGATACCTCAACGATCCGCGCGGCACGGAGGAGGTGCTGCACGGGGGCTGGTTGGCGACCGGGGACCTGGGGCGGCTCGACGCGGACGGGTACCTGACCATCACCGGGCGCAAGAAGGAGATCCTGGTGACGTCGAACGGGAAGAGCGTCTCCCCGACGGCGCTGGAGGAGCGGGTGCGCTCGCATCCCCTGGTGTCGCAGTGCGTCCTGGTCGGCAACGACCGGCCCTACATCGCGGCGCTGGTGACCCTGGACATGGAGGGGGTCGCGCACTGGCTGTCGATGCGGGGGCTGCCCCAGCAGGCGGCGGCTCGGGTGATACACGACCCGGAACTGTCGGCGGAGGTGCGCCGAGCGGTGGTGGCCGCCAACACCCTGGTGTCCCAGGCGGAGGCGATCCGTACGTTCCGGGTGCTGGCCGAGCAGTTCACCGAGGAACGCGGGCTGTTGACGCCGTCGTTGAAGTTGAAGCGGCGGGCGATCGAACAGGCCTACGCGACGGAGGTGGCGGACCTGTACCAGGGCTGACGGGCCGGGTCGGCTCCGGCGAGCACGATCTGACGATCCGTCATTCCTCTTGGTCAGCGATATTGACGGTGCGTCAGCTCACGCACAGAATGCGGGGATTCCGACCGGAGGGGATTCCACACATGCTGCGACCCATCCACGCCCTCGCCGCCGCGGCGGCGGCCCTCGCGCTCCTCACCGCCTGCAACTCCGCCTCCACCAACGGCACCTCGCCGGGCAGGCCCGGGGACGCGCCGGGCACCACGCGCGGGGTCACCGCCGACTCCATCAGGGTCGGCGGCATCGTGTCGATGACCAGCGCCAGTGGGTACAGCAAGAAGGACACCGACCTCGGCGCGAAGGCCCGCTACCTGCGCGCCAACGCGGAGGGCGGTGTCAACGGGCGCACGATCGACTACATCGGCGCCGAGGACGACGGTCAGGACCCCGGCAAGAACACGGCGGCCGCCCGCAAGCTCGTCCAGCAGGACAAGGTCTTCGCGGTCTCCCCGATGAGTTCGGTGACCTTCTCCGGCGCGGACTTCCTCCAGCGGGAGAAGGTGCCCACCTTCGGCTGGGGCACCCTCCCGTCCTTCTGCGGACCGGAGTACATCTACGGGTTCAACGGCTGCCTGGTCCCCACCCCCGGCGGCACCATCAACCAGACCTGGCCCGAGGGCATCGCCCGGATCCTCGGCGGAGCGGCCGGCAAGTCGGTGGCGATCGTCGCCAATGACAGCGACGCCGGGAAGTTCGGCGTGGCCACCTTCCGCCAGGGCTTCGCCGGCGCCGGGTTCACGGTGTCCTACGCGAAGGCCTCGGTGCCCGGCACCGCCGTGCCGAGCGACTGGTCGGCGTACGTGAAGGAGATGCTGACGAGCAACGGGGGCAAGGCCCCCGACGCCGTCGTCTCCGTCATGCAGACCCCCAACAACATCGGGCTGTTCACCGCGCTCAAGCGCGCCGGCTACCGGGGGGTGCTCACCGACCCGACCGACTACGACCCGGGGCTGCTCGCCAAGGACGCCACCCGGCAGGCCCTCGACGGGGTGTACGTGCTCCTGCAGTTCGAGCCGTTCGAGTCGCAGAACCCGGCGATGGCCCGGTTCAAGGCCGACATCAAGGTGGCGGCCGGCGGGCAGAATGTGCCGCTGAACCTGCACATGATGACCGGGTACATGTCCGCGGACCTGTTCCTCTCCATCGCGGGCAAGGCCGGCAGGAACCTGACCGCGGAGACCTTCCAGAGCGCCGCGCGGACCTTCTCCGACACCGGCACGCTGGTCGGCGACCGGGCGGAGCCCAAGGGACAGAAGGACAGCTTCGGCTGCGGGGCGCTCGTCCGGCTGAAGGACGGCGCGTACGAGGTCGCCGTCCCGTTCGCGTGCCACGAGCCCATCCCCTTCAAGTAGGCCCGCGGCATGGGTGATCTGCTCGTCTTCGTACTGAGCGGCCTGGTCTCCGGCGCCCTGTACGCGCTGCTGGCCACCGGGCTGGTGCTGTCCTACTCGGCGTCCGGGCTCTTCAACTTCGCGCACGGGGCCACCGCCTACCTGTGCGCCCTCACCTTCTACGAGTTGCACTCCGGGCTGGGCTGGCCGGCCGTCCCCGCGGCGCTCCTGGTGGTGCTCGGCGTGGCACCCGGCATCGGGTGGGGGCTGGACCGGCTGATGTTCCGGCGGCTCGCCCGGGTCGGGGAGACCGCGCAGATCGTGGCGACCATCGGGCTGCTGGTGGCGCTGCCCGCGGCCGGACTGTGGGCGGTGGAACTGCTCGGCGACGCCGGGGCGCCGGTGAAGGCCGCCGAGAACCAGTTCGGGCTCCCCGGGGTGGGGCCGAGCCCCGCGCGGTCCTGGCAACTCGCCGAGGGCGTCGGCATCGACTCCGATCAGCTGATCACGTGGGTGGTGACGGCCGTGGTGGCGGTGGCCCTGTGGGTGCTGATGCGACACACCCGGCTGGGGCTGACGCTGCGGGCCGCCGTCGACAACCGTTCGCTGACCGAACTGCGCGGGATCAGCGCCGACCGGCTGTCCTCGGTCGCCTGGATGATCGCCTCCGGGCTGGCGGGGCTCGCCGGGGTGCTGGCGACCCCGCTCCTGGGCCTGTCCGCGCACGACTTCACCCTGTTCCTGTTCGTGTCGGCGACGGCCGCCGTGATCGGACGGTTCGCGTCGGTCCCCCTGGCGTTCGCGGGCGGGCTGGGGCTGGGGGTGTTGCAGAACCTGGTCGCGGGCCACGCCTCCTTCGCCGAGGGGATCACCGGGTTCCGGACGGCCGTGCCGTTCCTGATCCTGTTCGGCGGGCTGCTGGTGCTGACCCGGCGGGCGCGGACCGCGGGAACGATCGCCGCGGACGCCCCGCCGGTGGACCATCTGGCCGGGGCCTCCTGGCTGCGGCGGTGGGGGGTGTGGGCGGCGGGCGCGGGCCTGCTGTGCGTGGCCTTCTACACCGTGACGACCCCGTTCTGGAGCGGACTCCTCGCCCAGGGGTTGGCCATCGCCCTGGTGTTCATGTCCTTCACCGTGGTCACCGGACTCGGCGCGATGGTGTCGTTGGCGCAGGCCACGTTCGTGACGGGGGCGGCCCTGGTGGCCGGGCTGTTGATGAGCCGGGGGTGGCCGTTCGTGGCGGCGTTGGCGGTGGGCACGTGCGCGGCCGCCGTCCTGGGCGCCCTGGTCGCGCTGCCGGCGCTGCGGCTGGGGGGACGGTCCCTGGCCCTGGCGACGCTGGCGTTGGCGTTCCTCGCCGACCAGGTGCTGTTCCAGTTGCGGTGGTTGCGCAACGGGGACTCCGGCTGGTCGATCCCGCGGCCGGTCGTCGGCCCGGTGGACCTGTCCGACGACCGGGCGATGGGGGTGACCCTGGTGGTGCTCGTCGCCGTCGTGGCCGCCGCACTGGGCGCGCTGCGCGACTCCCCCTCGGGTCGGGCGATGCTGGCCGTGCGGTCGGCCCCGGCGGCGGCGATGGCCTCCGGGGTGTCCGTGCTGCGGACCAAGCTGCTGCTGTTCACGCTGTCGGCCGGGCTCGCGGGGTTCGGGGGTGTCATGTACGCCTCGTACAACACCCGGATCACGGCCACGGACTTCACGGCGATGACCGGGTTGGTGTGGCTGGCCGTGGTGGTGGCGGCGGGGGTGCGGCGGCCGCAGTACGCGGTGGTGGCGGGGCTGGTGTTCGCGGTCGCCCCGCAGGTGATGGCGCACTACGTGACGACCTCGGCGCACCTGCCGGTGATCCTGTTCGGGTTGGCGGGTCTGGCGCTGGCCAACGACCCGGACGGCTACTGCGCCGCCCTGCCCGTACGGCTGGCCAGACGGCGCGCCGCCGGCCCGACCGGTACGGGACGCACCGCCGAAGCCGAAGCCGGGACGGGTGCCGGGGTGGTGCCCGTGCCCCGGGCCGCTTCGGGGACTCAGGCCCCGGACCGCGCCTCGAACGCCGACGGGGCCGAACGGGCGGGGCACGCCGTCGCGCTGGAGCTGCGGGGGGTGCGGGCCGGGTACGACGGCGGGGAGGTGTTGCACGGCGTGGACCTCGTGGTGCGGCGGGGCGAGATCCTCGCCCTGCTCGGGCCCAACGGGGCCGGGAAGAGCACCGCGTGCCGGGTCGCCGCGGGCCTGCTGCCCGCCGGTGACGGCCGGGTCCTCGTGACCGGGCGGGACGTGACGCGGGAGGGGGCCGTGCGCCGTTCGCGGGGCGGCGTGCTGCTGGCTCCCGAGGGTCGGGGGATCTTCCCCTCGCTCGACGTCGAGGAGAACCTGGCGCTCCACCTGCGGGACCCGGCCGAGCGGGACGCCGTGTTCGGGCGGTTCCCCCGGCTGCGGGAGCGGCGCCGGGTGCCCGCCGGCGCGTTGTCGGGCGGGGAGCAGCAGTTGCTGGCGCTGGCTCCGCTGTTGCAGCGCCCACCGCGGGTGTTGATCGCCGACGAGCCCTCGCTGGGACTCGCGCCGCGCGTGGTGGACGAGGTGTACGAGCTGCTCGTCGAGCTCCGGGCCGCCGGGACCGCGCTGCTGTTGGTGGAGGAGAAGGCGGCCGAGATCCTCGGGATCGCGGACACGGTCGCCTACCTGTCCCAGGGGCGGGTGTCCTGGTGCGGCCCGCGCGCCGAGGTGGAGACCGACCGGCTGACCGAGGCCTATCTGGGGATGGTCCGATGACGGCGCCGTACGTGTTGGAGGCGGTCGGGGTCTGTGTGCGCTTCGGCGGGGTCAAGGCGCTGACCGGGGTGGACCTCGGGGTCCGGGCCGGGGAGGTGTGCGGTCTGATCGGCCCGAACGGAGCCGGCAAGACGACGCTGTTCGACGTGCTGTCCGGGATCCGCCGCCCCGATCGGGGGCGGATGCTGCTCGACGGGGTGGACGTGACCCGCCGCTCCCCGGTCTGGCGGGCCCGGCACGGGGTGCGCCGGACCTTCCAGCGGCAGCAGTTGTTCGGGCAGCTCAGCGTGGCCGACAACGTGCTCGTCGCCCAGGAGTGGCGCGGTGGCGGGGGCGGGCCGGTCGCGGACCTGGTCGCCGCGCCGGCCCGCCGGCGCCGGGGGCGGGAGCGCCGCGAGCGGGCCGCGCGGGTGCTGGAGGACTGCGGGATCGGCGAGCTGGGGGACGTGTACGCGGGCGGGCTGCCCGCGGGTCGGGCCCGGATGGTGGAGCTGGCCCGCGCGGCGGCCGACCGGCCGAGGGTACTGCTGTTGGACGAGCCCGCGTCGGGTCTGTCGGCGCCCGAGCGGGAGCGGCTCGCGGCGGTCGTCCGGCGGCTCGCCGAGGAGGAGGGGTGCGCGGTGCTGCTGGTCGAGCACAACGTGGCCTTCGTGATGGAGCTCTGCGCGCGGGTCGTCGTACTGGACCTCGGGGCCGTGCTCGCCCAGGGGACGGCGGCCGAGGTGCGGGCGGACCCGCGGGTGCGGGAGGCCTATCTGGGCGCCTCCTGAATAACCACCCATTTGGCGGGAATGTGGGCCGCGAGTGGCCGGTTATGGCCCCTCGCAGGCCACGGCGCGCACCGCCGTGCCCGCATCAGCACCCGTACCCGACGACGAGGACGACCCGACGTGAACCAGGTCCCCGGCATCAAGCTCAACAACGGCACCCTCATGCCCCAGCTCGGCTACGGCGTCTGGCAGGTCCCGGACGACGAGGCGGAACAGGCCGTCACCACCGCCCTGGAGGCGGGCTACCGCAGCATCGACACGGCGGCGATCTACGGCAACGAGGAGGGCACCGGCCGGGCCATCGCGGGCGCCGGGGTGCCGCGCGAGGAGCTCTTCGTCACCACCAAGCTGTGGAACGGCCCGGACCGCGTCTGGGGCCGGGACGAGGTGCTGCGCGCCTTCGACGAATCGCTCTCCCGCCTGGGCCTCGACCACGTCGACCTGTACCTGATCCACTGGCCGCGCCCGATGCGGGACGACGTCCTCACCACCTGGAAGACCTTCGAGGAGATCGCCGCGAGCGGCCGCGCCAAGGCGGTCGGCGTGTCGAACTTCCGCCCCGAGGACCTGGAGCGGATCCGGACCGTGAGCGACCTGGTCCCGGCCGTCAACCAGATCGAGCTGCACCCGCTCTTCCCGCAGACCGCGCTGCGCGCCCTGCACGCCGACCTCGGGATCGCCACCGAGGCCTGGTCCCCGCTCGGCCAGGGCAAGGAGCTGCTCACGCTTCCCGCCGTCGCCGCGATCGCCGCCAAGCACGGCCGCACCGCCGCGCAGGTGGTGCTGCGCTGGCACCTCCAGCTCGGCAACGTGGTGATCCCCAAGTCCGTGACCCCCGCGCGCATCCGCGAGAATCTGGATGTCTTCGGCTTCGAACTGGACGCCGACGACATCGCCGCGCTGGACGCCCTGGGCGCCGGCACGGCGGGCCGGCGGCTCGGGCCCGACCCGGCCGTCTTCGACATGTGAGCGATCCGAGGGTGTGCGGGTGAACGTTCCTGACGGGGTCTGCCGACTCCGCAACGTGGGCAGCGGTCTGCTGCTCCAGGTGGAGGGCGGGAACCGGGTGCGGGTGGGGCCGGACGGCCCGCCCGCGCCCGCGTCCGCACGGCAGTGGGAGATCTCGCCGGTGTACGGCGGTGGTGGGATCTTCCATCTGGTGAGCGTGCACAACGGCAAGCGGCTGGACGTCGCGAACGCGTCCGTGGACAGCGGGACCCGGGTCCAGGTGTGGAAGGCCAACGCGTTCGGCGCCCAGGAGTGGATCGTCGAGGAGCACCTGGACGATCCCGGCGTGGTCTCCCTGATCGCCGTCATCAGCGGGCTCCCGCTGGAGGCCGACGAGGAGGGACAGGCCCGCCAGTGCGAGGACACCGACTCGCCGTCCCAGTGGTGGCGCCTGGAACCCGCCTGACCCGCTCCTCGCCGCCGATCCGCAGCCGGCCCGTCGCCGATCCGCCGTCAGTCGCGCACGAAGGCCACCAGGCGGTACGTCGGGGCCGCGCGCGGGACGTCCCCGTCGGGCAGCGCCTCCAGCCGGGTCGCGACCTCCGCGACGGTGGCGCCCCGGGGCGCGACGCGGGAGGCGTACCGTCCCGCGCGCAGCGCCTCGGCCGCGCCGCGCGGGGTGACGCCCTGGCCGAAGCCCGTGAACAGGGCCTCCCCGCACGGCCGCAGACCCGCCTGCGCGGCGTACGCCGTCACCTGCGCCGAGGCGTCCGCCGGGGTCGACGTGAGGTGCGGTGCGAGCACCTCGTCGATGTCGCCGCCGACGTCGTGGGCCGCGTCCTTGTCCACGGTGGTGACGAACACCCCGCCCGGCCGCAGAGTCCGCCCCACCTCCGCGATCAGGCGCGGCACCACCCCGGGCTCCCGCAGCAGGTGCAGGAGCCACACCGCGCTCACGGCGTCCAACGAGCGAGGCCGCACGGGCAGCCCGGTCCCGGAGGCGATCACCACCGGGACCCCGCGCCGCGCCGCCATCGCCGCCATCCCGTACGAGGCGTCCGCGCCCAACACCCGCAGTCCGGGGCGCCGCAGCCGGGCGGTGACGATGCCCGTGCCGCAGCCCAGGTCGAGCAGGGTGCGCGCGGGGGCCGGGACGAGGTCGAGGACCGCCGCCGCCGCGGCCTCGGCGCGCGGGACGCCGCCCCGGGTGGCGTCGTAGGCCTCGGCCTCGGCGTCGTAGTCGAGCAGGGAACGCGGTATCGGCATCAGTTCGCTCCGTGGGCGGGCGCCAGGGCCTCCAGTCGCTCGGCGAGGGCGAAGTCGGTCTCGGTCACGGCGTCGCCCGCGCTGTGCGTGTTCACCGACACGCGGACCGTGTCGTAGCCCAGGGTGAGGTCCGAGTGGTGGTTCAACTCGTCCTGCACCGAAGCGATGTGGGCGACGAGGGCGCTCGCCGCGAAGTGGCTGCCCAGCCGGTAGGTGCGCAGGATCCGGTCGTCCTCGAAGGCCCAGCCCGGGAGTTCCCGCAACCGGTCCTCGATCTCCTTCTGGGAAAGCGGCTCGCCCGACATCCGCACACTCCTTCACGACTCGGTCGGCACCATCGCCTGACGTGGGGTCAAGGTTCCCACAGCGAGGGCCCGCGGGAAGGTCTCGCGCGGCGGTCCGTGCCGGCGCGTCCGCGTCGTCGCCGCGGCGCCCCGGCCCCACGCGGCGGGCCGGGCTCCCTGGGCTACCGTCGGGGCATGACGACGGTGAGTGTGGGCGCGATGCTGCGCACCTGGCGGGAGCGGCGCGGGATCAGTCAGTTGGAGCTGGCGGGCCGCGCCGACTCCTCGTCGCGGCACATCAGCTTCGTGGAGACCGGCCGTTCCCGGCCGAGCGAGGAGATGGTGCTGCGGCTCGCGGAGCACCTGGACGTCCCGGTACGGGAGCGCAACGCCCTGTTGCTGGCGGCCGGCTACGCGCCCCGCTACCCGCACACCCCGCTCGACGACCCGTCGATGGACGTTCTGCGGGATTCCCTGGAGCGGCTGCTGGCGGGCTACGAGCCGTATCCGGCGCTGGTCGTGGACGCCACGTACCAGGTGATCGCCGCGAACCGGGGCATCGCGCTGCTGCTGGACGGCGTGCCCGAGCACCTGCTCGCGCCGCCGCTGAACGCGATGCGGCTGACCCTGCATCCGCAGGGCCTGGCCGCGCGGATCCTCAATCTGCGGGAGTGGCGCGGTCACCTGTTGGAGCAGATGGAGCGGCAGATCGCCCTGTCGCGCTCGGAGCCGCTGCGCGCGCTGTACGAGGAGGTGGCGGCCTACCCCGTGACGGAGCGGGCCGATCACGGCGAGCCGCGGGAGGCGGTCGCGAACATCGCGCTGCCGCTGCGGATCGAACACGACGGGCAGACGCTGTCCTTCGTGTCGTCCATCTCCACCTTCAACACGCCGATGGACGTGACCGTCGCCGAGCTGGCCATCGAGACCCTGCTGCCGGCCGACCCGGCGACCGTGAAGTACCTGCGCTCACTGGTCCCGTGAGAGCGTGCCGCGCAGCGCGAGCCACTGGACGAGCGCGAACCCGGCGACGACGAGCGCCTGCGCCGGGATCCACACCGCGCCGGCGACGGTCGGGGTGAACCAGAGGAGTGCGGCGGCCAGGCTCAGCGCCACCCAGAGGCAGTTGGTCTCGATGACGAGGCGGACGGGGAGCACCGGCGGCCGGCGGCGGGAGGCCAGCCATCCGACGCCCGCCCCGTACAGGGCGAGGAGCGCGCCGAGGACGAGCAGGGTCGTCGGGCCGACGCCGAGGAGCCGGCCGAGCGGCTCGGAGAAGGCCAGGTAGGCGAGCCCGTTGCCGGTGGTGACCAGTGCGTCGAGCGCGAGGGACCGGCGCAGGACGACCTGGGGCCCGGTGGTGCGGGCGATGCTGCCGAGCAGGGTTGCGGACATGGCGGATCAACCTCCGTCGAGGAGCGGACGCGCGGGGTGGTGGGGCACCGGGTCCCGGAGCCGAGTGCGCGACCCCGGAACCCGATGCCCCCACTGTGCCGCCGGGCCGGGACCGGGTCGATTACCCCGGGGGTAAGGGCCCTGCCCGGGACGCGCCCGGACCGTCGCGGTGCCCGCCGGTACGGACAGGTCCTTCGCCTCAAGCGGGCACACCTGTCTCGGAGCGGCCGCTCACCGGGGAAACGGGACGCCCCGGACCGGGGCGGGCCGGGGCGTTCGTCGTACGGGATCGGGCGGGAGCCGGGGTCAGAGCTCCGCGAGGTCGAGCCCGGCCTGCGCGGCGGCGGCCCGCACGGTCTGCTCCAGGAGCACGGCGATGGTCATCGGGCCGACGCCGCCGGGCACCGGGGTGATCAGGGAGGCCCGGGCGGCGGCCGACTCGAAGTGGACGTCGCCGACGTTGCCCGCGTTGTAGCCGGCGTCCAGGACGACGGCGCCCGGCTTGATGTCCTCGCCGCGGATGAACTCGGCCTTGCCGACGGCGGCGACCAGCACGTCGGCCTGGCGCACGATCGAGGGCAGGTCCACGGTGCGGGAGTGACAGTAGGTGACCGTGGCGTTGCGCTCCAGCAGCAGCATCCCGGCGGGCTTGCCCAGGATCGCGCTGCGGCCGACGACCACGGCGTGCTTGCCGGTCAGGTCCACGTCGTACTCCTCCAGGAGGCGCATGATGCCGCCGGGGGTGCAGGAGACGAAGCCCGGCAGGCCGAAGCCCATGGCGGCGAAGGAGTGCATCGTCACACCGTCGACGTCCTTGCCGGGGGCGATGGCCTCGAAGGCGGCCCGCTCGTCGATGTGGTGCGGCACCGGGTGCTGGAGCAGGATGCCGCTGATCTCCGGGTCCGCGGAGAGCGCGGTGAGGGCGGCAACCAGTTCCGCGGTGGTGGTCTCGGCGGGGAGCTCGACGTGGCGCGAGGTGATCCCGGCCTTGGCGCAACGGTTCTGCTTCATCCGTACGTAGGTCACGGACGCGGGGTCCTCGCCGACCAGCACGGTCGCCAGACAGGGGGCGGTGCCGGTGCGCTCGGTGATCTTCGCGGCGTGGGCGGCGGTCTGCTCCGAGATGCGGCGGGCGACGGCGGTGCCGTCCATGAGCCGGGCGGTCTGAGCGGTCTGGGCAGTCGTCATGGGGTCTCCTGAGCGTCGCTGCGGAATCGCGGTTCGCCCAGGCGCGCGGCAGCGACGTACCCACCGGTACGCCGGGCCGCTCCCCGGTGGTGATCCACCCGAACGCCAGTCACGGCCCGGCGCCCACTCTAGTCGACGCCCGCGCGCGGCGGGCCGGCGATACCCGGTGGAGGACCGGCTCCCGGCCTGCGACGATCGGGGGATGACGCGTACTTTCGACCATCTTGTCGCCGAGGCGGAGTCCGTTTCCGTGGACGGCTGGGACTTCTCCTGGCTCGACGGCCGCGCCACCGAACAGCGCCCGTCCTGGGGCTACCAGAAGCTCCTCGGCGAACGTCTCTCCCGGGTCTCCTCCGTCCTCGACGTCCAGACCGGTGGCGGCGAGGTGCTCGCCGGGGCCGGTGCCCTGCCGCCGCTGACGGTGGCGACCGAGTCCTGGCCGCCGAACGTCGCCAAGGCGACCCGGCTCCTGCACCCGCTGGGCGCGGTGGTGGTCGCCGACTCCGACGAGCCGCCGCTGCCCTTCGGGGACGAGGCCTTCGAGCTGGTCAGCAGCCGGCACCCGGTGACCGTGTGGTGGGACGAGATCGCCCGCGTGCTGACGCCGGGCGGCACGTACTTCTCGCAGCAGGTCGGTCCGGCCAGCGTCTTCGAGCTGGTGGAGTACTTCCTGGGCCCGCAGCCGGAGGAGGTCAGGCGCGGCCGGCACCCCGACGACGCGGTCGCCGACGCCCGGAAGGCGGGCCTGGAAATCGTCGATCTGTGCTCGGAGCGACTGCGGACGGAGTTCAACGACATCGGAGCCGTGATCTACTTTCTACGGAAGGTGATCTGGATGGTGCCGGGCTTCACGGTCGGGCACTACCGGGACCGGTTGCACGAGCTCCACGAACGGATCGAACGCGAAGGCCCGTTCGTCGCGCACACCGCCCGCTTCCTCGTCGAGGCCCGCAAAACGGGCTGAGCGGGAGGGCGCGGGAGGGCGGACGGATCCACGTCGGATCGGTTGCGTCGCCACAGCGTGGCGCAGGTCACTCAATTCAGCGCGTAACGAATCGACTCGGGCATGCGATGAACCGACAGGTGTCCTCGCGCGGTCCCGGAATACAGACCCCCCTCGGGTCTGTTTCCCGAAGTCGCGCGATGATGTCCCGCTCACCCCTATCTGTTCGCAACGAGAGGCTCCTTGTGTCGCTCAGCCCGTCCCGTACGTTCCCTCCGGAGATCGCCGAATCGGAGGCCCTCGTCGCGCTCGTCGAGCGCGGCCGCGAGCAGGGTCACATCAACGGTGATGACGTGCGCCAGGCCTTCGAGGCCGGCCGCATCCCGGTGGACCAGTGGAAGCGGGTCCTGCGCAGCCTGAACCAGGTCCTGGACGAGGAGGGTGTCGCCCTCCACGTCAGCGCCGCCCCCGCCACCAAGGCCGCTGCGAAGAAGCCGCGCAAGGCTGCCGCCGCCCCGTCCCGCACCGTGACCAAGAAGGCCGCCGCGCCGCGCCCCATCGGCGCGCGCAAGACGGCGGTCCCCGCCACCGCCGCGGCGATATCCGCACCGTCGGCCTCCGGGACCGAGGAGGAGGTGGCGGCCGAGGCCGCCGCCGAGCCGAAGAAGCGGACGGTCAAGAAGACCGCCGCGAAGAAGGCGACGGCCACCAAGAAGACCGCCGCCACGAAGAAGGGCGCCAAGGACGGCGACGAGGGCGAGACCCCGGCGGCCGGGGGCGTGGACTGGGCGGCCGAGGACCTGGCCGACGAGGCCGAGGAGGAGACTCCGAAGGTCGGCGGGACCCAGGGCTTCGTGCTGTCCGACGACGACGAGGACGACGCCCCGGCGCAGACCGTCATGGTCGCCGGTGCCACCGCCGACCCCGTCAAGGACTACCTCAAGCTGATCGGCAAGGTGCCGCTGCTCAACGCCGAGCAGGAGGTCGAGCTCGCCAAGCGCATCGAGGCGGGTCTCTTCTCCGAGTACAAGCTCGAAGAGGAGGAGGACCACAAGCCCACGTTCAAGCGTGAGCTGGAGATCCTCGTCGAGGACGGTCGCCGGGCCAAGAACCACCTGCTGGAGGCCAACCTCCGTCTCGTGGTCTCCCTCGCCAAGCGCTACACGGGCCGCGGCATGCTCTTCCTGGACCTGATCCAGGAGGGCAACGTCGGTCTGATCCGCGCGGTGGAGAAGTTCGACTACACCAAGGGCTTCAAGTTCTCCACGTACGCGACCTGGTGGATCCGGCAGGCGATCACGCGTGCCATGGCCGACCAGTCGCGCACCATCCGCATCCCCGTCCACATGGTCGAGATCATCAACAAGCTGGCCCGTGTCCAGCGGCAGATGCTCCAGGACCTCGGCCGGGAGCCCACTCCGGAGGAGCTGGGCAAGGAACTCGACATGACCCCCGAGAAGGTCATCGAGGTCCAGAAGTACGGCCGCGAGCCGATCTCCCTGCACACCCCCCTGGGTGAGGAGGGAGACAGCGAGTTCGGTGACCTCATCGAGGACTCCGAGGCGGTCGTGCCGGCGGACGCGGTGTCCTTCACCTTCCTCCAGGAGCAGCTGCAGTCGATCCTGGGGACGCTCTCCGAGCGTGAGGCGGGCGTGGTCTCCATGCGGTACGGCCTCAACGACGGCCAGCCGAAGACCCTGGACGAGATCGGCCGCGTGTACGGGGTCACTCGTGAGCGCATCCGTCAGATCGAGTCGAAGACGATGTCGAAGCTGCGTCACCCGTCGCGTTCGCAGGTGCTGCGCGACTACCTCGACTAGAAGCGGACACGGGGGCTCGGAGCGGTCGTGAGACCGCCCCGGGCCCCCGTGGCGTTCGCGGGGCGTGGGCGGGCCCGCGCGGGGCCGCCCGCCGGTCAGGCGGCCGTGGCGCGGTGCCTGCGGGCGGACATCACGGCGTAGACGACCACGCCCACGAAGAGGAACAGCACGCCCTGGTACACGGCCGCGTACCCGGAGCCGGCCACGAGCCACATCGAGAAGGCGAAGGCCGCGCAGGCCAGGACGGTGTCACGGACCAGCCGGCCGCGGTGGACGCGCGCGGACTGCCCGGAGACCAGGAAGTAGATCTGGGCGGCGCTGGAGAGCAGGTACGGGACGGTCGCCGTGAAGGTGGTGACCAGCACCAGGATCTCGAAGACGCCCTCGGTGCCGGCGGTGTAGTTGTAGACGGTCAGGGCCGAGGCCAGGACGACGGTGACGAGGACCCCGACGATCGGGACCCCGCGCCTCTTGGTCTCGAAGACCTTCGGGAAGAGCCCGTCCTTGGCCGCGGCGTACGGGGTCTGCGCGCTGAGCAGGGTCCAGCCGTTGAGGGCGCCGACCATCGAGATCACCGCGGCGCAGGCGACGAGGGTGCCGCCCCAGGTTCCGCCGAACATGGCGTCGACGGCGTCGCTGAACGGGGCCTCGGAGGTGACGAGCGTGGCGTGCGCGACGAGGCCGAAGACGGACAGGGTGCCGAGCAGGTAAACGGTGGCGGCGCCGGTGGTGCCGAGGATGGTGGCGCGGCCGACGTTGCGGGCCGGGTCGCGGACCTCGCCGGCGCTGACGGCGGCCGACTCGACCCCGAGGTAGCTGAAGAGCAGGATCGCGGCGGCGGCGGAGATCGCGCCGACGGCGCTCTGGTCGGTGGCTTGGAAGGGGCCGAGGTTGGCCGGGTCGAAGAAGAACAGCCCGCCGACGGCCACCAGCAGCAGCGGGGCGAACTTCAGTACGGTGGAGACCAGTTGGACGGCTCCCACGTAGCGGGTGCCCGCGAGGTTGGCGAGCGCGGGCAGCCACTGGACGGCGAGTGCGCCCAGGCACATGGACCACGTGTGCTCGCCCACGGCGGGGAAGAGCACCGTGAGGTAGCCGACGGCGGCGACCGCGAGGGCCGCGTTGGAGACCCAGGTGGTGATCCAGTAGCTCCAGGCCGCGAGGAAGCCGGCGAAGTCCCCGAAGGCCGCGCGGGCGTAGACGTACGGGCCACCGGTCTGCGGGTTGCGTTCGGCGAGCCGGCCGAAGACGAGCGCGAGGGCGATCGCGCCGACGGTGAGCACGGCGAAGGCGACGAGGCTGATCGTGCCGAAGGGGGCCACCGCGGCGGGGAGGAGGAAGATCCCGCCTCCGATGATGTTGCCCATGACCAGGCAGGTCGCGATCGGCAGGCCGAAGCGGCGGGCGTGCGGGCTCGCCTGTTCGTCGGTGGGGACGGGGGCGGGGAGGGAGGTGGTGCTCACGGGTGGTGCGCCTCTGGTGTTTCACATGCTGGACAGGTCGACACATCGTCGGGCACCGCCAAGGACGCACCAAATCAGCGGGTTTCGTCCTGTACGGACACCTCCACGGAAGGAAGGGTTCCGCCAACGCCGGGCTTCGGCCGGTGATCCTGCGGTGCGGCGGCCGCGGACGGGGTGCCCAGCGGGACCTGCGGGCCGTCCGCCTCGCGGAGCCAGCGGCGCAGCACCCCGTGCACCGCCTCGGCGCCCACCGGCGCGGCCCCCGGGTCCGACAGTTCGGTGGGCCACATCAGGAACGGATGCCCCTGCTCGCCGCCCAGGCCGCCGTGCGAGCCGATCTGCTCCTCGAAGGCGTGCACGGTCCCGTCGGCCGGGTCGAACGCCGAGTTGACCATGATGTCCGCCACGTGCGGGAACGAGTCGGTCCGGCGGACGGCTTCGGCCGCGCCCGGCCCGAAGTCCGCCAGCAGCCGCTCCGCCGCCCCCGGCTCGTCCAGCCGGGCCACCGCGCCGCCGGCGCCCAGCACCTCCCCGTCGACCAGCAGGAACCCGACCCCCGGATGGTTGGCCAGCGTGGCCAGCAGCGCCGGGTGGGTCCGCTCGATCCACGCCCGGTCGGCCCGCCCGGGCAGGTCCGGGAAGGAGACCAGCCCGAGGTTCCCGGACGCCAGCACCACCGGGTCGGAGCCGCCCGCCGGGTCGGCCTCCTCGCCCTCCTCCACCGGCCGGTGCAGGGCCGCGCGGACCGCCGCGCGCGCCTCGGCGCCGCTGCGGGTGCCGCCGGCCCGGCGGGAGACCGGGAGCCCGCACCCCGCCCGGACGAGGTCCTTGAGGGTGAGGCCGTAGCGGCCCAGGAAGGTCTCCCCCGGGCTCTGTCCGTGGTCCGAGAGCAGCACGATCCGGTAGGCGCGGGGGGCGTGCTCGGCGACCCGGGCGATCAGCGCGAGGCTCCGGTCGAGGCGGGAGAGCACCCGGTCGGTGTCCCGGCCGTGCGGGCCGGAGTGGTGCGCGACCTCGTCGTAGGCCACGAGGTCCGCGTAGACGCAGGCACGACCGGCGAGCATGTCCCCGATCACCGCCGCGACGACCACGTCCCGCTCCACGACGGTGGCGAAGGCCCGGATCATCGGGTAGAGCCCGCCGCGGCCCACGCGCGGCGCCTCGTGCCGGATCCGGGCGCGGGTCGACTGGCCGATCTCCCGGCCCACCTCGGCGACGAAGGAGAGGGCGGTGCGGACGGCGTTGGCCGGGTCGGAGAAGTACGCGAAGTAGCCCGCCCGGGAGCGGTTGGCCCGGCCGCGCCGCGCGGACACCGACAGCACCAGGGCGAGCTGGTCGGCGCCGCCGCTGAACAGGTTGCCGCGGCTGGCCCCGTCCAGGGTGAGCAGTCCCCCGTCGCCGGTCCGCTCGATGGCGCGGCGCTGGAGTTCGGCGGCGCTGGTGGGCCGGTTGCACACCACGATCTCGCCGGTGTCCTTCTCGTACCAGCGGAAGGCGGGCACGTCGAAGTTCGAGCCGTGCAGGATGCCGAGCTGGCTGGCGCCCGTCTGGCTGGACCAGTCCGTGCGCCAGGACATGACGCGGTGGCTGCGCTCCAGCCAGTCGCCGACGGTGGGCATCGCCCCGGCTCCCGCGGCCCGGCGCAGCACCTCGTACCCGACCCCGTCGAGCTGGAGGAAGACCAGCCCGGGGGGCGCCTCGCCCGCGCCGGGGGCGCCCGAGCGCAGCTGCCTGCGCCGGCGCCGGTCGGCGAGCCGGTAGAGCCGGCGGCGGTACGCCTCGTCGTCGCGGACGGCCAGGGCCGTGGACGTGGCGGACGCCACGGCGGACATCACCGCGGCGACGACCACGGCGGTCTCGGGCGCCACCTCGCCGCGTCCGTCGGGGATCAGGTTGAGCGCGATCAGCAGCAGCGAGCCGTTGAGGAAGAAGACGAGCAGCCCCAGCAGCAGGGCCGGCACCAGCAGCAGCGCCCGGACGAGCAGCGGCCACACCAGCGCGCTCAACAGCCCGAAGGCGCCGGCGCCCCAGGCGGCCGTCAGCGCGATGCGGGTGACGCTGTCACCGTCGTCGGACTGGAGCCGGAAGTCCGGCAGGATCCCGGCCAGGGCGAGCATGGTGAGCGTGGACACCGCCCACACGAGGATCACCCTCACCAGTGCGCCGCCCGCCCTGCGCCACCGTCCGCGCCACACTCCTTACCCCCGTTCGTGGTTCACTGCCAGCGTCGCACAGCGCCGCGAACGCGGCCGGGTGACACGGGTGGCGCACGAACGTACGGAAGCCGCCGGTCAGGTCGTGTTACGTACCGTCGTAGCCCGCGGTCGGCATGGACAGCCGGCGGTGCACTTCCGCCTTCATCGCGGAGGTGTACGTCGGCTCCTCCAGCTCGGCGGTCTCCAGCCGGATCCCGCGCCGCTCGCACTCGGCGGTGAAGTCCTCGACGGAACGCAGCGCCCGGGCCAGCACCCGGTGGTTGGCGGCGACGAACAGGTCGACCCGTCCCGCGTCGACGTCGGACCACAGTCCGCAGTGGTCGTGGCGCAGGCCGTAGACCAGCAGGTGCCGTGCGACGACGTAGCCGCGGTCCGCGGCCCAGCGGGCGCACATGGCGTGCTGGCTGCGGGTGTCCACGGCGAAGGGGTCGACGTCGAGTTCCTCCAGCGGGGCCATGCCGGCGATCGCGGCCACGCGCAACTCATCCATGGCGCCCGACCCTACTCCGATCCTCGACCGTCGAGGAGAGGGCTGCCGGGTTCCGATTGCGCGCGGTGCGACGGGACAGGATCTAAGGTCGACAGGACCGATCGAGGGAGGGAGCACCGGTGCCGGTGGAGATCACCTGGTGGGGGCATGCCACGTGCACGGTGGAGGACTCCGGGCTCCGGTTCCTGACGGACCCGCTGTTCGCCCGGCGGTTCGCGCATCTGCGGCGACGGCGCGGGGCGGTGCCGCCGCCGCACGCGGCCGAGGCGGACGTGGCGGTGGTCTCGCACCTGCACTCCGATCATCTGCACCTGCCCTCGCTGGCCCGGCTCGCGCCGGGGACCCGGCTGTTGGTGCCCCGGGGTGCCCGTCGGGCCGTGCCGGGGCTGGCGCGGGTGGCGACGTCCCGGGACCTGGCCGTCACGGAGGTGGCGCCGGGCGACGTGGTCCCCGTACGGGACGGTGTACGGGTCCGGGCGGTCAGCGCGCGGCACGACGGACGGCGGCTGCCGTACGGACCGCGGCTCGCTCCGGCGCTCGGGTACGTGATCGAGGGCGCGGCACGGACGTACTTCGCCGGGGACACCGGGCTGTTCGACACGATGGCCGACGAGGTCGGGCCGGTGGACGTGGCACTGCTCCCGGTCGGCGGCTGGGGTCCGTACCTGGGGGCGGGGCACCTGGACGCGGGCCGGGCGGCGCGGGCGCTGGCGGACCTCGCGCCGGCGGCGGCGGTGCCGGTGCACTACGGGACGTACTGGCCCATCGGCATGGACGCGGTGCGGCCGCACGAGTTCCACGCGCCGGGCGAGGAGTTCGCCCGGTTCGCGGGGCGGCTCGCGCCGAAGGTGACGGTACGGGTGCCCGACCACGGTGAGCGGGTGCTGCTTCCGTGACCTGGCGCGACCTCCTCGCCGCGGCGGTCGGCCAGGTCCCGCCGGACGGCACCCGGCAGGCGGTCGGGTACCCGGCGCTTTTCCTCCTCGTGGCGCTCGGCGCGCTGCTGCCGGTGATCCCGACGGGGGCGTTGGTGAGTTCGGCCTCGGTGGTGGCCTTCCACCAGGACACCCTGCCGTTCGGACTGCTGCTCGTGTTCGCCGTCTCGGCGTTCGCGGCGTTCGTCGGGGACCTCGCGCTGTACTGGCTCGGGCGGCGCGGGGTGCACTCGCGGGGCGGTTCGCGATGGTTGGAGCGCCTGCGGGGACGGGCCACCCCGGAGCGGCTGGAACAGGCTCAGACGAAGCTCGACGAGCACGGCGTGCTGGTGCTGGTCGTCTCGCGGCTGGTGCCGGCGGGGCGCATCCCGGTCATGTTGGCGTGTCTGCTGGCGGAGATGCCCCTGCGCCGCTTCGCTCGCGGCGACGCCCCGGCGTGCCTGGCGTGGGCGGCGACCTACGGCCTGATCGGGATCCTGGGCGGCTCGCTCTTCTCGGAACCCTGGAAGGGCGTGGCCCTCGCCGTGGGCCTGACCCTGCTGATCAGCGCGGCGCCGGTGCTCTGGCGTCGTGTCCGACGCGGTGCGGCGTGAGAGCGCGGGCCGGGCGCACCGCGCCGGGTCCCCGAAGCGTCGTCAGAAGGTGCGGGAGGCGCCGATCGGCAGGTCCCACAGCAGTGCGCGGTCCAGTCCGGCCCGCTCCCAGGCCGCGCGCACCCGGTGCAGCGGCTCCATGACCGGCTCGGCGGACAGGACGAAGGTGGCCCAGTGCATCGGCGCCATCCGACGGGCGCCGAGGTCGAGGCAGGCGCGCACCGCCTCCTCCGGGTCGGTGTGCACGTCGCGGAGCCACCATCTGGGGGCGTACGCGCCGATCGGCAACAGGGCCAGGTCCATCCCGGGGTGGCGGCGGCCGATCTCCGCGAACCAGTGCCCGTAGCCGGTGTCCCCGGCGAAGTAGACCTTCTTGCCGTGCTCCGTGTCGGTGAGGATCCACCCGCCCCACAGGGTGTGGCAGCTGTCGAGCGGCGACCGCTTCGACCAGTGGTGCGCGGGGACGAACTCGAAGCGGACGCCGCCCAGTTCGGCGCACTCCCACCAGTCGAGTTCCGTGACCCGCTCGAAGCCGCGGCGGCGGAACCAGCGCCCGAGGCCGGCCGGGACGAAGCAGGCCGTGTGGCGGGGCAGCCTTCTGAGGGTGGGGGCGTCGAGGTGGTCGTAGTGGTTGTGGCTGATCACCACCGCGTCGACGGGCGGCAGGTCCTCCCAGCGCACGCCGACGGGGGTCAGCCGGGCGGGGGTGCCCAGGATCCGCCGGGACCAGACCGGGTCGGTGAGCACGGTCAGGCCGCCGGTCCGCAGGACCCAGCCGGCGTGGCCGACCCAGGTGACGGACACCGTCCCGGGCCGGGCCGCGGGCACGGGGGCGGGGGCGCAGGGCAGGTCGGGGATGCCGCGCAGCCCTTCCGGGCCGGGCCGCAAGGCTCCCTCACGGGCCAGTCGGGCGAGTGCGCGGACGCCGGGCAGGGGGGTGGTCAGCCGGTGCGCGAACGACCGCGGCCATCGACGTACCTCGTAGAGCGGCCGGGGCGCGGGCGGCCCGGCGGGGGCGGCCGGGCCGACGGGAGCGGGGCGATCGGTGAGATCGGTGAGATCGGTGAGATCGGGGCGCAGCGGTGTCCGCCGGGTCGCGCCCGCCCCCGCCGCTCCCCCGGCTCCCCCGGCCGCCCCGGCGTCCGTCCGGTCCGTCATCGAGGAGTCTCCGTTCGCCGGCGGGCGTTCACTCGGCCAGCCCGGCCAGCACGGACCGCAGCCGGTCCAGTGCGTCCCGTACGTGCGGCAGTGCCAGGGGGTCGGGGGCCGTGAGGGCGGCCAGCCGTTCGCCCGGGGTGGCTCCGAGCAGCGGGCCCGTCGACAACCGGACGCGCAGCCCGACGGGTTCGTCCGCGAACCGCTGCCCGCCGGGCGTCGGCGAGCCCAACCGGCCGCCCAACCAGTCCTCCAGTTCCATCGCGTCGCCCACGCCGTGTCGGGCCAGTCCGGCCCGCAGCGGGGTCAGGTCGGCGTACAGGTGCCGGCCGGCCTGCGGGGGGCGGGCGAGCGCCCCGACGGCGAGGACCTCCCGGTGCGCGGCGGCGGCCACGGCGCCGTGCAGGGCGGCCGCCGCGCAACTGCGGGCGGCGACGGCGTCGGGCTCGTCGAGCGCGTGCGCGGCGGCGCCGGCGACCGGCCCCGCGACCAAGGCGCCGGTGGCGGTCAGCACGTCGAGGGTGCGGGCCCGCAGCCAGGTGCCGCGGGGGGTGGCGGGGAAGCGGATCACGGCGGCGGGCCAGCCGGCGGGCAACAGCGCCCCCGACAGGTCGACGAGGACGGCGGCCTGTTCGGGGAGCATCTCGGCGGGGCTGAGGACGAGCGTGTCGTGCGGCCGGTGGACGGTGTCGCGCCAGCTCTCGTCGCTGACGACGAACAGGCCCGCCTCCTCGGCGGCCTCGCAGGCCTCGCGCAGCATCTCGGGCGGCGGCACGGTCGCGGTCGGGTCGTCGGCGACGGAGAGCAGCAGGACGCGCGGGTCGCCGCCCTCGGCGCGGACCCTCCGTACCGTCTCCAGCAGGGCGTAGGGGTCGGGTACGCCCCCGCATTCGGCCGGGGTCGGCACGTGGAACGCCCGCCGTCCCAGCAGCCGGACCTGTGGGGTCCACCAGGCGGGACAGGGGCGGGGGAGCATCACGTCGCCGCCGTACGCGCCGAGCAGTGCGAGCAGCAGCGACGCCGCGCCGGGCCCGGCGGCCACGTTCTCCGGTGCGGTGGGCAGGCCGCGTCGGGCCCAGTGCCGGCAGGCGGCCTCGCGCACGGACGGGGCGCCGCCCGGCGGCTCGGGTGCGGAGCGGTCCGCGGCCGCGGCGATCACGGCGGTCAGCTCGGGGAGGACAGGCAGACCGGGCGGGGGTGCGGGCGGCACGTACCGGACGGGGCCGCGTCCCTCCGCCGTCGTGCGCTGCCACCCCGCCGTCCCCGCCATCCCCGCTGTCCTTCCCGTCCACACCGCCGACCGACCATGACCTTTATACGGTTATTCGCCCGGTTTCGCCCGTCAACCCCCACACCGGGGTCGCACCCGCGGCCACACCCCCGCCCGCGCACCGGACTCCCTGGCCGGGACGCCCCCCTGCCCGACGATTCCCTTGCCCCACAGGAGGCATGTCCACATGCCGAGACGCACATCTCAGATGCCGAGCGAACGGCTACGGTGATCACAGCGCTTCCCAGAGACGCACTCGACGAGGAGGAGTCACCGCCATGAACGCCATGAAGGAGACCGCCGTCTACACGCACGGCCACCACGAGTCGGTGCTGCGGTCGCACCGTTGGCGCACCGCCGAGAACTCGGCGGCCTACCTGATCGGCGAGCTGCGACCGGGGCTGTCGGTCCTGGACGTGGGGTGCGGTCCGGGCACCATCACGGCGGACCTGGCGGCCCTGGTGTCCCCCGGCGGGCGGGTGACGGCCGTCGACGCGGCGCCGGACGTGCTGGACCAGGCCCGGGCCCACGTCGCGGAGCGCGGACTGGCCGGATCGGTCGAGTTCGCCACGGCGGACGTCCACGCGCTGGACTTCCCCGACGACTCCTTCGACGTGGTCCACGCCCACCAGGTGCTCCAGCACGTCGGTGACCCGGTGCGCGCCCTGGGCGAGATGCGGCGGGTGTGCCGGCCGGGCGGCATCGTCGCGGCCCGGGACGCCGACTACGCGGCGATGACCTGGTTCCCGCGGACGCCGGGCCTGGACGAGTGGCTGAGCCTGTACCGAGCGGTCGCGCGGGTGAACGGCGGCGAACCGGACGCCGGGCGGCGCCTGCTGTCATGGGCGCGGGAGGCCGGCTTCACCGAGGTGGCGGCCTCGGCCGGCGCGTGGTGTTACGCCACCCCGGAGGAGGTCGCGTGGTGGTCCTCCCTGTGGGCGGACCGTACGACGGCCTCGGCGTACGCGTCGATCGCCGCGGACGGCGGCCACGCGACACCGGCCGAACTGTCCGGGATCGCGGAGGCCTGGCACGCGTGGGGCGCCGCGCCCGACGCCTGGTTCTCCGTCCTGCACGGCGAGATCCTGGCCCGCGCCTGACGCGCCGGTCGGGCATGACCCGTAAGGGAGGGGCGCGGCGGCCTCCTCCCTGATCACGAGGTCGACTCCCCCACTGTCGGCCTACGTTGAGGCGGCACCTCACCCGCAACCGACGAAGGGCAGTCCCCGCTCATGCGCCGCCTCACCACCACCGCCGCTCTCCTTCTCGCCCTGGGCCTGGTCGGCTCTGTCATCGCGCCGGCCGTGGCCGCGCCCACCGACCCCGCCCCGGGTCCGGCCGCCGCGGCCGCCGGCGACCTCGACGGTGCGGCCTTACGCCGCGCCTTGGACGCGGTGATCGCCCAGGGGGTACCCGGTGCGGTGGCCGAGGTGCGCCAGGACGGACGCGTGTGGCGCGGGGCGAGCGGTGTCGCCGACCTGTCGGGCCGGCCGGCGCGGGCGGACGACCGGTTCCGGGCGGGCAGTGTCACCAAGACCTTCGTCGCCACGGTGGTCCTGCAACTGGTCGCGGAAGGCCGGATACGACTGGACGACCCCATCGGCCGCCACCTTCCCGGGCTGATCCCCGCCGGGGCCGACGGCGCCCAGGTCACGGTGCGCCAACTGTTGGGCCACACCAGCGGCATACCGAACTACACGGACGTGCTGCGACGACAGCCCGACCCGATCAGAGCCCTCCAGCACAGCGCGTACACGCCGCACGAGCTGGTCGCGATGGCCCTGCGGGAGCCGTGGGCGTTCGATCCGGGCGCCCCGGGCCATTGGCAGTACTCCAACACCAACTACGTCGTCCTGGGCCTGCTCATCGAGCGCGCCGGCGGCCACCCGCTCGGACGGGAGATCGAGCGGCGCATCGTGCGCCCGCTGCGTCTGACCGACACCCTGGTGCCGTCCGGCCCGGACCTGCCCGGGCGGCACCTGAACGGCTACGAGTGGCTCGACGGCCCCGGCGCCGCCCCCACCGACCTGACCGGGTTCAGTGCCGGCGCCTTCTGGGGACCGGGCAACGTGATCTCCACCACGGCCGACCTCAACCGCTTCCAACAGGCCTTGTCCGAAGGCCGGTTGCTTCCGCCCCGACTGCTGGGCGAGATGCGGGACGTGCGGGCCACCGATCGCGCCGGACGCTCGTACGGCCTCGGCCTGGAGGCGAACACCACCGTCTGCGGCACGGCCCAAGGGCCGGTCCGGGGACACAGCGGCAGCGTGCCCGGCTACAACACCTTCAGCTTCGCCTCGGCCGACGGACGGCGGCGGATCACCCTCGCGGTGAACGTCGACCTCACCAAGACCAGGGGCGCGGACGAGGCCATCGGCCGCGTCCTGTCCACCGCGCTCTGCCGGCCGGCCCCGCCCGCGCAGCCTGCGGCCCAGGCCGGCTCTTCCCTCGCCGCCCGCACCGTCTCCGCGCGCGACCGGCGGTTCACGGGGACGGTTTCGGCGGGCGCATGCGGAAGTCGTACGCGGGTGGCAGCGGGCGGTCGGTGAGCGTGGCCCACACCTCGGTCAGGGTCTCCTCCCCTTCCCGGAGGTCGGCCAGTTCGAGGCCCTCCTCGAAGACGCGGCGGGCCGCGGCCACATGGCCCTCCGCCGCGAGGAGCCGCGCCGCGAGGAGCCGGAAGCGGCCCTCCTCGCGCTGCGCCGGCCGCAGTCGGTCCCACACCGCGCGGGCCCGGGCCGGTTGGCCGGCCGCCAGCAGGGCGGTCATCGCCTCCCGCCCGAGCGCGGACTCGGCGGCCGGCCAACCGGCGTCTCCTCCGCTCTCGTCGGCCAGGCTCGCGAACGCCTCCGTGTAGCGGTCGGCAGCCCGGTCGAGGTGGCCGGCCAGCGCGTCGGCCTCCGCCAGGCACCTCAGCAGCGGCCACCGCGACGGCGCCGGCGCGAGCCCGCGCTCCCAACTGCGCACGGCCTGGGCGATGTCACCGGCATGCCACTGGGCCACGCCCAGGTGGTACTCGGTCAGCGGGTCGGCAGGCGCGGTCTCCAGCATGTCCCGCCAGTGCGGGGCGACCAGACTGGGGCCGGGCGGGGCGGCCCGTTTGGGCCGGGGGAACGCCCCGGAGCGCCACAACTCCAGCCAGGGGGCCTGCTCCTCCCCGAGGGTCGATTCCTCGAAGGGGGTGCCGGGCAGCTTGAAGCCCGAGCGCAGCACCTCCAGTGCGCCCCAGCCGGAGCCCGTCGCGAGCCGCTCGCCCGGTTCGGTGTCGGCGCAGCCCCGCCACGCCTCGTACGCCGCGTCCAGCCGCTGCCGGGGCAGCGCCGTCTCCAGGGCCGTACCGGCCGCGGCGCGGGCGGCGTCCCAGTCGTTGCCGTGCACCGTCGAGGCGTCCGCCGACAGGGCTCCGTACGCCTCCAGCCAGCTGAACTCCGCGCCGGCGTCGAGGCGTACGTGTTCGAGTTGGGTGCGGGCCAGGCCGGCCTGGATCTCGGCGTAGCCGACCGTGCCCGGTTCCGTCAGCCACTCCTGCCAGCGCCGGCCGCCGGTGCCCGCGCCCCACGTGAAGAGCTTGCGTCCGCGCAACCGTCCGGTCGAACTCTGGACGAGCCCGCGCCCGTCGGCGTCGAGCGAGGCGATCCAGGGGCGGTCCGTGTCCTGGACCTCGTAGAAGTAGTCGGCCGGGTACGTGCCGCGCAGCGGGTACGTGCGGTCGACGCCCTCCCACTCCGGTACGGGGACACGGCGCAGCTCGCGTTCGTACCCGAAGTGCCAGGCCTCGTCCGCCGGGGCGAGGACACGGGTGCCGGCGTCCTCGGGGACGGCGATGTTGGACCACCAGTAGAGGGGCGCGGGTCGCTCGTGCGGGTTGCGCACGCGGACGCCGACGTACAGGAACTCCGAGTCCTCGGGCAGCCACAGGTCCACCTGGAACGGGGTCTCGCGCAGCCGTTCCCATTCCCACAGCCGCAGCATCGCGGCGCCGTCGGGCCCGGGGACGAGCGCGGCGTGCAGCGGGGCGCAGGCGAGGGCGCCGTGCCCGGTGGCGCCGATGTTCCATTCGACGCCACCGGAGAACCAGGCGCCGTTGAGGGCGAAGTTGGCGGGTTGGAACACCGGGTTGCGGTAGAGGAGTTCGCGTCCCGTCGGCAGGTGGACGAGGGAGTGGATCCGGCCGCCGAGCCCGGGCAGCACGGTGACGCGCAGGTGCGCGTTCTCGATGACGATCGCCTCGTACTCGCGTTGCGCCCGCTCCCGTCCGTAGCCGTCGCGGATCCGGACGGGAAGCAGCGAGCGCAGCGGCTCGTAGCCGATCTGCCGTGCCATGTCGCGGGGCAGTCCCCGGCGCGACCGCTCGTCCAGTTCGTGCACCCCGTCGGGCGCGCGCAGGGCGGGCAGTGGGTTCTCGGGGCCCAACGGGGCTCCGGGGAGGGTCAGTACGGCGCGTCGGACGGTGGTGGCCATGAAGGAATGGAACACGCCACGGGGGTCGGTGCACAGGGGTTCCGCGGATCACCACCGGTCAGGATTACGCAAAGCCCTGGCCTGCGGGTGACGCGATCGGTGTCAGGCGAACGCTCCCGCCACCAGGTCGGCGAGCAGGGCCCCCGCGCGCCCGTCGGGGTCCAGGTCCGGGTCGTAGATCGTGACGTTGAGGCCGACGCAGCGCGGCGATCGGGCCAACACCCCGAGCAGTTCGGCGAGTTCGTCGGGAATCAGTCCGCCCGGGTCGGGGCTGTCGACGGCCGGCATCACGCTGGGGTCCAGGACGTCGGCGTCGAGGTGCACCCAGAAGCCGGCCGTGTCCGGCGGGTGGAGTCCCTCCAGGGCGTCCCGGGCGACGGGGCCGGCGCCGCGTTCGCGGATCTCCCCGACGGTGGCGACCTGGATCCCGGCGGCGCGCAGCTCCGGGAGGTCCTCGTCGCCATCGCGGACGCCGAAGAGGCGCACGTCCTCGTCGCGCAGGTACGGGCGGAGCCCTTCGAGGTCGGCGAGGTCGGCCTGGCCGCGTCCGGTGGACAGGGCCAGCTCCTCGCCGCCGGCGGCGCCGACGGGCCCGTTGACCGCGGTGTTCCCGGGGTGGCGGAAGTCCGCGGAGCCGTCGACGGCGGCCAGTCCGTAGCGGCCGAGGCGCCGCATGGCCAGTGCGGCGCCGAGTTGGATCGAGCAGTCCCCGCCGAGCACGACGGGGAACTCCCCGTCCCGCAGGTGCGCCTCGATGCGGTCGGCGAGGGCGAGGGTGTAGCGGGCGAGGGCGTCGGCGTGGAAGACCCCGTCGCCCTCCTTCCAGTCGCCCCGGTCGTAGCGCGGCGGGACGACGACCCCGCCCTCGCGCGCGCCGAGCCGGGCGAGGAGCCCCTGTTCGCGCAGGGCTCCCGCCAGCTTGTAGACCCCGGGTACGGTGCCGGGCGCGGGCGGGCGCAGGCCCAGGTTGGAGGGGGCGTCGAGCAACACGATGGTTCGCATGCCCTCATCCTGGGCGACGCGTACCCCCGGGACCAGACATTTCGGCGGTCAGGGCCCAGCGCTCGTGATCGCGCCAGGCCCCGTCGATGTGCAGGAAGTCCGGGGAGAGGCCCTCCATGCGGAAGCCGCGGCCGCGCACGAGGGCGAGGGAGGCGGCGTTGCCGGGCTGGACGTTCGCCTCCAGGCGGTGCAGTGCGAGGCCCTGGCCGGCGGGTGCGAAGGCGTGTCGGATCACCAGGTCGAGGGCCTCGCCGAGGAGTCCCCGGCCGGCGGCGTGGGCGAAGGCGGCGTAGCCGAGGGCTCCGCACTGGAAGCCCCCGCGGACGATGTTGTTGACGTTGACGAATCCGGCGATGGCCCCGCCTGCGCGCTCGCAGACGAGGAATCCGACCCGGCTGTCGCCGTCGCCGAGGCGGGCCGCCCAGGGTTCGTACGCCTCGATGGTGTCGGGCGGGAACATCCAGGGGTGGTGCAGTGCGCGGCTCTCGTGGACGCGGGTGACGAACTCGGGCCCGTCGGCCGGCCGGAAGGGCCTGATCCCGACCCTGTTCCCCTCGTCGAGGTAGGTGACTTGAGACATCGGTCCAGGCTAGAGGAGCGACCGCGGCGGGTCCCTCACGGCTCCAGTGGCAGCCGCGGCACGTCCGTCCGCTCGATCCCGAACACCTGCGCGTAGAGCGACAGCTCCGCTTCCAGGGCGCGGACCATGGTGTCCGCGCGGCGGAAGCCGTGGCCCTCGCCCTCGAAGGTCACGTAGGCGTGCGGCACGGCCCGACCCCGCAGGGCGGCGAGGAGCCGTTCGGCCTGGGCCGGCGGGCAGATCGGGTCGTCGAGGCCCTGGAGCAGGACGAAGGGCGCGGTGATCCGGTCGGCGCGGGCCACCGGGGAGCGTTCGCGGTTGAGCAGGTCGAGGGTTGCCGGCGGCCCGGCGAGGCCGTCGATGTAGCGGGATTCCAGGTCGTGCGTCTCGGCCGCGAAGCCGCGCAGGTCCAGCACGGGGTAGATGATCGCCGCGCAGGCGTACAGGTCGGTGGCGGCCAGGGAGGCCGCGGCGGTCCAGCCGCCGGCGCTGCCGCCGCGGATCGCGAGCCGGTCCGGGTCGGCGGTGCCCTCGGCGGCCAGGGCGCGGGCCACGGCCGCGCAGTCCTCCACGTCCACCACGCCCCACTGCTCGCGCAGCCGCTCCCGGTAGGCGCGGCCGTAGCCGGTGGAGCCGCCGTAGTTGACCTCGACGACGCCGATGCCGCGCGAGGTGAAGTAGGCGATGTGCAGGTCCAGTACGGGCGGTACGTGGTCGGTGGGACCGCCGTGCACCCACACCACGTACGGGGGCAGTTCGTCGGCGGGGGCCGGCCGGTCCGGGTGGTGCGGCGGGTAGACGTGGGCGTGGATCTCGCGGTCGTCCGGGCCGGTGAAGGTCCGGCTCTGCGGCTCGGGGTAGTAGGACGGGTCGACGGGGTCGGCCGCCCGGGCGCCGATGACCCGGGCGTGGCCGGTCGCGGTGTCGAGTTCCACGACCTCGTAGCCGCTGCGCGGGCTGGCGGCGACCCCGAAGACCCGGGAGTCGCTGACGGCCAGGGTGGGTTGCCAGGCCGTCCAGGGTCCGGCGGCGTCCACCAGGTCGCCGCTCTCGGGGTCGAGTACGCCGAGCACCGAGGAGCCCTGGCCGTGCAGGACGGCGACGAGCCCGTCCGGGAGCGGGGCCAGCCAGCTCAGTCCCGGTTTCCACAGCGGCCCGCCGAACTCCTCTTCGCGGGGGCACAGGTTGACGGCCTCGCCGCTGTGCGGGTCGACCCGGTACGGGTTCCACCAGCCGCCCCGGTCGCTCACCGCGAGGAGCGTCCCGTCGGCGGCCCACTCCACCTGGGCCACGGCCTCGTCGGGTCCGCCGAGCACGGTGCGGGGGGCGCCGATCGCACCGTCGCCGGTGACCTCGGCGAGCAGCAGCTCCGTCCCGTCCCAGGGCATCCGGGGGTGGTCCCAGACGAGTCGGGCCACGGTGCGCCCGTCCGGGGAGAGTCGGGGGCCGGTGGTGAACCGGTGCCGGTCGTCGGTGAGTTCGCGCACGGCGTCGCGGTCCTCGGCGGCCGAGCCGTCCAGGGGTACGGCGGCCAGGACGCGCCGCACGTCGGTCGGCGCGGGTCCGGTGAACTCCTCCAGCACGCACCAGACCTCGTCGCCGCGCAGCACCGGGTCGGCCCAGCGCAGCCCGCCGCCGACCGTGCCCACGGGGGTGAGCGGTCGGGGGGCCGGGGCGCCGGGCGCGTCCGGTTCGTACGCGTACAACCTCTGGTCGGCGAAGTGGACGAAGACCAACAGCGGTCCGCCGGAATCCCGTTCGACGCCGGCCCAGGGGCGTCCCCCGTACTCGGTGACCCTGCTGCGGACGTTCCAGGGCGCGGGCAGCACGGACCGTTCGGGCCGGCCGTCGGCGGGGCGCCGGACGAGGGTCCGGCGGCCCTCCTCCTCCGGCCTCGGCTCGGTCCACCACACCTCGGGGCCGATGGTGCCCACGTACTCGGGCCGCCCGTCGAGTGCGGCGGCGAGCGCGGCGTCGATGGGCGAGGGCCAGCCGCCGTAGGGCCGGGACGGGGTGAGGGGCGCCATCACCGGGTCCCCGTCACAGCGCGCGCAGGGCGCGGTCGAGGACGCGGACGCCGAAGTGCAGGGCGTCGACCGGGACCCGTTCGTCCACGCCGTGGAAGAGGGACCAGTAGTCGAAGCCGGGCGGCAGCTTGAGCGGGGAGTAGCCGTAGCCGGTGATGCCGAGCCGGGAGAACTGCTTGGCGTCGGTGCCGCCCGCCATGCAGAACGGGACCACGTGTCCTTCGGGGTCGAAGTGCTCGACGGCCTCGCGCAGGATCCCGAACGTCCTTCCGCCCACGGGGGCTTCGAGCGCCACCTCGCGGTGGTGGAACTCCCAGTGCACGTCGGGGCCGGTGAGCGCGTCGAGGGTGGCGATGAACTCGGCCTCCCCGCCGGGGAGGGTGCGGCCGTCCACGTAGGCGGTGGCCTGGCCCGGGATCACGTTCAGCTTGTAACCGGCGCTGAGCATGGTCGGGTTGGCGCTCTGTCGCACGGTGGCCTGCACGAGGGCGGCGGCCGGGCCGAGCGCGGCGAGCAGCTCCGTCAGGTCGAGGTCCTCGCCGCGCGGGTCCACCGACAGGCCTTCCAGGGCGGCGAGTTCGGTGATGCAGGCGGTCACGGTGTCGGTGAGGCGTACCGGCCACTCGTACTCGCCGATCCTGGTGACGGCGGCGGCGAGCCGGCTGACGGCATTGGCCCGGTTGGGCTTGGAGCCGTGCCCGGCGGTGCCGTGCGCGGTCAGCTTCAGCCACGCGGTGCCCCGCTCGCCGGCGGCGATCGGGTAGAGGGACCGGCCGGGGGCGGGGTGGACGGTGAAGGCGCCGGACTCGCTCAGCCCCTCCGTACAGCCCTCGAAGAGCTCCGGGTGGTGGTCGGCGAGGAAGCCCGATCCGTCGATCGCGCTGTCCTCCTCGTCGGCGGTGTACGCGATCACGATGTCGCGGCGCGGCTTCACGCCCGCCCGCGCCCAGGCCCGTACGACGGACAGCACCATCGCGTCCATGTTCTTCATGTCGACGGCGCCGCGGCCCCAGACGACGCCGTCGCGGATCTCGCCGGAGAAGGGGTGCACGGTCCAGTCGGCGGCCTCGGCGGGCACCACGTCGAGGTGGCCGTGGACCAGGAGGGCGTCGGCGCCGGGGTCGCTGCCCTCGATCCGGGCCACGACGTTGGTGCGGCCCGGGGTGCGTTCGAGCAGGACCGGTTCCAGGCCCGCGCCGGCGAGCCGTTCGGCGACGTACTCGGCGGCCGGCCGCTCGCGGCAGTCGCCACCGCCGCGATTGGTGGTGTCGATGCGGATGAGGCCGGAGGTGTAGTCGACCACCTCGTCGAGCGCCGTGGGGTCCACGGCTTCACGGGGGCGGGTCTCCGTTGCGTGCATGTCAGCCATACTGCTCCTCCACAGCCGCCGAGACGACCGTCGTGACCGCCTTGAAGGTCCGGATCCCCTCGTACATCGTCTCGTTGGTGTACGCGACCCTGCGCTCGCCCGAACGTTCGACCCCGGGTACCACGGTGGCGGCCAGGCCCAGGTGCTCGGCGTCGAACTCCAGTTCCACCGTGAACGGGCCGCCCACCACGGGCTCGTGGCGGACCGCGAGGGCGACGGCCTCCGTCGCGGCGGCCCGGATGTCGGCGGCCGTGCGGGCCGGCGTGCGGCAGACGGCCGCGTACCGCGAGACGTGGTCCTTGACGGCGACGGTCACCGCGTCCGGGGCGTAGCCGGCGGCGTCGACACAGGTCAGGTCGTCGCCGGTGACGAGGATGACCGGGACTCCGTACTCGGCGACGACGTGGGCGTTGAGCAGCCCCTCGCTGGCGCGCACCCCGTTGACCCAGACCCCGGTGATCGAGTTCGCGAGGTAGGTGTGGGCGAGGACGCCCTCCGTGCCGGCCCCGGTGTGGTAGCCGACGAAGGCGATGCCGTCCACGTCGCCGTGCTGGACCCCCTCGACCATGGAGAGCGACTTGTGCCGGCCGGTGAGCATCTCGGCGCGGGCGTCGAGCTTCTCCAGGAGGAGGTTCCGCATGGTCCAGTGGGCCTCGTTGACGAGGACCCGGTCGGCGCCGCCGTCGTAGAAACCGAGCACGGCGGCGTTCACGTCGGAGGTGAACATCGACCGGCAGCGCTCCCACTGGGGGGTGCCGGGCAGCACGTCGGCGGGCCAGGTGACGCCGGTGGCGCCCTCCATGTCGGCGGAGACGAGGATCTTCATCGGGTCCCCCGGTGGGTCGGGCCGCGTCCCCGGTGGGCCGGGCCGCGGATCCTTCACCCTAGGCCGTCTCCTGCGGATCCTGCCTGACCCACGCCGCCCGGGCCTCTCCCGCCCCGGGTTCCGGCGGCTCACCCCCCGGACGGAAATCCACCCGAACCGGTGAGCCGCCCGACACCGACGGCGGGCAACGGCCTTGCTCAGCCCTCGACTTCGCCGGCCAGGTTGGCGAGCAGGGTGTCGTGGATGCGCGCGAGGCCCTTGGGGGCGAAGGTGCGCTCGAAGAAGCCGCCGATGCCGCCCGCGCCGTTCCAGACGGTGCCGACGACCACCTTGGCGCTGCCCTCGCCGGCCGGGGTCACCGTCCAGGTGGTGACCATGGAGGAGTTGCGGTCCTTCTCCACGAGCTGACCGTCGGTGGGCTCGGTGACCTCCAGCAGGCAGTCGCGCACCCGCTTGCTGGTCGCCTGGAGCTTCCAGTGGACCAGGGTGCCCTCGCCGTCGCCGCCCTCGCGCACCTCGTACTCGCTGTAGTGCTCGGGGAGCAGCTTGCCCCGGGTCACCGAGTAGTCCGCCAGCGCGTCGAACACGGTCTCCGCGTCGGCCGCGATGATCCGCTCCGTGGTGGCCTCGACCTGCGCCATAGCTGTTCCTCCAGCAGTTGTGTCCGCTCGTCGCGGCTAGACAACCACCTCCGGGGCGGGGGCCCAAATCCGGGGCGGACGGGACGTGGACCGGGGCGGGTGGCACGGTCCCGCCCGTCGGCCGGATTCCGCCCGCACGATCATGGGAACGTTTGTTCTATTCTCGGTCCGAGCCACCAAGGGAGGCGCACCATGCGCTGGAACCATCTGACCGAGGACACCGGGACCGAGGACCGCCCGGGCACCGGACCCGCCGCGCTCTTCGGGGCGGACTCGGTCGTCACCCGCACCTTCGACACCCCCGAGTTCCGCGGGATCACCTTCCACGAGGTCCGCGCCCGCTCGATCGTGAACCGGGTGCCGGGGGCCTCGCGCATGCCGTTCGAATGGACGGTCAACCCCTACCGGGGCTGCAGCCACGCCTGCGTGTACTGCTTCGCGCGCAAGACCCACGGCTACCTCGACCTCGACACCGGCATCGGCTTCGACTCGCAGATCGTCGTCAAGACCAACGCCCCCGAACTGCTGCGCCGCGAACTCGGCTCGCGCCGCTGGACCGGCGCCCACATCGCCATGGGCACCAACGTCGACTGCTACCAACGGGCCGAGGGCCGCTATCGACTGATGCCGGGCATCATCGAGGCCCTGGGGGAGCACGCCAACCCCTTCTCCGTCCTCACCAAGGGGACCCTGATCCTGCGCGACCTGCCGCTGCTGCGCGCGGCCGCCGAGGTCACCGAGGTCGGGATCTCCGTCTCCGTCGGATTCACCGACACCGCGCTGTGGCGCACCGTCGAACCCGGCACCCCCTCCCCCGCCGCCCGGCTGAACGTCGTACGGACCCTCGCGGACGCCGGCATCGAGTGCGGGGTGCTGATGGCCCCGGTCATCCCCTTCCTCGGGGACTCCCCGGAGCAACTGCGCGACACCGTCCGGGCCGTCGCCGAGGCGGGCGCCACCTCCGTCACACCGCTCGTGCTCCATCTGCGGCCGGGCGCCCGCGAGTGGTTCACGGCCTGGCTGGGGACGCACCACCCGCGGCTGGTGCCCCGCTACGAGCGGCTGTACGCGGGCGGGTCGTACGCGCCCACCTGGTACCAGCGCCGGATCACCCGGCACGTCCACGAACTCGCGGCGGAGTACGGCATCGGCCCCTCCCGCAGGGGCGGGTCCCGCCGGATCCCGACGCCCGAACGGCCGGCCGAGCCGGCGCACGCCGGTCCGACCCAGCTCACCCTCCTGTGATCCCGGACGGCCCCTGAAGGCTCATCACATCGGACCAATCGGCAGCCCAATCCCGCATTCCGGCCTTGGTTTCCGGGACGATTCCGCCCAGAACCCTCGGCTGGGAGGCCCCATGCTGCACCCCGTGACCAAGCGCGGCCCGATGAAGAAGCGCGCCGCCGTCCTGCTGTCGATCTCCACCGTGGCCGCCGCCCTCGCGAGCCCGGTCACCGCCGCCCCGGCGGCCGCCACGGCCCCGACGGCCCCGGCCCTGCGCTGGACCGACTGCAAGACGCCCCGTCATCCCACGCTCCAATGCGCCTCCCTCAAGGTCCCGCTCGACCACGACCGGCCCGCCGGCCGACAGATCGCCCTCGCGCTGACCCGCGTCCCGCACACCTCCGCGACGTCCCGGGGGCCCCTGTTGGTCAACCCCGGCGGCCCCGGCGGCAGCGGGCGCGCCCTCGCCGGGTACATCGCCTCCGCGCTGCCCAAGGACGTGGCCGGCTCGTTCGACGTGATCGGCTTCGACCCGCGCGGCGTGGGCCGGAGCGAGCCCGCCCTGGACTGCGGCGGCGGGCACTTCACCCCTGTGCGTCCCGACTCCGTGCCCCTGGACCGGGCGACCGAGCAGGCCAACCTGGAGCGGGTCAAGGCCTTCGCCGAGTCCTGCCAGACCAGGCACGCGGACGTGCTCCCGTACATCGGCACCGTCTCGGCCGCCCGCGACCTGGAGGTGCTGCGCACGGCGCTCGGCGCACCGAAGCTCAGCTACTTCGGGTACTCCTACGGGACCTACCTGGGCGCCGTGTACGCCCGACTGCACCCGGACCGGGTGGACCGGCTGGTGCTGGACTCCGTCGTGGACCCGGCCGGCGTCTGGTACGAGGACAACCTCGCCCAGGACCAGGCCTTCGACGCCCGCCACAAGGCCTTCCTCGCCTGGGTGGCCCGGTACGACGAGAAGTACCGGCTCGGCACCGACCCGGCCCGGATCGAGGCACGCTGGTACGAGATGCGCGACGCGCTGCGCACGGCGCCGGCGGGCGGCAAGGTGGGTCCCTCCGAACTGGAGGACACCTTCATGCCGGGCGGCTACTACAACGGCTACTGGCCGCACCTCGCCGAGGCCTTCTCCGCGTACGCGGTGGACAAGGACCCCAAGCCGCTGGTGTCGGCGTACGAACGGTTCGGCGCGGTGGAGCCCTCGGCGGGCAACAGCTACAGCGTCTACACCGCGGTGCAGTGCCGGGACTCGGCCTGGCCGCGGAACTGGAACCAGTGGCGCGCCGACATGTGGCGCACGCACGCCAAGGCGCCCTTCATGACCTGGAACAACGCCTGGTACAACGCCCCCTGCGCGTTCTGGCCGACGGAACCCCTGCAGGCCCCGGACGTGACCAACACCGAGCTTCCCCAGGCCCTGCTGTTCCAGGCGACGGAGGACGCGGCGACCCCGTACGAGGGCGCGGTCAGCATGAAGGGCAAGCTCAAGGGCGCGGCCCTGGTGGTCGAGCAGGGCGGCGGCAACCACGGGATCGCCCTGAGCGGCAACAAGTGCCTGGACGAGAAGCTGTCCGCGTACCTGCGCACCGGCAAGGCCGCCGACGCCAACTGCCCCGCGCAGCCCGCACCGACGCCGGCCGCCGTGACGCGCGCGGTCCCGCCCTCGGCGGGCGGGGCGACCCTGCACGGCCTGCTGGGCTTCCGCGGCTGAGCGCCTAGTCTGCCGGCCGCGGGTCCGGGTCCGCCGGGTCGCGGTCCGCCGGTTCCAGTCGACGCAGCGCCTCCGTCGCGGCCACCGCCAGGCGGGGGTGGGACTGGGCGCGGGTGAGGACCTCGCGGGCGCGGGGGTCGGCGAGGGCGCCGAGGCCCTCCACGCACGCCAGGGCGACGCGCCAGTACGGGTCGTGGGGCGAGAGGAGCCGGGACAGCGTGCGGATCAGCGCCGGCGCCGACTCGGGGGCCCGCAGCGCCGCCAACAGTCGGACCGGGTGGAGGGCGTAGGCGGTGCGGAGTTCGTTCGTCGCCAGGGCGGCCGCCGCCCTGGCCGTGCGCGGGTCCCCGAGGACGGCCAGCGCCTGCGCGGCGGCCTCGCAGCGCGGCGGGTCCCGGTGGTTGAGGAGCAGCACCAGTGACTCGAAGGCCCGTCGGTCGCCGGCCAGCCCCAGCCGGTAGGCGGCCAGTTCGCGGGCCCACAGCGGCAGGCCGGCGTGGGTCAGGGAGGCAGCCAGCGCGTCGGGGTCCGCCGCGAGCAGCTCCTCGTAGTCCGCCGACTGCCCCGACTCGGTCCGCAGGCGCTCCAGCACGTCGTTCACCCGGCCAACCCTAGGGCGACGGGGCCGCCGCCACGTCGGGTTCGCCGAGATGTGCGCGCCCCTGATGATCGATGATCGATGATCGGTACATTTGGGCGTTACAGGTCACATCTCCGCGCTCTGGCGCACCAGTTACCGGCGAGTTACTCTCGCTTCAACACGTACGGGGCAGGCCTGGTGACGCAGCCACCCCGTACCAGTCGGTTCAGTACCCAGGTACCCCAGGTACCGCATGTTCGTGATCGGCGTGATCCCCGGGACAGGGTCCGCCGCTCCACGCCCCCGCTTTGGGCATCTCGTGCGGAAATTCCGGTTCGCGTGCCGTGCGGCCGCGCGCCTTCCCTCAGTCGTCACCCTCTTCCACTGGAGTCCCGCGATGGACCTTCCGTCCACGTCCAGTCAGTCCACCCTGCAGACCATCGCCGTCGTCGGCCTCGGCACCATGGGCACCGGCATCGCCGAGATCCTCGCCCGGGCCGGCCGCGAGGTCATCGGCATCGACATCAGCGACGCCGCCACCCGTCGGGCCGGCGCCGCCCTGTCGGCCGCCACGGCCCGCTCCGTCGCCAAGGAGCGGCTGACCGAGGCGGAGCGCGACGGCGTGCTCGCCCGCTTCCGCACCTTCACCGAGTTGAGCGCCGCCGCCGACGCCGACCTGGTGATCGAGGTGGTCCCGGAGGACTACGCGCTCAAGCAGCGACTCTTCCGCGAACTCGACGCGATCGTCCGCCCGGACACGATCCTGGCCACCGGCACCAACGCCCTGTCGGTGACCCGGATGGCGGCCGAGTCCCAGCGCCCCGAGCGGGTCCTGGGCCTGCACTTCTTCAACCCGGCGCCGGCGATGAAGCTCGTCGAGGTGGTCTCGTGCGTGCTCACCTCCCCGACCGCCGTCGAGGCCGTCACCGAGCTGGCCCGCGACCTCGGCAAGCAGCCCGTCGCGGTCGGCGACCGGCCCGGTTTCGTGGCCGACGGCCTGCTCTTCGGCTACCTCAACCAGGCCGCCGCGATGTACGAGTCGAAGTACGCCTCCCGCGAGGACATCGACGCGGCGATGCGGCTCGGCTGCGGCCTGCCCATGGGTCCGCTGGCCCTCCTCGACCTGATCGGCGTGGACACGGCCCGGACCGTCCTGGAGGCCATGTACGCCTCCTCCGGCGACCGGCTGCACGCCCCGGCCCCGATCCTCGGCCAGCTGGCCGAGGCCGGCCTGACCGGGCAGAAGTCCGGGCGCGGGTTCTACACGTACGAGGCGCCGGGCAGCCAGGTCGTCGTCCGTGACCTCCAGACCCCGCTGGACGGTTCCCTGCTCGGCTCGGGCCGTCCGGTCTCCTCGGTCGGCGTGGCCGGTTCGGGGACGATGGCGAGCGGCATCGCGCAGGTCTTCGCGCAGGCCGGGTACGCGGTCGTGCTGGCCGCCCGCAGCCAGGAGAAGGCGGTGGCCGCCAAGGCCGCGATCGGCAAGTCCCTGGGCCGTGCGGTGTCCAAGGGCAGGCTGACCGAGGCGGCGGCCGCCGAGACCATGGAGCGGATCACGCCGGCGGGTTCGCTGGACGCCTTCGCCGAGGTGGACCTGGCCGTGGAGGCCGTCGCGGAGGACCTGGCCGTCAAGCAGGAGCTGTTCGCCGGCCTGGACAAGGTCTGCAAGCCGGGCGCGGTCCTGGCGACCACCACCTCCTCGCTCCCGGTGATCGCGGTGGCGCGGGCGACCTCGCGTCCGCAGGACGTGATCGGCATGCACTTCTTCAACCCGGCTCCCGCGATGAAGCTGGTCGAGGTGGTCCGGACCGTCCTGACGGCCGACGACGTGCACGCCACGGTCCGCGAGGTCTGCGCGAAGGTGCGCAAGCACCCGGTGGACTGCGGGGACCGGGCCGGGTTCATCGTGAACGCGCTGCTGTTCCCGTACCTGAACAACGCGATCAAGATGGTCGAGCAGCACTACGCGAGCCTGGACGACATCGACGCCGCGATGAAGCTGGGCGGCGGCTACCCGATGGGGCCCTTCGAACTCCTCGACGTGGTCGGCCTGGACGTGTCGCTGGCCATTGAGAAGGTCCTGCACAAGGAGTTCCGCGACCCGGGCCTGGCTCCGTCCCCACTGCTGGAGCACCTGGTGGCGGCGGGCTGCCTGGGCCGGAAGACCGGCCGCGGTTTCCGTGAGTACGCCCGCCGGTAAGCCGAGCGCGGACCGGCGGACACCAGAGCCGGATGCGTGGGGAGGGCTGCTCGGGCCTGCCGGACCCTCACGGCAGGCGAGCCCTCCCGACGAGCACTGTGTGCGCAGTGCGGGCCCTCCCCCGCATCCCTCCCCGTCCCACCCCCCTCAGGCGCGCCCCGCTGCGCAAATGAAGTACTTTCGCTCTATGTCCCAGCCCGCCAAGACCTCGCCCCGTGCCGCCGCGACCTCCGACGCCCCGGAGAGCGCGCCCGGCACCAAGGCGGCCGCGCAGCGGCTCAAGATGCGCCGCGAGCTGGCCGCGGCCGCCATGGAGCTGTTCGCCACCAAGGGGTACGAGGCCACGACGGTCGACGAGATCGCCGCGACCGCCGGGGTGGCGCGCCGGACCTTCTTCCGGCACTTCCGCTCCAAGGAAGAGGCGATCTTCCCGGACCACGACGACACCCTGACCCGCGCCGAGGCCGTGCTGGACGTGGCCCCGGCGCACGAGCACCCGCTCGACACGGTGTGCCGCGGGATCAAGGAAGTCATGAAGATGTACGCCGCCTCGCCGGCGGTGTCGGTGGAGCGCTACCGGCTCACCCGCGAGGTGCCGGCGCTGCGGGAGCGGGAGATCGCCTCGGTGGCCCGGTACGAGCGGCTGTTCACGCGCTATCTGCTCGCCCACTTCGACGAGCAGGACCACCACGACGGCAACGACGATCCGCTGCTGGCGGAGGTGGCCGCCTCGGCGGTCGTCACGGCCCACAACCACGTGCTGCGGCGTTGGCTGCGGGCGGGCGGGCAGGGGGACGTGGAGGCGCAGCTGGACCACGCCTTCTCGATCGTGCGCAAGACCTTCGGGTCGGGGATCGGCGCCGGCCGCACCGCGGCGGGCCCGCCCGCCGCGCCGGCGGCGGCCGTCCGCGCGCAGGGCGAGGTGCTGGTGGCGGTGGCCCGCACGGACGCCCCGCTCGACGAGGTCATGCGGACCATCGAAGAGGCCCTCCGGAACAAGCAGGACAGCAAGCAGCAGTAGCGCACGTCGTTCACGCGGGTTACCCGCGTCACAGTGGCCGCTCCCGTTCCGGGGGCGGCCATTTGCGTTTGTCCGGGTTGTCCCTACTCGCGGGTAACACTGATCGATCATCGCTCATCTGCGCAGGTCAAATGGCAAATGAGAGAAAGTTTTGGCACGCGGTGCCTTGCTGAGTGACACGGGGTGCCATACGTTGAATCTCGTCCGGATGTCCCCGCGGTCCACGCCCACTCGGCACGAACCGCGCCCCGGATGCCTGCGTCACCAGGCACCAGCACGCCTCACCACGGGCGTCGCAGCACCACCGCTTCGCCGAACCGACGGCACACACCACACCCGTTCCGCGCACCCGCGTACCCCTCAGCGCACCCTCATCAGCGCTCGCCGGAGGCAACACCGTGAAGGACATTCTGGAAGCCATCCAGTCGCAGGCCGCCACGCCCGCCGACTTCGCGGCCCTGCCGCTCCCCGACTCGTACCGCGCGATCACCGTGCACAAGGACGAGGCGGGGATGTTCGAGGGGCTCACGACCCGTGAGAAGGACCCCCGCAAGTCCCTGCACCTGGACAACGTCCCGGTCCCGGAGCTCGGCCCGGGCGAGGCCCTGGTCGCCGTCATGGCCTCCTCGGTCAACTACAACTCCGTGTGGACCTCGATCTTCGAGCCGGTGTCCACCTTCAGCTTCCTGGAGCGCTACGGGCGCCTGTCGGACCTCAGCAAGCGCCACGACCTGCCGTACCACGTCATCGGCTCCGACCTCGCGGGCGTCGTCCTGCGCACCGGTCCCGGCGTGAACTCCTGGCAGCCCGGCGACGAGGTCGTCGCCCACTGCCTTTCGGTGGAGCTGGAGTCCTCCGACGGCCACAACGACACGATGCTCGACCCCGAGCAGCGCATCTGGGGCTTCGAGACCAACTTCGGCGGCCTGGCGGAGATCGCCCTGGTCAAGTCCAACCAGCTGATGCCCAAGCCCGACCACCTCAGCTGGGAGGAGGCCGCCTCCCCGGGCCTGGTCAACTCCACCGCCTACCGCCAGCTGGTCTCGCGCAACGGCGCCGGCATGAAGCAGGGCGACAACGTCCTGATCTGGGGCGCCAGCGGCGGCCTCGGCTCCTACGCCACCCAGTTCGCGCTGGCCGGCGGGGCCAACCCGATCTGCGTCGTCTCCAGCGACCAGAAGGCGGACATCTGCCGGTCGATGGGCGCGACCGCGATCATCGACCGCAACGCCGAGGGCTACAAGTTCTGGAAGGACGAGCACACCCAGGACCCCAAGGAGTGGAAGCGCTTCGGCAAGCGCATCCGCGAGCTGACCGGCGGCGAGGACATCGACATCGTCTTCGAGCACCCCGGCCGCGAGACCTTCGGCGCGAGCGTCTACGTCACCCGCAAGGGCGGCACCATCACCACCTGCGCCTCGACCTCGGGCTACATGCACGAGTACGACAACCGCTACCTGTGGATGTCGCTCAAGCGCATCATCGGCTCGCACTTCGCGAACTACCGCGAGGCGTGGGAGGCCAACCGCCTGATCTCGAAGGGCAAGATCCACCCCACCCTCTCGAAGGTCTACTCCCTGGAGGAGACCGGCCAGGCCGCCTACGACGTCCACCGCAACCTCCACCAGGGCAAGGTCGGCGTCCTCGCGCTCGCCCCCGAGGAAGGCCTGGGCGTCCGCGACCACGAGCTGCGCGCGACGCACCTCGACGCGATCAACCGCTTCCGTAACGTCTGAGACCGTTCAAGGGCCAAAGGGACAGCCTGAGATGACAGAGCGCCAGAAGGACCGTCCGTGGCTCATGCGGACGTACGCCGGCCACTCCACGGCCGAGGCGTCCAACGAGCTGTACCGCCGCAACCTCGCCAAGGGCCAGACCGGCCTGTCGGTCGCGTTCGACCTGCCGACGCAGACCGGCTACGACCCCGACCACGTCCTCGCCCGCGGCGAGGTGGGCCGGGTCGGGGTCCCGGTCTCCCACCTGGGCGACATGCGGCGGCTGTTCCAGGACATCCCCCTGGAACAGATGAACACCTCGATGACGATCAACGCCACCGCCATGTGGCTGCTGGCGCTCTACCAGGTGGCCGCCGAGGAGCAGGGCGCGGACATCGCCCTGCTCCAGGGCACCACCCAGAACGACATCGTCAAGGAGTACCTCTCGCGCGGGACGCACGTCTTCCCGCCCGGGCCGTCCCTCCGCCTGACGACGGACATGATCGCGTACACGGTCAACCACATCCCGAAGTGGAACCCGATCAACATCTGCTCGTACCACCTCCAGGAGGCCGGGGCCACCCCGGTCCAGGAGATCTCGTACGCGATGTCGACCGCGATCGCCGTGCTGGACTCGGTGCGCGACTCGGGCCAGGTGCCCGAGGAGCGCTTCGGCGAGGTGGTCGCCCGCATCTCCTTCTTCGTGAACGCGGGCGTCCGCTTCATCGAGGAGATGTGCAAGATGCGCGCCTTCGGCCGCATCTGGGACAAGGTCACCCTGGAGCGCTACGGCATCGACAACGCGAAGCAGCGCCGCTTCCGGTACGGCGTCCAGGTCAACTCCCTGGGGCTGACCGAGGCACAGCCGGAGAACAACGTCCAGCGCATCGTGTTGGAGATGCTCGCGGTCACCCTCTCCAAGGACGCCCGCGCCCGCGCCGTGCAGCTACCCGCCTGGAACGAGGCGCTGGGCCTGCCCCGGCCCTGGGACCAGCAGTGGTCGCTGCGCATCCAGCAGGTCCTCGCGCACGAGAGCGACCTTCTGGAGTACGAGGACATCTTCGCGGGCTCGACCGTCATCGAGGCCAAGGTGGACTCGCTGGTGACGGAGTGCCTGGCCGAGATCGACCGGATCGAGGAGATGGGCGGCGCCATGGCGGCCGTCGAGTCGGGCTACCTCAAGTCCCAGCTGGTCTCCTCGCACGCCGAGCGACGGGCCCGGATCGAGGACGGCGAGGACAAGATCGTCGGCGTCAACTGCTTTCAGCAGACCGAGGAGAACCCGCTCACCGCCGACCTGGACGGCGCCATCATGACGGTCGACGGGGCGCTGGAGGCCCAGACCGTCGAGCGCATCGGCCGCTGGAAGGCCGAGCGCCAGGAGTCCTCCGACCGGCAGGGCGGGGGCGACCCGTTCGTCTTCCCCACCGTGCGCCAGTCCCTGGACCGGCTGAAGGACGCCGCCGCCGGGACCGAGAACCTGATGGAGGCCACGCTGGAGTGCGCCCGGGCGGGCGTCACCACCGGCGAGTGGGCCGGCGCGCTGCGCGAGGTGTTCGGCGAGTTCCGCGCCCCGACCGGGGTCTCCTCGGCCCCGGTGGCGGTCACGGCCGAGGCGGGCACCCCGATGGCGCTGGTCCGCGCGAAGGTCTCCCGTACGGCCGACGAGCTGGGCTCCGGCCGGCTGCGGCTGCTGGTCGGCAAGCCCGGCCTGGACGGGCACTCCAACGGCGCGGAGCAGATCGCCGTCCGGGCCCGCGACGCCGGATTCGAGGTGGTCTACCAGGGCATCCGGCTGACGCCCGAGGAGATCTCCTCGGCGGCGCTGGCCGAGGACGTGCACTGC
Source organism: Streptomyces sp. H27-H5 (assembly GCF_026627505.1). Classification (GTDB taxonomy): domain Bacteria; phylum Actinomycetota; class Actinomycetes; order Streptomycetales; family Streptomycetaceae; genus Streptomyces. The sequence continues at coordinate 134,101 of NZ_JAPNLK010000002.1, read as the reverse complement.
GTGGGACTGTCCATCCTGTCCGGTTCGCACGGCGCCCTCGTCCCCGACGTGCTGGAACGTCTGCGTCTGGCGGGGGCGGGCGACATCCCCGTCATCGTGGGCGGCATCATTCCGAATGCCGACGCGGTGACACTCAAGGCGGCCGGCGTGGCCGCCGTGTTCACCCCCAAGGACTTCGGCATCACGGAGATCATCGGCCGTATCGTCGACGAGATCCGCAAGGCCAACAAGCTCCACCCCCTCGACGACGCCGACATGGTCGACATCGCCGACACAGCTGACATCGCCGAAAGCACGGAGGTCCCCGCATGACCACGCCCACTTCCCCGGTCAACCGGCTCCGGCCGCGCCGCTCCTGCCTCGCGGTGCCGGGTTCCAACCCCCGGTTCCTGGAGAAGGCCCAGGGCCTGCCGGCCGACCAGGTCTTCCTCGACCTGGAGGACGCCTGCGCCCCCCTCGCCAAGGAAGGCGCCCGCCACACGATCGTGGACGCGCTGAACAAGGGCGACTGGACGGGCAAGACCCGGGTCGTGCGTGTCAACGACTGGACCACGCACTGGACGTACCGCGACGTCATCACGGTCGTCGAGGGCGCGGGCCAGAACCTCGACTGCATCATGCTCCCGAAGGTCCAGGACGCGCAGCAGGTCGTGGCGCTGGACCTGCTGCTGACCCAGATCGAGAAGACCATGGGCTTCGAGGTCGGCAAGATCGGCATCGAGGCGCAGATCGAGAACGCCAAGGGCCTGGTGAACGTCGACGAGATCGCCGGCGCCTCCCCCCGGCTGGAGACCATCATCTTCGGCCCCGCCGACTTCATGGCCTCGATCAACATGAAGTCCCTGGTCGTGGGCATGCAGCCGCCCGGGTACGGGGCGGACGCCTACCACTACATCCTGATGCGGATCCTGATGGCGGCCCGCATGCACGACCTCCAGGCGATCGACGGCCCCTTCCTCCAGATCAAGAACGTGGACGGGTACCGCGAGGTCGCCGGCCGCGCGGCCGCCCTCGGCTTCGACGGCAAGTGGGTGCTGCACCCCGGCCAGGTCGACGCCGCCAACGAGGTCTTCTCCCCCTCTCAGGAGGACTACGACCACGCCGAGCTGATCCTCGACGCGTACGACTGGTGCACCTCCGAGGCCGGTGGCAAGAAGGGGTCGGCGATGCTCGGCGACGAGATGATCGACGAGGCCAGCCGCAAGATGGCCCTGGTCATCTCGGGCAAGGGCCGCGCCGCCGGGATGCGTCGCACCACCAAGTTCGAGATCCCGGAGGCCTGATCCCCATGCAGTTCGGACGCACGTACGAAGAGTTCGAGATCGGTGCGGTCTACAAGCACTGGCCCGGAAAAACGGTCACCGAATACGACGACCACCTCTTCTGTCTGCTGACCATGAACCACCACCCGCTCCACATGGACAGCAACTACGCGGAGAACACGACCGACTTCGGCAAGAACGTCGTCGTGGGCAACTACATCTACTCCCTGCTGCTGGGCATGTCGGTCCCCGACGTCTCGGGCAAGGCCATCGCCAACCTGGAGATCGAGTCGCTGCGCCACGTGGCGCCGACCTTCCACGGCGACACCATCTACGGCGAGACCACGGTCCTCGACAAGACCCCGTCGAAGTCGAAGAACGACCGCGGGATCGTCTACGTGGAGACCAAGGGCTACAAGCAGGACGGCACCCTCGTCTGCGTCTTCCGGCGCAAGGTGATGGTTCCGACGGAGACCTACATCAAGGAGCGCGGCGGCGAGCAGCCCGGCCGCCCCACGCTGAAGGAACAGGGGAAGTAGAACCATGAGCCGACTTGCCCAGACCGCCGGCCTGACGGACGACCAGAGGGACATCCTCAAGACCGTCCGGGAGTTCGTCGACAAGGAGATCATCCCGGTCGCGACCGAGCTGGAGCACCGCGACGAGTACCCGCAGCAGATCGTCGACGGTCTCAAGGAGCTCGGCCTGTTCGGCCTGATGATCCCCGAGGAGTACGGCGGCCTGGGTGAGTCGTTGCTCACCTACGCGCTGTGCGTCGAGGAGATCGCGCGGGGCTGGATGTCCGTCTCGGGCATCATCAACACCCACTTCATCGTGGCCTACATGCTCAAGCAGCACGGCACGCAGGAGCAGAAGGACCACTTCCTCCCCCGTATGGCGCTGGGCGAGGTGCGCGGCGCGTTCTCGATGTCCGAGCCCGGGCTCGGCTCGGACGTGTCGGCCATCACCTCGAAGGCGGTGAAGGACGGCGACGAGTACGTCCTGAACGGCCAGAAGATGTGGCTGACGAACGGCGGCACCTCGACGCTGGTGGCCGTTCTGGTCCGAAGTGACGAAGGACACCCCGAAGGCACCGCGCCGCACAAGTCCATGACGACCTTCCTCGTCGAGAAGGAGCCGGGCTTCGGCGAGGTCCGTCCGGGCCTGACGATCCCGGGCAAGATCGACAAGATGGGCTACAAGGGCGTCGACACGACCGAGCTCATCATGGACGGACTGCGCATTCCGGCCAATCGGGTGCTCGGCGGCCAGACCGGCCGAGGGTTTTACCAAATGATGGACGGGGTCGAGGTCGGCCGCGTGAACGTGGCGGCGCGTGGTTGTGGCGTCGCCCAGCGTGCGTTCGAGCTGGGTGTCTCTTATGCCCAACAACGTCACACTTTCGGCAAGGCGATCGCCGAACACCAGGCCATCCAGTTCAAGCTCGCCGAGATGGCCACCAAGGTCGAAGCGGCCCATGCGATGATGGTCAATGCAGCACGCAAAAAGGACTCTGGGGAACGAAACGACCTCGAAGCAGGGATGGCGAAGTACCTCGCCTCCGAGTACTGCAAGGAGGTCGTGGAGGACGCCTTCCGTATCCACGGCGGATACGGCTTCTCGAAGGAGTACGAGATCGAGCGCCTCTACCGCGAAGCCCCGATGCTGCTCATCGGTGAAGGTACGGCCGAGATCCAGAAAATGATCATCGGGCGACGCCTTCTCGAGGAGTACCGACTCCAGGGCTGAAAGTCCCTTTCGTGGGGAATCGCCCAAAGGTTCCTCATGAAAGAGTCACTACCTGTGACCGACTTACGGCCATCGACTCGGCTTCTGGCTTGCCCAGTTGTTGCGCGCAACCGATAGCATTCCAGTAAAGCCGCCGTCCCGTCCCCCCGTTTGCGGCGCGGCAATCACCCGCTACGAAGGTCATCCATGCCCCACAGCCAAACCTCTGCACCTCGCGTCGGCCTCCTCGGTGGACGTCTCGCACGCGGAGCATCGCCGTGGCTTCTGCCGACCGTCGCCACCGCGGCCCTCAGCCTCGCCCGGGCGCGCAAGTCCGGGCGCTGGGCCGCGGCGGCCGTGCCCGCCACCGCGCTCGCCGCGGGCATGCTGTGGTTCTTCCGCGACCCCGAGCGTGAGATCACGCAGGGTCGGGTCATCTCCCCCGCCGACGGTGTGGTGCAGAGCATCATGCCGTGGAAGGACGGACGGACCCGCGTCGCGATCTTCATGAGCCCGTTGAACGTCCACGTCAACCGCGCGCCCCTGGCGGGCACGGTGACGTCCGTGGAGCACATCCCCGGCGGGTTCGTCCCGGCGTTCAACAAGGAGAGCGAGAACAACGAGCGCGTCGTCTGGCACTTCGACACCGAGCTCGGCGACATCGAGATGGTGCAGATCGCCGGCGCGGTCGCGCGTCGGATCGTCCCGTACCTGCCGGCCGGCACCAAGGTGGAGCAGGGCGAACGCATCGGTCTGATCCGCTTCGGATCCCGCGTCGACATCTACCTCCCCGAGGGTGTCGAGGTCGCGGTCGAGGTCGGTCAGGCCACCACCGCGGGGGTGACCCGAATTGACCGTGACTGACCCTGAGACTCCTGCCACAGGCTGGGTGCCGGAGGCCAAGGAGGAGGACGCCGAGGACATGCCGCTCTCCCTGCGGCTGTCGATAGCGGACACCCTCACCCTCGGCAACGCCACCTGCGGCTTCATGGCGGTGTACTTCACCACCACCGGGATCCTGATCCCGCACCTCACCGGCAGCGGTGAGTCGGGCATGGCCCGCAGCAGCGCCGCGACGGCCGTGATACTGATGCTGCTCGCCGCGGTCTTCGACCTCTTCGACGGCATCGTGGCCCGCAAGCTGCGCAGCTCGCCGATGGGCGCGGAGCTGGACAACCTGTCCGACCTGATCAGCTTCGGGCTGGCGCCCGCGTACTTCGTCCTCGTCTACGGCATGGTCGCCGACGACGCGGTCCAGAAGATGTCGGCGCTGGCGGCGATCGTGGTGCTGCTGGCCGTGGTGCTGCGGCTCGCGAGATTCAGCTGCGTGACGATGAAGGACGGCATGTTCCAGGGCATGCCGAGCCCCTTCGGCGCGCTGACCGTCGTCTCGATCGTGCTGCTGGAGCTGCCGTTCGTCCCGACGCTGCTGGCGATCGTCGGGGTGGCCTGGCTGATGGTGAGCCGGGTCGAGTACCCCAAGCCGCGGGGTGTCCTCGCGGTGGCGATGCTGAGCTGGATCGTCGCGGCGATGGGGCTGCTGGCCGCCTGGGCGTTCGACGCCCCCGGTGGTCAGCTGCTGCTGCAGACCGGCTGCGCGCTGCAGATCGCCATGGCGGCGACCATCCCGCTGTTCGCGACGACCCGTCGTGCGAACACGTTCCGCCACAACCGGCGCGAGGCACGGGCCACGCAGGCCCCGTAGGCTCCACGCCGTGAAGCTGTCCGAGAAGGGCCCCCGATGCCGCACAGGCGCCCGGGGGCCCTTCTCGTGTCCCCGGGGGCCTGGCGGGCCCGTGGAGGGCCTTCCCGGGGCCGCCGGGCCCATCGGTCGGGGCCTGACCCCGAGGGCGCGGGGGCTTGCGGGGTCCGGAGCCTGCGGGACGGGGGCGGGCGTAACCTTGATGTCGGAAAACCGCCAGCCCCGCCTCGTCCGCACCGGGATCCTGGAGCCATGTACACCGACACCGAACGCTGTGTCAGGGCCGTGCAGTCGAAGGACGCCCGCTTCGACGGCTGGTTCTTCACCGCCGTCCTCACCACCCGGATCTACTGCCGCCCCAGCTGCCCGGCCGTGCCGCCCAAGGTCGCGAACATGTCGTTCCTGCCCAGCGCGGCCGCCTGCCAGCAGGCCGGCTTCCGGGCCTGCAAGCGGTGTCGACCCGACACCTCCCCCGGGTCCCCCGAGTGGAACGCCCGCGCCGACGCCGTCGCCCGGGCCATGCGGCTCATCCAGGACGGGGTCGTCGACCGCGAGGGCGTGCCGGGGCTGGCCACCCGCCTCGGCTACTCGACCCGGCAGGTGGAGCGGCAGCTCAACGCCGAGCTGGGGGCGGGGCCGCTGGCCCTGGCCCGGGCCCAGCGGGCGCAGACCGCGCGGCTGCTGATCGAGACCTCGGAGCTGCCCATGGCCGACGTCGCCTTCGCCGCCGGGTTCTCCTCGATCCGGACCTTCAACGACACCGTCCGCGAGGTCTTCGCCCTCTCCCCCAGCGAGCTGCGGACCCGCGGCGAGAAGGCCCACCGCAACAAGCCGCGGATCCCGGGGACCATAAGCCTGCGGCTGCCGTACCGGTCCCCGCTCAACCCCGACAACCTCTTCGGCCACCTCGCCGCGACCGCCGTGCCCGGGGTCGAGGAATGGCGGGCCGGCGCCTACCGCCGGACCCTGCGCCTGCCGTACGGCACCGGCGTGGTCGCGCTCACCCCGCAGCCCGACCACATCGGCTGCCAGCTGGCCCTGACCGACCTGCGCGACCTCACCCTCGCGATCAGCCGCTGCCGTCGCCTCCTCGACCTGGACGCCGACCCCGAGGCGATCGACGAGCAGCTGCGCGCCGACCCGCTGCTGGCGCCGCTCGTGGACAAGGCTCCCGGGCGCCGGGTGCCCGGTACCGTCGACGCGGCCGAGTTCGCCGTACGGGCGGTCCTCGGGCAGCAGGTGTCCACCGCGGCGGCCCGTACGCACGCGGCCCGGCTGGTCGTCGCGCACGGCGAGCCGGTGGCCGATCCCGATCCGGCGGGCGGGTTGACGCACCTGTTCCCCTCCCCGCAGGCGCTGGCCGGGCTGGACCCGGAGTCCCTGGCCCTGCCGCGCAGCCGCCGTACGACGCTGACCACGCTCGTGGCGGCGCTGGCGGACGGTTCGCTGCCGCTCGGCATCGACAGCGACTGGGAACGCGCCCGGGCGCGCCTCGGCGAGCTGCCCGGGTTCGGTCCGTGGACCACCGAGGTCATCGCGATGCGGGCGCTGGGCGACCCGGACGCGTTCCTGCCGTCGGACCTGGGGGTCCGGCGGGCGGCGCGGGGTCTCGGTCTCCCGTGGACGCCCGCGGCGCTGACCGCCCGGGCGGCCGGCTGGCGGCCCTGGCGCGCGTACGCCGTGCAGTACCTGTGGGCCACCGAGGACCACGCCATCAACCACCTGCCCGTCTGAAGGAGCCCGACCGTCATGACCAGCAAGCAGCACACCGTCGTCGCGAGCCCCCACGGCCCGCTGACGCTCGTCGCCACCGACGGCGTCCTGAGCGGCCTGTACATGGTCGGGCAGCGGCACCGACCGGCCGAGGAGTCCTTCGGGGAGCGGGTCGAGGAGAGCGAGGCGCCGTTCCCCGAGGTGGTGCGACAGTTGACCGCGTACTTCGCCGGGGAGCTGAGCGAGTTCACCCTGCCGCTGCGCATGGAGGGCACCGAGTTCCAGCGCAGTGTGTGGGAGCAGCTGGTGCGCATCCCGTACGGCGAGACCTGGTCGTACGGGCAGCTCGCGGACAAGCTGGGCAAGCCGGGTGCCTCGCGCGCGGTGGGCCTGGCGAACGGCAGGAACCCGATCGGCATCATCGTGCCCTGCCACCGCGTCATCGGGGCCTCGGGGGGCATGACGGGCTACGGCGGCGGGGTGGAACGCAAGGTGAAACTGCTGGCCTTCGAGTCCGGCGCGCCCACCCAGGAGGAACTGGCCTGATCCGGCCCGATCCCGAAGGCGGGCCCCACAGCACTAGATGACGACCAGGGGCACCAGCAGGGCGAAGCCGGCGCCGGCTTCCACCGCGTAGGCGTACAGCGAGGGGTGTTGGACGGGGGCGGCGAGCAGCACCACGCTCTGCTGTTCCCCGGCCGCGGCCACCCACGCGGCGTCGGCGCCCAGTTTGCCCTGGTACCAGCCTTCGCAGGCGCCAGGTCCGGTGACGGCGAGGAGGTCGTCCTCGCGGCGGTAGAAGGCCTGCCAGCCCTCGGCGGGGGTCGACCAGCCCTCGAAGTCGCCGAACTCGGCCCATCCGCCGTCGCGTATCGCGCCGTCGAACATCCAGACCGGGGTCCCCTCGGCGGTGAACTCGCCGCTGGACTGGTCGTCGGTGGTGAAGTGGACCATGGGGAGGGCGTCGGGCCCGTCGGCCGTGCTGGGCCAGGCGTACATCGTGATCATTCGCTGAATTCTGTCCTGGTCGAAGTAGGCCTGGTGTAACGGGACTATGCGGTCGCCGGGCGGCGGCCGTTCTCCAGCTCTGCGGTGCTCTCGCCCGACTCCAGCACGCGGTGGGCCTCTTGGGTGCGCAGGCCGAGCGATCCGAGCAGGTGGGTGGTGAGTTCGGCGGGCTCGACCAGCTTCCAGGAGACCAGTTCCTCCTCCTGGAGCCTGATCGAGGCCAGTTGTCCGGCGTCCAGCACGCCCCCGTCGTAGACGTACGCCACGATCGGCGGGCGGTCGGGGCCCACGCTCCAGTCGACGGCGAGCAGTCTGCCGAGCGTGACGTCGAGTCCGATCTCCTCGGCGCTCTCGCGGCGGGCCGCCGTGCGCGGGGACTCGCCGGTGTCCGACTCGATGGTGCCGCCCGGCAGGGCCCAGCCCGCGCGGTAGTTCGGCTCGACGAGGAGCACCCGTCCCTCGGCGTCGCGGAAGAGCGCGGCGGCGCCGGCCAGCACCCGGGGCAGGCTCGCGATGTAGGTGGCGTAGGCATCGGTGGTGGTCACGCCCGCAACCCTACCCAGCCGCCGCCGGGTGTGTGGATCACGTACCGGAGGCGCCGTCCTCGCCGTCCGTGCGGTCCCGCCCCTTGGACTCGGCGACCCGCTTGAGCCGGTGGTGGCCGGCCCGGCCCTGTCCGGTGACGGCGTCGCCGACCATCGCCTTGACGGCGTCGCGCATCCCGTGGAGCGCGTGCGTGCGGGCGGGGCCCGCGCCGGGGTCTTCGCGCAGTTCCCTCACCAGGGCCCAGCAGAGCAGCAACATGACGACGACGAAGGGCAGTGCGACCAGGATGGTCGCGGTCTGAAGGGATTTCAGGCCGCCCGCGAGGAGCAGCGCGGCGGCCACGCCGGCCATCAGGATGCCCCAGGTGACGACCAGCCAGGTGGGCGGGTTCAGGGAGCCGCGGCTGGTGAGCGAGCCCATGACCAGGGAGGCGGAGTCGGCGCTGGTGACGAAGTACGTCATGACCAGGACCATCGCCACCCAGGAGGTGACGGTGCCCAGCGGCAGCGCGTCGAGCATCGCGAAGAGCGACGCCTCCACGCCCTCCCGGACCTTGCCGGCGAGGTCGGCGGCGCCGGTGGATTCGAGCCGGATGGCGGTGCCGCCCATCACGCAGAACCAGACGACGGTGGCGCCGCTGGGCACCAGCAGCACGCCGATGAGGAACTCGCGGATGGTGCGGCCGCGCGAGATGCGGGCGATGAAGGTGCCGACGAACGGGGCCCAGGAGAGCCACCACGCCCAGTAGAAGATGGTCCACGCGCCGAGCCACGTGCTGTCGGTGAAGGCGCCGGTCCCGGTCGCCAGGGGCAGCAGTTCGTGCAGGTAGCTGCCGACGCTCGCCGGGATGACGTCGAGGATGTAGACGGTCGGGCCGAGGACGAAGACGAAGAGCATGAGCACGGCGGCGAGTACGAGGTTGATGGTGCTCAGCCACTTCACGCCCTTGTGCAGGCCGGAGAAGGCTGAGAGCACGAAGGCAGCCGACAGCGAGCCGATGATGATCAGCTGGACGGTGATCGTGTCCTCGACGCCGGCGGTGAGGTCGAGCCCCTCGGCCACCTGGAGCGCGCCGAGGCCGAGGCTGGTCGCGGTGCCGAAGACCGTGGCGAAGACGGCGAGCAGGTCGATGGTCCTGCCGAGCGGTCCGGCGGCCCGCCGCTCGCCGATCAGCGGGACGAAGGCGGAGCTGAGCCGGTTGCCGCGACCCTTGCGGAAGGTCGCGTAGGCCAGGGCGAGGCCCGCGATGCCGTAGATGGCCCAGGGGGTCAGGGTCCAGTGGAAGAAGGAGTAGTCGAGGGCCGCGCGGGCGGCGGCGCCGGTCCCCGGGGCCGCCCCGGAGGCGGGTGGCGGGTGCAGGAAGTGGGTGAGCGGCTCTCCCACGCCGTAGAACATCAGGCCGATGCCCATGCCGGCGCTGAACATCATCGCGATCCAGGACAGGTTCGTGAACTCGGGCTCGGAGTCGTCGGCGCCGAGCCTGATCCGGCCGAACCGGCCGAGGGCGAGGACGACGCACATGACGAGGAAGACGTCGGCGGCGATCACGAACAGCCAGGCGAAGTTGCCCAGCACCCAGGCGAGCGCCGTGCTCGACGCGGTGTCGAAGGAGTCCTTGCCGAACACCGCCCACGCCACGACGGCGAGCACGGCGAGCACTCCGATCGCGACCACCTGGAGGTCGGGAGTACCGCCCCCCGGGTCGTCCGGACCCTCGCCCGGGGGATCCGGACGTGGCTGTTCCAGCGAATCGGCGCTCATGCGGCCACACTATGCAGGCGTATATACCTATTTAGGGCGATGGCGCGCCGGGTGTGGCCCAGGCCACCCATGGGCATAGGAGGATCCTCCGGATACGCTCATGGGGGCGCGACTGCACTGTTCGATAGCAAGGGATTAGCAAGGTGACGGACGGAGCAGTAACTGAGACCGCGCGCGTGCTCATCGCCGCGGACAAATTCAAGGGCTCGCTCACGGCCGTGCAGGTCGCGGAGCGGGTGACGGCGGGCCTTCGCAGCGCCGTCCCGGGCGTGGAGATCGAGACCCTCCCCGTCGCGGACGGCGGCGACGGTACGGTCGCGGCCGCCGTGGCGGCCGGTTTCGAACGCCGGGAGGTACGGGTCACCGGACCCCTCGGTGACCAGGTCACGGCTGCTTTCGCGCTGCGCGACGGAACCGCGGTGGTCGAGATGGCGGAGGCCTCCGGGCTCCAGCTGCTGCCTTCGGGCGTGTTCGCCGCGCTGACGGCGACCACGTACGGATCGGGCGAGCTGCTGAAGGCGGCGCTGGACGCGGGCGCCCGCTCGATCGTGTTCGGCGTGGGCGGCAGCGCCACCACCGACGGCGGCGCGGGCATGCTCGCGGCGCTGGGCGCGGTGTTCCTGGATGCGAACGGCGAACCCGTCGGTCCCGGCGGCGGCGCCCTGGCGTCACTGGCCTCGGCGGACCTGTCCGGCGTCGACCCGCGCTTCGCGGACGTGGACTTCGTCCTCGCCAGCGACGTGGACAACCCGCTGACGGGCCCGAAGGGCGCGCCTGCGGTCTACGGCCCGCAGAAGGGCGCGTCGCCCGAGGACGTGGCGACGCTCGACGCGGCGCTGGCGCACTTCGCGGTCGTGCTGGAGAAGTCGATCGGCCCGAAGGCCGCCGAGTGCGCGGTGTTGCCGGGCGCGGGCGGCGCGGGCGGCATCGGCTACGGGGCGCTGCTCCTCGGTGCGACGTTCCGTCCCGGCATCGAGCTGATGCTGGAGGTGCTCGGCTTCGCGCCGGCCCTGGAGCGGGCCACGCTGGTCATCACCGGTGAGGGTTCGCTGGACGAGCAGACCCTGCACGGCAAGGCCCCGGCCGGGGTGGCGGCTGCGGCGCGCGCGGCGGGCAAGGAGGTCGTCGCGGTGTGCGGGCGGCTGCTGCTGGAGCAGGAGGCCCTCCAGGCCGCCGGCATCCGGCGGGCGTACCCGCTGACGGAGATCGAGCCGGACCCCGCGAAGTGCATCGCGAACGCCGGTCCCCTGCTGGAGCGGGTCGCGGCCAACATCGCCGCCGACGTGCTCTGACGCCTGCGAGACACGCCCGAGGCCCGGTCCCCGACGTAGGGGGCCGGGCCTCGGGCGTGCCCGGGGTCGGGGTCGGGGGCCGGGAGCCCGAACAATGCGGTACCGGCCGGTCGGGCGCGACTGGTAGGCAGGGGCCGTGACCACACTGCTGACCGCGCGACTGCTGCTCGCGCCCCTGGACCGGGCCTCGGCCGAACACCTCGCGTCCGGGACGCCCCGGCCCGACGACCGGTGGGGGCCCGGGTACCCGGACGCCGCGGACCGGGCGGGGGCGGGGCGGTTCCTGCGCCTGCTCGCCGAGCACGGCGATCCGGGGCCGTTCGGCGCGTACGAGATCCGGCGCCGCGACGACGGCGTCGCGATCGGCGGGGCCGGGTTCCACGGGCCCGCGAACGCCGCCGGACGGGTCACCGTCGGCTTCGGGCTGATCCCCGCGGCCCGGGGACGCGGTCATGCCGCCGAGGCGCTGCGCGCCCTGCTGGACCACGCCCGCGCGCACGGCGCCCGCGGGGTGGACGGGGACACCGACCGGGAGAACACGGCATCCCGGCGGGTGATGGCCGCCGCCGGGATGCGGTTCCTGCGGGAGGACGACCGGCTGCGGTACTACGCGGTGACCTGGGCCGATCGCTGACCCCACCGGCCCGGGACAAGCCCGCGCCCCGGCTACGCGGTGACCGCGCCGCGGGCCGCGGAGAGGAGCCGGGCGGTGGTGGTCACGCGGGCGAAACCGCCGCCGTGGAGGTTGACGGCCGTGGCGGTGGTCAGCGCGTCGGCGGTCAGGCGCAGACCGTCCGGGCCTTCGAGGTCGAAGGTGTGCGTGGCGTCGAGGGGGACGAGCACGTCGTAGCCGAGGTTGCCGCCGATCCGGGCGGTGGTCTCGACGCACATGTTCGTCTGGATCCCGACGACGACGAACGCGCCGATGCCCTGCGCGTCGAGCCACCGCGCCAGGTCCGGGGTGCCGTGGAACGAGGAGTTCACCGTCTTGGTGACCAGCAGGGCGGCCGAGTGCCGGCGGTCCTGTACGAAGTCCTTGAACGCGTGGCCCGGGTGGTCCTCGGCCAGGACGGAACCGGAGAGGACCGAGGTGTGCCGGACCAGGACCACGGGGCGGCCCGTCTCCTGCCAGGCGTCCATGAGGGCGGCGATGTTGGCCTCCGCCTCCGGGTTGTTCCGCGGGCCCCAGAAGGACCCGTCGTCGAAGCCCCGCTGGACGTCGACGACGACCAGGGCGGTGTTGTCGGCGATCTCGATCGCGGGGTCGTTCGGGTTCGGGTTCTCGTTCGTCGTCATGGCCTCATCCTGTGCGGCGGGCGCCGGACCCGACAGGGGCGGCGCGGACCCGAACCGATGGGATCCTGCCACAATGGCAGGCATGCACCGGATCGCGATCGTCTGTCAGCCCGGCATCCGCGCCTTCGACCTGGCCGTCATCACCGAGGTCTGGGGGCCCGACCGCAGCCGCGCCGGCGTCCCGCACTTCGAGCTGCGGCGCTGCGCCCTGGACACCGGGCCGATCGCCCTGCCCGGCGGGCTGACGCTGGCGCCCGACCGGGACCTGGACTGGCTGGCCCGCGCCGACCTGGTCGTCGTACCGGCGCTGTCCGAGCCGACCGACCCGACGCCCGAGCCCGTGTTGGCGGCCCTGCGGGAGGCCCACGCGCGGGGCGTGCCGGTGGCCTCGCTGTGTGCCGGGGCGTTCATCCTCGCCGAGGCCGGGCTGCTGGAGGGGCGCAGGGCCGTCACCCACTGGTGGCTCGCCCCCCGGTTGGCCGAGCGCCATCCCGGCGTGCTGGTCGAGGACGCCCCGCTGTTCGTGGAGGACTCGGGCATCTGGACGTCCGCCGGGGTGGCCTCCGGCATCGACCTGTGCCTGCACCTGGTCCGGGAGGCGCACGGTTCGGAGGTCGCCGCGGCCATCGCCCGGTCCATGGTGACGGGACCCTTCCGCACCGGGGACCACGCCCAGTACCTGGACCGGCCCACCCCCGCGGCGGACCGTACCGCCGAGGCGCTCGCGGCCGTGCGGGAACGGGCCCTGCGCCATCTGCACGAGCCCTTGGACGTGGCCACGCTGGCCCGTTGGGCCGGCATGTCGCCCCGCTCCTTCGCCCGGCACTTCGCGGCCGGGACGGGCACGACCCCGCACAAGTGGCTCCTGCGCCACCGCCTGGACGAGGCCCGCAAACTGCTGGAACGCACCGACCATCCGGTGGCGGAGGTGGCCCGCCGGGCCGGGTTCTCCGGCGAGGTGAACTTCCGCCAACGGTTCACCGCACACGTCGGCATGAGTCCGCGTGCGTATCGCGCGGAAGCCTCCGCCACCCCCAAACCGCGGCGACAGTGTTAGAAATGGCTCATGACCGGACGTTCGGGTCGACCCCGGGGATCACCGCCGGCGGGCCAACCATCGGGCCTGCTCGCGCGTCTCTCCCTGGCCCCGGGCAGTGTCGCCGGTCAGGTGTTCGCGTTGCAGGCCGTGATCGTGCTGATGTTGATCGCCGCGGCGGCGCTGGCGCTGGTGTTCCAGGCCCGGTACGACAGCCGGCAGGACGCCCGCAACCGCTCGCTGGCCGCCGCCGAGTCCTTCGCGCGCGCGCCCGGCCTGCCCGCCGCCCTCAGGAGTTCCGATCCGACGGCCGTGCTCCAGCCGCTGGCGGAGGGCGCCCGCAACGCCTCCGGGCTCGACTTCATCTCCGTCCTGAAGACCGACGGGGTGCGCTACACCGACTCCCGGCCCGAGCTGATCGGCCGGCGGGCCACCGGCGACCTCGATCGTGCCGTCCGGGGCGAGTCCTTCACCGAGACCTTCACGGGCGCCCCGAGCAGCGCCGTCCGCGCCGTGGTCCCGGTGCGGGACGCGAGCGGCGCGGTCGTCGGCCTCGTCGCCACCGGCATCGAGATCCAGAACGTCGGTGACGCGGTCGAGAACCAGCTCCCGCTGCTGATCGGCGCCGCGGTGGGCGCCCTGGTGCTCGGCACCGGCGGAGCCGCTCTCGTCAGCCGCCGACTGCGGCGCCAGACCAGCGGCCTGGGTCCCGCCGACATGGCGCGGATGAACGAGCACCACGAGGCGGTGCTGCACGCCGTGCGCGAGGGCGTGCTGATCATCGGGGCCGACCATCGACTGCAACTCGCCAACGACGAGGCCCGCCGGCTGTTGGGGCTGCCCCCCGACGCCGAGCAGCAGCACGTGGAAGACCTCGGACTGGACCCCCGTACGGCGGCCCTGCTGACGTCGGGGCGGGTGGTGACGGACGAGGTGCACCCGGCGGGCGACCGCCTGCTCGCGGTGAACGTCCGCCGTACCAAGCCGTACGCGGGGCGCCCCTCGGGCAGCGTGGTGACCCTGCGGGACTCCACCGAGCTCGCCGCGCTCTCCGGCCGGGCCGAGGTGGCCCGGGACCGGCTCCAGATGCTGTACGACGCCGGGGTGCGGATCGGTACCACCCTGGACGTGACGCGGACCGCGGAGGAACTGTCGGAGGTGGCCGTCCCCCGGTTCGCGGACTTCGTGACCGTCGAGCTGTTGGAACCGGTGCTGCACGGAGAGGAGCCCTCGGTGCCCACCGGGGCGTACACGCAGATGCGGCGGGCGGCCGTGTCGGGTGTCCGCACGGACCAGCCGCTCCAGCCGGTCGGGGACGTCATCCGGTTCGTCGTGCCGACGGCGCCGATGGCCGCGGCCCTCGCCGCGGGCAGCGCGGTGCTGGCCTCCGATCTGCGCACGGCCTTCGGCTGGCGGGCCCAGGACGCCGAGGGGACCCGGATCGCGTTGGAGTACGGGCTGCACTCGCTGATCTCCGTACCGCTCCAGGCCCGCGGGGTGGTCCTGGGAATGGCCAATTTCTGGCGGGCGGACACCCCCGAGGCCTTCGACGAGGAGGACCTGTCCTTCGCGGAGGAACTCGGCGCGCGGGCCGCGGTCTCCATCGACAACGCCCGCCGCTACACCCGCGAGCACGCCACCGCCGTGACGCTCCAGCGCAGCCTGCTCCCCCGGGTGCTGCCCGACCTGACCGCCGTGGACGTCGCTTTTCGGTACCTGCCGGCGAAGGCCGGGGTGGGCGGGGACTGGTTCGACGTGATCCCGCTGCCGGGGACGCGGGTGGCCCTGGTCGTCGGGGACGTGGTCGGGCACGGGGTGCACGCGGCGGCGACGATGGGACGCCTGCGCACCGCGGTCCACAACTTCTCCACCCTGGACATGCCGCCCGACGAGCTGCTCGGACACCTCGACGAGCTGATCGACCGGATCGACCGCAACGAGAACGACCTCGACGCGCAGGACGGCGAGCCCGTCGAGGAGGCCGCAGGGGTCACCGGCGCCACCTGCCTGTACGCGGTCTACGACCCTGTGTCGGGCCGCTGCACGCTGGCGAGCGCCGGGCATCCCGGGCCGGCGCTGGTCCACCCCGACGGCCGGGTGGAGTTCCCCGAGCTGCCGACCGGGCTGCCGCTGGGCGTGGGCGGGATGCCCTTCGAGACCACCGAGCTGATGCTGCCCGAGGGGAGCCGGCTCGCGCTGTTCACCGACGGCCTGCTGGAGGACCGCGACCGGGACTTCGACACCGGTCTGCGGCTGCTCGGCGAAACCCTGTCGCTGCCCGGACGCAGTCCCGACCAGGCGTGCGCCGACGTGCTGGCGACGCTGTTGTTCCCGGTGCCGAGCGACGACATCGCCCTCCTGATCGCCGACACCAGGCGGCTGGACGCCGGGCGGATCGCGGAATGGGACGTGCCCGGCGACACGGCGGCGGTGTCGCGGGTGCGCAACGCGGGCTCGGCGCAGATCGCCGCCTGGGGCCTGGAGGAGACCGCCTTCACGGCGGAGCTGATCCTCAGCGAGCTGATCACCAACGCCATCCGCTACGGGAGCGCGCCCGTCCGGGTGCGGCTGCTGCGCGACCGGACACTGATCATCGAGGTGTCGGACGGCAGCAGCACGTCCCCGCACCTGCGGTACGCGGCCACCACCGACGAGGGCGGCCGGGGGCTGTTCCTCGTCGCGCAGTACGCGGAGCGGTGGGGCACGCGGTACACCGAGCGGGGGAAGGTGATCTGGGCGGAGCTCCCGCTGACCGGGAACCCGGCGGAGCCGCTGGCGGCCCTCACGCTGGACCTGGACGAGCTGGAGGGCCTGGCCTGGTGACGGTGGCGCGGGGGCCCGGCGACGGAGCCGCGCCGCGTCACGCGGGCGGGGTGTGCGCCGTACGGGCCAGCAGGACGGCCACGTCGTCCTGCGGGGCGGCGGGCAGCAGGTCCAGGATCCCGTCGCAGAGCTGTTCCAGGGGCCGTCCCGCCTGCCCGAGGGCGCGGGCCAGCCGTTCCATTCCGTGGTCGAGGTCCGAGTCCCGGGACTCGATCAGACCGTCGGTGTACAGCGCCAGCAGGGTCCCCGGGGGCAACGACACCTCCTCGGTGCGGAAGTCCTGCCCGCCCGTGCCCAGCGGGGTCCCGGGCGGTCCGTCGAGGAAGGTGACCGTGCCGTCGGCGGTGACGACGGCGGGCGGCGGGTGGCCGGCGCGGGCGATCTCGCAGCCCCCGCCGGCCGGGTCGAGGACGGCGTACACGCAGGTGGCCATCTCGTCCTCGCCCAGGTCGGCGACCACCGCGTCGAGGGAGCGGAGCATCAGCGCGGGCGGCACGTCGTGCCGCGCGAGGGTCCGCACCGAGGTGCGGAGCTGGCCCATGACGGCCGCGGCGTGGATCCCGTGGCCCATCACGTCGCCGATGACCAGGCCGGTCCGTCCGCCGGCCAGCTGGATGACGTCGTACCAGTCGCCGCCCACGTCGTGGTCGCTGGCGGGCAGGTAGCGGCCGGTGAGTTCGAGGCCGGTGACCTCGGGGAGGGCGCTGTTGGTGAGGCTGCGCTGGAGCGTGAGGGCCGCCTGGCGCTGGGTGGTGTACATGCGGGCGTTGTCGATGTTGAGGGCGGCGCGGGCCACCAGCTCGTCGACGAGCACGCAGTCCTGCTCGTCGAAGGGCTCGCGTTCGCGCACCCGGGTCACGGCCACGGCGCCGAGCACCTTGCCGCGCGCGACCAGCGGGACCAGCCGCGCCGACCCCAGGGTGGCGAGGTAGTCGCGCAGGGGCTCGGCGCGCGGGTCGGTGATCAGCGCCGGGATGTCGGAGAGGTAGAGGTTCATGGGCCGGCCGTCGGAGATGACCCGTTCGTACACGGTCCCGACCGGGACCTGGAAGGTCTGCCCGGCGACGAGTTTCGCGGTGGGCGCGGTCGGGTCGGGGAAGCCGGCGGCCAGTCGGCGCAGGAGGCCGCGCGCGGAGGTCCCGCCGGTCGACTCGTCGGGGTCGAGGACGGCTTCCAGGAGCTGTACGTCGGCCGAGTCGGCGAGCTGGGGCACGAGCAGGTCGACGATCTCCCGGGCGGTCTGGCTGAGGTCGAGGGTGGTGCCGATGCGGGTGCCTGCCTCGGCGAGGAGGGCGAAGCGGGTCCGGGCGCGTTCGGCCTCCAGTTGGGCCCGCTGGCCCTCGGTGATGTCGATGAGGGAGGCGATCAGGCCGAGCCTGCGCCCGCTCCCGTCGAGCAACGGGGCGTACGAGCAGGACCACGTCCGGTCGTGGTCGGGGTCGGCGGGGGTGCGGCCGGTGCGGCGGACGTCGACGACGGCGGTGCCCCCGTCGAGGACCTGGCGCATCGTGGCCTCCAGGGCCACCGCGTTGACCCCGGGGACCACCTCGGTGAGGCGGCGGCCGAGGTGCGCCGCCGCGGAGACCCCGTTCATCCGGGCGAGGGCGTCGTTGACGCGCAGGAACCGCAGGTCGGGGCCGAGGGTGGCGAGGCCTATCGGGGACTGGGTGAAGAGGCTCTGGAGGGCGACGAGGGAGTCCCGCATGTGCAGGACGTCGGAGGTCTCCACGGCGATGAGCAGGGCGCCCGTGCGCCCCTGCGGGTCGGCGGCGGGCACGATCCACATCTCCATCGTCACGCGGTGCCCGTCCCGGTGGCGCACGGGAAGGGTTCCGACGACGGTCTCGCCCGCCTGGACCCGCCGGGTCAGGTCGTCGGCCAGCTCCCGGTTGGCGTCGGGGACCAGGACCGCGGTGCCGGGGCGGCCGAGGATGTCCTCGGGGCGGTGGCCGAGCAGGTCCTGTGCGGCCAGCGACCACTCCACGACGCGGCCGTCGGCGTCCTCCCGCCACAGGGCGATCGGCAGCAGCTCGCGGAGCACTCCCGCATAGCCGACCGTCGCCACCGGCGGGTCCGGCACCTCGCTCGTCGACCGGTAAGTGTCCAACGCACCGACCTCGTCGCTGGTGGGCCTGTTTCCTTCCGAATCACCCTAACCGAGGGCTCGCCCCGGGGCGCTGCGGTCGCACCGGGGCGGGGCGCCCCGACCGGGCGCCCCGGCGCGGCGGGGACGGTCGGGCCCGGACCCGCGGGCCGGGCCCGGGCCCCGTCAGAAGTCGGCGCGGACCAGCGCGTCGGCGCGGCCCACGGACTCCAGCTCCCAGGTCTTGCAGTAGAGGCGGCGGATGTACTCGATGTCGGCGTCCCGCGCCCGGGCCTCGCCCACCGGGTAGAGGACCGTCAGCTCGTAGGACTTCTCCCGGTTGATGTCGCCCTCCTTGTCCCGCCACTGGCCGCGGGCCTCCTGGAGGGTGAGGCCGGACGGGAAGCGGGGGGTGATCACGTCGGTGACGAACTTGTCGAACTGCGCCTCGGTGATCGGCGGGTTGCCGTTGTGCCGCCCGGTGCCGAAGTACAGGTGGGTGGACACGTAGGCGCTGCCCCGGCTGCCCGGCGCCAGTTCCTGGTTCGCCACCGAGGCGGCGACCGGCGACTGCGGGGCCGTGTCGGGCGCGGGGCTGCCGGCGGCGAAGAAGAGCACGGCCGCCGTGAGGACGGCCGCCGCCGCGGGCATGGATATTCGGATGTGGCGCATGTGATCCCTGTCTGTGTGTGGGTCGCGATGATGCCCGGGGAGTCCCGGTGATCCGGTGGAGGAGGGGTCTCAGGCCGGGCGGTCGCTCCGCGCCGCCGGTGCGGGCAGGCACTCCAGGAGGTGGGCCGCCGCGTCCTTGAGCGACGCGGGGACGCGCGTTCCTCGGCGCAGTCCGCTCGCGGCGCCCGCCAGGGTCCGGGTGGTGCGTGCGGAACCGATGGCGGCGGCGCGCGGGGCCAGGTCGGCCATGAGGTCCAGCGCCTCGGTCCATGCCCCGGCGCGGGCCAGGGCGGCGAGGAGTTCCGCGCCGAACAGGTGCCGGTAGGACGGTCCGGGGGCCGTGGCCGCCCGGTGCAGCAGGGGCAGGGCCCGGTCCCAGTCGCCCAGTCGGGCCAGGACCCAGCCCTCGTGTCCGAGCAGTTCGTTCTCGTCGATCCACCAGGCCCAGTGCGGGTCGTGCCGGGACAGGCCGTCGAGGAACCGGCTCCGGGCGCGCGAGATCAGTCGGCGGGCCTCGCGCCGGCTGCCCAGTACGGCGCTCGCGTGGGCCTGCCGGATGAGGACGAGGCTGTCCACCCGGGCGGGCAGGGGGCGCGGGCCGGCCACCCGGGCCGCCGTCTCCAGGGCGCCCCGGGGGTCCGCCTCGGCCGTCTGGAGCATGCTGTGGTTGAGCAGGGTGAGCCGCTGCGTCCAGCGGTCTCCGCAGAGCTCCGTCAGGGTGAGGGCGCGTGCGTTGGCGCGGTGGGCCTGCCGGTGGAGCCCCGCGTCGAAGAGGATCCAGCCGACGACCTCGCTCAGTTCGGCCAGGGCGGCGACCCGGTCGACGTCCCGGCCCCGCGGGGGCGCGGTGTCGCCCGACAGCTCGGGGAAGTCCCGCAGGGCCCGGCGTACGGCGGGCAGCGCGGCCGTCGCGCCCCGCGCGGCGTCCAGGGCCACGAGGCGTTCCACGGTGCGGGCGGCGGAGGGCGTCACGGCGTGCCGGTCCGCGTGGCGGGCAACCGGTCGTCCTGGCCCAGGGCGGTGAACGACGAGGCGACCCGGGTCAGCCACTGCACCTCTTCGCGGAAGTCCTCGTACGGCGGGCGCGCGGGGATCCCGGACGCGTCGTCCGGTTCGGTCCCCTCCTCGGGGGAACGGCTCAAAGCGGCCCGGACCTGGAGGGCCTCGCCGAGGGGCGAGGTCGGGTCGTCGGGGAGGTCGAGGGAGCGGGCGACCCGGGAGAACTCGTCGTAGGACAGCGAGGTGCGCAGCATCAGCTGCCCGTCGCGTATCTCGATGACGCGGCGGTAGAGGCTGTAGTGCAGGTCCCTGGGCGGGAGGAGGTCGCGCGGCCACGACCTGGGCGGGTCCAGCGCGATGTCGGGGAGGGCCTGGTGGAGGGCGCGCCACAGGGGGCGCAGGCACAGGTACGCGCGATAGCTGCGGACCCAGGCGCGTACGCGGGTGAGGTGGATCCCCCAGGAGGGGATGGTCCATCCGGTGACCTGGAGCAGGGCCCCGACGCTGCCGCACGTCCACTGGACGGGGTCGAGTGCCGCTCCGTCGAAGTCCAGTCGGGTGCCGGCGATCTGGATGCTCCGGGTGACGCAGTAGACCAGGATGAGGCTCGCGCCGAGGGTGACGGTGCGCATGCCGGCCGCGAGCCACGTCCGGTTGGCGACCTTGGTGAACCGCAGCGAGAGCCGCACGGTCTCCGCCTGCCCCACGGCGCAGATCAGCAGGTAGAAGAACATGTACAGCGCGTAGCGGCCGTCCTGGATGCTCAGCAGGATCGTCGAGGTCGCCGTCTCGGACTGGGCCACGGGGCCGACGGCGAAGGAGGCGACGACGAGCACGCAGAGCGCCGCGCCGAAGAACAGGACCCGCTGTCGGGCCATCCGGCGGGCCTGGTCGGGGGGCGCCGACCAGTGGACGAGCACGACCTGTTGCGCGGCGGTGAGGACGACCACCGCGGCCTGCGTGATCAGCGAGGTGATGTTGGGCAGGCCGAAGAAGTCCGATATGTGCAGGCGGAGTTGGTCCAGGTCGACGAGGAAGCTGATGCCGGAGCACAGGAAGTACACGCACAGCGCCCACAGCGCGACGTCGTGCCGTCGGCGCAGCAGGTCCGGGAGCCGGTAGGCGAACGCGGCGAGTCCGACGAAGGCGCAGACCCAGGCGAGGACGGTGTAGAGGGTGGTCACTGCTGGTCCGGCTTTCCGAGGCCGCGTTCGATGCGGGCGAGGACGTCGGCGGCCTCCTCCGGGACGGCCCAGGCCTGTTCGACCCAACGCTTCGTGGCCCGGGCCAGGATGAGGGAGGCCATGGTCTCGGCCTCCTGCTCCTCGCCGTCGCTGTAGCGGGAGCGCATGAGCGCGCCCTGTACGGCCGCGGGGTCGACGTCCGCGAACAGCGGACCGGATTCGACGCCGTCCAGCCGCACGGACCCCCGGTGCGCGAAGGCGATGTGGGCCAGCTCGTGGGCGATGATGTGTTCCTTGTGGGCGGGCGAGGCCGACTTCTCGAAGGCGACGACGTCGAAGTCGTCCAACTTCAGCCAGATGCCGAGGAGATGGCGTTCGGGGAAGGTCGTCGGAACGAGGTGGATGGGCCGCCCGCGCTGTTCGCTGAGGTACCCGTGGAGTTCCTCGATTCCGCAGCCGTGCTCCATGCCCCACTCCGCGAGCATCTCCTCGCAGGCGCGGCGGACCTTCTTGAGTCGCCGTCTGAGTTGCCTGTCCTCCGAGGCCGGTAACGCAGAGCCAGGCACCTTCATCCTCAGTCCTCCGGCGAAACTCGGCGGCCGCCCTCGCGGCCCGAGGTTCGTGATCCCCGGGCAGACAACGCGGTCATGATGCCACACGCACAACTCGCCGCCGCGTGGCGTGGGTTCCATCCGGCCACGCGCGAGCGCGGCCCGCCGTAGAGGGGCGACGGCGGGCCGGGCGGGCGTTTCGGGGAGCGACCGCTCCCCCGCGTCTACTGCCAGTCGTCCCAGGGGGCGTCGGCCTCGTCCATGTCGAAGGGCGGTTCTTCCTCGTCGTGCGGCGGCTCCGAGCGGTTCCGCGCCGGTGCGGGCGAGGACACCGAGGGGGCCGGGGCGTCCTGCGCCGCCGGCGGGGCGCCGCCCGATGCGGCCAGGGTGGCCAGGATGCCCTCGGCGTACTTCGTGAGCTTCGCCTCGCCGATGCCGTTGATCTCCCCCAGCTCGCCGGCGGTGCCGGGCAGCCGGGTCGCGATCTCCCGCAGCGTCGCGTCGTGGAAGACGACGTACGCCGGCACGCCCTGCTCCCGCGCGGTCTCGGCCCGCCAGGCGCGGAGCGCCTCGAAGAGCGGCACGGCGGCCGCGGGCAGGTCGACGGGCACGCGCGCGCCCTTCCCGGAACGGGACCCGGACTCCTTGCGGCCCGCGCCGGCCGGCGCGGCCTTCTCCTTGCGCAGCGGGACGGTGCGCCGGCCCCCCAGCACCTCGCCGCTGGCCTCGGTGAGGACCAGCGTGCCGTACTCGCCCTCCACGGCGAGCAGTCCGAGCGCGAGCAGTTGTCGTACGACCCCGCGCCACTCCGCGGTGCCGAGATCCGCGCCGACCCCGAACACCGAGAGGCCGTCGTGGTCGAACTGGATGACCTTCGCGGTCTTCTTCCCCTGGAGGATGTCGATGATCTGCCCGGCGCCGAACTTCTGCCGCCGCTCGTTGGCCAGCCGCCACACGGTGGACAGCAGCTTCTGCGAGGCGACCGTCCCGTCCCAGGACTCGGCCGGGGTCAGACAGGTGTCGCAGTTGCCGCAGGGCTCGCCGGACTGGCCGAAGTACGCCAGGAGCCGCATCCGCCGGCAGTCGACGGTCTCGCACAGCGCCAGCATCGCGTCCAGATGGGCCGCCAGCGAACGGCGGCGGGTGTCGTCGCCCTCGGAGCCCTCGATCAGCTTCCGCTGCTGGACCACGTCCTGGAGGCCGTACGCCAGCCAGGCCGTGGCCGGCTCGCCGTCACGGCCGGCGCGGCCGGTCTCCTGGTAGTAGCCCTCGACGGACTTCGGCAGGTCCAGGTGCGCCACGAACCGCACGTCCGGCTTGTCGATGCCCATGCCGAAGGCGATGGTGGCGACGACCACGACCCCGTCCTCGCGCAGGAACCGCGACTGGTTCGCCGCACGGGTGCGGGCGTCCATGCCCGCGTGGTAGGCCACGGCGTCGATGCCGTTCTCCGCCAGGGCCGCCGCCGTCTTCTCCACGGAGGAACGCGACAGGCAGTAGACGACCCCCGCGTCCCCGGGGTGCTCGGTGCGGATCAGGTCAAGCAGCTGCCGGAGCGGGTTGTTCTTGGGGACGATCCGGTACTGGATGTTCGGCCGGTCGAAGCTCGCGACGAAGTGCCGGCCCTCCTCCAGCCCCAGCCGCGTCGCGATCTCCCCGTGCGTCGCCTCGGTGGCCGTCGCGGTCAGCGCGATCCGCGGCACCTTGGGCCAGCGCTCGTGCAGCATCGACAGGGCGAGGTAGTCGGGGCGGAAGTCGTGACCCCACTGCGCCACACAGTGCGCCTCGTCGATCGCGAAGAGCGAGACCTTGCCCCGGTCGAGGAGCCGCTGCGTCCCCTCCGTGCGCAGCCGCTCGGGCGCCAGGTACAGCAGGTCCAGCTCGTCGGCGAGGAAGGCCTGCTCGACGCCGCGGCGCTCGTCCGCGTCCTGGGTGGAGTTGAGGAAGCCGGCCCGCACCCCGAGGGCGGTGAGGGCGTCCACCTGGTCCTGCATGAGCGCGATCAGGGGCGAGACCACCACGCCCGTGCCCTCTCTGACCAGCGCCGGGATCTGGTAGCAGAGCGATTTTCCGCCGCCGGTGGGCATCAGTACGAGCGCGTCGCCGCCGTCGACGACGTGCTGGATGATCTCCTGCTGCTCGCCGCGGAAGGAGTCGTAGCCGAAGACCCGGTGGAGCACCTGCAAGGCGTCGGGGATCTCAGTGGGCGCGTCCGAAAGGGTCATAGCGGAAGCCTAGCGACCGTCTCCGACACCGGGGTCCATGATCGGCCGGCCCGGTCCGTCCCCGGCCGACCGGCGGGGGACCGCCCGCGGGGGGCGGACCGGGTCGGGACACGGATCACAGGGCCGCGGCGAAGGTCTCGTACGCCTCGGTCCCGAAGAGCACGAAGCGGACCTCCTCCACCGAGGTGTCCGACGCCCGCACCGCCTCGATCGCGATCCGCGCGCCGTCGTCCATCGGCCAGCCGTAGATCCCGGTGGAGATGGCCGGGAAGGCGACCGTGCGGGCGCCCAGCTCGTCCGCGACCCGCAGCGACTCCCGGTAGCAGGACGCCAGCAGCTCCGAGCGGTCGTCGCCCGGGGACCAGACCGGTCCGACGGTGTGGATCACGTGCCGGGCCGGGAGCCGGCCCGCCGTCGTGGCGACGGCCCGGCCCGTCGGGAGGCCCTTGCCGTAGTGGGAGCGCCGCAGGTCCTCGCAGGCGGCGAGGATCTCCGGGCCGCCCCGCCGGTGGATGGCCCCGTCCGCTCCCCCGCCGCCGAGCAGCGAGGAATTGGCCGCGTTGACCACCGCGTCCACTTCCTCGGTGGTGATGTCCCCCCGGACGAGGGTGATGCGCGCGGACATCAGGCCTCCTTCCGCAGGTGACGCCAGACGGCCTTGGCCGCGTTGTGCCCCGACATCCCGTGGACCCCGGGGCCCGGCGGGGTGGCGGAGGAGCACAGGAACACCGCCGGGTGGGCGGTGGTGTACGGGGAGAGGCTGATCTTGGGGCGGAGCAGCAGTTGCAGGCCCGAGGCGGCGCCGCAGGCGATGTCCCCGCCGACGTAGTTGGCGTTGCGGGCGGCGAGCCGGGGCGGACCCGCGGTGGCGCGGGCCAGCACCAGGTCGCGGAACCCCGGGGCGAAGCGCTCCAGTTGGCGCTCGACGGCGTCGGTGAGGTCGCCCTCCCAGCCCGCCGGCACGTGCCCGTACGTCCAGAAGGTGTGCTTGCCCTCGGGGGCCCGGCCGGGATCGACGAGGCTGGGCTGGGCGGTGATCAGGAAGGGGGTACGGGGGGCCCGGCCGCCCGAGGCCAGTTGCAGGGCGGCGTCGATGTCGCGGGTGCGCGGGCCGATCTGTACGGTGCCGGCCCGGCGGGGTTCCTCGGCGGTCCAGGGCACCGGCCCGTCCAGGGCGTAGTCGATCTTGAACACGGAGGCGCCGTACCGGTAGCCGTCGTAGACGCGCCCCAGGCGGGCGATGCGGGCCAGCGCGGTCGGCGAGGTGTCGAAGACGTACGCGCGGGCCGGTGGCAGGTCGTCGAGCCGCTTGACCTCGAAGTCCGTGTGGACGCTTCCTCCGAGGTCGCGCAGGTACGCGGCGAGGGCGTCCGAAATGGACTGCGAACCGCCGCGCGGCATCGGCCAGCCGCCCGCGTGCGCGGCGAGGGCGAAGACCAGTCCGACCGCGCTGGTTCCGATGCCGCCGAGCGGGGCGATGACGTGGGCGACGAGCCCGGCGAACAGGGCGCGGGCCCGGTCGTCCCGGAAGCGGCGCAGCAGCCAGGTGGACGGCGGCAGCCCGTCCAGCCCGAACCGGGCCAGGGTGAGCGGGTCGCGGGGCAGCGCGGTCGAGGGCAGCGACATGAAGTCCCGTGCCAGGGTGTCCCATTTGCCGAGGTACGGCTGGACGAGCCGGCGGTAGGTGCCGGCGTCGCGGGGCCCGAAGGAGGCGGCCGTCTCCGCGACGGACCGGGACAGCACCGCGGCCGTGCCGTCGTCGAAGGGGTGCGCCATCGGCAGCGGGGCGTGCAGCCACTCCAGGCCGTACCGCTTGAGCGGCATCGTCGCGAACACCGGGGAGCCGGCGCCGAGCGGGTGCACGGCCGAGCAGGGGTCGTGCCGGAAGCCGGGGAGGGTGAGTTCCTCCGTCCGGGCTCCCCCGCCGACGGTCCCCTTCGCCTCGAACACGGCCACCGAGAAGCCGCGCCGGGCCAGTTCGACGGCGGCCGTCAGGCCGTTGGGCCCCGCCCCCACCACGACTGCGTCGAGAATCGACGACACTGACAGCTCCTTCGTCCGGCGGCGGCTCCGCCCACAGGATGCGGCATCACGTCCAGGATATGGGTCGCGCCCGCACGGATCCGGGGTGCGGCGGTGCGCTCACGCTCCGCGCAGGAGGTCGCGGACGCGGACGGCGGTGGCCTCGTCGCGGCCCACCGCGAACGGCAGCGCGTTGTCCCGGTCCACTCGGAAGGGGACCCCGTCGACCGTGGTCTGGGCGCCACCCGCCTCCGCGACCAGCAGCAGGCCCGCCGCGTGGTCCCACGCCGAGGGCCAGGTGAAGGCCAGGCCGTCCATCTCGCCGCGCGCCACCTTCAGGTACTCCAGGCCCGCCGAACCGCACGGCCGGGCCGCGACCCCGGGGACGTCGAGCCGGGCGAGCCGCCGCTTGTCCTCCTCCGAGGTGTACAGCGGGTGGGCGATGGCGATCCGCAGGTCGGCGCCGGGTTCCGGCGAACCGCTGTGGATGCGCGCGCCGTTGACGTGCGCGCCCTGTCCGCGCACGGCGGTGGCCAGTTCGTCCAGGGCAGGGGCGAAGGTCCAGGAGGCGAGGATCTCCCCGCGCACGGCCAGCGCCACCAGGGTGCAGAAGTTGGGGTCGCCGGCGACGAACTGCCGGGTGCCGTCGACGGGGTCCACGATCCAGACGGGCGCGTCGGCGCGCAGCGCCTCGTACACGGTGGGGTCGGCGTGCACCGCTTCCTCGCCGACCACCGCCGAGCCGGGCAGCAGCTTCGTCAGGGCGGCCGTCAGGTGCTCCTCGGCCCTGCGGTCGGCGACGGTCACGAGGTCGTGCGGGCCGCTCTTCTGGTCCACCTCGTGGTCCGCGAGCTGCCGGAACCTCGGCATGATCTCGACCGCGGCCGCCTCGCGGACGGCCTCCTCGACGGCGGACAGGTCATGGGCCAGGAATTCATCGATCATGCGCCCAGCAAAGCACGCCGGTCCGACAAACCCCACCGACGGTCCCCGACGGGCGCCCGGACACGGGGTGAAGCCGGGGTGAACCGGCCCGGTGGCGCTGCGGTGCGGGACGACCCGCGGGGGTCGCGAGTCGTCCCGCACCGGCGTCCTCCCCGGCCGGCCCGTCCCGTCGGCGCCGGCTCAGCCGGCGAGCACCGGGATGACGTGCTCTCCGTAGGCGTCGATCACGGCTTCGCGCGCGTCGTGCATGGCGTACACCGCGAACTGGTCGACGCCGAGGTCGCGCAGGGTGCGCAGTTTCTCGATGTGGGCCTCGGGCGGGCCCAGGAGACAGAACCGGTCGACGATCTCGTCGGGGACGAAGTCGGCGGACGGGTTCCCGGCGCGGCCGTGGTGGCTGTAGTCGTAGCCCTGGCGGGCCTTGACGTACTCGGTGAGGGCGTCCGGGACCATCGAGGAGTGCTCGCCGTACCGGGAGACGAGGTCGGCGACGTGGTTGCCGACCATGCCGCCGAACCAGCGGCACTGGTCGCGGGCGTGGTCCAGGTCCTCGCCGACGTAGGCCGGGGCGGCCACGCAGATGGTGATCGCGTTGGGGTCGCGGCCGGCCGCCGTGGCTGCCTCGCGGACCGACTTGACCATCCACTCGGTGAGGTAGGGGTCGGCGAGCTGGAGGATGAACCCGTCCGCCTTCTGGCCGGCGAGGGCCAGTGCCTTGGGTCCGTACGCGGCCATCCAGACGGGCAGTTCCCCGTCGCGGATCCACGGGATGCGCAGGCGTTGCCCGTCGACCTCGCTCTCGCGGCCCTCGGCGAGGTCGCGGATGACGTCGATGGCCTCACCGAGTCGGGCGAGGGTGTTGGGTTTGCGTCCGGCGACCCGCATCGCGGAGTCCCCGCGGCCGATCCCGCACACGGTGCGGTTGCCGTACATGTCGTTGAGGGTGGCGAAGGTGGAGGCGGTGACCTCCCAGGTGCGGGTTCCGGGGTTGGTGACCATCGGTCCGACGCGCATCAGCCGGGTGTGTTCGAGGATCTGGCTGTAGATGACGAACGGCTCCTGCCACAGCACGGCGGAGTCGAAGGTCCAGCCGTAGCGGAAGCCGTTGCGTTCGCCGCGGCGCATGAGGCTGACGACCCCGGAGGCGGGCGGGTCGGTTTGGAGGACGAGGCCGAAGTCCATGGGTCGGCTCCTTACAGGTACTGGCAGGTGGAGCGGGGGACGAAGGCCCCGTGGCCGGCTCGTCCCGTGTACTCGCGCCGGTCGATGACGAGTTCGCCGCGCGAGAGCACGGTGTCGACGCGTCCGGTGATCCGCTTGCCCTCGTACGCCGAGTAGTCCACGTTCATGTGATGCGTCTCGGCGGAGATGACCTGCTCGGCGTGCGGATCGTAGAGGACGATGTCGGCGTCGGCGCCCGGCGCGATGGTGCCCTTCTGCGGGTAGAGGCCGAACATCCGGGCCGGGCTCGCGCAGGCGATCTCGATCCAGCGGCGGCGGGTGATGTGTCCGTCGAGGACGGCCTGGTGGAGGAGGTCCATGCGGTTCTCCACGCCGGGCAGCCCGTTGGGGATCTTCGAGAAGTCCCCGCGGCCGAGCTCCTTCTGGCCGCGGAAGCAGAACGGACAGTGGTCGGTGGAGACCACCTGGAGGTCGTCGGTCCGCAGGCCCCGCCACAGGGCCGCCTGGTGTTCGCGGGGGCGCAGCGGCGTGGAGCAGACGTACTTGGCGCCCTGGAAGTCGGGCTCCGCGAGGTTGTCGGTGGACAGGAACAGGTACTGCGGGCAGGTCTCGCCGAAGACGGGCAGGCCCTTGTCGCGGGCGACGGCGAGTTCCGCCACCGCTTCCTCGGCCGAGACGTGGACCACGTACAGGGGGGAGCCGGCCACCCGGGCGAGCTGGATGGCGCGGTGGGTCGCCTCGGCTTCGAGGAGGACCTTGCGGACCTCGCCGTGGTGGCGGGGGTCGGTCTCCCCGCGGGCGAGGGCCTGTTCGACGAGGACGTCGATGGCGATGCCGTTCTCGGCGTGCATCATGATCAGTCCGCCGTTGCCGGAGGCCCGCTGCATGGCGCGCAGGATCTGCCCGTCGTCGCTGTAGAACACCCCGGGGTAGGCCATGAAGAGCTTGAAGGAGGTGATCCCCTCCCCCACCAGGAGGTCCATCTCCTTGAGGGTGCCCTCGTTGACGTCCGACAGGATCATGTGGAAGCCGTAGTCGACGGCGCAGTTGCCGTCGGCCTTGTCGTACCAGGTATCGAGGCCCTGGCGCAGGGACTGGCCCATCGTCTGCACCGCGAAGTCGACGATGGTGGTGGTGCCGCCCCACGCGGCGGCCCGGGTGCCCGTCTCGAAGGTGTCCGACGCGGCGGTCCCGCCGAAGGGCAGTTCCATGTGGGTGTGCGCGTCGACCCCGCCGGGGATGACGTACTTCCCGCTCGCGTCGATGGTGCGGTCCACCGTCGTGCGGTCTGGGGAGGCCCAGGCCTCGGCGGTGGCCGAGCCGTGGGCCGCGAGCGCCGCCACCCGGCCGTCCTCGATGAGGACGTCCGCGTGGAGCTCGTCGGCGGCCGTGATGACGAGGCCGTCGCGGATCAGCGTGCGGGTGGTCATGTACGTCTCCCCCGGAGGGCTAGAGGGCGGTGCGCAGGGCCTGTTCGAGGATGTCGGCGCCCTCTTCCGCCTCCGCGACGGTGAGGGACAGCGGCGGCGCGATGCGCAGCACGCTGGTGTCGTGCCCGCCGCCCTTGCCGAGCAGCAGGCCGCGTTCGCGGGCGGCTTCCAGTACGGCGGCGGCCGCTTCGGGGTCGGCGCGGTCGGTGCCGGGCTTCGTCAGCTCCAGGCCGGCCATCAGGCCCCGGCCGCGTACCTCGCGTACGGCGGGCACGCCGGCGGTGACGGCGCGCAGTCGCTCCAGGAGGAGGCCGCCGACGCGGCGGGCGTTGCCCTGGAGGTCGTGTTCCAGGAGGTACGAGAGGTTGGCGACGCCGGCGGCCATGGTGACCGGGGAGCCGCCGAAGGTGGAGATGGAGTTGGAGTCGACGCAGTTCATGACCTCGGCGCGGGCGACGACGCCGCCGATGGACATGCCGTTGCCGATGCCCTTGGCGAAGGTGAGGATGTCCGGCGGGCCGTTCTGGGCGTGCGCCTGCCATCCCCAGAAGTGTTCGCCGGTTCGGCCCCAGCCGGTCTGCACCTCGTCGCTGATCCAGAGGATGCCGTGCCGGTCGAGGACCTCGCGGA
Organism: Streptomyces sp. H27-H5; assembly: GCF_026627505.1. Classification (GTDB taxonomy): domain Bacteria; phylum Actinomycetota; class Actinomycetes; order Streptomycetales; family Streptomycetaceae; genus Streptomyces. The sequence continues at coordinate 104,011 of NZ_JAPNLK010000002.1, read as the reverse complement.
AGGCCCCGTACAGGCCGTCGGGCGGGGAGGTGAAGCCGCCGACGCCCTGGATGGGTTCCGCGATGAGCGCGGCGACCCCGCCGCGCGCCTGGCCGAGCACGTCTTCGAGGTCCGCGACGGCGGCGGCGGTGAACTCGGCGTCGGGCAGGGCCGCGAAGGGGCCCCGGGTGCGCACCGCGCCGTGGACGTAGTACGTCTGGAGCGGCGAGAGGCTGGTCGGGGACCAGCCCCGGTTGCCGGTGATCGAGACGGTGGAGAAGGACCGGCCGTGGTAGCTGTTGCGCATCGCCAGGATCTGGTTGGAGCGGCGGTACGACGTGGCGAGCAGCAGGGCGGTGTCGTTGGCCTCGGTGCCGGAGGTCGTGAAGAAGACCCGGGCGTCCGGGATGCCGGACAGGGCGGCGACGCGTTCGGCCAGTTCGACCATCGGCCGGTTCAGGTACAGGGTGGAGGAGTGGATGATCCGCCCGGCCTGTTCGGAGACGGCCTTGGTGACCTCGGGCAGGGCGTGGGCGGTCATCGTGGTGAGGATGCCGCCGAAGAAATCGAGGTAGCGGTTGCCGTCGGCGTCCCAGACGTGGCGGCCCTCGCCGTGCGTGAGCTCGATGGGACGGTCGTAGTAGAGCGCGAGCCAGTCGGGCATGACGGTGCGGTGGCGACTGTGCAGGGGGATCGGGTTGGTCACGGCTGTACGAGCCCTCCGTAGGCGTCGGGGCGGCGGTCGCGGTAGAAGGCCCACTGGTTGCGGACTTCCTCGATGAGGCCGAAGTCGAGGTCGCGGACGAGGAGTTCCTCCTCCTTGTCGCCGGCGACCTCCCCGACGAACTGACCGCGCGGGTCCACGAAGTAGCTGGTGCCGTAGAACTCGTTGTCCCCGTACTCCTCCTGGCCGACCCGGTTGATGGCGGCGACGAAGTACTCGTTGGCGACGGCGGAGGCGGGTTGTTCCAGCTGCCACAGGTAGGCGGACAGGCCTCGGGAGGTGGCGGACGGGTTGTAGACGAGCTGGGCGCCGGCCAGGCCCAGCGCACGCCATCCCTCGGGGAAGTGGCGGTCGTAGCAGATGTACACGCCGACCCGGCCGACGGCCGTGTCGAAGACGGGCCAGCCGAGGTTTCCGGGGCGGAAGTAGAACTTCTCCCAGAAGCCCTTGACCTGCGGGATGTGGTGCTTGCGGTACTTGCCGAGGTAGCTTCCGTCGGCGTCGATGACGGCGGCGGTGTTGTAGTAGAACCCCTCGGACTCCAACTCGAAGACCGGTACGACGATCACCATGCCGGTCTCGCGGGCGAGGTCCTGCATGCGGCGGATGGTCGGGCCGTCGGGGACGGCCTCGGCCCAGCGGTAGTGCTCCGCCTCCTGCACCTGGCAGAAGTACGGGGCGTTGAACACCTCCTGGAAGCCGATGATCTGCGCCCCTTGAGCGGCCGCCGCGCGGGCGTGCTCCTCGTGTTTGGCGATCATCGACTCGGTGTCTCCGGTCCAGGTGGCCTGGACGAGCGCGGCGCGGACGACTTGGGCCATGAGCTGCTCCTCGCGACGGGAACGCCGACTTCTACGCACGTAGACGGTGTGCGTAGGGAGTAGAACGTAGGCCTCGTCAAAGCGTGGGGCAAGAGCGCCTTGCGCGGTTGGAGTAGTCGATCGCACTACGTCGATAGGCGGTCATTTCCTGTCATCGGGCGGGCGGATTGGTACTCAAGTGGTTACGGAGTAGCGATACCGGCCACGCGCAGGGCGTGTGTCAGGTCCCGGTGTCGGGTCCCCGGGAGGGTGCCCGCGGCCCGGAGCAGCCTCGGCGCGAACCAGTGCGGATCGCGGCGCGCCAGAGCGGCCGCCTCCTCGGCGGTGCGCAGCCGCACGAAGGCGCCGAGCAGGGCGTCGGCCTCCCGTTCCCGACCGGCCGCACCGAGCGCGAGGGCGGCCTCCGCGATCTCGGCGGCGGGCCGGGCCACCCCCTGGCGCAGCAGCGCGTCGCAGTCCGCGGACCGCCCGGCCACCGCGAGGGCCGCCGCCGCGGCCGCGAGCCGTTCGGGCGGAAGCGAGGCGGCCTCCCAGAGCAGGGTGGCCCAGTCGGCGGCGAGCCCGGCGCGGGTCAACGCGGCCGCGAGCCCGGGCAGCAGTTCGGCCGGCCAGGCCGCCGCCTCGCACAGCAGGGCGTGCGCCTCGCCGGTGCGGCCCCGCGCCCGGAGGTCCGCCAGTGCGGCGACGAACACGGCGGTGCGGCGGGGTCCGGGCGTGCGCGGGTCCGGACCGGGCGGCGCGGGCTCCGGCGCCGGGGGGCCGGGCCGCCGCGGCTCCGGGCGGCCGAACCGGGCCCCGCGCGGGGCGGCGGCGGCCGTGTCGTCCGGGCCGCCGGGTGGCGCGGTGTCGGCGGGCGTCTCGGGCTCCGCCGCGCCGGCGTACCGGGCGCCGCCCCCGGAGCGTCGGCCACCGCGCAGCCACCGCCCCTCGGCACGACCGACCGGGGGCGCGGCGGGGGCGGACTCGCCGTGGGGATCGTGGGCCGGGTCGACGGACGGGTCGACGGAAGGCTCGACGGACGGGTCGATGGACGCCGCCGGGGCCGGGGCCTGGGCTTGCGGGGGGCGCGGGGTCGCTGCCTGGACCTGGCCGGACCGCTCCGGGGGCGGGGGTTCGGGCGCCGCGTCGACGACCGGGCCGGCCGGCGCCGGGCGGCGCCCCGGCATCCCGGGCAGGGGTTCACCGGTCGCGGCGGCGGACGCGGCGTCCGAGCGCGTCCACTCCCGCACCTCGGCAGGGTTCATCGGCAGCGCGGCGAGCCGGGCCGTGAGGTCCTCGTGCCGACCGGCCGCCCGGGCGGCGTCGTCCCGGGTCCAGGCCACCTCCCGCGCCAGCGCGGCCGCCTCCACCGGGTCCGGTGTGCCGCCCAGCCGGGCCGTCAGGCTGCGCAGCGCGGCGTCCGAGGCCTCCCGCTGCGCGGCGGCCGTGCGCAGCAGGGTCCGCAGTTCGCCCGCGCCGCCCGGCGCCCGGTCCCAGGCCCCGGCGGCGGCGCCGCGCAGCCGGGCCGCGTACTCCACCTCGCCGGCCACGGCCCGGGCGTCACCCAGCAGGGACTCCACCACGTCCCACGGGGGGATCGCGGTTCCCTCCAGACAGGCCCGCATCCCGTCGGGGTCCCGGCGCAGGAACTCCCCGTACCAGCCCGCCCCGGGATCCAGTCTCCGCGTCAACCCGCGCAGATATTCAGCGAGTTGAGCGATCAGCAGCGAAGTCGCCGTCTCCATGGGCGCATTGGATCCCACCCGTGTTACAGGCGGGCTACGGGAGTCTCAAAGCTTGACGGCGATCGCGGTGTGCGGGCGCTTGCCGCGACGCACCACGGTGGCGGGCACGTCCACCAACCAGAACTGCCAGGTGTACTTGCGCATCATCAGCCCGCGCACCCGCTTGAGACCCGCCTCGTCGAGCAGCCGCGCCTCGCCCGGCAGCGCGGGAGCGCCCTCCTCGACACGTCCGCGCACGTCACAGGGGCTGACGGTGACCCGGCCGCTGTTGCGGATCCGCTTGACCTTCCAGGAGTCGCTGCGCGTCCACACGTACAGCTCACCCCCGTCCGCCACCGCCCAGACGGGGGTGGCGACGGGGGTGCCGTCCTTGCGGAAGGTGGTGAGGCAGACGTACTTGCCCCGGCCGAGCTCCTCGAGGTTCATGCCCCGAGCTTAGGGGGTTCCCCGCCGGTCGGGCCGGTCCGGGAGCGGGTGGTGGTCGGCGACGGCGCCCGGGTGGCGGGAGACCGCCTCGCCCGGGTCCCCGTCATGGGCTCGCCCCTCGGGGACGGCGCAGGCCGCGAGCAGCAGGCCGCTCGCGAGGACGGCGCCGAGCAGTCCGAATCCGAGTCGCTTCGATGCGTTCGTGGCTGACACGCCTTCACGCTTGCCCCGCGCCCCGCGGGCCCCACCGCCGGTTGGGCCGTTCGGCCGACCGCCCCGCCCGAACGACAGGCGGGCGGGGCCGATCAGGCGTACCCTCGCCGCCCCTTCGACGCGCGCCGGTGCCCGCTCGACCGGGCGGCCGGCAACCGGACCGGCGCAGGCGACCCGGACGGGCGCGGGCTCAGACGGGCGCGGGCTCAGACGGGCGCGGGCTCAGACGGGCACGAAGGCGCAGCGCCGCATCACGTCGTCGAGGGAGAGGCCGAGGGCGCCGGCGAGGGCAGCCACGGTGAAGAAGGCGGGTGTCGGTGCGCGACCCGTCTCGATCTTGCGGAGCGTCTCGGCGGAGAGACCCGCGCTCGCGGCGATCTCGACCATGCTGCGCGGGCCTCGCGCCTCGCGGAGCAGCGCGCCCAGCCGCTCGCCGCGCTCGCGCTCTTCGGGGGTGAGGGGGGTTCGGACCATGCGGTCATCCTACCCCGGGACCCAATTTTCATACCGTTACAGTTATACCGGTATAGTTATTGGCATGGTGAAACTGAAGACGGACCGAGACATCGAGGACATGCGGGCCCCCGGCCGGGTCGTGGGGCGGGCCCTGGCGGCGATGCGGGAGGCGGCCGACGTGGGGGTCTCCCTGCTGGAGCTGGACGCGGTGGGCCGCGAGGTGCTGCGGGAGGCCGGCGCGACCTCCCCCTTCCTGGGGTACCGACCGCAGTTCGCGCCCGTGCCCTTCCCGGGCGTGGTGTGCGCCTCGGTCAACGACGCGATCGTGCACGGCGTCCCGGACGCATACCGGCTGGGCGACGGGGACCTGGTCAGCGTCGACTTCGGCGCGCAGCTGGGCGGCTGGGCCGGGGACGCCGCCGTGAGCTTCACGGTCGGCCGGGGCCGCCCGGCGGACCTGCGACTGATCGAGACCGCCGAGGCCGCCCTGGCCGCGGGCATCGCCGCCGCCGTGCCCGGCAACAGGATCGGTGACATCGCCCACGCCGTCGGCACGGTCTGCCGCGAAGCCGGCTACGGCATTCCGGACGGGTTCGGCGGGCACGGCATCGGCCGCTCCATGCACGAGGACCCCGGCGTGCCCAACGAGGGCCCCGCCGGGCGCGGCATGAGACTGCGCGCCGGCATGGTCCTCGCGATCGAACCGATGGTGATCGCGGGAGGCACCGACGACTACACCTGCGACGCCGACGGCTGGACCCTGCGGACCGTGGACGGCAGCCGCGCCGCGCACGCGGAGCACACGGTCGCGATCACCGCCGACGGCCCCAGGATCCTCACCACCCCGTGATCGTGCCGGGCCGACCTTCTCGTCCCGGCACGATCCGAGGGAGACGGCTTACGGGCGGCCGTGCGGGTTGACCACCATCGCCGAGCCGCCGCCGCGCCTGCTGGTCTCGGCCGCCGCCAGCCAGCGGCCGTCCGGCAGCCGCTGCACGCCGGTGGCGGCGCCGATCTCCGGGTTCTGCCGGAACCCCTGGCCGATCGCCTCCAGTTCGGCACGCACCGGACTGTTCCACAGGCCCGGTTCCAGCTCGGTCGTCGTCTGGTTGCGCTGGCTGGCCCGCGGCGCCGCGATGGCGTCGACCAGCGGCAGGCCCCGGTCCAGGTGTCCGAGCAGGGTCTGCAGCACGGTGGTGATGATGGTGGCGCCGCCCGGGGAGCCCACGGCCAGCACCGGACGCCCGTGCTCCAGCACGATGGTCGGCGCCATCGACGAGCGCGGCCGCTTGCCGGGGCCGGGCAGGTTCGGGTCGGGGACGCCAGGGGCGGCCGGGGCGAAGGAGAAGTCGGTCAGCTCGTTGTTGAGCAGGAAGCCGCGGCCCGGGACGGTGATCCCGCTGCCGCCGGTGGACTCGATGGTCAGCGTGTACGACACCACGTTGCCCCAGCGGTCGGCGACCGTCAGGTGCGTGGTGTTCTCCCCTTCGTACGTGGTCGGGGCTGCCTTGCCCGCGGCGGCGCAGGGCACCGGCTTGCGCGGGTCGCCGGGGGCCAGCGGGCTGGTCAGCGTCTGTCCGGGCTTGACGAGGCAGGCGCGGCTGTCGGCGAACCGCTGCGAGAGCAGCTCCCGCGTGGGCACGTCCTCGGCGGCCGGGTCGCCGACCCAGCGGCCCCGGTCGGCGAAGGAGATCCGGGAGGCCTCGATGAACCGGTGCAGGTACTGCGCCTCGGAGAGCGAGCCCAGGTCGGTGCGCTCCAGGATGTTGAGCGCCTCGCCGACGGTGGTGCCGCCCGAGGAGGACGGGGCCATGCTGTAGACGTCCAGACCGCGGTAGCCCACCCGGGTCGGGGCCTGCCGCTTGGTGGCGTACGCGCGCAGGTCGCCGGTGGTCAGGTCGCCGGAGCGGACCACGCGGGTGGCGGCGGGATCCACCGGGGGCTTGCGGACGGCCCGCACGATGTCCTCGGCGATCGGGCCCCGGTAGAGCGCCCCGGTGCCCTTGCGGCCGAGTTCGGCGTAGGTGGCGGCGAGGTCGGGGTTCTTGAAGGTGGAGCCGACCACCGGCAGGGCTCCGCCGGGCAGGAAGAGCTTCGCGGTGGCGGGGAAGTCCTTGAAGCGGTCCTGGTTGAGTTCGGTCTGGGACCGGAAGGTGGTGTCCACGACGAATCCGTCACGGGCCAACTTCTCCGCCGGACGCAGCAGCTGACCCAGGGGCCGCGAACCCCAGGCGTCGAGCGCGCTCTTCCAGGTCGCCGGGGTGCCGGGGACGCCGACCCCGCGCCCGCTGGTCTGGCCCTCGGCGAAGGGGATGGGGACGCCGTTCTCCTGGAACAGGGCGGCGTCCGCCGTCGCCGGGGCGGTCTCGCGACCGTCGATGGTGTGCACCCGGCGGGACTTGGCGTCGTAGTACACGAGGTACCCGCCGCCGCCGATCCCGGCGGAGTACGGCTCGGTGACTCCGAGCGCGGCGGCGGTCGCGATCGCCGCGTCCACCGCGTTGCCGCCGGAGCGCAGGACCGCGATGCCGACGGCGCTGGCGTCGGCGTCGACGCTGGACACCGCACCCCCGTGGCCGACGGCCACCGGGACCTTCGCGGGGGCACCGCCCGTCGGCGCCGACGGCGGCGCCGCCGCCCCGGTGGACACCAGCGCTCCGACGAGGGCGACCAGCGCCCATTGACGTGCGGCGGGACGACGCATCCGTACCTCCAGTCGACGGCCTGTCAGACCCCGTGCCACAGGCCCAGGCCGGCACTCTAACTTCACCGCACCCCCCGCGTCAGGACGGCCTCGCGCGGGTTAACATCCGCGCCATGAACGACGACGTGCGCAACATCGTGCTGGGCGTGGTGGCCACGGCCATCAGTGGCGGCTTCGGCTGGTTCGCCCGGACCTGCCTGTGGCGCCGCACGCTCCGCCGCAAGCAGGCCTTCTTCGGGCTGCCGTCCGGCTCCGACTGCCTGTTCGTGGTCAACCGGCAGATGGGCGGCACGGAGGGGTCGGTGCACCGCAACGACGCCTTCGCGCTGCTGGAGATATCCGCCCTGATCAAGGACTGTGGCGCGAACCTCCAGATCGTCTCCCAGGACACGGTGCGCCAGGGATTCGGCGAGCGCGCCGAGTTCTGCGTCGGCGGTCCCGTCTCCAACGCGCGGACGGCCGCCCACCTGGGGTCGATGCTGCCGGGCATCCGGGTGGACGTCAGTACGGCGGCGGGTCCCGACCGGGGCGCCATCATCGTCGGCGAGGAGACGTACCGCTGGAACAAGGGCATGGTGGACCACGTGGTGCTGGCCCGGTTGACGACGGGGCCCGGGAGCAGGCCCGTGTTCCTGATCTCCGGGCAGACCGCGATCAGCAACCAGGCGGGCGCCCGCTATCTGGCGCGCCACCACCGCGAGTTGGCCCGCAAGTACGGCAACGACTCCTTCTGCGTCGTGCTCAAGGTGGTCAACTCCGACGCCTACGGGCCGGACGTGGCCGAGCTGTTGGCCGATGTCACCCGGTCGGCCCGGACACCCGCATCGGCAGCCGCGTGATCCCGTTGATGAAGTTCGAGACGAGCCGGCGCGGCGGGCCCGCCGATTCGGGCGCCGGCATCAGCGTGCGCCACTCCTCGTGGAAGGTGCGCAGTTGGAGCCGGGCGAAGTGGGCGCCCAGGCAGACGTGCGGTCCGTCGCCGAAGGAGACGTGCGGGTTGTGCGCGCGGCCGAGGTCGAGCCGGTCGGGTGTGGTGAAGACCCGCTCGTCGTGGTTGGCGGAGGCGTGGAAGACCACCACCTTGTCCCCGGCGCGGATCCGCTGCCCGCCGAGTTCGGTGTCCACGGAGGCGGTGCGGCGGAAGCTGAGCACGGGCGGGTGGACGCGCAGGAGTTCGTCCACGGCCCGGTGCATGGGCACGTCGCCCGCGGCGAGCCGTCGGTAGCCGTCCGGGTCGCGCGCGAGGGCGAGCAGGCCGCCGGGCGCGGCGCTGCGTACGGTGTCGTTGCCCGCGACGGTCAACAGGAAGAAGAACATCTCCAGTTCGGCGGGCTCCAGTTCGGCCTCCGCGAGGGCGGTCATCACGTCGTCGCCGGGATGCGCCCGCTTGTACGCGGCCAGTTCGCGGGCGTATCCGAACATCTCGCCCAGCAGCGCCGGGGAGCGGGGGTTGAGGGGTTTCCCGTCCGGGCCCGTCAGCGGTTCGGGGGCGTCGTCGGGGTCCTGGTAGCCGATGACCCGTACGGTCCATTCCAGGAGCAGGCCGCGGTCGGCGGCCGGGATGCCCATCAGGTCGGTCAGGTTGAGCAGCGCGTACTCGTCCGTCACCGCGGACACCAGGTCGATGGCCCCGTCCTCGGCGCCGTCGCGGGCGGCGCGCAGCAGCGTCCGGGCCCGCTCGCGCACCCGGCTCGTGAAGGCGTCGACGCGGGCGGGGGTGAACGCGCGGGCGACGAGCCGCCGCAGCCGGCCGTGCCCGGGAGGGTCCTGGTTGAGCATGGTGCGGCGCAGGAAGGGCAGGTCGGCGGGGTCGGGGTCGCGGATCTGGGTGGCGCCGAGCCACGAGGAGTACGTGGTGTGTTCGCGCAGGACCCGTACGACGTCGGCGTGCCGGGTGACGGCCCAGAAGCCGGGCCCCGCGGGCCAGCCGAGGACCTCCGGTTCGGCCTGCCGGGCGACGGGGTGCCGGTCGCGGAGCAGCCGGTAGCGCGCGTACGGGATCTCTTCGGCGTACAGGCGGGGGTCGAAGACGTCGGGGACGTTCGCGTCTCCGTGCGTGAGGGCGGGGGCCATGGGGTCACGGTGCCGGTCGGGGCGCGTGGCTCGCAAGAGGACGGAACGCGACGGGCCGGCGCGTACGTGCAGGGGTGGCCTGGAACCCGCAGTGGTCGGGGGCCAGGGCGGCGTCGGGGCCGACCAGGGTGACCTCCGCGTCCGCGGGGATCCCGGCGGAGGAGACGACGGTGCACATCACCTGGCGGCGGGCCGCCTCGGACAGGGGCTGCACCGGGAAGGCAGTCGGACCCGGACGGACCCCTCCCCCGTCATCTGCGTCAGCGCGCGTCCGTCGGGTGTGACCGGGGCGTTCGACGAGGGCAGTTCGGTGTGCAGCCCGGCCGTCTTCGCCGCGGTGTCGGGGCCGTTCATCAGCAGGGTGATCATGGCGCCGGGTCCGTACGCGGGACCGTCGAGGAGGATCGGGACCGGCGCGAGCCGCCCGTCGGGCAGGACGAAGTACAGCAGGCCGGCGGCGAGCGGGCCGGTGACCGTCAGCACCCCCGATCTGGTCGCGCAGGGTGCTGACGGCGGTGTCCTGGGTCTGCTTGAGGATCGCGGTGCGGGCCTGTTGGTACGTCAGGGCGGCCGTGGTCACCGCGCAGATCGCGGCGACCGGCAGGAAGGCGGCGATCAGCCGGGTCCGCAGGCCGAGCGGGGCGATGCGTCCCGCAGGGCCTGGAGGGGGCCGAAGCGATAGCCGAAGCCGCGCACGGTCTGTATGTAGCGGGGGGCGGCGTCCGGGTCCTCGATCTTGTGGCGCAGGCGCCGGACGCAGGCGTCGACGAGCCGGGCGTCGCCGTGGTAGCTGTGCTCCCACACGTATTCCAGCAGTTGCCGGCGGGAGAAGACCTGCGCGGGCGCGGCCGACAGGTGCAGCAGCAGTTTGAGTTCGCTGGGGGCCAGCGGGACGTGCGCGCCGTTCTTCGCGACGGTCAGACCGGCGCGGTCCACGGCGAGCTCGCCGTGCACCTCGATCCCGACGCGGCCGTCGCTCGGGGCGACGAGGCGCCGCAACACGGCCCGGACCCGGGCCTCGATGATCTCGGTGCGGACGGGTTTGACGACGTAGTCGTCGGCCCCGGCCTCCAGGCCGACGACGATGTCGAAGTCGTCGCCGCGTGCGGTGAGCATGATGACGGGCACCTGGCTGGTCTCGCGGATGCGGCGGCAGACCTGGACGCCGTTGATGCCCGGCAGCATGAGGTCGAGCAGGACCAGCTCGGGTCGGAAGCCGGCCATCAGGGCCAGGCCTTCCTCCCCCGTCTCGGCGGTGCTCACCTCGTGGCCTCTGCGGCGCAGGCCGAGGGCGACCCCTTCCCGGATGGAGGGGTCGTCCTCGATCAGCAGTACGCGTGGCATCCGGTCGGTATCGCGTGCGGTTCGGGTGCCTTCCTCCCCCTACCGGCCCGTTTTCCGGCGGAGGGAGGCCGACAGGTCGGTGATCTCCGTCAGGCGCAGTGGCCTGGCGAGGAGGATGACGACCAGGGCGATCGCGGCGGTTCCCGCCCCGACCGCGGCGAATCTGCCGAACCCGTCACACGCCAGGGCCGCCCCGTATCCGGCGGCCGCCGCGGGCAGGCAGGCCTGGAGCAGCCGCAGGTGGGTGCGCAGGGCCGTGGTGCGGACCCCGGCGGGGGCGTCCGTGCGCGGGCCCAGCCGGCGGGCGAGGGCGTACGCGGTGACCGCCGCGCCCGCCAGGTAGGCGAGCGAGGTGGCACCGGCGATGCCGGTGACGACCCAGCGCGGCGGGAGCAGGGCGTGGGCGGTGTACGCCAACGACGCGGTGAGCAGGACGATGACCAGGTTCAGGAAGAACGGGGTCCGGGTGTCGGAGAGCGCGTAGAAGCCGCGAGCGAGCACGTACTGGGCCGAGAAGGCCACCAGGCCGGGCGCGAAGGCCATGAGGATGCCGGCGATGACCTCGCTGTCGGCGGGCCCCACCTGCCCGTACTGGAGGACGCTCGCCGTCACCCAGGGGGCGAGGGCGGCGAAGATCGCGGCGGCGGGCACGACGAGGGCGGCGGAGGCGCGCAGCGCGTACGAGACGTCGCGGCGGACGGCGGCGTGGTCCCCGTCGGAGGCCGAGGCGCTCATCCGGGGCATCAGGGCGGTGACCAGCGAGACGGTGACGATGCCCTGCGGCACCACCCACAGCTGGTAGGCGTTGCTGTAGGCGACGTAGCCGGCGCCCCCCGCGACCCCGGAGTCGTCGGCCAGTTGGCCGGCGGTGGTGGAGAGCAGGGTGACGACCCAGTAGGCGAACTGGTTGGTGAGGACCAGGGCGACGAGCCAGCCCGCGTTGCGCAGCGGGCGGGTGAGGCCGCTGCCGCGCCAGTCGAAGCGGGGGCGCCAGCGGAAGCCGGCCGCGCGCAGCGACGGGATCAGGGCGAGTGCCTGGACGACGATGCCGGCGGTGGTGCCGATGCCGAGCAGCCGGGTCTCGGACGCGCTCAGCACCTCGTCCCCGCCGACGGACACGTACAGGTGGTAGCCGAAGACGGCGATGAGGACGAGGTTGTTGAGGATCGGGGTCCACATCATCGCCCCGAACCGGCCCCGGGCGTTCAGCACCTGCCCGAGCAGCGTGAACAGCCCGTAGAAGAGGATCTGCGGGAGGCAGAACCGGGCCAGGGCCACGGTGGTGTCCAGTTGGGCGGCGCTGTAGCCGGCGGGCGCGTAGGCCCGGACGATCCACGGCGTGGCGAGCACCGCGACGGCGGTGAGCGCGAGGAGCGCGAGGACGCAGACGGTCAGCAGTCGGTCCGTGTAGGCGACGCCGCCGTCCGCGTGGCGTTTGGCCGCCTTGATCAGCTCGGGTACGAAGACGGCGTTGAGCGCGCCGCCGATCAGCAGGATGTACACGATGTTGGGGATGGTGTTGGCGACGGCGTAGCCGTCACCGAGGAAGTGGGTTCCGAGCGCGGCGACGACCACGGCGGAGCGGACGAAGCCGGTGGCGCGCGAGACGATCGACCCGGCGGCCATCAGCGCGCCGCTGCGCAGCACGGAGCCCTTGGCGGGAGCCGCCGGAGCGCCGCCCGGCGCCGGTCTCGTCTCGGTGGGGGCGGTCACCGGCGGCCACGGGGGGCCACGGGGGCCCGGTCGCGCGCGGTGCTGTCGTGTCCGTTCAAGGGTCTCTCCCGCTTGCCTGGTGCTTCGGCGATCCGACCGGCGGTGAACGCGTGTTCGCCGAGGTCGAGGGGGGAGGGTACCCCGCGGAGGTCGTGTCCACCGGATCGGGCGGGAGGGGCGAGGGGGGTGCGGGCGCCGCGGATTCGACGTGAATCGGGCCGGCGCATCAATGTCGAATTCACCGTCCACCAGAGCCGTGGGTCCCTGACGGGCGGGCCGAAAGTCCTTTCATCCGGGGCCGGAAGGACCGCCGCCCATTTCGTCGCGCGGGCTCCCTCGGGGGCCGGCATTCGGTTGCGGATTTCACTGCGTTCCATGTCACAGCCCCCCGGTCGAAGTTTTGCGCGTCATCCGCAACCCGGGGCCCCCGCGCGCACTCTCTCTTTGCGGACGATCATTACTTCGGAGGGGTTTCCGTTGAGCCGCACACGCCGTATCGACCCGTCGCGCCGTCACCTCACGCGGGCGCGCGGTCGAACCGCCGCACTGGCCGGCGCCGCCGCGCTGGCGGCCCTCGCACTGACCGCCTGCGGGGGCGGTTCCGGTTCCGCCGGGGCCGGCGACGGCAAGGCGGGGAAGGACGAGAAGGCCGCCATGGCGATCTCGGTCAACCTGTCGGGCGGCGAGGTGAAGGCCGGTCAACCCGTCACGGTGACCGTCGCGGACGGCAGGCTGGCCCAGGTGAAGGTGACGGACGGCAAGGGCGGTGAGTTGGCCGGCCGGATAGCCGCCGACGGCCGGACCTGGACGTCGGAGCGCAACGCGTCGCCGGGGGCGGAGTACCGGGTCGAGGCGCAGAACGCCGAGAGCCAGAGCGCGGAGACCCGTTTCAAGACGTCCGCGGCCGACAAGGTGAACAAGGTGACGATCAATCCGGGGAGGGTCACGCCGGTCGTCGGTGTGGCGCAGCCCGTATCGATCGTGTTCGACAACCCGGTGAAGAACAAGGCCGAGGTGGAGAAGCACCTGAAGGTCACCACGTCGAACGAAACCGAGGGTTCGTGGGGCTGGTTCAAGGACTATTCCGGCAATGACCGGGTGGATTGGCGCCCGAAGGAGTTCTGGAAGTCCGGCACCGCGGTGAAGGTCGAGATGAACCTGAACGGCGTCGACTCCGGAGCGGGCGGTGGGCTGTTCGCCAAGGACTACTCCACCGAGTTCAAGATCGGCAAGGACCGTCGGATGAAGGTCGATCTCGACACCCGGAAGATGTCGGTCACCGAGGGCGGTCAGGTCGTGAAGACCATTCCGATCTCGGCGGGCACCCCGGGCGGCCAGAAGGCCTCCTGGTCCGGGACGATGGTGTTGATGGCGAAGGAGGGCACCATCCGGATGGACTCCCAGACGGTGGGCCTGGGCGACTCCTACGACAAGATGGTCGACTACTCGATGCGGTTGACCTGGTCGGGCATGTACGCGCATGCCGCCCCGTGGAACAACGCCAACTTCGGCAACGCCAACACCAGTTCCGGCTGCGTGGGCATGAGCGACGCCAACGCGGCGGCGTTCTACGAGCTGGTGCAGGTCGGCGATCCCTTCGAGGTCGTCGGCAGCGGCTCCAAGGGGCGTGCGGACATCGGCAACGGGTACGGCGAGTGGAACCTGTCCTGGGACGAGTGGAAGGCCAAGAGCGCGCTGAACGGCGCGCCGCAGAACGGCTGACCACGCGACACCCGCCGCCGCGGGCCGATGCGTTGAACTTCAGTCAATCGTTACTCGGACGTAACTTACTCACGGGTTACCTCCGGTAAGCACCTCCCGTTACCGTCGGGTCACTTTGACACCGGCGTACGCGAGGAGCGACAGATGGTCCGCACCACCAGCACCGCGGCGGCCGCAGCGACCGTGGCGGCCGTGATCGCGGCAACCGCCCTCGGCCTGGCCCCCCACCAGGCCCAGGCGGCGCCCGTCACCGAGCCCACCGCCACCGCCGCCGACGCCTCGTCGGACCTGCGCTTCCACGACATCCCCGGCTCCGGCGGCATCACGCTCAAGGGCAACGTCTTCACCCCCGCGGGCGCCGGGGCAGGCGCGAAGTATCCGCTGATCGTGCTGCCCACCAGTTGGGGCCTGCCGCAGATCGAGTACGCCGCCCAGGCCAAGCAGCTCGCCGACTCCGGCTACATCGTGGTCAGTTACACCTCCCGCGGCTTCTGGCTCTCCGGCGGGCAGATCGAGACGGCCGGCCCGGCCGACACCGCCGACGTCTCCGCCGTCATCGACTGGGCGCTCGCCAACACCCCGGCCGACGCCTCGCGCATCGGTCTCGGCGGGGTCTCCTACGGCGCGGGCATCAGCCTGCTCGCCTCGGCCCGCGACCCCCGGATCAAGGCCGTGGTCGCGCTCAGCGGCTGGGCCGACCTCATCGAGTCGATCTACTCCGGCCGCACCCAGCACCGCCAGGCGGCGGGGATGCTCGGCGTCGCCGGGCGGATCACCGGCCGGCCCGGTCCCGAACTCCAGCAGATCCTGGACGACTTCCTCGGCTCCCGGCTGGACCGCGAACAGCAGATGATCGACTGGGGCAAGAAGCGCTCCGCCGCCTACGAGGTGGACCGGATCAACGCCAACGGCGCCGCGATCATGCTGGGCAACGCCTGGGGGGACACCATCTTCCCGCCCAACCAGTACGCGGACTTCTTCGAGAAGCTGACGGGCCCCAAGCGCCTGGAGTTCCGCCCCGGCGACCACGCCACCGCCGAGGCCACCGGCCTGCTCGGGCTGCCCAACGACACCTGGATCAACGCCCACCGCTGGTTCGACCGCTACCTCAAGGGCGAGCGCAACGGCGTGGACTCCGAGGCCCCCGTGCAGATCAAGTCCCGCAGCACCGACGGCTACGAGGGCTACGCCGACTGGAAGTCGGTCGGGTCGGGCGGGACGGAACGGCTGGCGCTCTCCGACAGCGAGCACGTGTTCGCCAACGTCGACTCCGGCGCCAACGGCGGCACCCTCTTCCTCTCCAGCATCCTCGACCAGTTCGTCAAGGCGCCCCCGGTGGCGTCCATCCCGCTCCTCCCCCGCACCTTCGCGGCCGTCTGGCAGTCGGACCGCCACGACGAGGTCCGGCGGGTCCGCGGCACCGTCAAGGTGCACACCACCGTCACGCCCACCAAGGCGGACGGCACCTTCGTCGCGTACCTCTACGACGTCGGCCCGCTCGGCCTCGGCAAACTGGTCAGCAACGCCCCGTACACCTTCCACGGGAAGACGCCGAACCAGGCCTTCGGGGTGGACCTCGACCTCTTCTCCACCGCCTACGACGTCCCGGCCGGCCATCGGCTCGCCCTGGTCGTGGACACCGTCGACCCGCTCTACATCGAGCACAACCCCACCGGCGCGCAGCTGACCTTCTCCTCGCCGCGCACCGATCCCTCGTACGTCTCGGTGCCGCTGCGCGAGCAGTGACCGCGGCTGCCGCCGGGCGGGTTGGCCCTTCGGGGCCGCGGGCGGACTACGTGCGTCCGCCCGGCAGCGCCGTTCCCGGTTCGGCCGGGGCGACGGTGACCGCCTCGGTCTTCGGATTGCGCCGCTGCCGCCGCGCCACCCAGGTGGCGAACCAGGACAGCAGCATGCACATGCCGATGTAGATGGGAGAAATGATCATGACGACCGGGATGAACGGCAGGTCGTAGTCCAGGTTCGAGGCGATCAGCTTGCCCGCGTGCAGGAACTCCTCGTACGTGATCAGGTAGCCCAGCGAGGTGTCCTTCAGGGCCACCACGAGCTGGCTGATGATCGTGGGCAGCATCGCCCGGACCGCCTGCGGGGCCAGGACGAAGGTCATGACCTGCGTCTTGCGCATGCCCAGGGCGTACGCGGCCTCGCGCTGGCCCTTCTCGACGGAGTCGATGCCCGTGCGGAAGACCTCCGCCAGCACCGAGCCGTTGTAGAGGGTCAGCCCCGCCACCAGCGCGGGCAGCGGCTGCACCTTCAGCGCGACGAAGATGAAGAAGATCATCACCAGGACGGGCATCGCCCGGAAGAACTCCACGCACAGCGTGGCGAGCCAGCGCACCGGGCGGTGGATCGACATCCGCCCGGTGGCCAGCACCGCGCCCAGCGCGAGCGAGAGCACCGAGGCGTACGCGAACGCCTTGAGGGTGTTGCCGAGCCCTCTGAGCAGCAGTTCCTGGATGCCCTTGTACTCGAAGGGGGTCCACTTGGCGGCGGTGAACTGGTCGGTGTCGAAGAGCAGGTAGAGGATCCAGGCCAGCACCAGCAGGATCAGCGCCGTGGAGGCGATCCCGTAGAAGAAGTGCCGGCGCCGGGCCCGGGGGCCGGGGATGTCGTAGAGGGCGCTGGACTCCAGGTCCCCGTGGAGCGCGTGCGCGGTCATCGGGCGACTCCGTACCGCTTTTCGAGCACGTGGAAGAGCGCGCTGATGGACAGGGTGATGATCAGGTAGCCGACGGCGATCCAGAAGAAGGTCCAGATGATGCTGTAGCCCAGCTCGTTGAGGGTCTTGTAGGTGCCCAGCAGCTCGTTGACGCTGAAGGCGCCGGCGATCGCCGAGTTCTTGGCGAGGGCGATCAGCGTGGAGCCGATGGGCGGGATCACGGAGCGGAAGGCCTGGGGCAGCACCACCGTGCCGAGGGTCTGGTCGAAGGACATCCCCAGGCTCCGAGCCGCCTCGCCCTGCCCCTTGGGCACGGTGTTGATGCCGGAGCGCAGCACCTCGCAGATGAACGCGGAGGTGTAGCAGCCGAGCGCGAGGATCGCGAAGACCTGGAAGGGCAGGACGATGCCGAAGCGGGGCAGGCCCAGCAGCACCGCGAAGAACAGCAGGGTGAGCGGGGTGTTGCGCAGCACGGTGACCCAGACCGTGCCGAAGACCCGGAAGGATCCGACGGGCGCGACCCGGAAGGAACACATCACGAAGCCCAGGACCAGGGCGAGGAGGGAGGCGTAGACGGTGAGTTGCAGGGTCCCGAGGAAACCCTTGCCGTAGATCGCGAAGTTCTCGGTGAGTACGTCCATGGAGGTGGCTCCGCTCCTCTCAGCTCGCCGGGTAGCGGTCGATGGGCGGTGGCGTCGGGGCGGGCTCGCCGGACAGGCCGAGGGTGGCCTCGTAGGCCTTCTTCCAGTTGCCGTTCTTCTCGTTCTCCGCCAGGGCGTCGTCGAGGGCGAAGCGCAGGGCGTTGTCGCCGCGCGGGACGCCGATGCCGTAGGGCTCCTCGGAGAAGGGCTCGCCGACGACCTTCAGTTCGTCGGGGACCTTGGCGGCGTAGCCCAGGAGGATCGAGTCGTCGGTGGAGACGGCGTCGACCTGGTAGGTGAGCAGGTTGTCCACGCAGACGGAGTAGGTGTCGTAGGAGACCAGCACGGCCTCGGGGTGCTCCTTCTGGAGGCGCTGGTAGGGGGTGGAGCCCGCCGCGGAGCAGACCTTCTTGCCGGCGAGGTCGTCGGGGCCCTTGATGTCCTTCTCGTCCTTGCGCACGAGGAGGGACTGGCCGGCCATGAAGTAGGGGCCGGCGAAGCCGACCTGCTTCTTGCGGTTGTCGTTGATCGTGTAGGTGCCGACGTAGTAGTCGATCTGCCCGTTCTGGAGGGCGGTCTCGCGGTTGGCGGAGGCGATCGTCTTGAACTCGATCGTCTTGGGGTCGAAGCCGAGGGAGGCGGACATCATCTTGGCGATCTCGATGTCGAAGCCGGAGTAGCGGCCACTGGCGGGATCCTTCTCCCCCATGGAGGGCTGGTCCTCCTTGGCGCCGACGACGAGGTGGCCGCGCTTCTTGGCGCGCTGCCAGGTCGGGGACTCGGGCAGCGTGAAGTCGGTGGCGACCTTGTAGGTGGGCAGGTCCTCCGGCTGGGGCCCCTTGACCGGCGGGCTGCCGGGCTTGCCGCAGCCGAACGCGGCGCCGATCAGGGCGAGGGCGAGGAGGACCCCGGGCAGGCGGGAACGACGGGAGAGCTTCACGGCCGGCCCCTCAGTGCTTGAGGATCTTGGAGAGGAAGTCCCGGGCCCGGTCGCTCTCCGGAGCGGTGAAGAACTCTTCCGGGGTGCGGTCCTCGATGATCTTTCCGTCCGCCATGAACACCACGCGGTTGGCGGCGGAGCGGGCGAAGCCCATCTCGTGGGTGACCACGACCATGGTCATGCCCTCCGCGGCCAGCTGCTGCATGACCTCCAGCACCTCGTTGATCATCTCCGGGTCGAGCGCCGACGTGGGCTCGTCGAAGAGGAGGGCCTTGGGGCTCATGGCGAGGGCCCGGGCGATGGCCACGCGCTGTTGTTGGCCACCGGAGAGCTGGGCGGGGTACTTCTCGGCCTGGTCGGCGAGGCCCACCCGGTCCAGCAGCTCGCGGGAGCGCTTGTCGGCCTCGTCCTTCTTGCGCTTCCTGACCTTGACCTGCGCGAGCGAGACGTTGGCGAGGACGGTCTTGTGCGCGAAGAGGTTGAAGGACTGGAAGACCATGCCCACCTCGGCGCGCAGTCCCGCCAGCTCCTTGCCCTCGGCCGGCAGCGGCTTCCCGTCGAGCGAGATCGCCCCCGACTCGATGGTTTCCAGCCGGTTGATGGCCCGGCACAGGGTCGATTTGCCGGAACCGGAAGGGCCGATGATCACCACCACCTCCCCGCGGCCGACGGTGAGGTTGATGTCTTGGAGCACGTGCAATTGCCCGAAGTGCTTGTTGACGTCCCGCAGCTCGATCAACGGATCGACGGCCATACGCTGCCCTGCCCACTTGTCGGTGTGTCGAGGTCAGCGCAAACTATCCAGCCGTGGAAGGGCACTTCACCTCGACACGCCTAAAAGCCGCATAAAGGAGCCCGAGATCAGCCCTCCGAGGCCTCGGCGTACGCCTGGGACAGCTCCGGGGATCCGGTCATCGCCCAGGACACCCCGGACTCGACCACGTTCAGCTCCCGGCCCGAGGCCAGCCGGATCACCGGCTGCCCGTTCGGCCACACCTGCCAGACCGTGCCCGGGATGCTGTGGATGATCACCGTGCCGAGGTAGAAGCCGGCGTCGTTGCCCAGCCAGGGCACGGCCTCGGGATCCCTGCGCCAGCGTGGCATCAGCTGGTCGAGCGCCTCCAACGAGGCCGGGCTCCCGTCGAGTTCGAGCCCTGCCGAGCGGGCCTGGGCGCGCAGCATCTCGCACTCCGAGAACAACTCGGCGACGCCCTCGGGATCATCCACGAGGGCGGCGGCGAGTCCCGCACCCTGTTCCTTCTCGTTCCGGTTCAGCCAGTTGTCCAGGAAGGGGATGTTCATGCGAACCAGCCTGGCACCCGGATCCGCCGCCGGCCACAGGGCGCGCAGGGATCAGAGGTCCAGGTCCACCACGACCGGGGCGTGGTCGGACGCGCCCTTGCCCTTGCGCTCCTCGCGGTCCACGTACGCGTCGGTGACGGCCTTGACGAAGGGGGCGTTCCCGTAGGCCAGGTCGATGCGCATGCCCTTGTTCTTGGGGAAGGCGAGCATCCGGTAGTCCCAGAACGTGTACGGACGGTCGTACTTGAGCGCGCGCGGGAAGACGTCCGAGAGACCGGCATCGCGCAGCGCCTCCAGGGCGGCGCGCTCGGCGGGGGTGACGTGCGTGAGCCCCGCGAAGACCGCCGGGTCGTACACGTCCTCGTCGGTCGGCGCCACGTTGAAGTCGCCGAGCACCGCGAACGGACGGGGGCCGGCCGCGTCTTCGGCGACGGCGGCGGCCAGGGCGCGGAACCAGTCCAGCTTGTAGCCGTAGTGGTCGTGCTCGACCTCGCGGCCGTTCGGCACGTAGACCGACCAGACGCGGACCCCGCCGCAGGTGGCGGAGATGGCGCGGGGCTCCTGGACGCCCTCGTAGTCGGGCCCGCCGGGCAGGCCCGTCACCACGTCTTCGAGACCCACCTTGGAGAGCAGGGCCACGCCGTTCCACCGGCCGGTGGCGTTGACCGCGGCCTCGTAACCCGCCTCGCGGAGCTCCGCGTGCGGGAACTGCTCGGCGGAGCACTTGGTCTCCTGGACACACAGCACGTCCGTGCCGGAGGACTCCAACCAGGCCAGCAGGCGCGGCAGCCGGGCGGTGATCGAATTGACGTTGTACGTGGCGATACGCATGCCACCCAACCTACCGCCCGGCACCGACGGTCACAGGTCCGTGGCGTCCCCGGCGGTGAGCCTGCCGTGGTCGGTGCCGCCCAGGTTGTCCAGGGCGAGGTCGTAGATCGGCCGGGCCAGGTCCGCGAGGTAGGCGTCGTGGATGTCGATCGCGCGCCGGGGCTTGACCTCGCGGAGGTAGTCGATCACCTCGGAGACCTTGTTCCAGGGCGCGTGCACCGGGAGCATCAGGGTGTCCACGGGGGTCTCGGGCACGGTCAGCGCGTCGCCGGGGTGGAAGAGCGAACCGTCGACCAGGAACCCGACATTGGTGATCCGGGGGATGTCCGGGTGGATCACCGCGTGCAGCTCGCCGTAGGCCCGCACCTCGAAACCGCCCGCGGTGAAGGCGTCCCCGTGCCCCACCGTGTGCACCCGGCCGGGATAGGCCGGCGCCAGCTTCTCGG
Organism: Streptomyces sp. H27-H5; assembly: GCF_026627505.1. Taxonomy (GTDB): domain Bacteria; phylum Actinomycetota; class Actinomycetes; order Streptomycetales; family Streptomycetaceae; genus Streptomyces. The sequence continues at coordinate 83,275 of NZ_JAPNLK010000002.1, read as the reverse complement.
CGACGCTGCGCAGGGTCCACAGCTCGGTCGCGGGGTTCGCGTCGAGGGCGGCGCGCAGCCGGCCCTCCTCGAAGTGGTCGGGGTGCTCGTGCGTGACCAGCAGGACGTCGGCCCCGAGGCCGGCGTCGGGTTCGCTGAAGGCGCCCGGGTCGATGACGAGCACGCGCCCGTCCTTCTCCAGCTGGACGCAGGAGTGGAGCCGCTTGGTGAGCTTCATGATCCCAGGCTAGCGGCGCGCGGCGGCGCCCCGGGGAATCACGGGAGCTCCCTAGGGAATCGCGGTGGAGACCACGTACACCCTGGGGACCACCGGATCGCTCAGGTCGACGGTGATGTCCCTGGTGGGGCGGGGTTCCTTGGCGTCCAGGGTGATGCCGAACCACGAGTGGTCCGGTTTCCAGCTCCAGCCCGCGATCCGGGCGTCGTGGTCGGAGATCGACACGCCCCGGGTCAACGCCTCCCGACGGGTGCCCGCGTCGGCCAGGAAGGTGTCCAACTGGGCGGGGGTGAGGGCGAACTCGGTGTAGAGCCGGCTGGTGTGCCAGTTGTTGGTCTCCAGGTAGCCGACGGCCGAGGCCTGATCGGGGATCGGCACCTCGTAGATGCTGCGCTGGACCTTGGAGGGCCAGGCGGGGCGCACGTGGACCGCGCCGACCTTGGCCGCCTTGTCGCGGCCGCTCTGGCGGCTCTGCTGGGCGGACACCGCGAGGTAGCCCGCGGGAACCCCGATCAGCAGCACGATGATGATCGCGGTGATCCAGCGGCGCCGGACCACGTGTCGGCGGTCCTCGGCCGGGGGCCGCGGTCTGCCTTCCGCGTCGGGAGCGGGAGCCTGGTGGGGCAGGGTGGGCGGGGTCACTGCTGTTCCTGCTCCCGGTCCTTGGTACCGCCGAGGAGGTCACGGCGGCCCAGCTGTGCGTAGCGCTCGTACCGCTCCACGCGGCGGCGGGTGGCCCGGCGGAAGCGTCGGGCGACGAGTCGGGCGAGGTCGGCGGCGCCGACCATGCCCGCCTCCGGGCCGAGCTGGGCCTTCGCGATCCGGGCCTCGGGGCGGTAGCCGCGACCGGTGAGGTGGCGCCGGAAGGCGTCCCGGGCGGGTCCGATGAGCAGGTCGTCGGCGGCGCTGACGCCGCCGCCGATGACGAAGCAGGAGGGGTCGAGGGCGGCGGCGAGGTTGGCGATGCCGACGCCCAGCCACTGGCCGATGTCCTGGAGGAGCTCGATGCACATGGCATCGCCCTCGCGGGCCAGCTCGGTGATGAGCGGGCCGGTGATCTCCTGGACGTTGCCGCCGACCTTGGCGATGATGTTGTAGGCGACCGGGGAGTCGGCCGCGGCCAGCTCGCGCGCCTCGCGGACCAGGGCGTTGCCGGAGCTGTACTGCTCCCAGCAGCCGCGGTTGCCGCAGGGGCAGCGGTGGCCGCCGGGGACGACCTGCATGTGCCCGAACTCGCCGGCCACCCCGTAGCGGCCGCGCTTGACCTGGCCGCCTTCGAGGATGGCGCCGCCGATGCCGGTGCCCAGCGTGATCATGACGAGGTGGTCCTCGCCGCGTCCGGCGCCGAAGCGCCACTCGGCCCAGGCCGCGGTGTTGGCATCGTTGTCGACCATGACCGGGACCGCGAGCCGGGACTGGAGGGCGTCGCGCAACGGCTCGTCGCGCCAGGCGAGGTGCGGCGCGAACAGGACGCGGGAGCGGTCGGCGTCCACCCAGCCGGCCGCGCCGATGCCCACCGCGTGGACGTCGTGCCGGTCGGAGAGGTCCAGGACCAGTTCGACGATGGTGTCCTCGACGACCTTGGGACTCTTGGACTTGTCGGGCGTCTCGGCGCGGATCTTCTCCAGGATCACCCCGTCCGCGTCCACCACCCCGGCCATGACCTTGGTGCCGCCGATGTCGATGCCGACGGTGGGGACCCGCGGGGCGGTCAGCAGCGACCGGCGCTCACGGGTCCCGACGGTCCGCAGGACGGTGCCCCGCGCCGACCCCCGGTGGGCGAGCGAGAAGTCCCGGTACGTGCTCATCGAGTCGTGTCGTCCCTCGTGGTCCGCGGGGTGGGGGGAGCCGGGTCGGCTGCGTCGGACGGCGGTCCGTCCGCTCCCGATTCTGCCACTCGCTCCAGTTCGTGGCTCAGTTCGTCGAGCTCGGACCCGCCCGCCATCTGTCGGGTGAGCTCGTCGAGGGTGATCGAGTCGCGGGTGTGGCTGCCCGCCATGGTGCCCCGCTTCAGGAGCACGAAACGGTCGCCGACCAGGTACGCGTGGTGCGGGTTGTGCGTGATCAGCACCACCCCGAGGCCCGCGTCGCGGGCGGCGGCGACGTACTTCAGGACCACGCCGGACTGCTTGACGCCGAGGGCCGCGGTGGGCTCGTCCAGCACGAGGACCTTCGCGCCGAAGTACACGGCCCGGGCGATGGCCACGCACTGGCGCTCGCCGCCGGACAGGGTGCCGATGGGCTGGTCCACGTCCCGCAGGTCGATGCCCATCCGGAGCAGCTCGGTCCGGGTGGTCTCGCGCATGAGGTCCACGTCGAGGCGGCGGAAGGGTCCCCGGCCCTTGGTGGGCTCGGAGCCGAGGAAGAAGTTCCGCCAGACCGGCATGAGCGGAACCACGGCGAGGTCCTGGTAGACGGTGGCGATGCCGTGGTCGAGGGCCGCGCGCGGGTTGGCCAGCACGGTCTCCTCTCCCTCGATCTCGAAGGTGCCGGCGTCGTGCCGGTGCAACCCCGCGATGATCTTGATGAGGGTGGACTTGCCGGCGCCGTTGTCGCCGAGGACACAGGTGATCTCGCCGGCGGACACCTTCAGGGAGACCCCCTGGAGGGCCTTGATGTTGCCGTAGAACTTGCTGACGTCGGTCAGCCGGACGAGGGCGGTCGCGCCGTCGGGCACGGCCTTGGCCGCGGTGTCGGTCATCACTTCGCCTCCGCCCGCTTGCGGACCCATGCGTTGAGCAGCGTGGCGAGCAGCAGCATCGCCCCGAGGAAGAACTTGAACCAGTCCGGGTTCCACTGGGCGTACACGATGCCGTTGCTGGTCATGCCGAAGATGAAGGCGCCGATGGCCGAGCCGTAGCCGCCCGTCATCAGACAGCCGCCGATGACGGCCGCGATGATGTAGAGGAACTCGTTGCCGACGCCCTCGCCGGACTGCACCACGTCGAACGAGAAGAGGATGTGCTGCCCGGAGATCCAGGCGCAGAGCGCGACGCCCATGTAGAGCCCGATGCGGGTCTTCACGACGGGCACGCCGGTCGCGCGGGCCGCGTCGGCGCCGCCGCCCACCGCGAAGATCCAGTTCCCGGCGCGGGTGCGCAGCAGGATCCAGGTCGCGACGGCGACCAGGGCGAACCACCACAGGATGGTCACCTTGAGGGTGACCGAGCCGATGTTCCACTGCGAGGCGAACAGGGCCCGCGCGGAGGAGAAGCCCTCCATGTCGGCGATGGTCTTGGTGGAGACGGAGCCGCTGATCAGCTTGGTGAAGCCGAGGTTCAGGCCGGTCAGCATCAGGAAGGTGCCGAGCGTGATGATGAAGCTCGGCAGCTTGGTGCGGGTCAGCATGAACCCGTTGAAGAAGCCGATGGCGAGGGTGACCAGCAGGGACACCAGGACGCCGACCCAGACGTTCGCGGTCATCTGGTAGCTGAACATCGAGCTGACCAGCGCCGAGGTGGTGACCATGACGCCGGCCGACAGGTCGAACTCGCCGCCGATCATCAGCAGGGCCACCGGCACCGCCATGATTCCGATCGTGGAGGCCGAGTACAGGACGGTGCTCAGGCTGGAGGCCCGCAGGAAACTGTCGGCGGCGAAGGAGAAGAACACGAAGACGGCCAACGCGCCGACGACCGCGCCCAGTTCGGGGCGGCCCAGCAGACGGCGCACGAGCGAGGTGGGGGCCAGCCGTTCGTCGACCGTCGCACCGGCGGTCGCGCTCATCGGCTGCCCCGCTTGATGTACTTCTCCAGCTCGGCCGCTTGGGCGCCGGTGACGATCGCCGGTCCGGTGAGGACCGGACGGCCGCCGCCGAGGACGTTCGCGTTGTAGAGGTTGAGCCAGAGCAGGTCGACGGCCTCGTACCCCTGGAGGTAGGGCTGCTGGTCGACGGCGAAGCCGAGGGTGCCCGACTTGAGGTCCCTCGCCACTGACTCATTGAGGTCGAAGGTGTCCACCTCGGCCCTGCTGCCCGCCGTGTCCTTGGCCTTGACGGCGGTGGCGGCGAAGGGCGCGCCGAGGGTGACGATCGCGTCGACGGAGGGGTCCGCTTGGAGCTTCGCCTGGAGGGACGCCTGGACGGAGGGCATGTTGGTGCCCTCGACGTAGAGGTTCTCCATGACCCCGCCGGACTCGCCGAAGGTCTTCTTCGCCCCGGCGCAGCGCTGCTCGTGGCCGACGTTGCCCTGTTCGTGCAGGACGCAGACGGCCTTCTTCTTCCCGCGCTTGGCGAGCTCGGTGCCGACCGCCTCGCCGGCGATCTCCTCGTCCTGGCCGATGTGGGTCAGGGCCCCGTACTCGGCGGACTGGGCGGATCCGGAGTTGACCGTGACGACCGGGATGCCTGCCTTGACGGCCTTGGCGACGACGTCCTTGAGGGCGTCGGGCTTGGCCAGGCTCACGATGATGCCGTCGACCTTCTGGTCGATGGCGTTCTGCACGAACTGGGCCTGCTGTTGTGCCTGGTCGTCGTGGGCGTAGACGAACTTGATGTTGTCCTTCGCCGCGGCCTCCTTGGCACCCTTCTGCACGATGTCCCAGAAGGTGTCGCCGTCTCCGGCGTGGGTGACCATCGCGAAGGTCCAGCGCGGGGTGGACACGGCGGGTCGCCCGGCCTCGGCGGCCTTGGCCCGTTCCTCGGCTCGTTTGCCGCCCGTACTGCTGCACCCCGCGAGGGAGGCACCCAGTACCGCCGCGAGCACGGCGCCCACGACGCGCACCCCTGTCCGAACCCTAGCCACGTCGCCGCGCCCTTCCCTTGTCGTGCACTTCTCGGATGTCGAAGCGGATCGATGTCAAAGCGGTCCATTCCGGTTCCAGCCGCCCAGTATCCGCCACAGTGGACCACGCGGGCCCATCGGGGCGGCGTCGGGCGGATTGACAGGTCCCCCATACGGGGTCACGTTGAGTGCATGCGCATCGGGCTCATCGGAACCGGCCGGATCGGCTCGTTCCACGCGGCCGCCCTGGCCCGCCACCCGGACGCCGGCTCGCTGCTGCTGGCCGACGCCGACCCCGCGCGGGCGGCGCGGCTCGCGGACCGGCTGGGGGCGACCGCCGCGCCCACCGTGGAGCAGGTCTTCACCTGGGGCGTGGACGCCGTCGTCGTGTGCTGCTCCACCGACGGGCACGCCGAACTGATCGTCCGGGCGGTGCGCGGCGGGCTGCCGGTGTTCTGCGAGAAGCCGGTGGCACCGGACCTGACCCGCACCCTGGGCGTGCTGCGCGAGGTCACGGCGCTGGGCGGGGTGCTCCAGCTGGGGTTCATGCGCCGCTTCGACGAGGGCTACGCGGCGGCGCGGGAGCTGGTCCGTTCGGGTGCGCTGGGACGGCTGCACACCGTACGGACGACGACGGCCGATCCGACGCCGCCGACCGCGGCCTACCTGGCCGGCTCCGGGGGGCTGTACCGGGACTGCCTGGTGCACGACTTCGACATGGTCCGCTGGGTCACCGGGCACGAGGTGACGGAGGTGTACGCGGCCGGATCGGACGCGGGGCCGTCCGTGTTCCGGGAGACCGGTGACGTCGACACGGCGGTGGCCGTCCTCACCCTGGACGACGGGACGCTGGTCAGCAGCACCGGCACCCGTTGCAACGGCGCCGGGTACGACGTGCGGATGGAGCTCGCCGGGGAGCGGGACCAGGTCTCCGCGGGACTGGACGACCGTACGCCGATCGCCTCGACGGAGCCGCACGGCCCGCCCGCGGCGAGCAAGCCGTGGACGGGCTTCCTGGAACGGTTCGCCCCCGCGTACGAGGCGGAGCTGGCGGCCTTCGTGCGACTGGTGCGCGGCGAGGGCCCCAATCCGTGTGACGGGCGCGAGGCGCTCGCCGCGCTCCGGATCGCGGAGGCCTGTGAGCTGTCCCGGCGGGAGCGGCGCCGGGTGCGGTTGGAGGAGTTGCCGGACCTGTGAGCCGCGGGGCATCGCGGGCGCCCGGCCGGCTACCAGCGCACCGGGTGGCTCAGGACGCCGCGGACCAGGATGCCGGGCACCCACGCGTGCTCGATCGGCTCCTCCTCCAGGTCGGGGAAGCGCTCCAGGATCGAGCGGATCGCGATCCGGCCCTCCAGTCGGCCCAGGGGGGCGCCGACGCAGTGATGGATGCCGTGGCCGAAGGCGATGTGGCCGCCGCGTCCGGGGCGGCGGATGTCGAAGGTGTCGGGATGCGCGAAGCGGGCGGGGTCCCGGTCGGCTCCGGCGAGGGAGACCAGGACGGGCGAGCCGGCCTCGATCAGGGCGCCGCCGATCTCCAGGTCCGCGCGGGCGAAGCGGAAGGTGGCCGTCTCCACCGGGCCGTCGTAGCGCAGGGCCTCCTCCACGGCGCCGTCGGTGAGCCCGTCGAGGTCGGCGCGCAGGGCCGCGAGCTGGTCGGGGTGGGCGAAGAGGGCCCGCATCGCGTTGGAGATCAGGTGCACGGTGGTCTCGTGGCCGCCGATCATCATCAGGAAGGCCATGGCGACCAGCTCCTGGCGCGAGAGCCGGTCGCCGTCCTCGCCGCGGCTGGTGGTCCAGTCGCTGAGCAGGTCGTCGCCCGGTGCGGCGAGCTTGGCGTCGGTCAGCTCGGCCAGGTACGCGGTCATCGCGCGCAGGGCGGTGTTCTCGGCCTCCACCCCGGTCGGCGAGACGATCTCGGTGACCCACGCGTGGAAGGGGCCCCGGGCGTCCTCCGGTATCCCGAGGAGTTCACAGATCACCGTCATGGGCAGCGGCCGGGCGAAGGCGTCGATCAGGTCGGCGCGGCGCTCGGGCAGGGCGGCCATGCCGTCGAGGAGCCCGTCGACGATCTGCTGGATGCGGGGCCGCAGGGTCTCGATCCGGCCGGGGGCGAAGGACCGCGAGACCAGCCGGCGCAGCCGGGTGTGGTGGGGCGGGTCGGCGCGCATCATGTTGGCGCTGGCGTCGGTCTTCTCGCGGTCGGTGTAGAGCCCCGACGTCAGCCAGTTCTTGGACACGTCGGGGTGGGTGAGGGCCTGACGGGCCTCGTCGTGACCGACGACGAGCCAGACTTCCTGCCCGTCCACCGCTTTGACGCGGTGGATCGGGGCGATCTCCCGCAGCCGCGCGTAGTGGGGGTACGGGTTTTCGTTGAAGTCTTCGGCGATCGTACTGAGGTCCAGAACCGGCATGTCGTCAGCCTAGACGTGTAGTTGACCTCCAAGGAGCGGCTTTCGGCCATTCGTTCAGGCTGCGGCGCGCCGACCCCAGGCGGTGCCGCCGAGCACCAGCGCGACCCCGACGAGACCGACGGCGCCGAGGTGCTCGCCGGCGATCGCGATGCCGGCGGCGGCCGCCCACAGGGGTTCGGTGCCCAGCAGCAGGCTGACGCGGGAGGGCGAGGTGCGGCGGACGGCCCACATCTGCACGAAGAAGGCGAAGAGGGTGCAGAAGACGGCCAGGAAGACCAGCCCCGCCCACTGGCGGGAATCGAATGCGACGGCGGTCTCCCAGGGGTTCGCGCCGCTGCCGGGCAGCAGGGCGAGGAGGGCGAACACGGCGACGGCGCCGCCGAGCTGGACCGTGGTGAGGGAGAGCGGGTCGGCGTCCTGGACGGCCTTGATCCGGGCCATCAGCAGGACGTGCAGGGTCCGGGCGAGGGCCGCGCCGAGGATGAGCAGGTCGCCGAGGCCCGGGGCGGTGAAGCCGGCTCCCTGGGTGAGCAGCACCACGCCCGCGACGGACACGGCGGCGGCACCGAGGAACCCGGTCGAGGGGCGCACGCGCCGTACGGCGGCCTCGGCGAGCGGGGTGAAGATCATGGTCAGGCTGATGATCAGCCCGGCGTTCGTGGCCGAGGTGTGGACCACCCCGTAGGTCTCCAGCAGGAAGATCCCGCCGAGTACCAGGCCCAGCAGCCCCGCGCCGCGCAGTTGGGCGGCGTTCAGTGCGCGCAGCCGCCGCAGTCCGGCGACGACGAGGACGGGCAGGACGAGCGCGAAGCGCAGCACGAGCACCGCGATCACGGTGTGCGTGGTGGTGATCCCCTTGGCGGCGAGGTAGCTGCCGCCCCAGACGACGGCGACGAGCAGGACCGGCAGATCGGCGAGCCAGGCTCGGCCGGGGGCGGCGAGGGGGGCGGGGGCGGCGACGGTGGACACCGGTTCTCCAACGGCAGGAGGCGGGTGGAGACTTCGGTGGCTCGCACGGGGGCGTGACCACGCTACCCGGCGTGATCACGCCGGTCGAGCGGTTTGCCGGCCCCCCGCCGGCGGTCAGGCGGTCAGGCGAAGGAGCCGAAGCGGGCCCGGCCCACCGGGCGGTAGGTGTGGATCGACGTGCCCGTCGAGGTGGTGCGGGAGTCGACCACCTCGCAGGCGGTCGGCAGGCCCCCGATCGGGAACAGTCGGCGCCCGGCGCCCAGGAACACCGGGAAGACCAGCAGGTTAAGCTCGTCGACCAGGTCCCGTGCCAGCAGCCACTGGGCGAGGGCGCCGCTGCCGTGCACCTGGAGTTCCCCCTCCAGCTTGTCCTTGATCCGCGTGATCTCGGCCTGGAGGTGCTCGCCGTCGAGCACCGTGGTCCCGGCCCAGGCGGGCTCCTTGAGGGTGGCCGAGGGCACGTACTTGGGCAGTCCGTTCAGCCGGCTCGCGATCGGGTCGGCCGGGTCGGTGTACCGCGGCCAGTGCCCGGCGAAGATCTCGTACGTCCGACGCCCGAGCAGGAACGCCCCGGCGCGGTCGAAGACCTCCGTCACGAACTCCCCCATGCCCTCGTCGCCGTAGGGCACGGTCCAGCCTCCGTACCGGAAGCCGTCGCTGGTGTCCTCCTCCGGTGCTCCGGGGCCCTGCATCACACCGTCGAGGCTGAGGAAGGTGGTGAGGGTCAGCTTGCCCATGGCTCTGCGCTCCTTGTCCGCGGTCCGTCCGTCTTCACGGGTTCAGACTTCCCGGCCGCCCGGAACTCATCGGTGCGGCGCGCGTGAACGCGAGGTCCGATTCCCGCCGGCCCCGTTCCCTCGCAGACCGTTTCATTGAACCCGCAACGACTTACGGAACGAGACGGCCGGACGGACACGGCCGGACGCCAACGGGAGGAAGCACATGAACGGCACAGTGGCACTGGTCACGGGCGGCAGCCGCGGCATCGGGGCCGCCACGGCCCTGCGCCTGGCGCAGGACGGCGCCGACGTGGCGATCACCTACGTCGACGACGCCACCTCGGCGGCGGAGGTCGTCGGCAAGATCGAGGCCCTCGGTCGACGCGGCCTGGCCGTACGGGCCGACTCGGGCGACGCCGCGGAGGCCGCCGGGGCGGTGGAGCGGACCGTACGGGACCTCGGACGGATCGACGTACTGGTCAACAACGCCGGCGTGGGCGTGCTCGGCCCGCTCGACGCACTCGCGCTCACGGACGTGGACCGCGTCCTCGCGGTGAACGTCCGCGGGGTCTTCCTGACCTCCCAGGCCGCGGCGGGCCGCATGGGCTCAGGCGGGCGGATCATCACCATCGGCAGCTGCATCGCCCGGCGGGTCCCGGGCCCCGGCGGCACCCTGTACGCGATGAGCAAGGCCGCGCTGACCGGTCTGACCAAGGCACTCGCCAGGGAACTCGGCGGGCGCGGGATCACCGCGAACCTCGTGCACCCCGGCCCGGTGGACACCGACATGAACCCGGCCGACGGCCCCTACTCCGCCCCGCAGGCGTCGATGACGGCCCTCGGCCGCTTCGGCACGGCGGCGGAGGTGGCCGCCATGGTGTCCTTCCTCGCGGGGTCGGACGCCGCGTACGTCACGGGCGCCGAGTTCTCGGTGGACGGAGGCCACGCGGCGTAGGGCCCGACGCACCGGACCGGTGAACGCCGACCCACCGGACTGAACGCCGACCCACCGGACCGGTGAACGCCGACGGGGCGCACCTGAAGTGGTGCGCCCCGTCGGGCGGTCGACCGGGCCCCGGGGGTGTCGGCCCCCGGGGCGGTCACGGGTTCGGCGTCAGCCGCCGAGCTCCTGGTGGCGGGCGGCGTGCGCGGCCGCGCCGGCCTCCGTCAGCGAGCCGTACAGGCGCAGACGGGAGAAGCCGCCGTCCGGGAAGATGTCGATCCGGACGTGGGTGCCGACCGCCGGGGCGTCCAGCACGAAGCGGTGGTTGGTGTCGGGCTGGAGGCGGGTGCGCGGCAGGAACTCCGTCCACTCGCCCTCCTCGCCCGACTTGATCGAGAGCGAGGCCCAGCCGGCCGAGTTGCCCTTGAGGTACGCGGTGTCGATCTCGACGGCGCGGATCTCGGAGTCGGCGACGAGCTGGTAGCGGATCCAGTCGTTGCCGTTGTCACGGCGGCGGGCGGTCTCCCAGCCGTCGTCCATCTTGCGGGAGCGGCCCGGGTTGATGGTGTTGGTCGGCGGGGAGTAGAAGCGGTTGGACGCGTCCTCGACCGAGCCGCCGTTCTCCAGGGCGACCACGTCGAAGGTGCCCAGCGCGGCGAGCCACTTCGGGTCGGTGACGACCTCGCCGTGGACCCGCAGGCGGGCGATGCCGCCGTCGGGGTGCTGGTTGACGCGCAGGTGCGTGAAGCGCTGCTCGACGTTCACCTCGAAGCCGTTGGCCGCGTGGCCGCCGACCGGGGTGCGCTCGACGAGGGTCGTCCACTTGACGTCGTCGGAGAGGAGTTCCACGACCGTCGGGGAGCCGGCGACGGAGGCGCCCTGCACCGACACGGCCTGCGGCATGTTGCCGCGGAAGTGGGCGGTGTCGACGATGATGCCGCGGATGACGCCGGGGGCGCCCAGGCGTACGAGCGCCCAGTCGTGGTCCTCGGCGGTGGGCCAGGGCTGGGTGGCGCAGACGCCGCGGCGACGGCGGGTCTCCCAGCCGTCCATGACCTTGCCCTTGTGCCCGAAGTCCTCGGGGTCGAAGTGGGCGGCCTCGGAGATCAGCAGGTTCTCGCGCTGGGCGAAGAACTCGTCGTTGGCTTCGATGACACCGGCGCCCAGTTCACGGGCCGCGAGGTTCGCGTACCGCGTGAAGGGGAAGTCCGCGGTGCGGTAGTCCGCGTACGGGTCGCCGCCTCCGTACGGGTTCGCGTTGCCGGTGAAGGAAGCCGGTCCAGTTGAACGCTGTGCCACTGTCAGTTCTGCCTTTCGAGGAGTCGGCCCGTGGGCTCGTTCGGGGTGCCGTGGTCGGCGATCTGCGTGCCGCGCAGCCAGGTGGACTTCACGACGCCGTGCAGGGTCTTGCCCGCGTACGCCGTGACCCGGTTGCGGTGGTGCAGTTCCGCGGGATCCACGGTGAAGGTCTCTTCGGGTGCCAGGACGGCGAAGTCCGCGTCGCGGCCGACCTCGATCGCACCCTTGTCGGACAGTCCGGCGAGGGCGGCGGGGGCGGCGGACATCCAGCGGACGACGTCCTCCAGGGTGTGGCCGCGCCGGCGCGCCTCGGTCCAGATTGCGGGGAGTCCCAGCTGGAGGGAGGAGATGCCGCCCCACGCGGTGGCGAAGTCGTTCGTCTTCAGGTCCGCGGTGGAGGGCGAGTGGTCGGAGACGATGCAGTCGATGGTGCCGGCGGCGAGCGCGTCCCACAGGAGGTCCTGGTTGGCGGACTCGCGGATGGGCGGGCAGCACTTGAACTCGCTGGCGCCGTCCGGGACTTCCTCGGCCGTCAGGGTGAGGTAGTGCGGGCAGGACTCGACGGTGACGCGTACGCCCTCGGCCTTGGCGGCGGCGATCAGCGGCAGCGCGTCGGAGGAGGACAGGTGCAGGACGTGCACGCGGGCGTTCAGCCGCCTCGCCTGGGCGATCAGGTTCCCGATGGCGGTGTTCTCGGCGTCGCGCGGACGGGAGGCGAGGAAGTCGGCGTACTTCGGGCCGGGGGTCTGCGGCGCGGAGTCCAGGTGGTGCGGGTCCTCGGCGTGCACGATCATCAGGCCGCCGAAGCCGGTGATCTCCGCGAGGGACGTGGCCAGTTGCTCCTGGTCGAGTTCGGGGAACTCGTCCACGCCGGAGGGCGACAGGAAGCACTTGAAGCCGTAGACGCCGGCGTCGTGCAGCGGGCGCAGGTCCTTGACGTTGTCGGGCAGCGCGCCGCCCCAGAAGCCGATGTCCACGTGCGCCTTGGCGCGGGCGACCTCCTGCTTGACGCGGAGGTTGTCGACCGTGGTGGTCGGCGGCAGGGAGTTCAGCGGCATGTCGAGGAGGGTGGTGATGCCTCCGGCGGCGGCCGCGCGGGTGGCGGTCCAGAAGCCCTCCCACTCGGTGCGGCCCGGGTCGTTCACGTGGACGTGGGTGTCGACCAGGCCGGGGAGCAGGACGTCGTCGCCGAAGTCCTCCAGCCGGGCTCCGGCCGGTACCTCGGCCTCGTACTCGGACACGGCCGTGATCTTCCCGCCGGCGACGGCCACCGAGGCGGCGCGCGTCCCCTCGGGGGTGATGACGCGCGTCGAGCGCAGTACCAGTTCCACAGCCGCGTCGGCCACCGGAACCTCCCCATCTACTTCCACAGAGCGAAATTCAACGTTCTGTTGACGGAGTCTTCACCCCGATCCGGGGCCAGTCAAGAGCGCCCGGACGGACCGCCCAGCCACGCACGACACAATTGGATGTTTCCACAGGATGGAATTAAGATTTCACTATCCAGAATGTAGCTACCGCCATCGGGAGCCGGGCGGTTGACTTGCGAGGACGTCCACCACCAGGACAAACCCCCTCTGACCGGCGGGGACGGCAGTGCCCCGGCTCTAGGGCCGACGCCGACCGACCGGTAGGCTGATTCCTTGCCTGCCAGCACCGAAAGGACCGCGCCCGTGCCGACGTCCAGCGCCAGCACCACCGACGCTTCCGCCAAGCCCACCGCCGCCGGCGGTGGCGTCCAGTCCCTTGAGCGCGCCTTCGATCTGCTCGAACGCATGGCCGATGCCGGGGGCGAGGTCGGCCTCAGCGAGCTCTCCGCCGCCAGTGGTCTTCCGCTGCCCACCATCCATCGCCTCATGCGCACCCTCGTGGCGTGCGGTTACGTCCGGCAGCAGCCCAACCGACGGTACGCCCTCGGCCCCCGGCTGATCCGTCTCGGCGAATCCGCCTCGCGCCTCCTGGGCACGTGGGCCCGTCCCTACCTCGCGCGCCTCGTCGAGGAGACCGGCGAGACCGCGAACATGGCCCTGCTCGACGGGGACGAGATCGTCTACGTCGCCCAGGTGCCGTCCAAGCACTCCATGCGCATGTTCACGGAGGTGGGCCGCCGGGTGCTGCCGCACTCCACGGGCGTGGGCAAGGCGCTGCTCGCGTACACCCCCGCGGACGAGGTGCGCGCGCTGCTGGCGCGCACCGGAATGCCGGCCGCGACCGAGAAGACCATCACCACGCCCGAGGGCTTCCTGGACGCCCTGGAGCAGGTCCGCAAGGTGGGCTACGCGGTCGACGACAACGAGCAGGAGATAGGAGTCCGCTGCCTGGCCGTGTCGGTGCCGAACTCGCCGACCGCCGCCGCGATCTCCATCTCGGGCCCGGCGGGCCGGGTGACCGAGGCGCTGACGGACTCGATCGTGCCGATCCTCCAGGGGATCGCCGCCGAGCTGTCGGTGGCCCTGCAGAGCCAGAATCCCGCGTAGGGATCCGTACGCGAAGGCCCCGGACCGCCCTTCTCGAAGGGGGCGGGCCGGGGCCTTCGTACGTCGGGCGATGCGTCGTGCGTCGCGCGGGCCGGGACCTTCGCGCCGCGGGCGGGGCCATCGCGTGTCAGCGGGCGGGGGCCGTCTCGGTGAGGCGGCCGTCGATCATGGTCATCGTGCGGTCCACGCGCTCCAGGTGGGCGTGGTCGTGGGTGACCAGCACGGTGGCGGTGGACCGTTCGCGGGTGAGGGTGACCAGGAGGTCCAGTACGGCCGCCCCCCGCTCGTGGTCCAGGGCGCTGGTGGGCTCGTCCACCAGCAGCACGGCGGGCTCGTTCATCAGGGCGCGGGCGATGTTGACGCGCTGGCGCTGCCCGCCCGAGAGCTGGTGGGGGCGCTTGTCGGCCTTGTCGGCCAGGCCCACCGCGTCCAGCAGGTCCAGGGCCCGCCGGCGCAGCCGCTTGGACGGCCGGCCCGACAGGTGGGCCATCACCTGGAGCTGCTCGGCGGCGGTGAGCGAGGCCAACAGGTTGGGCTGCTGGAAGACGATGCCGATCTCCTCCCGGCGCAGCGCGGACTTCTCCGCGGCGCTGAGCAGGGCCGTGTCCCGGCCCGCGACGACCACGGTGCCCGTGTCCGGGGTGACCAGGGTGGCGGCGACCGCGAGCAGGCTGGACTTGCCGGAGCCCGAAGGACCGATGACGGCGGTCAGGGTGCCCGCCGGCGCCTCCAGGGCGACCGCGTCGAGGGCGGTGAGCCGGCCGTCGCCGTCCGGGTAGGTGAGCGTGACGTCGTGGACGAGCAGGGTCATCGGGCGCTCCCGAGTGCGGTCAGCGGGTCTACGGCGGTGATCCGCCGGATGGACAGGGCGGCGCCCAGCGCGCCGAGCGCGATCATGACGGCCGCGGGGACCAGCACGGTGGCCGCGTCGAGCACGAAGGGGACGTCGCCGCCGCTGATCAGCGCGCCGAGGACGGCGGCGAGGGCCGTACCGAGTCCGGTCCCGACGGCGAGCATCACCACGGCCTGACCGAGGGCGTCCCGCAGCAGGTACGCGGTGGAGGCGCCCAGTGCCTTCAGCACGGCGACGTCACCGCCGCGCTGGATCGTCCACACCGTGAAGAAGGCGCCTATGACCAGGGCGGAGATCGCGAAGAGGAAGCCGCGCATCAGCTGGAGCGAGCCGTTCTCCGAGGTGTACGAGCCGATCGCGGACAGCGCGTCGTCGACGGTCGCGGTCCGGGTGCCGGCGCTCGCGTCGCCGGCGGCGAGGTCCGCCCCGGACGCGTCCAGGGCGATGACGGTGGCGACGGTGTCGATGGAGGTGCCGGGGTTGCCGACGCGCTGCCAGTCGTTCAGGTCCATCCAGACGACCGGGGTGTGGCTGAAGGCGGCGGTGCCGGAGACGGCCGCGACGGACAGTTCGAGCGTGCCGATCCTGAGCTTCCCGCCGGCCGCGAGCCCGCCGAGTTCCTCGGCGGCCTTCTCGGTCAGGACCACCTGGCCCTGGGTGAGGCCGGACCCGCGCGGGGCCAGGCGGCCCGCCGGATCGATGCCGAAGACCGAGACGGCCGCGGTGCGCTCACCCGAGACGGCGTTGGTGGTGCGGATGCCGATCGGCTCCGCCGATTCGACGCCGCGCCGCTCGCGCCAGGCCAGCCAAGCCTTCTCGGGTATCCGGGATTGGGTGAAGGACACCTCCTGGTCCCCGGCGGGCGCCGCGAACGACAGGTGCGAGGCGGGCAGCCCCGTGATCGCCGAGATGTTCTCCCGGGCCAGTCCCGAGGTGAGGCCGGACAACAGGCCGACCAGCAGGGTGATGAGCACGACGACCGAGCCCATGAGGGCGAAGCGGCCCTTGGCGAACCGTAGATCTCTCCATGCGACGAACATGTCCCCCACCCTGGTGTTCCCCGTGGACACACGGCATCGCGCCACGGTAGGGATCCTCGCGTCGAAGGGACGCCCCGTACATCAATCCTTTGGTTGACCGGGGCCGGCGGACCCCCACTTACGCTGGTCGGGCCATGGTTGCTCCGAAGTCCCGCCCCCTGACCCCCGTCTCCCGCGTCCTGCGGCTGTGCCTGCACGCGCTGCTGTTCGGGCTGCTCGCGCTGGCCACGGGGCGCGCCGTCGCCGACGACCCGCCCCGCGCCGGGTGGGCGATCGCCGCGTGCGCACTGTTCGCCACCGTGTACGTGGCGGGCGCCGTCGCTCCCGTGGTGGACCGCTCGCCGCGCGCCGGAGCGGTGTGGCTGGCCCTGCTCGGCGCGGCCTGGGCCGCACTGCTCGTGGTCTCCCCGGACGGGCTGTGGATCGCCTTCCCGCTGTACTTCCTCGAACTGCACCTGCTGCGGCTGCGCTGGGGGGTCGCGGCCGTCGCCGTCACGGCCTGCGCGGCGATCGGCGGGTTCCTCGCCCACAGCAGCACCCCCACCCCGGGGGCCTTCCTCGGCCCGCTGCTCGGCGGGGCCGTCGCCGTGGCCACGGTCCTCGGCTACCAGGCCCTGTACCGGGAGAGCGAACGCCGCCGGGAGCTGATCGAGGAACTCATCACCACCCGGGCCGAACTGGCCGCCGCCGAGCGGGGCGCGGGGATCCTCGCCGAACGGGAACGCCTCGCCCGGGAGATCCACGACACCCTCGCCCAGGGCCTGAGCTCGATCCAGCTGCTGCTGCGGGCCGCCGAGCGCTCGCTCCCCGCCGGCGCGCCCGCGCTGGAGCACATCGGCCGGGCGCGGGAGGCCGCGCAGGAGAACCTCGCCGAGGCGCGCCGTTTCGTCCGCGCCCTGACGCCCCCCGACCTGGAGCACGGCTCCCTCGCCGCGGCGCTGGAGCGGCTCTGCTCCGCGGCTCCCGGGCCGCGCGTGCGGTTCTCGCTGAGCGGCGCCCCCCGGATCCTGCCCACCCCGTACGAGGTGGCCCTGCTGCGGATCGCGCAGTCGGCGCTGGCCAATGTGGTGCGGCACGCCCGCGCCGGACGCGCGGAGATCACCCTGACCTTCATGGGCACCACGGTCACCCTGGACGTCGTGGACGACGGCCTGGGCTTCGACCCCTCGTCGGCTCCGTCGGGCGAGGGCGGCTTCGGTCTGCCCGCGATGCGCTCGCGGGCCGAGACGCTGGGCGGGCTGTTCACCGTCGAGTCCGCCCCGGGCCAGGGCACCGCCGTGGCCGTCACCCTGCCGTTGCCCGCGGAGGCCCTGTCATGACCATCCGGCTGCTGCTCGCCGACGACCACCCGGTGGTCCGCGCGGGGCTGCGCGCGGTGCTGGACACCGAGGCGGACTTCGCGGTCGTCGCGGAGGCCGCCACCGCCGAGCGGGCGGTGGAGCTGACCGCCTCGACGGGGGTGGACGTGGTCCTGATGGACCTCCAGTTCGGGCCCGGCATGCACGGTTCGCAGGCCACGGCCCTGATCACGGCCCGACCGGACGCCCCCCGGGTGCTGGTCCTGACCACGTACGACACGGACGCGGACATCCTGGCCGCCGTGGAGGCGGGCGCCTCGGGCTACCTGCTCAAGGACGCCCCGCCGGAGGAGCTGGCGGCGGCGGTCCGCACCGCCGCGGCCGGCCAGTCGGCGCTGGCCCCGGCGGTGGCGTTGCGGCTGATGGACCGGATGCGGATGCCGGCGGAGGCGCTGACGAAGCGGGAGCTGGAGGTGCTCCAGCTGGTCGCGGACGGATTGTCGAACCAGCAGATCTCCAAGCGGCTCTTCCTCAGCCAGGCCACGGTCAAGTCCCACCTGGTGCACGTCTACGCGAAGCTCGGCGTCGACTCCCGCACGGCGGCGGTCGCCACGGCCGCCACCCGCCGACTGATCCGCACCCCGTAGGGCGGGAGCGCCGGGCGGGAGGTGCGGAACCGGGCGCGGGGGTGGGGACAACCCCCCGGTGGAGACACCGGCACGCGGGCGGGTCCGGCGGGCCGGCGCCCGGGAGCATTCGGGGAGAGAGTCCCGATCGAGGGAGAGCCCCGTGTCACCCATCGCTCGGGTACCTCCTCGACGGGGGTTCGATCGCCTCCGCCGCCGAGCGGGCGGGCGGCGGTGCCCGGATCTTCGCGGCGAGCCGGGCCGTGCACGTGGCGGCCGTCCTCACGGCCGTGTTCCTGATGTTCCGCCCGGCCTCCAACGCGTGGTTCCGCGGGCGGGGCGGGGCCCTGTCCCGGAGCTCGGCCTGACCGATACCGGCGGCGCGATCGACACCCGAACGGGCCGTCTCACGCGACCCAGTACGGCCGTTCCACCGACGGGGGCAGCGGCACCCCGTCGTGGAAGGCGGCCGCGAGCCGGCGGACGCCCTCGTCGAGGCGGTCCGCCGGGAGCGTGTACGGGATGCGCAGGCGGTGTTCGAAGGTTCCCGGGTCCACGCCGAAGCGGGCGCCGCGTCCGATGTGGACGCCGGCGGCCGCGGCGCGTTCCGAGAGGGCGGAGCTGACCGGTTCCCCGAGGTCCACCCAGAGCGAGAGGCCCCCCGGCGGCAGCTCCCAGGACCATTCCGGGGTGTGTCGTTCGAGGGAGCGGACCAGGGCCTCGCGTTGCTCGCGCAGGTGTCCGAGCCGTGTCGGGAGCGACGCGTCGAGCCCTTCCAGCAACGGCAGCGCGACGAGTTGGTCCAGGACCGAGCCGGTCATGTCGGCCGCGACCCGCACGGCCGTCAGCTCGGCGATCATCTTGGCGGAGGCGCGGATCCAGCCGACGCGCAGTCCGCCCCAGTGGGTCTTGCTCAGTGACCCGATGGTCACGACGTGGTCCGCTCCCCCGCGCGGTGCGAGGGAGGCCAGCGGGGCGGGTGCGGGCACGTCGAGGGCGATGTCCGCGATGGTCTCGTCGACCACCAGCCAGGTCCCGGTGCGCCGGGTGGCCTCCAGCAGGCGCTGCCGGTCCTCCTCGGGCATCAGCGAGCCCGTCGGGTTGTGGAAGTCGGGGATCACGTACGCCAGTCTCGGTACGGTCTGGCGCAGCGTGGACTCCGCGATCTCCATGTCCCAGCCCGCTTCGGAGACGGCGATCGACGCGGTGCGCAGTCGGGCGTGCCGCAGGGCGTCGAGCGCGTTGGCGTAGGTCGGGTTCTCGGTGACGACCCGGTCCCCGGCCCCGCACAGCAGGCTCACGACCAGCGCGAAGGCCTGCTGGGCTCCCGCCGTGACGAGGATCTGCTCGGGGCGGGTGGGCAGTCCGCGCCGGGTGAAGCGGTCCGCCACGGCCGTGCGCAGGTCGGGCAGGCCGAAGGGGTGGTAGCCGGGGTGCCGGGCCACCGAGGGCAGCCGGGGCGCGGCCCAGGCCAGGGCCGCTTCCAGGCTGCCCTCGGGGGCGCCCATCGCGGCGATGGCCAGGTCGATGCCGGGATCGCCGTCCGGGCGGGACCCGCCGGCGCCGACGAGCGGGTGGGTGCCGACGGGCCCGTGGCCCTCGGGCAGTTCGGTCCAGGTGCCGGAGCCGCGCCGACTGCGTGCGTAGCCGCTCTCGCGCAGCAGGTCGTACGCGCCGGTGACGGTGGCCCGGCTCGCACCGACCGCCGCGGCGAGTTCGCGTTCGGCGGGCAGCCGGACGCGCAGGGCGATGCGGCCGTCGAGGATCAGCGTGCGCAGGGCGTCGGCGAGGGAGCGGTAGCCGGGGCGTGCCCGGACCTCGGCGGGCAGCAGCGCGGCGAGGCGTCGGCTGCCGATCGTTCTGTCCGCCGTGTGGACCACTGGACCGTTCGCCATGCCAACCTCCCCCGATTGGCTCTGCCCACCAGGCCAATCGAGGACCAGACTCGCCGTATTGGCCCCCGATTGGCAAGGAGACGCCGACATGCTGACCGATCGCGATGAACGAGCCCGGGTGAGCGCCGTGGAGCAGCGGATCTCGGAGCCGTTGCGCTTCCCGGCCTTGCCGGCCGCCGTGCCCGCCCTCGCGGCCGCCGTGCGCAGGATCCTGGCGCGGCTCCCGCGCGGTTCGGTCCAGGGGCGAGAATCGCTGTCATGTCAGCCAACACCACCCCCCGTCCCGCCCCGGTGATCGCGGGCCTGCTGCTCGCCGCCGGGGGCGGTCGCCGCCTCGGCGGCCGCCCCAAGGCACTGCTCTCCCACCACGGCCGCCCGCTCGTGGAGCACGCCGTCCGTGTGCTGCGCGAGGCGGGCTGCGGCCCGCTGCACGTGGTGCTGGGGGCCTCGGCGGTCGAGGTGCGCGAGCGCGCCGACCTGACCGGTTGCGTGGTGGTGGACAACCCGGACTGGGCCGAGGGCATGGGGTCCTCGTTGCGGGTCGGGCTCGCCTCGCTGGCCGGCGCGGGGGCGGACGCGGCCCTGGTCTCCCTGGTGGACCAGCCGGGCATCGGGGCGGCGGCGGTGGCCCGGGTGCTGGCGGCGTACCGGTCGCCGGCGAGCCTGGCCGCCGCGGCGTACGACGGCGAGCGGGGGCATCCGGTGCTCTTCGGGGCGGGCCGCTGGGCGGACATCGCCGAGACCGCGACCGGCGACCGGGGCGCGCGGGTCCATCTGAAGCGGCACGCCGGGGAGCTCACCCTGGTGGAGTGCGGGGACATCGCGGAGGCCTGGGACATCGACACGCCGCCGGACCTGGCCCGACTCGCATGAATCGGCCGGCCGGCGGGAAGCAGCGGGGCGTGACCACCATGGCACCCAGGGCCACCGATCGGCGGAATCTGTCGACCCGGAGAATCTCGACATCAACAAACCATTGAACTTCCACCATGAGGAAATTACTATCCACTGGTCAGAAGCGCCCTGAACCCAAAGACGGCGCCCGCGACCGTATCCCGGAACTCTCCACACCCGACGGCACTGCGTGCCGTCTCGCGCGAGCATTCCCCGCGGCCGCCAGGCACCGCCGCTGAAGGAGTGACAGATATGTCCGCACCAGCGCCGTCCCCGCTGGCCATCGTCGACGCCGAGCCCCTGCCCCGGCAGGACGAAGTCCTCACCGAAGCGGCCCTCGCCTTCGTGGCCGAGCTCCACCGGCGGTTCGCCCCCCGCCGCGCGGAGCTCCTCGCCCGACGCGGCGAGCGGCGCGCCGAGATCGCCCGGACCTCCACCCTCGACTTCCTCCCGGACACCGCACAGGTCCGCGACGGAGACTGGAAGGTCGCGCCGGCCCCGGCCGCGCTGAACGACCGCCGCGTGGAGATCACCGGTCCGACGGACCGCAAGATGACCATCAACGCCCTGAACTCGGGCGCCAAGGTCTGGCTCGCCGACTTCGAGGACGCCTCGGCTCCCACCTGGGAGAACGTCGTCCTCGGCCAGCTGAACCTCATCGACGCCTACGAGCGTCGCATCGACTTCACCGACCCCCGCACCGGCAAGGCGTACGCGCTGAAGTCCGCCGACCAGCTCGCCACCGTCGTGATGCGGCCGCGCGGCTGGCACCTCCAGGAGCGCCACCTGCGCTTCGAGGGCGGCCCGGCCTCCGGCTCGCTCGTCGACTTCGGTCTGTACTTCTTCCACAACGCCCAGCGCCTGATCGACCTCGGCAAGGGCCCGTACTTCTACCTGCCGAAGACGGAGTCGCACCTTGAGGCGCGCCTCTGGAACGACATCTTCGTCTTCGCCCAGGACTACGTCGGGATCCCTCAGGGCACCGTCCGCGCGACCGTCCTGATCGAGACGATCACCGCGGCCTACGAGATGGAAGAGATCCTCTTCGAACTCAAGGACCACGCGGCCGGCCTCAACGCGGGCCGTTGGGACTACCTCTTCTCCATCGTGAAGAACTTCCGCGACGGCGGCGAGAAGTTCGTCCTGCCGGACCGCAACGCGGTGACGATGACCGCCCCCTTCATGCGGGCGTACACCGAACTGTTGGTCAGGACCTGCCACAAGCGCGGCGCGCACGCCATCGGCGGCATGGCGGCCTTCATCCCGTCCCGCAAGGACGCCGAGGTCAACAAGGTCGCGTTCGAGAAGGTCAAGGCCGACAAGGACCGCGAGGCCGGCGACGGCTTCGACGGCTCCTGGGTCGCCCACCCCGACCTGGTCCCGATCGCGATGGCCTCCTTCGACGCGGTGCTCGGCGACAAGCCCAACCAGAAGGACCGGCTGCGCGAGGACGTCTCGGTGGCCCCGGGCGAGCTCATCGCCATCGACTCGCTGGACGCGAAGCCGACCTACGAGGGCCTGCGCAACGCCGTCCAGGTCGGCATCCGTTACATCGAGGCGTGGCTGCGCGGCCTGGGCGCCGTCGGCATCTTCGGTCTGATGGAGGACGCGGCCACCGCCGAGATCTCCCGCTCGCAGATCTGGCAGTGGATCAACGCCGGGGTCGTCTTCGAGAACGGCGAGACGGCCACCGCCGACCTGACCCGCAAGATCGCGACCGAGGAACTGGCCGCCATCCGCGCCGAGGTCGGCGAGGAGGCCTTCACCACCGGCAAGTGGCAGCAGGCCCACGACCTCCTGCTCCAGGTCTCCCTCGACGCCGACTACGCGGACTTCCTCACCCTCCCCGCGTACGACCAGCTCACCGGCTGACCCACCCGCGTCCTCGACTGACACGCACAGCAGCCGAGCACGAAGCCCCGCCCCCGCCGCCCCCAGGGCCCGGGGGCGGGGCCTTTTCACGTCACCCGCGGGGATCGCGCGGCGCCGGGCGGCGGAATTCGGTCGGGCGAGCCCGGGACGCGAGGCAACGCGGGCCGACCGAACGATCGGGCGTTACCTCATCGTAATCTGCGCGTACCTAGCGGTAACATGCGGCCTCGTGTCACCTTTCCGATGCCACCGGCGCCGGCGGTAATCCCCACTTCCCCAGCCCTGCACCGGAGTTCCTCCGGGCATCGGCGTGGCAGACCGCAGGAGTTCCGCAGTGATCGGATTCCGCAACGCCAGCAAGAGCCGGACCGGCAGTCGTGTGCGACGACTGGCCGGGGCCGCACTGGTCCTCCCCCTCACCGCCGCCGCGCTCGTGACCGGCGGGGCGGGAACGTCCTCGGCGAGCCCGGGCAACGGGCCGACCGCGGTGGTCTCCCTGGGCGACAGCTACATCTCCGGCGAGGCCGGCCGGTGGAAGGGCAACAGCCTGACCAACGCCGGCAGCCGCAACGGCACCGACCGGGCCTGGATCAGCGGCAGTTCGTACGACCCCTCCAAGGTGTACGGCGCCACCGCCGGCGGGTGCCACCGATCGGACTCGGCCGAGGTGCGCAGCGCCGGGCCGATCGCCGACGTGGCCGTGAACCTGGCGTGTTCCGGCGCGGTGTCGGACAACGTCTTCCGGGCGTCAAACGGCGGGGTGCCCTTCAAGGGCGAGGCCCCACAGGCCGATCAGCTCGCCGGCGTGGCCGCGAGCCACGACGTCAAGGTGATCGTGCTGTCCATCGGCGGGAACGACCTCGGGTTCGCCGACATCATCCAGGAGTGCGCCTACGACTTCGTCCTCTGGGGCTCCTACTGTCACGACGACCAACAGGAGGGCGTCGACCGGAAGATGGACGGGGTGATGGCCAAGGTGGGCAAGTCCGTCGACGAGATCCGGGCGGTGATGCGCGGCGCCGGCTACGCGGACTCCTCGTACCGCGTCGTCCTGCAGTCCTACCCCTCACCGATCCCGCGGGGCGCCGAGAACCGGTACCCGCAGAGCGACTGGAGCCGGTTGAACACCGGCGGCTGCCCGTTCTGGAACCGGGACTCGGACTGGGCGCGGGACGCGCTGGTGCCGCAGATCGCCGATCGCCTGGGCGCGGTGGCCGCCGCCAAGGGCGTGCAGTTCCTGGACCTGCGGGACATGATGCAGGGGCGCGAGGTGTGCGCGAAGGCCAGCAGGCTGGTCACCTCGACGTCGGCCGCGTCCGCCCGGACGAGCGAGTGGGCGCGCTGGATCGACAGCAGTGAGACGCAGGGCCTGATCCAGGAGTCCATGCACCCGAACCACTTCGGGCAACTGGCCGTCGGGCGCTGCCTGGCCCTGGCCGCGGCCCGACCGGCGACGTCTCGGGACAGTTGCCGGAACACCGCCGGGGGCGACCAGAGCGGGATGTACCTGACCCCCGCCCCGTAGGCACCGCCCTCGTCGGAACCGCCCTCGCGCGGCAGGGGCGCGGAACCCGCGGCCGAGAGGCCCGGGTTCCGTGCCCGGGGCGGATGCCCGCCCCCGACCCCCGACCCCGACCGGGGCCGTCCAGGGCCTACGCGGCGGGTTGCTCGTCGCTGTCGCGGACAGAGGTCGGGTGCAGTGTGGTCATGGCCTCGGCGAAGGCGTCCCGGCAGCGCAGCCAGTCGGGGTCCGGGGTGCCGGTCCCCAGGGCCAGCAGTTTGGGGAGCAGGTCCGCCGAGAACGCCCGGGCGGCTTCGGCCGGGAGCAGGGACGGCAGGTTGTCGATGGCGATGACGTCGAGCGGCCGCAGGCCGTCGACCAGCCGGCGGGCCGGGGTCGCCCAGTCGGTGAGTCGGTCGTAGACGGGCAGCAGGTGCAGGGGCGAACCCGTGTCGCAGGTGATGTCGGCGATCACCGAGAGGCGTCGCCCGTCGGGGCCGGGCTCGTGGTCCAGGTCGGCGGAGGTGAGGAAGGCCGGCACGGGTCGGGTGGTGAGCACCGCGTTGACCAGCACGTCGCAGCCGAGCAGGGCCGCGCGGTCCAGGTGGGCGGTGTCGGTGCGGTCCCACCGGGTGACCCGTACGCCGGCGGTGACCAGGGCGTCGCGGGCGCCGCGTCCGCTGCGCCCGTACCCTCCGATCACGATGGACCGCAGTTGGATCCCGTCGGGTGGCGGAACGGCCCGCGAGGCGCGTAATCGGCGGTCGAGTTCGGCCCGGGGCATCGGTGTCAGCGGGCCTTCGAGCAGGCCCCGCGCCTGGAGGACGGCGAGCGCCGCGCCCACGTAGCCCGCCCAGTACCCGAAGGCGGCGAGCCGGCGCCCCTGGGCGTCGGCCAGGTACTCCAGGTCGAGCAGGGTCCCACCGCCCGCCGCGAACCGCTCCAGCAGCGCCGGGGCCTCGGCCTGGCCCTTGTACGCGTGCCCGAAGTACACGTGCCGGTGGTGCAACCGCTGGGGTTCCGGCGGGAGTTCCTTGAGGCCCAGGATGTACGCGGACCCGGGTGCGGCCCCGTCCGCCCAGGACCCGGCGGGTGCGGCGCGGCAGCCCGCGTCCACGTAGGCGGAGAGGGGGAAGACCCGGTGTGCGGAGTCCTCCACGGTGAGTCGTACGCCCTGCCGGACGAGCCGTCCGGCGTCCTGGGGGGTGAGCGGGGCCCTTCGTTCGGTGAGGCGTGTCTCGTTGCGCATCCACAACTGCGGCACTTCTGCCATCGGCGGTACCACCTGTCTGCTCAGGACGCCTCGACGGACGTCCGCGTGCAACATGTGACCGACCATCAGAGTCCGTTCACCGCTGCCGTTCGGCAAGGAGCGCGGCAGCGGGAACGGGGGCTCAGAATTCAGGCAGCAGCGCTCGCGGTCCGATCCGTGCGCCCTCCGCGTACGCCGCCCGGAGGTCCTCCTCGGGCATCCGGCCCCCCAGGACGTCCAGGGCGCGCGGCGGACGGGCGGCCGCCGGACGGGCCCCGGAGACCGAGCCGAGCAGCCGGGCGGATCGCGTGTACCGCCCCCGGTCCGCCTCCAGCTCGGCCAGCAGCTCCGCCGAGAGGGCCCGGCCGGTCCGGTCGCCCAGGGCCGACTGGGTCTCCAGCGCGCACAGCACCTCGGCCCGGGCCGCCTCGGTACGACCCCGGCGGGCCAGCCGCACGGCCGCGGCGTGGCGCGCCCAGGACCGGGCCCACGGGTCGTGGCACCCGCCGGGCGCATCGCCGAGCGGCTCCGCCGACGGATCGACGGGCGGATCGGCGAACGGATCGACGGGCGGATCCACGAGCGGATCGACGTGGGCGAGGGCCAGGGCGAGGGCGGCCCGGAGCACCTCCCGGCCCGGACCGGACACGGGCCCGGCGGGCAGCAGTTCCAGCGCCTCGCGGTACTCGGTGACGGCGCTGTCGTGGCGGCGCTCCCACAGCGCGATCGTGCCGCGCACGTGCGCGAGGTGGGCGAGGCAGGCGTCCTCCCCTTCCTGCACCGCGGCGCTCCAGGCCTCCACCAGCAGCGGGTCCGTGCCGTCCGTCCCGTCGAGGCTCGCCGTCAGCCAGGCGGCCAACCACAGGGCGCGGGCCGGCCGGGGCCGCGGGTGCAGGGCGAGGGCGCGCTCCAGGTGGCACCGGCCCTCCGCCGGGAGTCCGCAGGCCGTCCAGAGGAACCACAGAGTGACGGCCAGTTCCAGGGCGGCGCCCGGACCCACGGCGAGCGGGTTCATCGCGGCCCGCAGCTCGGGGAGTTCGGCCAGGGCCAGGGCGCGCGCCTCGCGCTGCGCGCCGCCCCGCCACAGTCCCGCGGCGCGTTCCGCGAGCGCGCGACAGCGCTCCTGGTGGCGCCGGACGACGGTGGTCCCGTCGTCGCCGGGTCGGCAGGCGAGGCGCATCGCCGCGTGGGCGCGTACGGACAGGGGAAGCCGGTGCCGGCCCGGGCGCTCCTCGTCGGCGAGCAGGGCGGGGGCGAGTCGGGCCAGGGCTTCCACGGCCGTGGCCGGGGT
The DNA here is from genome assembly GCF_026627505.1 of Streptomyces sp. H27-H5. Taxonomy (GTDB): domain Bacteria; phylum Actinomycetota; class Actinomycetes; order Streptomycetales; family Streptomycetaceae; genus Streptomyces. The sequence goes on along the minus strand of NZ_JAPNLK010000002.1, from coordinate 56,997 downwards.
GAGTTCCCCGAATCCGCACACGTCGGCGACCGCGGCCGCGTCGAAGGAGCCGGCGAAGACGGAGAGCCGCTCCCACAGGAGGCGCTCGGCCGGTGAGGCGAGTCGGTGGGTGCGCTCGGCGTCGACGCGGGTGGCGCGACCGGCGCCGCCGGCGAGGAAGGTCAGCGGGTCGGCGGTCAGCCGGCGCAGGGCTTCCAGGGGCGGGTACCGGTGCGCGCGCCCGGCGGCGAGTTCCAGGGCCCCGGGGATGCCGTCGAGGGCTCGGCACAGGGCGGCGACAGCGGCCGCGTTGGCGTCGGTGAGCCGGAAGAAGGGATCGGCGCCGCGCGCGCGTTCCTCGTACAGCCGCACGGCGGCGCAGCCGGCGATCGCGGCGGCCGGTTGCCGGGCGGCGGGGTCCCGGGGTTCGGCGGGCAAGGACAGGGGCGGGACGGCGAGTTCGGCCTCCCCCGGCAGGTCGAGCCGTCGTTGGGAGGTCGCCAGGATGCGGGCCCGGGGCAGCCAGGCCATCAGGTCCGACACCAACGGTGCGGCTTTGACGCCCAGTTGTTCGCAGCCGTCGAGCACCAACAGCACCTCGCGGCCGTCGAGCGCGAAGACCAGCTCGTGTTCCATCACCGCCCACCGGGATTCGGGCAGCGTGGACAGTTCCACCCAGACGGTGTCGGCGCCGTCGCCGGAGGTCAGGCCGCGTACGGTGCGCAGGGCGAGCCGGGTCTTGCCGATGCCGGCCGGCCCGGTGAGGGTCACCAGCCGTCCGGCGGCGAGCAGTTCGGCGGTGGCCGCCGCCTCCCGGTCCCGGCCGACGACATCGGACAGCTCCGCGGGCACGGTGCGGCGCGCGCACGCTTCGGGGTCACCCACGCGTCCTCCCGCGACGTCCTGTGCTCGCGCACCACCGTCGGATTCATCGGTTCGGTGCACAAAGAGAGATGATCTGCGGAAAGTCCGGTCTTCCGACCCGCGACCGGGAGAACCACCAGGGAGAGGGTATGCACGCGGCCATTTCCGCCGTGGACGACACCGACCGGGCGCTCGTCCACGCACTCCAGCTCGCGCCCCGGGCGAGCTGGGAGCGGCTGGGACCGGTGCTGGGCGCCCGCCCCGACACGCTGGCCCGCCGCTGGGAGCGCATGACGGGGGCCGGCGAGGCCTGGATATCGGGGTTGGGGCTGCGTACGGGCAACCAGTCGCCCTGCATGGCCTGGGTGGAGGTGACCTGCGCGGCGGGCACCGCCCCCGCGGTCGGCGCGGCACTGGTCGGGGACCCGCACACGCTCGGCGTCCAGCACACCACGGGCGCGCGTGACCTGTTGGCGTTCGTGGCCGTCCCGAACCTGCACACGCTGTACCGCTACCTGTCCTTCCGGGTCCAGCGGATCCCCGGGGTGGGGGCGACCCGCTCGTCGATGGTGACGGCGGTGCACAGCGCCCCCGACCGGTGGCGCCTGGACCAACTGACCCCCCTCCAGATCGATCTGCTGACCGGGCGGACCCGCCGCTCCACGTCGTCGGCGGCCCCCGCCGGGCCGGCGCCGACGAGCATGACCGAGGAGGACCGGCCGCTGGTGCTGGCACTGGCCTCGGACGCGCGACGCAGCGTGGCCTCGCTGGCGCGGGAGACGGGCATGAGCGAGTCCACGGTCCGTCGCCGGCTGGGCCGGTTGGAGGCGGGGCAGGGCCTGCGCTACAGCTGCGCGATGGCCTCGGGGGTCTCGGGGTGGCCGGTGTCGGCGACCCTGTGGGCGGAGGTGCCCGAGCACGAGGTGGCCGACTGCGCGGCGGCGGCGATCGGGTTACGCGAGACCCGGACCTGCATGTCCGTCAGCGGACCCTGGAACTTCATGATCAGTGCGCGGCTGCACACGATCGCCGAGCTGTCCCGCTACACCTCGGACCTCTCGCGCCGGTTGCCGGCGATGCGGGTCACCGACTCGGCGGTGGCGCTCCACGTGCGCAAGTCGGAGGCGCAGGAGTTGGACCAGGAGGGCCGACGCGTGCGCACGGTGCTCCCGGACATCTGGACGGAGCCGACGCGCGCGGCCTGAGCCACACGGAACGGGGGCCCGAGAACGGACGGGCGGCGAACGGGCGGGCGGGCGGACGGACGGCCAGGCGATCCCGGGCGCGGACCCGCGGGGGGAACACGGGCGCGCGGCGGTGCGGACGCCACACCCGCAGTGGGTGACGTCCGCGCCGCCGCGCGCCGGCCGGTGACCCGGCCTCAGTGCACGAACGCCGGTTCCGACGTGGCCTGTGCGGCCTCGTCCTCCTTCTTGGCGCCGAGGTGGTTGAAGGCCAGGTTGAGCAGGATCGCCACGACGCAGCCGGTGCTGATGCCGGAGTCGAGGACGACCAACAGGTCCTTCGGGAAGGCGTGGTAGAAGCCCGGGGCGGCGATCGGTATCAGGCCGATGCCGACCGAGGCGGCCACGATCAGGGCGTTCTCGCCCTTCTCCATGGCGGCGCTCGCCAGGGTCTGGATGCCGCTCGCGGCGACCGAGCCGAAGAGCACGATGCCGGCGCCGCCGAGCACGGGCAGCGGCACCACGCCGATCACGGAGGCCGCCACCGGACACAGGCCGAGCAGGATCAGGATGCCGCCGCCGGCCGCGACGACGAACCGGCTGCGCACCTTGGTCATCGCGACGAGTCCGATGTTCTGGGCGAAGGCACTGCACATGAAGCCGTTGAACAGCGGGCTGATGGCACTGCCGAGGGTGTCGGCGCGCAGGCCGCCCTCGATGGTCTTCGCGTCCGCCGGACGGCCCACGATCTTGCCGAGGGCCAGGATGTCGGCGGTGGACTCGGTCATGCAGACGAGCATCACGATGCACATGGAGATGATGGCCGCGACCTGGAACTGCGGGGCGCCGAAGTGGAACGGGGTGGGGAAGCCGACGATGTCCGCGTTGCGGATGGCGTCGAAGTTCGTCATGTGCAGCGGGATCGCGATGAGGGTGCCCACGACCAGGCCGAGCAGGATGGATATCTGCTGGAGGAAGCCCCGCAGGAACTTCCGCATGACCAGCACGATCGCCAGGGTGAGCGCGGCCATGCCGATGTTCTGCATCGACCCGTAGTCGGAGGCGGTGCTGTTGCCGCCCTGCGACCAGTTGAACGCCACCGGGAGCAGTGAGACGCCGATCAGGGTGATGACCGTGCCGGTGACGACGGGTGGGAAGAAGCGGACGAGCTTCCCGAAGTAGGGGGCGGCCAGGAAGCCGAGGAGTCCGGCGACGATGATCGCGCCGAAGATGACGGGGATGGCGTCGACCCCCTCCCCCTTGCCGATGGCGATCATCGGGGTGACACCGGCGAAGGAGACGCCGTTGACGAAGGGGAGCTTGGCGCCGATCTTCCAGAACCCGAGGGTCTGGAGCAGGGTGGCGAGGCCGGCGGTGAAGAGCGAGGCGCCCATCAGGAAGGCCGTCTCGGTGGCGGAGAGACCGACGGCGGGTCCGACGATCATGGGCGGGGCGACGACACCCGCGTACATGGCGGCCACGTGTTGGAGACCGCTCGTGAACATTTTCAGCGGAGGCAAGGTCTCGTCGACCGGGTGCGTCTCCTCCGGTACTGCGACTGCATCTTTGCGAAACCTGGGCGTTGCGGCCACGGCTTCCTCCGGTCGGGTAACACGTCGGCAGGGACGTGGGTGTCTGGGAGGTGGTGCGAAAGCTGTGCTAGTCGAGCCGTTGTGAAGTTGTGGAGGTGCCGTCCCGAGGGGGTGTGGGGGACGCACGGGGTGCGGAAACGATTCGCCCGAGTCGTTCCCACGGGATGCCGCGGTGCGTTGGAGCCCGCGGGCCGTGGCGTGCCGATGGTGGTGCGCGCCGTGAGAGCGTCACGAGCCACCGCCCCCGGGGGCGCCTTCGGTGTGTTGACCTCGGGCGCTTCCCGGGAACGGCTGCCGCGGACCCCGCTCGGGTCCGCGGCCGCCGGTCGAGGGCCGTCCCCCTCGACCGGACTCCGGGGGATCAGGCCTGCGCGGAGAGCCGCGCGAGGCGCTGGGCCTCTTCCCGCGTGGACACGGCGATCGCGTCCTCGTCGGCGAAGAGCAGTCGGTTGTTCTCGACGATCTGCTTGCCGTTGACCAGCGAGAGGGTGACCGGGGCGGCCGCGCCGAAGACGAGCGCGGTGACCGGGTCGGCGATGGAGGAGTGTGCCAGCGTGCTGACGTTCCACATCACCAGGTCGGCGAGCTTGCCCACCTCAAGCGAACCGATGTTGTCGGCGCGACCGAGGACCTGGGCGCCACCGTACGTACCCAGGCGCAGGGCCTGGCGCGCGTTCAGGGCGCGCTCGCGGTGGACGGGGTTCAGGCGGTTGATGAGCAGCGCGTTGCGCAGCTCGGTGTGCAGCTCACCGGACTCGTTGGAGGCGGTGCCGTCCACGCCGAGGCCGACCGGTACGCCGGCGGCCAGCATGTCGGGTACGCGGGCGATGCCGGCGGCCAGCCGGGCGTTGGAGGACGGGCAGTGCGCCACACCGGTCTTGGTGCGGGCGAACGCGGCGATGTCGGAGTCGTTCATGTGGACGCTGTGCGCCATCCACACGTCCTCGCCGAGCCAGCCGGTCGACTCGAAGTAGTCGGTCGGACCCATGCCGAACAGTTCCTTGCAGAACTGCTCCTCCTCGACGGTCTCCGAGCCGTGCGTGTGCAGGCGCACGTTCAGCCGGCGGGCCAGCTCGGCGCCCTGCTTCAGCAGCTCGGTGGAGACCGAGAAGGGGGAGCACGGGGCGACGGCGACCTGGGTCATCGCGTCGAAGGAGTGGTCGTGGTGCTTCTTGACGGTCGCCTCGGTGTCGGCGAGCGCGCCTTCGAGGGTCTCGACGGCGTGGTCCGGCGGCAGGCCGCCGTCCTTCACGCTGCGGTCCATCGATCCGCGGGCCAGGGTGAAGCGGACGCCCATCTCGGACGCGGCGCGGATGATCGAGCCGGAGAGGTCGCCGGAGCCCTTGGGGAAGACGTAGTGGTGGTCCATGGCGGTGGTGACGCCGCCCTTGGCCATCATCGCCAGGGAGCCCTGGGCGGCCGTGTACGTCATCTGCTCGTCGATGCGCGCCCACGTCGGGTACAGGGCGACGAGCCAGTTGAAGAGGTTGTGGTCGGTGGCCAGACCACGGGTGATCCACTGGTAGAAGTGGTGGTGCGTGTTGACCAGACCCGGGGTGACGAGGTGACCCGTGCCGTCGATGCGGCGGACCACGTTGGCGAGGTTCTCGGGGGCTTTGCCCGCACCGATCGACTCGATCTTGTTGCCGGCGACGACCACGTGACCCGAGGCGTACTCGGTGTCGTTCGCGTCAACGGTCGCGATGGCACAGTTCTCGATGACGATGCGCTCGACGGCGCTGTCCTGGGCTGCCGGTGCTGCCATGGGACTTCCTCGTGCTTTCAGTGGCGGTACGGGCACGGCAAAACCCAGGGGATTTGAGTGCCGGAGCCGGGGGCCTTGACAGCTGACAGTACTGCCGCCCCGTGTGTTGCGTCCGGGTGCCGATTAAGGAAGTTGAAGAGTGTCGCGCCGATCCCGGGGCCACTGCGGAGCCCCGGGACGCGCGTGCTCGTCAGAGGTTGGTCATGTCCACGGGGATACGGGCGTCGACGCCGTCGCGGAGGACCGTCGCCTCGATCAGACCGTAGGGGCGGTCCGCGGCGAAGTAGACCTCATTGTCGTTCTTGAGGCCGAAGGGCTCCAGGTCGACGAGGAAGTGGTGCTTGTTCGGGAGCGAGAAGCGGACCTCGTCGATCTCCGAACGGTGGTTGATGATGCGCGAACCCATCTGGTACAGGGTCTGCTGCAGCGACAGCGAGTAGGTCTCCGCGAAGGCCTGCAACATGTGCTTGCGGGTCTCGGCGTAGGACTTCTCCCAGTTGGGCATCCGCTGCTCGTCGTCCGACCAGTTGAAGCGCCAGCGGGCCGACACCTGGGTGGCCAGGATGCGGTCGTAGGCCTCCTTCAGGGTCGTGTACTTGTCCTTCACGTAACCCCAGAACTCGGAGTTCGTGGAGTTCATGACGACGAGGTCCTTGAGGCCGGAGATGACCTCCCAGTTGGTGCCGTCGTACGTGATCTGGGTGACTCGGGTCTCCATGCCCTCACGGACGAACGAGTGGTTGACCTCGTCGGAGCCGATGAACTTGGAGTTGGCGTCGGAGGAGGCGATCCGGGACCAGGAGTACTCCTCGATCCGGATGCGCGCGCGCTGGATCGGCTCCTGGCTGTTGACGAACCAACGCGCCAGGTGGATGCCGAACTGCTCGGCGGACTCGATGCCGTACTCCTTGGCGAACGCGTACACCGTGTTCTTGGTGGTGTCCGTCGGCAGGACGTTGGCGTTCGAGCCGGAGTAGTGGACGTCGTCCATGTCGCCGGAGAGGGCGACCGAGACGTTGAGGTCCTTGATGTGGTGGGTGTCGCCGTCCCGCGTGATCTTGACTACGCGGTTCTCTGCTTTCCCGTACTGATTCTGGCCGAGAATCGTGGGCATGTCTGCTAGCTCCCTCGGTAAACGGAGTAGCCGAACGGGTTGAGCAGCAGCGGTACGTGGTAATGCTCGCCCGGGTTCACCGCAAAGGTGATGGTGACCTCCGGGAAGAACGCACCGCTGTCCCTTACGCGGGGGGCGTCCTGCTGCGCCTCGGCTTGCTTCTTCGAACTGTGCTTGTTCAGGAAGTACGTCTCGGTCTCGAAGTCGAGACGCACGTGGGTGGTGCCCTCCGGCAGGGCCGGCAGGTCCTTGCAGCGCCCGTCCGCATCGGTGGCGGAGCCGCCCAGGGCCGCCCACTCGCCGCCCGGACCCGTACGGGCCGACAGGGAGATGGCGACACCCTCGGCGGGCTTGCCGATGCTGGTGTCCAGGATGTGCGTGGACACCGACGCGGTGGTCTCGGTGCTCATGGCGTGCTCACTCTCCTTCTACGAGGCGGGTCAGACGGATCCGGTTGATCTTGACGAGCTCGCCGCGGGCGATTTCCCGCTCCGCTTCCGGCGAATTGTCGATCCGGACCTTGACCGCGTCCCGCATGAACTCACCGGTCGCACCGGTGGCGCAGATGAGGAAGACGTGGCCGAACTTCTCCTGGTACGCCAGGTTCAGTTCGAGGAGCTCGTTCTTGAGGTCCTCCGAGGCACCGGCCATGCCACGCTGCTCGCGGGCGGAGGTCGGGTCTCCCGGCTTCGGCCGGCCGATCGGCGCGTGGCCCCCCATCGCCTCGGCCAGGTCCTCGGCGGTGAGCTCCGCCATGGCGGACTCGTTGGCCGAGAACAGGGCGTCGGCGGTGGTGAAGGGGCGCTGGGCGAGCAGCTTGCTCCCCCATGCCGAGCTGGCACAGACCTCGTGCAGTTCGGCCGTGGCCGCGCTGTCGTCCAAGGCGTTGAACCGGGTGAGACCCGGGGTCGGACTCGAAGTCACGGTAGGCCTCCGTGGCCTGTTGTTGCTTGACGGGCTGCGCATAGCTAACGCCCTCGACAACACCGCGTCAACACTTTGTTGAAACTTCGCGTACACAAAAGCCGCCGCCCGGATGAATCGGGCGGCGGCTCGTCACCGTGCGTCAGACGCTGTTCACGCTTGGCTGTTCTTGTTCGGGTTTTCCCTGTTCAGGTAGTTGTAGACCGTGAAGCGGCTTACCCCCAGGGCGCCCGCGACCGTTTCCACACCGTGCCGCACGGAGAAGGCGCCACGCGCCTCCAGTATGCGCACCACGTCCTGCTTGGACTTCCGGTCGAGCCGGGCCAGGGGCACTCCGTGGCGCCGCTCCAGCGCGGCCAGAATGTGATCCAGCGAGTCGGACAGCTGGGGCAGGCGCACGGCCAGCAGGTCCTGACCCTCCCAGGCGAGCACGACGTCGTCGGGCTGCGCCAGGGAGGGATCCATCAGCTCGCCGCCGATGGCGTCGACCAGCGGCTTGACCGCGGTGACGAACGGGTGGTCGCGGGGCTCGGTCACGGGGTCTCCTCCCGGATCACGTTCACCTGGAGCGAGACGCGCGTGGCTCCGGCCTCCAGCGAGTCGCGCAGGAGCGCGGAAACGGCGGTGAGCACCTCGTCGGAACCACCCTCGGCGGTGTTGCCGAAGGGGCCGACGTCCACCGCGTCGAGCTGCGCCTTCTGGATGACCTCGCGAGCGGCCACGGCATGGGCGGGGGCCTCTTCGAGATCGAAGGGCTCGGTCGTGAATTCCACTCTCAATCGCACGCGGTCAAGCTACCCCGCGCTCCGGAGGTTTCGGCAGTCCGCACTTGACAGCCACGCGAACCTCGTTGCAGTCTTCCATCAAGCAGAAACTAACTTCCGCAATACGGAAGGAGCGCACACCCCTCATGGGATACACGGACCAGCGCTTCGATGTAAACCTTTCGATCCTCTACACGGAACTCCCGCTCCTGGAGCGTCCCGCGGCCGCCGCCGCGGCGGGCTTCACCGCGGTCGAGCTGTGGTGGCCCTGGATCGAGACCCCCACCCCCGCCCAGGCGGAGCTCGACGCCCTCAAGAAGGCTCTTGAGGACGCCGGCACCCAGCTGGTGGGCCTGAACTTCTACGCCGGCCGGTTGCCGGGTCCGGACCGCGGCGCGGTCTCGGTCCCCGGCGAGGAGTCGGAGCGCTTCAACGCCAACATCAACGTGGCCGCCGACTTCGCGGCCTCGGTCGGCTGCAAGGCGCTGAACGCCCTCTACGGCAACCGCGTGGAAGGCGTCGACCCGGCCGCCCAGGACGAGCTCGCCCTGCAGAACCTGGTCGTGGCAGCCCGTGCCGCGGACCGCGTGGGCGCGATCCTCCTGATCGAGACCCTCAACAAGCCCGAGTCGCCGCTCTACCCCCTGGTGAGCGCGCCGGCCGGCATCGAGGTCGTGGACAAGGTGAACGAGGCCACCGGTCTCGGCAACGCCAAGTTCCTCCTCGACCTGTACCACCTGGCGATGAACGATGAGGACCTCTCCGAGGTCATCGAAAAGTACGCCGCCAAGACCGGGCACGTCCAGATCGCGGACAAGCCCGGACGCGGTGCCCCCGGCACCGGCGAGCTGCCCCTGGAGGAGCTGCTCGACCAGCTGAGGAAGGCCGGATACGAGGGCTACGTAGGCCTGGAGTACAAGGCCGCCGACGCTGCCGCTTCCTTCGCATGGCTGCCGGCCGAGGCCCGCGCCGCGAAGTAGGCGGACCAAGTCCGGGCGATCAGCCAGGCACCTCACGCACTTTTCGTACCAAGCATGAAGAGAAGGACCCTCATCATGAGCAACCCCGCTGCGCTCCCGTCGATCGCCTGGGTCGGTCTCGGCATCATGGGCTCCCCCATGGCCGAGAACCTCCTGAAGGCCGGCTACTCGGTCACCGGATTCACCCTGGAGCAGGACAAGCTGGACCGCCTCGCCGCCGCCGGCGGCACCGCGGCCGGCTCGATCGCCGAGGCCGTCAAGGACGCCGACGTCGTCATCACGATGGTGCCCGCCTCCCCGCAGGTCGAGGCCATCGCCTACGGCGAGAACGGCATCCTGGAGAACGCGAAGTCCGGCGCGCTGATCATCGACATGTCGTCGATCACCCCCCAGACCTCGATCGACCTCGCCAAGAACGCCGCCGAGAAGGGCATCCGCGTCATCGACGCCCCGGTGTCCGGCGGCGAGGCCGGCGCCATCGAGGCCGTACTGTCGATCATGGTGGGTGGCGAGCAGGCCGACTTCGACGAGGCCCTGCCGGTCCTGGAGGCCCTCGGCAAGACCATCGTCCTGTGCGGCCCGCACGGCTCCGGCCAGACGGTGAAGGCCGCCAACCAGCTCATCGTCGCGGTGAACATCCAGGCGTGCGCCGAGGCCGTCGTCTTCCTGGAGAAGTCCGGCGTGAACCTCACCGCCGCCCTGGACGTCCTCAACGGCGGCCTGGCCGGCTCCACGGTGCTGACGCGCAAGAAGGACAACTTCCTGAACCGCGACTTCAAGCCCGGCTTCCGGATCGACCTGCACCACAAGGACATGGGCATCGTCACCGACGCCGCCCGCAACGTGGGTGCGGCCCTCCCGGTCGGCGCGGTCGTCGCCCAGCTGGTCGCCTCGCTGCGCGCCCAGGGTGACGGTGGCCTGGACCACTCCGCCCTGCTCCGCGCGGTCGAGCGCCTCTCCGGCGCGCAGATCTGATCACGGATCCGAACGCCCTTCCCCCCAGGGGGACCTGAGTTTCCGGATGGTGCCGGTGCTGACACCTGTCCTGTCGCGCCCAAGCGCCGGCACCGTCCGGATTTCCTCTCCACACTCTTTCTTTCAACAAACTGTTGACGTCGAGTTCACGCCGAAATTAGGCTGTTCCGCATGACGGAAGATGCATTCCGCCAGCAGTTTCCCGTACGGAAGGTCACCATGTCGAAGCGCACGCTGACGACCGAGTCCGGCGCCCCGGTCGCCGACAACCAGAACTCCGCCACCGCCGGCGTCGGTGGCCCGCTCCTGGTCCAGGACCAGCAGCTCCTTGAGAAGCTTGCCCGCTTCAACCGTGAGCGCATCCCGGAGCGTGTGGTGCACGCCCGCGGCTCGGCCGCGTACGGCCACTTCGAGGTGACCGACGACGTCACCGCCTACACCAGCGCCGCGTTCCTGAACACGGTCGGCAAGAAGACCGAGACCTTCCTGCGGTTCTCCACCGTCGCGGACTCCCTCGGTGGCGCGGACGCCGTCCGCGACCCGCGCGGCTTCGCGCTGAAGTTCTACACCGAAGAGGGCAACTACGACCTCGTCGGCAACAACACCCCGGTGTTCTTCATCAAGGACCCGATCAAGTTCCCCGACTTCATCCACTCGCAGAAGCGCGACCCCTTCACGGGAAAGCAGGAGCCGGACAACGTCTGGGACTTCTGGGCGCACGCCCCCGAGGCCACGCACCAGATCACCTGGCTGATGGGTGACCGCGGCATTCCCGCGTCCTACCGCCACATGAACGGCTACGGCTCCCACACCTACCAGTGGACCAACGCCCAGGGCGAGGCCTTCTTCGTCAAGTACCACTTCAAGACGAACCAGGGCATCCGCAGCCTCTCCAGCGACCAGGCCGCCGAGCTCGTCGGCAAGGACGCGAACTCGCACCAGACCGACCTGCTCCAGGCGATCGAGCGCGGCGTGAACCCGAGCTGGACCCTCTACGTCCAGGTCATGCCGGCCTCCGAGGCCGCGGACTACCGCTTCAACCCGTTCGACCTCACCAAGGTGTGGCCGCACAGCGACTACCCGTTGCAGCGCGTGGGCCGCCTGGTCCTCGACCGCAACCCGGACAACGTCTTCGCCGAGGTCGAGCAGTCCGCGTTCTCCCCGAACAACTTCGTCCCGGGCATCACCGCCTCGCCGGACAAGATGCTCCAGGGCCGTCTCTTCGCGTACGCCGACGCCCAGCGCTACCGCCTCGGTGTGAACCACACCCTGCTGCCGGTCAACGCCCCGAAGGCGACCACGGCCGACAACTACGGCCGCGACGGCGTCATGGCGCTGCGCAACGGTTCGCGCCACGACAAGAACTACGAGCCCAACTCGTACCGGGGTCCGGCCGAGACCGGTCTGGCGCTCGGCGCCCCGAAGGCCGTCTCCGGCTACACGGGCACCCACGAGGCCCCGGCCCACACCAAGGACGACGACTTCTTCCAGGCCGGTGAGCTCTACCGCCTGATGTCGGAGGCCGAGAAGCAGCGTCTGGTGGCGAACATCGCCGGCGGCCTGTCCCAGGTCACCATCGAGGACGTCATCGAGAAGAACCTGGCTCACTTCCACGCCGCGGACGCCGACTACGGCAAGCGCGTCGAGGAGGCCGTCCGCGCCCTGCGCGACGCCTGAGCCGCTCAACTGTACCGGGGGCCTGACGGGAGGTCAGGTCCCGGGTGCTGAGCCCGCACCGCGGACCCGGATGAGGGGTGGTACGCGGTGGGGGCAGGACGAGGACCGCGGCGGGCGTGCGAGCCAGTGCGGTGGTAATGGGTTCCGAGGCCCGTCTCTTGACCTGAGGGAGACGGCGCCGGAGTTCTCGTCGCCGCCCGCCGCGGTCCCAGCCTCTTCCTTCCGTACAGGGGCCGTGCACAGAGTCCCCTGTACCGGAGGGGAAACACCCTCCCCCAACACTCCGCCCGGCGGTGCGAACGTCCTGTCGCGCCAGCCTCGCACCGTCGGGCGGTCACAGCCGAAGCGCCGAGTCACGGACGGTCCCGTGACCCGGCGCTTTGTCGTGCGCGGGGCGCGTCGGCCCCGACCGCCCCCCGGCGGCCGGGGCGGGCGCTCAGCGGCCCGCCGCCGGTCGCCGTCGAGCCGCGATGGCGGCCGGGTCCCAGCCGGGCCGGGGCACGGAGTCCAGCAGCAGCCGGGTGTACGCGTGCTCGGGGGCGGACAGCAGCGTGGCCGTCGCACCACGCGTTGAAGCGGAAGTCGACGCCCACCCGGTCGCCCTGCTCGTCGTAGGCGAAGATCGGGCCGGAGTCGCGCAGCCAGGAGTCGTCGATCGGCAGCTCGATCACCTCGACCCCGGGATCGTCGCCGAAGACGGCGCGGGCCTCGTCCACCGAGTCGGCCGCGGCGATCATGACGACCGGTTCGAAGTCGGCGATGGCACGGGCCACCGCCGCGTACTCACGCCGCGCCGCCTCGAAGGCCGGTCCCCACAGGGCGGGCCGGGTGGGCCACGCCATCAGGCAGGCCTCGTGCTCGACCCACGGCGGGCATGCGGGGGTATGTAGGGCTCGGCGGACTCATGGGAGAGCTCCTTTGGTGCGGGCTGGGCTGGTGGGGCTGATGGGACGGGTACGAGGTGGGTGATCGCCGGCGTGCACCCCGTCGACCTCCGGGACGGATCTTGATCTTGGAAGCTGCCGTACGCGTGATCGCCCGCAACGGCGTCAGGGGACTGCGCGTCGAGGAGCTGGCGTCCGAGGCGGGGGTGTCCACGGCGCTGATCTACTACCACTTCAAGGACCGGGCCGGCTTGATCCAGCGGACCCTCGCCTTCATCAGCGACCGCGCCACCGGTTACACCGACGAGGCGCTCGACGACTCCGAGGACGCCCGGGGCGTACTGCTCCAGTTGCTGCTGAGCGAGCTCCAGGACACCACCCGGGTCCGTGAGAACAGCATCACCTGGGGCGAGTTGCGGGCCAGCGCGATCTTCGACACCGACCTGCGCGAGACGCTGGCGGACTCCACCCGCACCTGGAACCGGGACACCGCCGATTCGATCATGGACGCCCAGGTGGCGGGCCTCGCCGACCCCCGGGCGGTCCCGCTGGACGTCGCCGAGCGGCTGACCGCGCTGGTGGAGGGGTTGAGCGAGCGCTGGCTCAGCGGTTCGCTGGCCCTGGACCGTGCCCGCGATCTGATCGCGGGCGCGCTGGACGCGGAACTCGGCGCGCATCCCGGAAAGTGACGCGGCGCGCCGGGGTCGCCCGGGCCACCGCCCGAACGACCCCGGCAACCCCGGTGACCCGAGCAGCCCCCGTGCGCCCGGCGGCGCGCACCGCCTCGGCGCCCCCGGCGACGGAACGCGGAACGGCCCCCGCCCCTCCTTGCCGGAGGGACGGGGGCCGTCGCGGTCGTGGCGGGCACGACCCACCGCTTCACGCTCAGACGGTCAGCGGGCGGATCGCGGTCGGGGCGTGGCCCGGCTCGGTCGCGAGCTCCTCGAACTCGGTGACGTCGCTCATGTCGACCGTCTTGCTCATCGAGATGTTGGTGACGCGCTCCAGGATGGCCTCGACGACCACCGGGACGCTGTACTCGGCGGCGAGCTTCTTGGCCTCCTCCAGGGCGGCACCCAGCTCGTTCGGGTCGGTGACCCGGATCGCCTTGCAGCCGAGGCCCTCGACGACCTTGACGTGGTCGACGCCGTACACACCCAGCTCGGGGGCGTTGATGTTCTCGAATTCGAGGTTGACCTCGAAGTTGATGCCCAGGCCGCCCTGCGCCTGACGGATCAGACCCAGGTAGGCGTTGTTCACCAGGACGTGGACGTACGGGATCTTGTGCTGCGCACCGACCGCCAGCTCCTCCAGCATGAACTGGAAGTCGTAGTCGCCGGAGAGGGCGACGACGGGGGTCTGCGGGTCGGCGGTGGCGACACCCAGCGCGGCCGGGATCGTCCAGCCGAGCGGGCCGGCCTGGCCGCAGTTGATCCAGTGGCGCGGCTTGAAGACGTGCAGCATCTGCGCGCCGGCGATCTGGGAGAGGCCGATGGTGGTGACGTAACGCGTCTCCGGGCCGAAGGCCTTGTTCATCTCCTCGTAGACGCGCTGCGGCTTCATGGGGATGTTGTCGAAGTGCGTACGACGCTGGAGCGTGCCCTTGCGCTCCAGGTGCGAGGCGACCCACGCGCTGAAGTCGGGGAGCTTGCCCTCGGCCTTGAGCTCCTTGGCGACCTCGATGAAGATCTCCAGCGCGGCCTTGGCGTCGGAGGCGATGCCGAGGTCGGGGGCGAAGATCTTGCCGATCTGGGTGGGCTCGATGTCGACGTGGACGAACTTGCGGTCGCCGAGGTACGCGTCCAGGTTGTAGCCGGTGTGACGGTTGGCCCAGCGGTTGCCGATGCCCAGGACGAAGTCCGACTCCAGGAACGTGGCGTTGCCGTAGCGGTGCGAGGTCTGCACACCGACCATGCCGGCGGCCAGCTCGTGGTCGTCGGGGATGACGCCCCAGCCCATGAGGGTGGAGATGACCGGGACACCGGTCAGCTCGGCGAACTCGACCAGCAGGTCGGAGGCGTCGGCGTTGATGATGCCGCCACCGGCGACGATCAGCGGACGCTCGGACTCCAGCAGGAACTGGATGGCCTTCTCGGCCTGCTTGCGGGTCGCGGCCGGCTTGTGCACGGCCAGCGGCTCGTACAGGTCGGGGTCGAACTCGATCTCGGTCAGCTGGACGTCGATCGGCAGGTCGATGAGGACCGGGCCCGGACGGCCGGAACGCATCAGGTAGAAGGCCTGCTGGAAGACGCCGGGGACCTGCGCGGCCTCCAGGACCGTGGTCGCGGCCTTGGTGACGGGCTTGGCGATCGAGGCGATGTCGACGGCCTGGAAGTCTTCCTTGTGCAGCTTCGCGACCGGCGCCTGACCGGTGATGCACAGGATCGGGATCGAGTCCGCGATGGCCGAGTAGAGGCCGGTGATCATGTCGGTGCCGGCGGGGCCGGACGTACCGATGCAGACACCGATGTTGCCCGGGGTCGTGCGGGTGTAGCCCTCGGCCATGTGCGAGGCGCCCTCGACGTGCCGGGCGAGGGTGTGGTTGATGCCACCGACGTTCTTGAGCTCGCGGTAGAACGGGTTGATCGCAGCGCCGGGCACGCCGAACGCTTGCGAAACGCCCTCGCGCTTGAGGATCTCCACTGCAGCGGCGGCGGCTGTCATACGAGGCATCGAGTTCTCCTGCGGGTCTGGCGGTCAGGCTTTTCCGTAATCCGGAAGTTTTGTTCTGCTATACGGAACAAGCTAAGCGGCCACTCCGGGGCGCGTCAAGGCGCTTCGGCACCCCGGAACCCACCAAAAGCCGCTTCTCGCTCGGTGACTTGTACGAATGACCATGACGCGACGGGAAATCGAGGACGCGCCCGCGCCGACCGTCGCCGGTGGTGGACCATGGACCCACGCACAGCGACGGAGGGGGTCCGGTCTCATGGCGGAAGCGGTACCAGTGCGCTGCCCGACCTGCCGGCGCGAGAACTCCTACAGCGCGCCGGTCTTCCCCTGCGCCTGCGGGAGCCCGGTCGTGGCACCGCTGAACCTGGCGGCGCCGGCCGTGCCGCTGACCCGCCGCACCTGGTCGGACAGCTGGGTGGCGGTTCGCTGCGAGGCCTGCGGACGGAAGGGCGAGTGGCCGCGCCCGGAGGTGGGGTGCGGTTCCTGCGGGACGGTGGCCCTGATCCCGGTCCACCCGCCGGCATCCGGGGACCCCGACGCGCCCGATTCCGGCCGCGGCGGGCGGGGCACGTCGGGTGCGGGGGACGGCGTACGGGCCGACGCGCGCGGGCCCGCGGCGACGACGGACCCCCCTGCGCCGTCGGACTCCCCGACTGCGCCAGGCGTCCCGCCGACATCGGATGCCCCGGCCGCGACGGACGTCCCGGCCGCGGCTCGGGCGCCGTTCCGGCCGGTGACCATCCGCACGGGTGGGGACGCGGTGGTCACGGCCGCGCTGTACCTGCGCTGGCTCGGCTTCCGTGACGTACGCCGGCCCGACGGGTCGACGACCTCCTCGGCGGCGGTGGACCTGCGGGCCCCCGGGGTCGTCGCACAGGTGGACCCGACGACGGCGCCGGCCGGGCTGCGGGCGGTGGAGTGCGTGTGGTTGAACGGGCTCACGGCCTCGGCGGCGAGCGTCTACTTCTCCCTCGCCGGGTACACGACGGAGGCCCGCGAACGCGCGGACCACCTGGGGATACCGCTGTTCATCATGGACCTGACGGGCACCCCGCAACCGGTCAACGATCCGGCGGACCGGTTGATCGCGTCGGGGGTCTGAGCCCGCGGCGGCGGCAACGACGCCGGCCGGGTCAGGGGCCGGGTGATCGACGCGACCGGGAAGACGGTGAACGACGGGGTGGTACTAGGCTCGGAGACCTTGACCGCCCTTCCCGCCGAGGAGAGCACGATGAGCCTGTACGACATTCCGCTGACCACCCTGGACGACGAGCCCACCAGCCTCGCGGCCCACAAGGGCAAGGCGATCCTGCTCGTGAACACCGCCTCGCAGTGCGGGCTCACCCCGCAGTACTCGGGTCTGGCCCGGCTGCAGTTCGCGTACGAGAAGAAGGGGTTCACGGTGATCGGCGTGCCGTGCAACCAGTTCGGCGGCCAGGAGCCCGGCACCGCGGACGACATCCAGACCTTCTGCGCGGCCGGCTTCGGGGTCACCTTCCCCATGCTGGAGAAGTCCGAGGTCAACGGCGAGAACCGGCACCCGCTGTACGCGGAGCTGGTGAAGACCCCGGACGCCGAGGGTGAGGCGGGAGACATCCAGTGGAACTTCGAGAAGTTCCTGATCTCCCCCGCCGGCGAGGTCGTCGGCCGCTTCCGGCCGCGCACCGAGCCCGAGTCCCCCGAGATCGTCGCCGCGATCGAGGCCCAGCTCCCCGCCTAGTGCTCACCTCGGCCGACACCCGCGGGCGCGGGTGCGGCCGCGGGGGCGCGGCGGCCGACGCCGGTCCGCCTCAGTCCAGGTCGGCCTCGTCGTACTCCGCCCCGGACCCGGCCTCGGTGAGTTCGCGCAGCTCGACCCGGCGGATCTTGCCGGACACGGTCTTCGGCAGCTCCCCGAACTCGATGCGCCGGACCCTCTTGTACGGGGAGAGCACCGACCGGGAGTGCTCGAACAGCAACCGGGCCGTCTCCTTCCCCGGCTCCCAACCGGCGGCGAGCGTGATGTACGCCTTCGGCACCGCCAGCCGGAGCGGGTCCGGAGCGGGGACCACGGCGGCCTCGGCCACGGCCTCGTGCTCCAGCAGCGCGCTCTCCAGCTCGAACGGACTGATCTTGTAGTCCGAGGCCTTGAACACGTCGTCGGCCCGCCCCACGTAGGTGAGGTAGCCGTCGGCGTCCCGCGCGGCGATGTCCCCCGTGCGGTAGAGCCCGTCCGCCATGGCCTCCGCGGTGCGCTCCGGGTCGTCGCGGTAGCCGGTCATCACCCCGGCGGGGCGGGTCCGCAGGTCCACGCAGACCTCGCCCTCCCGCTCGGACTCCTTGCCGGTGACGGAGTCCAGGAGCACGATCTCGTAGCCGGGCGCCGGACGTCCCATGGAGCCGGGCTTGACGGGCACCCCCGGGAAGTTGCCCACCTGAAGGGTCGTCTCGGTCTGGCCGAAGCCGTCGCGGATGGTCACGCCCCAGGCCTCGCGGATCCTTTCGATGACCTCCGGGTTGAGCGGTTCGCCCGCGGCGACCGCCTCGCGCGGGGGGTTGCGGAGCTTGGTGAGGTCGGACTGGATCAGCATCCGCCAGACGGTGGGCGGGGCGCAAAAGGTGGTGACGCCTCCCCGGTCCATCTCGGCCATCAGCCGCTCGGCGTCGAAGCGCGTGTAGTTGTGGACGAAGACCGTCGCACCGGCGTTCCAGGGCGCGAAGAGGTTGGACCAGGCGTGCTTGGCCCACCCGGGCGAGGCGATGTTGAGGTGGACGTCGCCGGGGCGCAGCCCGAGCCAGTACATGGTGGAGAGGTGCCCGATCGGGTACGAGGCGTGGGTGTGCTCGACGAGCTTGGGCCGGGCGGTGGTGCCCGAGGTGAAGTACAGCATCAGGGGGTCGCCGGCCAGGGTCTCCGCGTCCGGGCTGAAACTCCGGTCGGCGGTGTGGAAGTCGGCCAGTCGCAGCCAGCCGGCCGGGACCTCGGATCCGGCGGCGGTCGCGGGGCCCGCGGTGCCGCGCGGTCCGGCGGCGATCCGGGTGTAGGCGCCGGGCACGTCGTCGAACTTGCCGGTGTCCTCGGCGCGCGTGATGACGTGCCGTACCCGGCCCCGTTCGACCCGGTCGCGGAGGTCGGCGGCCCCGAGCAGCGGGGTGGCGGGGATGACCACGGCCCGGAGCTTCATCGCGGCGAGCATGACGTCCCACAGTTCACGCTGGTTGCCGAGCATGACCAGGATCCGGTCCCCCGCCGCGACGCCCTGGGCGCGCAGCCAGTTCGCCGCGGCTCCCGAACTCGCGCTCAGCTCCTCGAAGGACACGCCCTCGCCGGTTCCGTCCTCCTCGACGATGCGCAGGGCGTCGGCCGTGTTCCCCCGGGCGATGTGGTCGAACCAGTCGAGGGCCCAGTTGAACCGCTCGGGGCGGGGCCAGGTGAATCCGGCGTGGGCGGCGGCGTAGTCCCCGCGACGTTCGAGCAGGAAGTCCCGCGCGGCCAGGAAGGTGTGGGTGGCGCTGTTCTCCGTCATGAGAGGCATCGTGCCGCGCCGGACGCGGACACCACCAGGCCGCCGTCAGCCCCGGATTGACCCGAAGCGCACGGCGACCGTGCTCGCAGCCGTACCCGCACCCGTACCCACGTCCTCACCCGTACCCGCGTCCGTACCGGCACCCGTACCCGCGTCCTTACCCGTACTCGTACCGGCGGGCGAGTCGGCCATGTCGGCGAGCAGCGACTCCCCCTCGGCGACGATCTCCTCCTTCAGCGCCCGTGACGCGGGGCCGAAGAGCTCCACGGTGAGCACCCCGGCGTCCGCCGTCCACAACCCGCCGAGGAAACCGTCGAGGAGCAGCACGCGGTGGGCCTGGTTGCCGGTCCACGTGCGGCCCTTCAACTCCGGGGCGATCACCCGGGACCGGTCGGCGTGGGAGAGCAGCAGGTTGTCGAACTCGGGAAGGAACCGCGGCGGGGCCGTCGTCCCGGCATCGGGCCTCGGCGCGTCGGGCAGGTCGAACAGTTCGACACCGTTCTCGTCGCGGAAGGTGAGCAGCCGCGGCCGCAACCGCTCGAACGACTCCTTCAGCCGGGTCAGCCCGGCCCAGGTCTGCATGTCCTTCACCGAGGCCGGCCCGAAGGCGCCGAGATAGCGCAGCACCACGTCATCGACGCCCTGCGCCTCGCCCGCGGCCTGTGCTTCCCGCGTGCCCGTGCCCCGCGCTTCCCTCACGCCTGGCGCCTTCCCGACGCTCCGCGTCTTCCCGGCCGGCCGCCGGAGCCAGTTCTCCACGGTCGTGAGCCGTACCTGCCCGCTGCGCCCCCACACCCCGCGCGGGGTGACCTGTACGAGCGGCAACAGGCAGCGCGCGGCGACGGACAGGGACTGCGGGTCGGCGTCGGGCCACTCCTTGAGGAGCTCCTCGCGGATCTCCCCCATGGTGCGCGGCTCGGCCTCCACGAAGGCGCGCGCGTCGAGGGCCAGCCGGTCCAGGTCCACCCCGAGGAGACCCTTGCGGAACTGGTTGACCTCGCGGTCGCGCGCCGCCTGGACCAGCGGCCGGAGCGTCAGCGCGTCGTCCGCGGTGTGGGTGTGGATGGTCGAGCGCATGGTGACCATCCGGACCACCTCGCGGGACTCCATCAGCCCGGCCAGCTCGGTGGGCCTGAACCCGGCGAGTCGGGCGTGCAGCTGGTAGTACGGCGGTTTGACGTTCTGCGCCTGGAGCCCGAGGAGGTGCGCGACGGCGTCCCGCGCGGACATCTCGGCGCGGCTCAGCAGCAGCTGGCGGGCCAGCGTGGCACGGTTCAGTGCGCGGGTGTCGAGTACGGGAGCGGTTCTGGAAGCCATGGCAGCACGCTAGCCGTGCCTGCGGACAAGAACCGTCCGCAACGTCCTGGACCATTTCCCCCTATATCCTTCCTCTCGCCCCCACCCACGCGTCCGTCCGACCACCGGGAGCTGAGCTGCGATGCCGGAGCGCCCACACCGCCGTCCCTCCACGCCGTCGGACCCCTCGTCCCCTCCGCCGGACCCCTCGCCCTCCGCGTCGGACACGGCATCCTCCTCGCGGGGCCCGTCGGGGTCATCCGGGTCACCGGGCTCGCCGGGGTCGTCAGGCCCGCCGTCGAGGCGTACGGGGTGGCTCCGCCCCTCCTCCCCGGCCGGCGCCGCACCCACCACTCCCCCGGCGTCCGCGTCCGCCCCGAGCCCCGCGTCGCCCGAACCGACGCCCCCGAACCACCGCAGCGTGATCGACTCCGCCGTCTACCGCGACGGCCGCCGCGCCGCGTCCCCCGCCTCCCTCGCCGATACCTTCCGGCAACTGCGCGAACAGCCCGACGGCATGGCCTGGATCGGCCTGCACCGCCCGACCGAGGCCGAACTCCACTCCCTCGCCGCCGAGTTCAACCTCCACCCGCTGTCCATCGAGGACGCGCTGGAGGCACACCAACGCCCCAAGCTGGAGCGCTACGGCGACACCCTCTTCGTCGTCCTGCGCGCCGCCCGGTACCTGGACGCCCTGGAGGAGGTCGACTTCGGCGAACTCCACGTCTTCGTCGGCCCGGACTTCCTCATCACGGTCCGCCACGGCGCGGCCCCCGACCTCTCCGCCGTCCGCCGCCGCATGGAGGAGACCCCCGACCTCCTCTCCCTCGGCCCGGAAGCCGCCCTGTACGCCATCCTCGACGCGGTCGTCGACGGGTACGCCCCGGTCGTCGAGGGCGTCCAGAACGACATGGACGAGATCGAGACCGAGGTCTTCCGCGGCGACCCCGAGGTCTCCCGCCGCATCTACGCGCTCTCCCGCGAGATGGTCGAGTTCCAGCGCGCCACCCGCCCGCTGGTCGGCATGCTCCACAGCCTGATGGCGGGCTTCGCCAAGTACGGCACGGACGAGGAACTCCAGCGCTACCTCCGCGACGTCGCCGACCACGTCACCCACACCAGCGAGCGCGTCGACGGCTTCCGCCAGGCCCTGACCGAGATCCTGACGGTCAACGCCACCCTGGTCTCCCAACAGCAGAACGCCGAGATGCGCGCCCTGGCCGAAGCCGGCTTCGAACAGAACGAGGAGATCAAGAAGATCTCCGCCTGGGCCGCCATCCTCTTCGCCCCCACCCTGGTCGGCACCATCTACGGCATGAACTTCGAGGTCATGCCGGAACTCAAGTGGGCCGCCGGCTACCCCTTCGCGGTCCTGCTGATGGCAGTGGTCTGCGTCAGCCTGTACGTCATCTTCAAGAAGCGCGACTGGCTGTAGCCGGCACATCAGCGCCGTTGAGTGCATCCCCTCTCGCGAACGTCGAGAAGCAGCCAATCGCGTCGGCTTGATCGCGTCGGAAGGGGGTTCCGCCCCCGGCGGGGCGACACCTCACCACGTGCCCCGGCGTCGATGAACCGGGCGCGATCGGCCTGCCGATGAGGTCCGGTGGGGGTTTGGTCGGCGGTGTACCGGTTCCAAGTGAGGGATTGTCACCTCTCTCGTGAAGAAGTGCTGACGAATCGGCAACGGGCGGGGTGACCGGCGGCGGATGCCCGGTCGAAAGACCCAGTCAACGCGCTTTTGCGACGGCCGGGTTGGGGGTAGGCGCCGCGATGGCGGACGTCCGGACA
This sequence comes from Streptomyces sp. H27-H5, assembly GCF_026627505.1. Lineage (GTDB taxonomy): Bacteria > Actinomycetota > Actinomycetes > Streptomycetales > Streptomycetaceae > Streptomyces. The sequence goes on along the minus strand of NZ_JAPNLK010000002.1, from coordinate 35,032 downwards.
GCCGAAGATCCGGTGATAGCATCCCGGCATCTGTGATCTTGATCCGTTTTGACACGGATGCTGATGTGTGATTGACGGCATGCTCTCCGCGTAACAGCAGGTGGACCGTGCCGATCAGCTGTGTTGCGGGGCCTCGCGAGGTGTATCTGCAGCCGTCCGCATGCCATGCGCCGGGAAAGGTTTCCATGAATCGAGACGCACTTGTGTGGTGCCTGGTTGCGGTGGCGGCGATAGCCGTTGTCGCGGTCGTGGCACTCGTCGCCCGCAACAGAGCACTGGGGGCGAAGAAGAAGCAGACCGAGGCCGAACTGAGGGACCGGCTCCTCGCGGCAGACAGCCATCTGCACGCGTCACGCGCCGAGCTGCAGAGATTCCGCAACGAGCAGGACGCCACGCTCCGCGCGGCCAAGGAAGCGGCGGAGGAGAACACCAAGGCCGTCCTCAAGGGTGCCGCCAGCCTCCTGCAGAGCCTCGCGGCCGAGCAGACGACGCTGCTGGACGGCATCCAGCGCAAGTTCGGCGGACACGCCGTCCTCGGCGACCTGTTGGACGTGAACCACGCCAACGCCCAGATGGCGCGCAAGGCTCAGGGCATCGCCGTCATGTGCGGTGCGCCGCTCGGCCGTCGCAACAGGCCCGCCAGCGTCTACGACGTGGTGCGCAGCGCCCAGGGTCAGATCCGCAACTTCCACCGGGTCGCCATCATGCAACAGACCAGTCTCGCCCTGAAGGCGTACGCGGTCGCGCCCGTCGCCCTCGCCGTGGCGGAACTGCTGGACAACGCGGCCAGCTTCTCGCAGCACGACGCGCCGATCGAGGTCACGTTCCAGCGCGTCCAGAACAACCTGTGCATCGTCATCGACGACGCCGGCGTGAGCATGAACGACGAAGAGCGGCAGCGGGCGACCGTGCTGCTCTCCGGGGAGATCGCCCCCCGTCTGTCGCAGCTCGGAACCCAGCCGAAGTTCGGGTTCCCGGTCATCGGCCTGATCGCGCGTCAGCACGGTTTCAAGGTCGACGTCACCGGAGTCTCCCGATACGGCGGCGTCAGGGCCGTCGTCCTCTTGCCCGAGGAGCTGTGGACCATGGAGGAGATTCCGGCCGCCCAGGAGGCTCCGGTCAGCGACATCCGGCGCGCCACCGAGAGCCGGCCCCAGGGCGTGACCTCGCGCACGATGCACGGGCTGCCCAAGCGCGGCTCGCGCCAGGCGCCCATCGCGAGCGTCCCCGACCCCGACACCACCTCGTCGGCGGCGCGGACCCAGGGGGAAACGGGCCGCGCTTCCGGGCGCAGCCTGGGGGCCTTCCAACGCGGCACGCTCTCCGGCCGCAATCTTGACGCCACCTCGTTCGAAGGGCCCGAAGAGGCATGACCGCAGACCTGTCGTGGATGCTGGAGGACATCGTGCACAACGTGCCCCGTGCACGGCACGCCGTCCTGTTGTCCGCGGACGGCCTCCCTCGCGGCGCGACGGAAGGCCTGGCCGAGAAGGATGTGCGCACCATCTCCGCGGCCATGGCCGGGATGCAGTCGCTCAGCCGGGCGACGGCCCACTTCGCCGGACCGGAGGAGGAACGGCAGTGGAACCAGACCGTCATCGAGTTCTCGCACGGCTGGATCTTCCTGATCGGGGCGGGGCAGGGCTCCTACCTCGCCGCCGCGGCCGCCCCCGATGTGGACATGCAACAGATCTCCTTCCGCATGCACCGCCTCGTCGCCCGACTGGGCAACAACCTCACCTCACCGCCTCGGGTGAACGCCGAGGACGCCGGAGGGCCGCGGGGGAACGCCCCCCGGCACCAGAGTTCCGGTGACGCGGGATTCGCCCTCGGCGAGCTCGACCAGGTGATGTCCGAGGTCAAGGGTGCCCGCCACGCCGTGCTGCTGGGATCGGACGGTCTTCCCCGCGGGGCGACCAGCGGGATGAGCCGCGACCTCGCGGACACGATCTCCGCGGCCATGACGGGCATCCACGCCTACAGCCGGGTCACCTCCCAGTTCGCGGGGGTGACCGAGGACGCGCAATGGCGTCAGACGGTCATCGAGTTCCAGCACGGATGGATCTTCCTGATGGCGGCCGGCCCCGATGGTTTCCTGGCCGCCGCCGCCGAACACGACTGCGACATAGAACAGTTCACCACGCGTCTGCACGAGGTGGTTCCCGGACTGACCGCGGCGGCGACACCGGGGAAGGGGACGGACCATGTCTGATGGGCCCGAACAGGATCAAGAGCTGGAACTGACGTCACCGTTAGTCCCCCTGTTCGTGATCACGAACGGACGCGCGCTGCCCCCGGACCACGAGTACGAGCACACGACGCTCGTGACGGCGGCGGTGGAGAACGGACAGGCCGCGGCGCGCACCCTGTCCCCGGAGGCGGGGCAGGTCATGGAGCTGGTCGCCGACGGCTTCCTGTCCGTGGCCGAGGTGGCGGGGCACACGCACCTGCCCCTGGGCATCGTCCGCATCCTGCTGGCGCAGTTGGAGGAGGAGAACCTCATCCTCGCGAGGACACCGATACCGCGCGCCGAACGTGTCGACAGAGAACTGGTCAGCGCCGTTCTCGAAGGCCTGAAGAATCGATTCGGAGCGTAGCGCGTGTACCTGGATCCAGATGTCTCCCACGCGGTGAAGATCCTGATAGTGGGGCACTTCGGGGTCGGCAAGACCACCTGCATAGGCAGTCTCTCCGAGATCGAGCCCCTACGGACCGAGGAAGAGATCACCGAAGCCAGCGTGGGCTTCGACGACCTGTCGGGCACCCCCGACAAGAAGACCACCACCGTCGCGATGGACTTCGGTCGGCTCACGCTCAGCGACACCCTGGTGCTCTACCTCTTCGGAACGCCCGGCCAGGAGCGCTTCAAGGAGATGTGGGAGGAGCTCTCCCGGGGCGCGCTGGGCGCGCTGGTCCTCGTCGACCCGGAGCGGCTGCACGAGTCCTTCCCCGTCCTGGACCTCGTCGAGCGTTTCGGCCTGACGTACGCCATCGCCGTGAACCACTTCGAGGGCACCACGCACTACCCGCTCGACGAGGTGCGCGAGGCTCTGAACCTCACCGCCGAGACCCCTGTCGTGGAGTGCGACGTACGAGACGAGAACTCCTCCGCGCGGGCCCTCATCACCCTCGTGACCCACCTCATGTCCCAACTCGGCTAGGAGCGCAGCAATGCAACAGCCCCGTGAACCGCAGGAGATACCCCCCGGCTGCCCCGCGCACGGGAACGTCCGGATGTACGGCCCGTCGTTCGGAGCCGACCCCGACAGCCACTACGCAGGGCTGCGTTCGTTCGGCCCCAGTGCGCCCGTGGAGATCGCCCCCGACGTCCAGGCCGAGCTCGTCACGAGCTACGACGCCGCCCTGTACGTCCTGCAGAACCCCTCTTCCTTCGTGCGCGACTCCCGCCGCTGGAACGCCCTGAACGAAGGGCGCGTCCCGGCCGACAGCCCGGCGCTGCCCATGTTGGGTTACCGCCCCAACGCGCTGTTCAGCGACGGCGCGGCGCACGCGCGGCTGCGTCGGGCCGTCACCGACAGTCTCGCCACGGTCAACGAGCACCAGCTCATCCGGCAGACGCAGCAGTCCGCCAACTACCTGATCAGCCAGTTCAGCACCGACGTCCTCGGGCAGGCGGAGCTGATGGCCGAGTACGCCCAGCCGCTGCCCCTGCTGGTCTTCAGCGACCTGTTCGGCTGCCCGCCCGAGATCGGCGACCGCGTGATCGCCGGGATCAGTGGCATCTTCCAGGGAACGCCCGGGGCCGACGAGGTGCTCGGCGGGGCGCTCACCGAGCTGATCGCCCTCAAGCGGCGGCGTCCCACGGATGACCTGACGACGCGCCTGATGGAGCACTCGGCCCAGCTGAGCGACGAGGAGGTGCTGCACCAGCTGGTCACCCTGCTCTCCGGTGGCACCGCGCCGCTGGCCGCGACGATCGGCACCAGCAGCGCCCTGTACCTGGGAGAGGACTGGCAGGTCGGCCTTCCGGTCGAGGACGCGGTCTCCCAGACCCTCTGGAACTACGCGCCGATCGCCAACTACGCGGCGCACTATCCCACGCACGACGTCGAGTTGGGCGACAGGCTGGTCCGGGCCAACGACCCGGTCCTGATCTCCTTCGCCGCGGCCAACACCGACCCGAAGCTGACGGAGCACCGCGAACAGCTGAGCGCCAAGGCGCACTTGGCGTTCGGTGCGGGTCCGCACGCCTGCCCCGCCAAGGACCCGGCTTTCATGATCGCCGTGACCGCCGTCGAGACGCTGCTGAACCAGCTTCTCGACGTCGAGCTGCGTGTCCCGTTCAAGGCGCTGACCTGGGCGCCGAGCCCGTGGAGCCGCACGCTGGTCACCCTCCCGATCCGGTTCACCCCGAGGGCCGCACCCCAGGGCGCCGGGTCGACCGGGCCGGCCGGCTCGACCGCGGGCCAGGCGCCCCAGCAGCAGACGGCCGCCTCCGCGACCTCGCACGCCGGTCCCTCGCGTACGAACGCCGGCTTCGCGCCGCAGCCCAAGGGCGGCCTGTTCAGCCGCTTCCTGGCCTGGACCAGGGGCGAGTGAGACCAGTGTGATTCTAGTAACCTCCTGAGTACTCAGTGGTAGGGGATGCTCGAACGATCACGTGGGTATGCATGGCGGCTGGTTCTCAGAAAGGAGCCGCCATATGGGGGTTGCCACAACTCCGTCGTACGACCGCCGGGCGTCCGCCTCCCTCTTCTCCCGTCTACGGACGGCCAGAGGGCAGGCCGACCCCTTCCCGATCTACGCCGAACTCCTGGAGCGCGGCGAGGTGGTGCCCGCCCCCTGGGGCGGCTTCGCCGTGACGGGCTTCGCCGCATGCGACCAGGTGCTGCGCAGCCGCCAATGGCTGGAGCCCGACCGGGAATGGCGGGAGCGCCAGGGGCCCGGGACGCGCTGGAACGCCCCCTCCTCACGCGAGATGAGCAACACGCTCGCCGCGCTCAACGCCCCGGACCACACCAAGGTGCGCCGGGCGGCGGGCTCCTTCGACCGGAACACCGTCGAGCGCATCGGCCGCAATGTGAACCGGACCGCGGATCGACTCCTCGACGCGTTCACGGAGCGAATACGCACCGGCGAGGCGGACTTCTCGGAGCTTGTCTGCGAGGAGCTGCCGGTGGCCACCATAGGTGACTGGCTCGGGCTGCCGCAGGCCGACTGGCCTCGGCTCCGAGAGTTGACGCACGACCAGGTCTTCACCCAGGAGTTGTTGCCGTCGGCCAGCCAACTGGCCTTGTCCGACGCGGCCACGGCCGAACTCCGCACCTACTTCATGGAGCTGGTGCGCGATCGCCGCGCCCACCCCGGCGACGACCCCGTCACCCGGTGGATCCAGACGTGGGACGCGATCGAGCCCGACCGGGACAAGGCCGACGAGGCGGTCTACTTCCTGGTGTTGTTCGTCCTGCTGGCCGCCCTGGAGACCACCGCGACCCTCCTCTCGACGATGACGCTCCGGCTCGTCGAAAGCCCGGAACGCTGGGACATGGTCGCCGACAACCCCGACCTCGTGCCCGGGTTCGTGGAAGAAACGCTTCGCTACGACCCGCCCACCCACGTGATCAGCAGGATCGCGTCGCAGGACTCCGTGCTGGGAGGCATCGAGATCCGCCGCGACGAGATGGTCCACCTCATGATCGGAGCGGCGCACCGGGACCCCGCCAGACACGGCGACGCGGACCGGTTCGACCCCGAACGCACCCCCGACCACCTCGCGTTCAGTGGCGGCATCCACTACTGCCTCGGCGCGCCGCTGGCCCGCCTCGAAGCACAGACCCTGCTGCGCCAACTGATCCGGCGCCTCCCCCGCCTCACCCTCGTACGCCCCCCGTCGATGGCGCCCCGCGTGGCGTTCCGGCGCCTGCTGAACCTGGACGTAGCACTCGCATGACCGACACCACCCCCGCACACGCCCCCAGCCCCGCATACGCGCGAACCGCCACCAAGGCGATCCGTACCGAGCAGGACGGCCCCGTCCTGCACGTCGGCCTCAACCCGTGGGGGCAGGACGACACGTTGGACTCCGCGGTCCTCGACGACCTCATCACCCTGCTCGACGACCTCCACGAGAGACCCGACGTCCGGATCCTCACGCTGTCGTCGCTGGGTACGGACTTCTGCCTGGGCGCCGACCGCAACGAGTACCAGGAGGCGTTGGCCGCCGACCCGTCCGGAGTGGGCCTGCGGCGCATCGCCGACAAGGCGCACCGCCTGTGCCAGGCCCTGGAGAACACCCACGCGGTCACCATCGCCCGACTGCACGGGCGGGTCATCGGCGCGGGTCTCGCCCTCGCCTCCTTCTGCGACCTGCGCGCAGGCGCCGACACCAGCCGCTTTCGCATGCCGGAGGTCGGCATAGGGCTACCGCCGGCGTGGGGCGGGGCGATGGGACGCCTGGTCTCCGAGGTCGGCGCCTCCAGGATCCGCGAGCTCATGCTCACCTGCGACGTCTTCGACGCCGACACGGCCCACCGCATCGGTCTGCTCCACCGGACCGCGCCGCTCGACCGACTGGACAAGGTGATCGATTCCTGGATCAGACCCCTGGTCCGCCGCTCGCCCGAAGCCCTCGTCCTGACCAAACGGATGCTGGCCGGTTACGCGCGGGCGGACAGGACGGCGGACGTCTCCCTGCTCGACTCCCACCTCCTGGCAGCCACCCTCCACCAACACGCGAGGAGCTGATCCGGCCGGGGCCGATGTCCGGCGGGTTGGTGCCTGGCGGGTTGGTGCGGGCGGCCGGCCCGCCAGGCCCTGGTGGTACCCGCCGGCTCCGGTGCCTCCTCGCCTGATCGGGTGCGGGGTCGTCCCGGGGCGACCGTGGTGCGTCCGGGTGGTCAGGCGCAGTTGTCGCAGGCTCCGGCGGTGGGGAGTTGGACGAAGCAGGTGGGGCAGATCGGGGCCGGGGGCTCGGGTTCGCGGGCGCGGCGGCGGGCGAGGGCGGCTTCGAGACGGGGGGCGAGTGCGGGTTCGCCGCCGCCCGGGGGCAGGGTGGCGCCGAAGCGGCGGTAGCACTCCAGCCGTGACACGGCCGCGTGGTTCTCGCGGTCGGTGGCTTCCGTCGTCACCTGTTCCCCGGAGAGTTCCAGGACTTCCCGGTAGCCCTCACCGACCATGCCGTCGTCGGTGCGGACCACCAGGGCGGTCAGGGGCGGGTCGCCCCGCCGGTGTGCCTCGTGCACCACCCTGCCGAGGACGGCGCCGATCCAGTTGTGGAGCAGCGCGGAGGTGCGGATGCCCGAGGCCTGCTGGACGTCCTCGCCGAGGTCCTTGTAGGTGATGACGGCGTGGTAGGTGCCGGCCACCCCCGACAGGCGCGGATAGGCCTCGCGGGCCCAGGCATCGTGTGCCTCGGTCGCCGCGACGGGGGAACCGTCGGCCTCGCGCCAATAGCCGCGCCGTGCCATGCGCCCACCTCGTCCGTCCGTCGGTCGGTCCGCCCGGCCGCCGTTTCGGCGGTGGACGGGCCGGGTCGGGCATCGGGGGTTCGCCGGGTGCCCGTGTCCCGTTCATCCTGCTCCCGTGCGGGCCCGGGCTCAACCCGCTTCGACGAAGAGACGAGGAGACGGAGAGGCGGAGAGGCGAGAAGCCTTGGGCGCGTGTCCGGCGACCGGGGCCCGGCGAGACCCGTCAGGCGGTCTCGGGGACGGTGGGAGCGGCGGATGCCGCAGGTGTCGGGGATGTCGCCGGGGTCAGCAGCCGGGCGCGCAGCCGGGCCACGGTCTCCGGGGTGATGCCGACGTGGTCCGTGAGGTAGGCCGTCGGGGAGCCGTGGCGGGCTTCCAGGTCCGCGAGGACGAGTTCCATGACGATGGCCGGGGCGCGCCCGTACGCGGGCCAGCGCATGGTGCGGCCGGGGTTGGCGGTGTGCCAGTCGGCCTTGAGACGTTCGGTGGCCAGTTCTGTGCGGGCGAAGTCGGCCAGGATCTCTTCCTCGGGCACGTCGAGGAGGGTCAGTACGAAGGCCGCGATCAGCCCGGTGCGGTCCTTGCCGGACGTGCAGTGGAAGACGGTCGGTCCCGGTTCGGCGTCGGCGATCAGCTCGATGGCCTGCCGGATCTCCTCGACGCCGTCCTCCGTCACCTCGGCGAAGCGGTCGGCGAGGTGGCGCCAGGGGTCGATGTCGGGGTCGATCTCGGCCTGGTCGTAGGGGCGGTGCTCGATGCTGAGGTTGGCGTACGTGAAGCGGTGCGGCTCGGGGACCCGGCCCTTGGCGTCGGCTTCCCAGGGGTAGCGGAGGTCGATGACGGTACGGATGCCCAGGGCGAGGAACCGGTCCCAGTCGGCGCCCCGGAGCTTGCCGAGCGAGTCGGACCGGTACAGGGCCCCCGGGACGACGGTTCGGCCGTCGGCGGAGCGGTGGCCGCCCAGGTCGCGAAAGTTGTGCAGGCGCTCGAACTCGATGTGGCGGGCGGTCACTCGGCTGCTCCCTCGGGTGCGGTGGTCTTCCGGCCGCCAGCATGCCTCAGGTGATCGACTCGGGGGCGTGCGGGGGTGGCGGGCGCCGCCCGGAACAGGACGAACCGGCGCGAAGGGCCACCACCGTCATGTCCCCTGCGGGGCAGCCGTGTTCAGCGCCCCGACAGGGCCGGGCGCGGCGGCCCGCCGTAGTAGCGACGACAGGCGCGCAGCATGCCCTCCGCCGACAGGGTGAACACGTCGACGAACTCCCACTGTTGGGGCGCAAGTCGCCCCATCGCCACCGCACAGTCCCCGTCGGCGACGATCCGCGTGATGTCGTGGCGGGCCCCCGGTACCGGCGGGCACTCCAGATCCGCGCCGAGGGCTCCCGCGTGCAGCAACGATCCGTAGCCGTCGAGGTCTCCGGTGTCGAGGTAGTGGTAGGCCGGGCGCACGTGGTCGACCCCGGAGTCGGTGACGACGCGGCTGGGTGGCGGGACCCGCCCGGCGTGCCGACTGTTCGTGGGAAGTCCGTTCGTACGGCCGCACCCCGACCGGCGGCGCAGGTCCACGGTGCCCCGGGGCCATAACCCGGTGCTATCCCCGCCCTATCACGGTTCACGTGCACGAAACCCCCACACCATGGACACCGGGGAGGTGTTCGGGGAGACTTGCCCAGCGCTCCACCCGTTCTCAGGCGTTGCCCCAGCTGGGAGACTCATGACTGTTTCGTCCGGCGGGGTGTTCCACACTCCGGACGCGGTGGTTTTCCGGGTTCTCGGACCGTTACAGGTGACCGGCCTCGACGGGCCGGTGAGGATTCCCCCCGGACTGCTGCGCTCGGCGGGCGAGTTGTGGCAGGGCGACTGCCTGAGTGGCGTGTCGAGCGAGACGTTGCGCGGCAAGGCCCTTCAGTTGGACGAGGAGCGGCTGACGGCCGTGGAGACCCGCATCGAGTTGGACCTGGACCTGGGGCGGCACCATCAGCTCGTGGGCGAGGTCCAGTTGCTGGTACGGGTCCACCCGCTGCGGGAGCGGCTGCGCGGGCAGTTGATGCTGGCCCTGTACCGGTCGGCGCGGCAGGCGGAGGCATTGGAGAGCTACCGCGTCGGGCGCGACCTGCTGGTGGAGGAGCTGGGCCTGGAGCCGGGCCGCCGGGTTCGACAGACCCGGGCCCGGCCGTGAGCCGGGTGGTGGCACCCACCCCGGGTGGACCGGAGGCGGGTACGCCGAGCAGCGCCGGGACCGCGCCGACGACGCCGAGCGCCCGCGACCGCGACCACGCTCCTGACCGCGACCTCGACTCCCCCGGCGGGCCGGTGCACAGGGTCATCGGCGGAACCCTCAGTTCGATCCCGGCGGAGGCGCAGCGCCGCTCCGCGAGGTCGCGCACGCGGGAGTTGGCGGCCACCCCGCCGACGACCACCAGGGTCCGGACCCCGTACTCCTTGCAGGCCGCGACCGCCTTGCGGGTCAGCACGTCGGCCACCGCCTCCTGGAGGGAGGCCGCGCCGTCGGCGACCGGCGGCTCCTCGCCGCGCAGCCGGTGGCCCTCGACCCAGCGGGCGGCGGCGGTCTTGAGCCCGGAGAAGGAGAAGGAGTAGGCGTACGGGTCGCCGGCGCGGGGGCCGCCGGTGAGCGGGCGGGGGAAGGCGACGGCCTTCGGATCGCCGTCCCGCGCGGCCCGGTCGACGGCCGGCCCGCCCGGGTAGGGCAGGCCGAGGACCCGGGCGACCTTGTCGAAGCACTCTCCGGCCGCGTCGTCGAGGGTGTCCCCGAGGTGCAGGATCGGCTCGCGCACGAGATCGCGCACCAGCAGCAGCGAGGTGTGGCCGCCGGAGAAGATCAGGACCATGCAGGGCTCGGGCAGCGGCCCGTGCTCCAGGGTGTCGGCGGCGACGTGTCCGGCCAGGTGGTGGACCCCGTACAGCGGCAGGTCCAGGGCGTAGGCGAGGGTCTTGGCGCCGGCGAGCCCGACCTGGAGCGCGCCGGAGAGGCCGGGCCCGGTGGTGACGGCGATCGCGTCGAGCTGCGACATCCGCAGCCCGGCCTGGTCGAGCGCCTGGCGGACGACCGGGTTGAAGGCGTGCAGGTGGGCGCGGGCCGCGATCTCGGGGGCCACTCCGCCGAAGCGGGCGTGCTCGTCCATGCTCGACGCGACGACGTGCGCGAGGAGTCGTCCGTCGCGCACGATCCCCGCACCGGTCTCGTCGCAGGACGATTCGATGCCGAGTACCACCGGAGATCCCACGACGACACCTTCAACCCTTGTTGCGAATGGTTCGCAACAAGGGTAGCGGCGTCATCCGCCCGTCCGTGCACGGGCTGTGAGCACGGACACGTGCCGTTTCGGGAACCCCCGGCACGTCGTACCCGTCGGACGGGTCGACGAGGGATCTTCGGGAACGGGAGCGGGAGCACCACATGGTCGGCAAGGCGGGGGGCGGGGCGAGACGCGTCCGCTTCGTGCTGCTCGGGATCGTTCTCGCCCTGGTGGGAGCCGGTTCCTGGGTCGTGTGGGAGCTGCGTGTCGTCGCCGCGCACCTCGCGGACGGGGACCCGGCCCGGGGCACCTACCTCCAGGACCCGGAACGCGCCGACCGGACGGCCGCGGCGGTCCTGGACGGGCTCGTGGTGGAGGTCGAGGCGCCGCGCGACGACACCCCGACCCCCGCCGGTTCCGAGGCGGCCGCCGAGCCGGCCGGATCCGCGACCCCGGTGCGGTCGCGGCGGGAGGGCGACTGGCGCCCCTCCTCCCCCCTGGAGGCCCGGAGCACCGCGCCCGAGCCCGCGATCGGCGCGCTGTTCTCCCCCGGCGGCGACTGGGACGCCGACCACCACTGCTCCGCCGGCGTGGTGCAGTCCCCCGACGGGGACCTCCTCGTCACCGCCGCCCACTGCGTGTACCGGGGCGGCTTCCGCACCAACCTCGCCTTCGTGCCGGGCTACCGGGACGGCGTCGCGCCGTACGGCGTCTGGGTGCCCACCCGGATCGAGGTGGACCCCCGCTGGACGGAGTCCGCGGACCCCGATCACGACGTGGCCTTCGTGCGGGTGCGCCGCCCCGGGCACCCCGGGGAGCGGCTGGAGGACGTCACGGGCGCGCCCGCGATCCGGTTCGACCCCCGACTGCCCGCGCCCGCACGGGTGGTGGGCTATCCGAATGACGCCGAACAGCCGGTGGACTGCTTCAACACGGCCCGGGCGGAAGGGCCCGCGCAGGTGCGGCTGGACTGCGCGGGCGTACCGAACGGGACCAGCGGCGGCCCGATCCTGACCGACGGACCCGCCCTGATCGGGGTGGTCGGCGGCCGTGACGGCGGCGGCGACGAGACGACCTCGTACAGCAGTCGGTTCGACGAGGGCACCCGCGCCCTCTACGCGCGGGCGACCGGCTCCCCCTGAGGCGGCTCCCGTGATCCGCGCGGGGTGCGCCTGCGCCTCGGAGGGAGCCCGGGGGCTGGGTGGTTGTCCGTAGCGTCGTCGTCCATGCCGCCGAGTGTCCGGGGACGGCGGGGTCCGGTTCAGGGCCCGTCCGGGGCGCCCGGAGGCGTCCCGGGGGCGGACGGGCTCACTTCGGGGCGCCCGTGACGGCGGCCGCGGCGCGCGCCAAGGGCCTGCCGGGGGCGGATGTCGGCCGTCGACCCCGGAGGCGGCGGCCGTTCAGCGCGCCGGCCACGGGTACGACACCCCGGTCAGTTTCTCGGAGGCGCTCCAGAGCCGCTCCCCGGACGCGTCGTCGAGGGTCCACTTGGCCCGCCAGGACCGGGCGGGCGCCCCGCGCCAGCCGAGCCTCGGCCCGATGAACGCGTCGGGCCGGACCCCGGGGGCGGTGGCCGCGTACAGGGTGGGCAGCGCGCCGGCCTCGGCGGACTGCGCGACGACGGCGATGCCGACGGCGTTGACGGCGGCGTTCGCGGCGGCGTTCGCGGCGACGGCGATCCGGGACGTGAAGGTGCGCCCGGCCCGGGGGGCCGCCCCGGCGTGCAGGTTGGTGGAGGCGTAGCCGGGGTGGGCGGCGGCCGTGACGATCCCGGAGCCGGCGGCCGCCAGGCGCCGGGACAGTTCGTGGGTGAACAGGAGGTTGGCGGTCTTCGAGCGCCCGTAGGCGATCCAGCGCCGGTATCCGCGTTCGGAGTTGAGGTCGTCGTGGTCGAGGTCGCCGAGGGCGTGGAAGGCGCTGGAGAGGTTGACGATCCGCGCCCCGTCGCCGGCGGCGAGGACACGGGGCAGGAGCAGCCCGGTCAGGGCGAAGTGACCGAGGTGGTTGATCCCGAACTGGCTCTCGAAGCCGTCGGCGGTGCGGCCGTGGGGCAGGGCCATCACGCCGGCGTTGTTGACGAGCAGGTCCAGGGTGTCGTGGGCCCGCGACCAGTCCCGGGCGAACTCCCGCACGGAGCCGAGGTCGGCGAGGTCCAGCGGCATGAACTCCACGTCGGCGCCGGGGACCTCGGTCCGCAACCGCCCCACCGCGGCCCGGCCCCGGGCCGCGCTGCGACAGGCCAGGACGACCCCGGCCCCGGCGCGGGCCAGCTCGCGGGCGGCGACCAGCCCGATGCCGCTGTTGGCCCCGGTCACGACGGCGGTGCGGCCGCTCTGGTCGGGGATGTTCCTGACGTTCCAGCCGGGCATCTCGACTCCCTCACGACGACGTGGTTACTGAGGGTAACACCATGGGTCCCGCAGGGCCGGCACGCGGGCCCGCACGTGGGCCCCGTCACCCCGGGGGCCGGGCACACGCGCAGGCCAGTAGGCTGCGGGTCCATCCGCTTCCCCCTCCCCCGAGGTCCACGCAGTGAGCTCCGCACCCCCCGCCCTCCCCGTGACGGTCGTCGGCCTCGGCGCCGACGGCTGGGCCGGGCTCACCGCCGCCGCGCGGACCGCGCTGACCTCCGCCGAGGTGCTGATCGGCGGGCCCCGCCAACTGGACCTGCTGCCGGCCGACGCCTGCCCCGGCGAACGGGTCGCCTGGCCCAGCCCGCTGCGCCCGGCCGTCCCGAAACTGACGGCCGAGCACGCGGGCCGCCGGATCGCGGTGCTGGCCAGCGGCGACCCCATGTTCTACGGGATCGGCCGCGCCCTCTGCGAGGAACTCGGACCGCACGCCCTGCACGTCCTCCCGCACCCCTCCTCGGTGTCGTACGCCTGCGCCCGGCTCGGCTGGCCGGTGGAGGACACCGACGTCGTCACGGTCGTCGGCCGCCCCGTGGCCCGGCTCGCCGCCGCCCTGTACGAGGGCCGGCGGGTCCTCGTGCTCAGCGCGGGCGCCGGCTCGCCGGGCGAGATCGCCGCACTGCTGCGGGAGCGGGGCTTCGGCCCGAGCCGGATGCGGGTGCTGGAGCAGCTCGGTTCCGAGCACGAGGACGCGTACGAGGGCCACGCGGACGGCTGGGACCGGCCGCCGGGCGACCCGTTGAACGTGGTGGCCGTGGACTGCCGTCGCGACCCGGCCTCCCCGGCGCCCCGGATCGGCTCCACCCCCGGCCTGCCCGACACCGCGTACGAGCACGACGGCCAGCTCACCAAGCGGCACGTGCGGGCCGCGACCCTGTGCGCCCTCGCCCCGGCCCCCGGCGAGTTGCTGTGGGACATCGGCGGCGGTTCCGGTTCCATCGGCATCGAGTGGATGCGCAGCCACCCCTCCTGCCGGGCGGTGGCCGTGGAACGCGTCCCCGAGCGGGCCGAACGCATCACCCGCAACGCCGCCGCCCTCGGCGTGCCCGGCCTGCGGGTCGTCCTCGGCGCCGCCCCCGACGCGCTGATCGGACTGCCCGCCCCCGACGCGGTGTTCATCGGCGGCGGCCTGACCGCGCCCGGTCTCCTCGACGCGGCCTGGACGGCGCTGGCGCCCGGCGGCCGGCTGGTCGTCAACACGGTCACGCTGGAGTCGGAGGCGGTGCTCGGCGACCACTACCGCCGCCGCGGGGGCGAACTGGTCAAGCTGGCCGTCGCGCACGCCGTGCCGGTCGGCGGCTTCACGGGCTGGCGGCAGGCGATGGCGGTCACCCAGTGGTCGGTCACCAAACCGCACCCGACGACGGACCGGACGACCGAGAACGAGAACGAGAAGGACCAGACATGACCGTGTACTTCATCGGCGCGGGCCCCGGCGCCGCCGACCTGATCACCGTGCGCGGTGCCCGGACGCTGGCCGCCGCCCCCGTCTGCCTGTACGCGGGCAGCCTGGTGCCGCGCGAGCTGCTGGCCGAATGCCCCGCCGACGCCCGCCTGATCGACACCTCCCGGCTCAACCTGGACGAGATCGTCGCGGAGTTCACCCGGGCGCACGAGGCGGGCCTGGACGTGGCACGGCTGCACTCCGGCGACCCGTCGATCTTCAGCGCGGTCGCCGAGCAGATGCGGCGCCTGGACGCGGCCGGCATCCCCTACGAGGTGGTCCCGGGCGTACCGGCGTTCGCCGCGGCGGCCGCCGCGCTGAAGCGGGAGTTGACCGTGCCCACCGTCGGGCAGACCGTGATCCTGACCCGGATCGCCCAGCAGGCCACCCCGATGCCGCCCGGGGAGGACCTGACGACGCTCGGCCGCAGCGGCGCGCTGCTGGTCCTGCACCTGGCGACGCGGTACGTCGACCGGGTCGTCGAGGAACTGCTGCCGCACTACGGGGCGGACTGCCCCGTCGCGGTCGTCGCGATGGCCAGCCGTCCCGACGAGTTGATCCTGCGCGGCACCCTGACCGACATCGCGGAGCAGGTGAAGGCCGCCGGGCTGGTGCGCACCGCGGTGATCGTGGTGGGTCGTACCCTGGTCGCGGAGCAGTTCCGCGACAGTCACCTGTACTCCGCCGAACGCGACCGGCATGTCTGCTGAAGGGGACTCCGGTCACCTGCTGATCCTGGGCGGCACGACGGAGGCCCGCCGGCTCGCGGAGGCGCTGGAGCGGACCCCGCTGCGGGTGACGACCTCCCTGGCCGGCCGGGTCGGCGCGCCGGTGCTGCCGCCGGGCGATACCCGCATCGGCGGCTTCGGCGGGGTCGAGGGGCTGGCGGCCTGGCTGACCGCCCACCGGGTCACCCACCTCGTCGACGCCACCCACCCCTTCGCGGAGCGGATGAGTTTCCACGCGGCGCGGGCGGCGGAACTCACCGGCGTGCCGCTGCTCGCGTTGCGCCGCCCCGGCTGGATCGCGGGCCCCGGCGACGACTGGACGTTCGTCGACTCCCTCGACGCGGCGGCCGCCCTGCTCCCGGAGAAGGGCCGCCGGGTGTTCCTGACCACGGGCCGGATGGGCCTGCACCGCTTCGCGCACCTCACCGAGCCCTGGTTCCTGGTGCGTTCGGTGGACCCGCCGGACGGGGAGCGGCCGCCGCGCCTCGAAGTGCTGCTCGCGCGGGGGCCGTTCGGCCTCGCCGACGAGCGGGAGCTGTTGGCCCGGCACCGGATCGACGTCCTGGTGACCAAGGACAGCGGCGGCGACGCCACCGCCCCCAAGCTCGTCGCCGCCCGCGAGGCGGCCATCGCGGTGCTGGTCGTGCGGCGACCGCCGGTGCCCGAGGGCGTGCCGGAGGCGGACTCCGTCGAGGCGGCACTGGCCCGGCTGACCGGCTTCCGCGCCTGAACCGCCCCATCGGGGCCGGTGACCGCCCGCGCGGCCGGGGCCCGGGACGGCCACCGCCCCGGGCCCCGGTCGCCGCGTCAACCGGTCGTCACGTCAACCAGCGTCGCGTCGAACGGCCTTCGTGTCGACCGGTCTCGGCTTCGACCGGTCTTGGTTCGACCGGTCGTGGCTTCGACCGGTCAGGCGTAGCGGCGCGGGGTCCACGTCACCCGGGAGCCGTCGGCCCGCTCGGTGACCTGGGTCTGCGAGGAACCGATCAGCAGGATCGTGCGCATGTCCACCTCGGCCGGCTCCAGTTCGGCGAGGGTCACGATCCGCACCGACTGCTCCGGGCCGCCGACGTCCCGCGCGACGACCACCGGGGTCTGCGGGGAGCGCAGTTCCAGCAGGAGTTCCCTGGCCTGGGCGACCTGCCAGGTGCGGCTGCGCGAGCCCGGGTTGTACAGGGCGAGCACCAGATCGGCCGCGGCGGCGGCGCGCAGCCGCTCGGCGATGACCTCCCACGGCTTGAGCCGGTCGGAGAGCGACACGGTGGCGTAGTCGTGGCCGAGCGGCGCCCCGGCCGCCGCGGCCGCGGCGTTGGCGGCGGTCACCCCCGGCAGGACCCGTACCGGCACGTCCTTGTAGGCGTCCTGGCCGGCGACTTCCAGGACGGCCGTGGCCATCGCGAAGACGCCGGGGTCGCCGCCGGAGACCACGACGACCCTCTTGCCGCGGCGGGCGAGGTCCAGGGCGAACTCGGCGCGCTCCGACTCCACCTTGTTGTCGGAGCCGTGCCGGACCTGCCCCGGCTTCACCGGGACGCGGTCCAGGTAGGTCGTGTACCCGACCAGCACCTCGGCGTCGGCCAGTGCGCGCCGGGTCTCGGCGGTCAGCCACAGCGGGCCGGCCGGTCCGGTGCCGACCACGACGACCTCGCCGGGGCCGGACGGCACGCTGCCCGGGTTGCCGATCCGGCTGGGCACCACGGCGACGGCGAAGTACGGGACGCTGTCGGGGTCGGTGTCGGCGAGCAGGCCCGTGCGTTCGCCCGCCATGGTGGCGCGCTCGACGTAGCGGGCCTCGGCGAGCCGGCCGCTGTTCTCCATGGCCCGGCGCACCGCGGGGAAGGTGCGGCCGAGCTTCATCACGACCGCCGAGTCGGTGGCGGCGAGCCGGGCGGTGAGCTCCTCCTCGGGCAGGGTGCCGGGCAGGATGGTCAGCACCTCCTCGCCCTCCACCAGCGGGGTTCCCAGGCGGGCGGCGGCGGCGCTCACCGAGGTCACGCCGGGGATGACCTCGGCCCGGTAGCGGTCCGCGAGGCGCTTGTGCATGTGCATGTACGAGCCGTAGAAGAGCGGGTCGCCCTCCGCGAGCACGGCGACGGTCCGGCCGGCGTCGAGGTGGGCGGCCAGGCGGGCGGCGGAGGCTTCGTAGAACTCCTCCATCGCGCCTTGGTAGCCGCCGGGGTGGTCGGTGGTCTCGGTGGTGACCGGGTAGACCAGCGGTTCCTCGACGTGGTCGGCGCGCAGGTGCTTCGCGGCGATCGAGCGGGCGATGGAGCGGCCGTGGCGGGCGGAGTGGTACGCGACGACGTCCGCCTCCGCGATCACCTCGACGGCGCGCAGGGTCATCAGGGAGGGGTCGCCGGGGCCGAGGCCGACGCCGTAGAGCCGTCCGGGGGTCACGTCGGCGGCGCTCATTCGGCCACGCTCGCGATGGCGTTGACGGCCGCGGCGGCGATGGCGCTGCCGCCCCGCCGGCCCCGCACGATCAGGTGGTCGAGGCCCGAGGGGTGGGCGGCGAGCGCGTCCTTGGACTCGGCCGCGCCGATAAAGCCGACGGGGACGCCGATGACGGCGGCGGGGCGCGGCGCGCCCTCCTCGATCATCTCCAGCAGGCGGAAGAGGGCGGTCGGGGCGTTGCCGACGGCGATGACCGAGCCCTCCAACAGGCCCCGGTCGCGCCAGACTTCGAGGGCCGCCGCGCTGCGCGTGGTGCCCATCCGGGCGGCGAGTTCCGGCACGGCCGGGTCGGAGAGGGTGCAGATCACCTCGTTGTCGGCGGGCAGCCGCTTGCGGGTGACCCCGCTCGCGACCATCTGCACGTCGCACAGGATCGGCGCGCCGGCCTCCAGCGCGGCGCGCGCCCGCAGGACGACGTCCGGGGTGTACCCGAGGTCCTGGGGCAGGTCGGTCATCCCGCAGGCGTGAATCATGCGCACCGCGACCTGGGCGACCGAGGCGGGCAGCCCGGAGAGGTCCGCCTCGGCGCGGATCGTGGCAAAGGACTGGCGGTAGATGGCCGCGCCGTCCTTCTCGTACTCAAACACGGGGCACTCGCTCATTTCTTCACTGCGGGTTCGGGGGCTGGTGGGGTGGTGCGGGCGTCCGCGAGGGCCGCGGCAAGTTCGGTGGGGGTGTCCGGCACGTGGTGGCGTGCGGGGCGGCCCGGCGCGGCGAGCCGGTAGCCGGTCGGGCCGGCGACCAGGTCCACCCAGGCGGTGCCGCGCGGGTGTCCGCAGCGCCGCTCGCAGCCCGACCAGTGGACGGGCAGCGGGCCGCGCGCGCGGTCCACGACGGCCCGCGCGTCGGCGCGCACGTCCGCGAGGGATTTCGCGCAACCCGGGCGTCCGGTGCACGCGGTGACG
This sequence comes from Streptomyces sp. H27-H5, assembly GCF_026627505.1. Taxonomy (GTDB): domain Bacteria; phylum Actinomycetota; class Actinomycetes; order Streptomycetales; family Streptomycetaceae; genus Streptomyces. The sequence continues at coordinate 16,406 of NZ_JAPNLK010000002.1, read as the reverse complement.
GACTGCCAGGGGCCGTCGGGGGCGAGCACCAGTGCGGCGTCCTCGATGCGGGCCGTGACGGAGGCGGCCCAGGGGGCGTCGCCCGGGGGCAGTACGACGCCGCGCCACGGGGTGACGCGCAGTTGTCCGCGGCCCTGTTCCGCGACCTCGACGAGGACCCGCCACTGCGCGGTGCTCGCCCGGCCCAGCGGGGGCAGGACGCACAGGGCGCCGCGGCCGTCGGCGTCGGGCCCCGCAGGCGCGGGCGGCGGCGCGTACGGCCAGGCCTGTGTGCCCGCGTCCACCGCCTCGATCCCCGCGACCGCACAGCGTCGGGCCAACTCGGCTGCTTTCAGGGGGTGTTCGGGGGGCAGTTCGGAGACCCGCCAGGCGCGGGTGCCGGCCGCGGCGGCGGTGTCGAGGAAGTACGCGGCGGCCAGCAGCACCGCCCGGGGCGCGTGCGGCGCGGCGACCTCCACGGCGTCGGCGGCCCCGCCGAGCCGGATCAGCGCCCGTCCGTCGGGCCGGCCGAGCACGGTCACGTCGGGGCCGAGGGCCGCGACGTCCCCGCGTCCGTCGTCGAAGGCGAACAGGAACCTCCCGGACAGGGCGGTGGCCCCGGCGCTCGCGCAGAGCAGCCGGTCGAAGGCCAGGGCCCAGGCGAGCGCGTCGGGCCGGTGCGGCCCCTCCAGCCCCGCCATCGGGGTCGCCACGATGTTCCGCACCCGCTCGTGGGCGGGCGCCGGCAACAGCCCGGCGGCGTCCAGCAGTTCCGCCGGGCCCGCGCCGCAGTCCTCGGCGAGGCCGCGGAGCTGGACGTTCCCGCGCGAGGTGATCTCCAGGTGGCCGTCCCCGAAGCGGTCCGCGGCGAGCGCCAGGGCCTCGGCCTGCGGGGCCGTGAGCAGCCCCGCCGGGATCCGCACCCGGGCCAGGAAGCCGTCGTCCGCCGCGTGCAGCCGCAGCGCGCCGGGGCAGGCGTCACCGCGGTCCCGTATGAGGGGTTTCTCCCGCGATGCGGCGGAGGGGGGCGTGGGCATGGCCGCGAGCATACCCAGGATTGCCGCCCCCCGACCTGTGTCCGTCACCACCCCGGGGGCCCGGGCCGCCCCGCCCCGCGCCCACCGCCCTCTCCGCCCCCACCAGCCACTTTCCGGCCCGCCGGGGTTTGGGACACCCCGTGCCCGGGGCAGGGCCCCCGGCAACGGAGCCGCGCACGCCGCCCCCCTAAGATGACCACCGGCGGGCCGCACGGCCCGCCGTCGCCGAGGACGGCGACATGGGAGGAAGCCCGGTGAGATTCCGGCGCGGTCCCGCCACTGTGAACCCCGGGGAGCGATCCGCGGGGTGAGTCAGGAACTCCCGCTGTCCTCACTGCCCGGGGCGCGGAAACCCCGAGGAAGGCTGCCGCCGCATGATCCTGCTGCTGTCGACGTCCGACACCGATCTGCTCAGCGCCCGCGCCGCGGACGGCCCCGTCCCGTACCGGTTCGCGAACCCCTCCCGCCTTCCCCTGGCCGACCTGCCGGGCCTCCTCGACGGAGCCGACCTGGTCGTCGTACGCCTCCTGGGCGGTCTGCGCGCCTGGCAGGACGGTCTCGACCTGCTGCTGGCCCCGGACCAGACCCGTCCCGTGGTCGTGCTGACCGGCGAACAGGCCCCGGACGCCCAGCTGATGGAGGCCTCCACGGTCCCGATCGGCATCGCCGCCGAGGCGCACGGCTACCTCGCGCACGGCGGCCCCGCCAACCTGGACCAGCTGGCCCGCTTCCTCTCCGACACCGTGCTGCTCACCGGTCACGGCTTCGAGCCGCCGGCCGCGGCGCCCACCTGGGGCCCGCTGGAGCGCACCCCGCAGCGCACCGACGGCCCCAAGGTCGCGGTGCTCTACTACCGCGCCCACCAGATGAGCGGCAACACCTCCTTCGTGCACGCCCTGTGCGAGGCCGTCGAGGCGCAGGGCGCGCAGGCGCTCCCGCTGTACGTCTCCTCGCTGCGCACGCCCGAGCCGGGCCTGATCACCGAGCTGGAGTCCGTCGACGCGGTCGTCACCACCGTTCTCGCGGCGGGCGGCACCAAGCCCGCCACCGCCTCGGCGGGCGGTGACGACGAGTCCTGGGACGCGGGCGCCCTGGCCGGGCTCGGCGTGCCGATCCTCCAGGCCCTGTGCCTGACCGGGTCGCGCAGCACCTGGGAGGAGAACGACGAGGGCCTGTCCCCGCTCGACGCCGCGACCCAGGTCGCGGTGCCGGAGTTCGACGGCCGTCTGATCACCGTCCCGTTCTCCTTCAAGGAGCTCGACGAGGACGGGCTGCCCGCCTACGTGGCCGACCCCGAGCGGGCCGCCCGGGTCGCGGGGATCGCGGTGCGCCACGCGCGGCTGCGGCACATCGAGCGCCGCGACAAGAGGATCGCGCTGGTGCTTTCGGCGTACCCGACGAAGCACTCCCGGATCGGCAACGCGGTCGGCCTGGACACCCCGGCGAGCGCCGTGGAACTGCTGCGCACGCTGATCGCCGGCGGCTACGACTTCGGCCCCGTCGAGGAGGTCCCGGGCCTGGTCTCGGGTGACGGCGACGAGCTGATCCGGGCCCTGATCGAGGCCGGCGGCCACGACCAGGACTGGCTCACCGAGGAACAGTTGGCCCGCAACCCCGTTCGCATCCCGGCCGCCGACTACAAGCGGTGGTACGGGGAGCTCCCGGCCGATCTGCGCGCGAGCGTCGAGGAGCACTGGGGCGAGGCGCCCGGCAACATGTTCGTGGACCGCTCCGCCAACCCCGAGGGCGACATCGTCCTCGCGGCCCTGCGCCGCGGGAACCTGCTGATCCTCATCCAGCCGCCGCGCGGCTTCGGCGAGAACCCGATCGCGATCTACCACGACCCGGACCTGCCGCCCTCGCACCACTACCTGGCCGCGTACCGCTGGATCCAGGCGCGCGCCGAGGACGGCGGCTTCGGCGCCGACGCGATGATCCACCTGGGCAAGCACGGCAACCTGGAGTGGCTGCCGGGCAAGAACGCGGGCCTGTCCGCGTCCTGCGCCCCGGACGCCGCCCTCGGCGACCTGCCGCTGATCTACCCGTTCCTGGTCAACGACCCGGGCGAGGGCACCCAGGCCAAGCGCCGGGTGCACGCCACCCTGGTCGACCACCTGGTGCCGCCGATGGCGCGCGCGGAGTCGTACGGCGACATCGCGCGCCTGGAACAGCACCTGGACGAGTACGCGCAGATCTCGGCGATGGACCCGGCGAAGCTGCCGGCGATCCGCGCGCAGATCTGGACCCTGATCCAGGCCGCGAAGCTGGACCACGACCTGGGGTTGGAGGCGCGCCCCGACGACGACGGCTTCGACGACTTCCTGCTGCACGTCGACGGCTGGCTGTGCGAGGTCAAGGACGCCCAGATCCGCGACGGCCTGCACGTCCTGGGCGGCGCCCCGACCGGCACGGCCCGGGTCAACCTGGTGCTCGCCATCCTGCGCGCCCGCCAGATCTGGGGCGGTACGACGGCCCTGCCGGGCCTGCGCGAGGCGCTCGGCCTGGACGAGTCCGCGGCCACCCGCACCTCCGCCGACGAGGCGGAGGAGACGGCCCGCGCGCTGGTCCAGGCCATGGAGGACGCGAACTGGGCTCCGGAGGCGGTGGCCTCGGTCGCCGCCGCTCACTCGGCGGACGTGGCGGCGGTGCTGGACTTCGCGGCCCGCGAGGTCGTCCCGCGCCTGGCCGGCACCACCGACGAGATCGCCCACGTGGTCAGCGCCCTGGACGGTTCCTTCGTCCCGGCGGGCCCCTCCGGTTCGCCGCTGCGCGGCCTGGTCAACGTGCTGCCGACCGGCCGGAACTTCTACTCCGTCGACCCGAAGGCCGTCCCGTCCCGGCTGGCGTGGGAGACCGGTCAGGCGCTCGCCGACTCCCTCCTGAACCGCTACCGCACGGACAACGGCGAGTGGCCCCCGTCCGTCGGCCTGTCCCTGTGGGGCACCAGCGCGATGCGGACCTCCGGCGACGACGTGGCGGAGGCCATGGCGCTGCTGGGCGTGCGTCCGGTCTGGGACGAGGCCTCGCGCCGGGTCACCGGCCTGGAGCCGATCCCGTTCGACGAGCTGGGCCGGCCGCGCATCGACGTCACCCTGCGCATCTCGGGCTTCTTCCGGGACGCGTTCCCGCACGTCATCGGTCTGCTGGACGACGCGGTGCGGCTCGCGGCCTCACTGGACGAGCCGGCCGACCGGAACTTCGTCCGGGCCCACGCCCAGGCGGACCTGGCCGAGCACGGCGACGAGCGGCGCGCGACGACCCGTATCTTCGGCTCGCGCCCGGGCACGTACGGCGCCGGCATCCTCCAGCTGATCGACTCGCGCGACTGGCGCACGGACGCCGACCTCGCCGAGGTCTACACGGTGTGGGGCGGGTACGCGTACGGTCGCGGCCTGGAGGGCCGTCCGGCGCGCGCCGAGATGGAGACGGCGTACAAGCGGATCACCGTCGCCGCGAAGAACACGGACACCCGCGAGCACGACATCGCGGACTCGGACGACTACTTCCAGTACCACGGCGGCATGGTCGCCACCGTGCGCGCCCTGCGGGGCACGGCGCCCGAGGCGTACATCGGGGACTCCACCCGCCCGGAGACGGTCAAGACCCGCACGCTGGTGGAGGAGACCTCCCGGGTGTTCCGCGCCCGGGTGGTCAACCCGAAGTGGATCGAGGCGATGCGTCGCCACGGCTACAAGGGCGCCTTCGAGCTCGCGGCGACCGTGGACTACCTCTTCGGGTACGACGCCACGACGGGCGTCGTCGCGGACTGGATGTACGACAAGCTGACCGAGACGTACGTCCTGGACCCGGAGAACCGCGCCTTCCTGGAGGAGGCCAACCCCTGGGCCCTGCACGGCATCGCCGAGCGGCTCCTGGAGGCGGAGTCGCGCGGCATGTGGGAGAAGCCGGACGCGCGGATCCTCGAAGAGCTGCGCCAGGTGTACCTGGACACCGAGGGCAACCTGGAGGGCGAGGCCGAGTAGGGCCGGGCGGCGGCCGGGGAGTCCCGGCCCGCCCTCGCGCCACCGGAGCGACGAACGCCCTCCTCGCCCGTCGTCGGGGCGGGGAGGACGCGCTCTTCTGCGGCCCGCCCTGCGCCCGCCCGCCCGGACCGCGGGCGGGGCGCGGGCCGGTCGCCTACTTGGTGGTGGTGTTCAGCGCGACGAGCGCCGCCGCCCACCGGGCGTATTTCAGTTGGCCGAGGTCGGCGACGGTCTTGACCCCGAACGCCTCCTGGAGCAGTTCGCCGTCCCGGTCGGTGACGCCCTTCAGGGCCGCCACCGGCGCCGCGAGGACGTCCGCGAGCGGCTTGTCCTCCCAGGCCTTGTCCAGCACCTTGCTCAGATCGATCGAAGACATCGCCGCTTCCTCCCGTATGGGATTTACATAGGGGAGGAAATCTAGATGAACAGGACATCGGTCCGGACGTTCGACACGACGGACCGGATCCCTATCCCCCGTCAGGACCCCATGTCGCGGAACGGCACTTCCGTCACCTGAAGCAGTGAAATCCCCCTTGTCCCTCCTGCACCAGGGGTAGGTGCCTGCTGATCTCGTGCGGGGGGCCGCAGCCGAAGGCCTCCGCACCCTCGGACCGAAAGGCCTACCCCGCCGTGACACAGCCGTTTCAACTGCCGGATTTCTACGTGCCTTATCCGGCGCGACTGAACCCCCATCTGGAAGCCGCGCGCACCCACGCCAGGCAGTGGGCCCGCGACTTCGAGATGCTGGAGGGGTCCGGCGTCTGGGAGGAGAGCGACCTCGAATCGCACGACTACGCCCTGCTGTGCGCGTACACGCACCCCGACTGCGACGTCGACGCGCTGAACCTGGTCACCGACTGGTACGTGTGGGTCTTCTTCTTCGACGACCACTTCCTGGAGATGTACAAGCGCGCCCAGGACCGGGACGGCGCCAAGGCGTACCTCGACCGGCTCGCCGGCTTCATGCCGATGGACCTCTCCGACGGTTTCCCCGAGGCGACCAACCCGGTGGAGGCGGGCCTGAAGGACCTGTGGCTGCGGACCGTCCCCGCGATGTCCGCGGACTGGCGGGAACGGTTCTCCGAATCGACCCGGAACCTCCTCAACGAGTCGATGTGGGAACTCGCCAACATCAACATCGGGCGGGTGGCCAACCCCCTCGAATACATCGAGATGCGCCGCAAGGTGGGTGGCGCCCCCTGGTCGGCCGGCCTGATCGAGTACGTCTCCGCGGAGGTCCCGGCGCGCGTCGCGCACGCGCGGCCGCTCGCGGTGCTGCGCGACGCCTTCTCCGACGCCGTGCACATCAGGAACGACATCTTCTCCTACGAGCGCGAGGTCGCCGACGAGGGCGAACTCTCCAACGCCATCCTCGTGTTGGAGACCTTCCTCGGCTGCTCCACCCAGGAGGCGGCCGAGGCCTCCAACGACCTCCTGACCTCCCGCCTCCACCAGTTCGAACAGACCGCCCTCGCCGAACTGCCCCAGCTCTTCGCCGACCACGCGATGAACCCGGCCGAGGTCGCCGCCGTCCTCGCCTACGCGAAGGGCCTCCAGGACTGGCAGTCCGGCGGCCACGAGTGGCACATGGTCTCCAGCCGCTACATGAACAAGGAGGCCCGGGCCACCGCCCCGCTCAGCCTCCCGTTCATGCCCGCCGGGCTCGGCACCACCGCGCTCGACGTCCGGTCCCTGTTCACACAGCGCTCCGCGGACCTGCGCCGCCGCTCCTTCACCCACGTGCCGTTCGAGAAGACCGGGCCCTCGGTCATCCCGGACATCTACATGCCCCACCGGCTCTCGCTGAGCCCGCACCTGGCGCACGCCCGCGAGGAGTCGGTCGCGTGGTGCAAGGCGATGGGGATGCTGGACCCGCAGCCGGGCGACCCCGGTTCGGCGATCTGGTCCGAACGCAAGCTGCGGGGCTACGACTTCGCCGTCTGCTCCGCCGGAATCGACCCCGACGCCACCCCGCAGGCCCTGGCCCTCAACGCGTGCTGGCTGAGCTGGGGCACGTACGGGGACGACTACTACCCCGTGGTCTTCGCCCAGGCGAAGAACCTCACCGCGGCCAAGGCCACCACGGCCCGGCTGATCGCCATGATCCCCGTCGACCACGCGGAGCAGGCGGCGCCGGTGACGGCGATGGAGCGCGGGCTCGGCGACCTGTGGGTGCGCACCAGCGCGGGCATGTCCCACGAACAGCGCACGGAGTTCCGGGCGACGCTGGTCAGCATGTTGAAGAGCTGGCTGTGGGAGGTGGAGAACCAGGTCCTGAACCGGATCCCCGACCCGGTCGACTACGCGGAGATGCGCCGTCACACCTTCGGCTCCCACCTCACGATGTACCTGTGCCGGCTCGGCCACCAGAACCGCGGCATCCCCGACGAGATCTACGCCTCCGGCACCATCCGGTCGCTGGAGAACGCCGTCGCCGACGCCGCCTGCATGATCAACGACGTCTACTCCTACCAGAAGGAGGTGGAGGTCGAGGGCGAGGTGCACAACTACATCCTCGTCACCCGGAACTTCTTCGACATCGGCTACCCGGAGGCCCTGCACATCTGCCACGCGCTGATGACGCAGCGGACCGAGGAGTTCGAGCACATCGTCGCGACCCAGATGCCGCTGCTCTACGACGACTGGAAGTTGGGCGAGGAGGCCCGGGCCGCGCTCGACGCGTACGTCGCCGAGCTCAAGGACTGGCACGCGGGCATCCTCAACTGGCACGAGAAGATCGCCCGTTACCGGCCGGAGGACCTGCACGAGCTGCCGGTCGGCCTGGGCGCGGGCGCCTGGAGCGACGGCTTCGGGATGTCCGCCGCCCAGATCTCGCTGCCCCACTGACCGGCAGGCGGGGGCGGTCCGCTCGCCCGCCCCCGCCCGCCCGGACCGCCCGCCTGCCCGGCTCGCCTGCCCGCCTGCCGACCGCGTGCCCGCGACCGTCGCCGTACGCGGCTGCGCCGGCGCGCCCGCTCAGAACTCGTCCGCGGTGTGCGGGAGCAGTTCGGTCCGCAGCGCCGCGTCCAACGCGGCCGCCGCGGCCGGAACCCGTTCCTCCACCAGCCCGGCGGCGACCAACTCGACCACCCGGGTCCCGCCCAGGTAGCAGGCGGCCAGCTCGCGCACGTCCAGCACCAGGTCGGGCGCTGCCCGGGCGGGCTCGCAGGCGGCTCCGTCCGGTCCGGCCTTGAGCCGGTACCGTCCGGCGTTCGCGGGCAGTCGCGGGTCGGACAGCTCCAGCACCAGCTCCACCGGCGCGGCCCACGCCCGGGCGGTCAGCGCCGCCGGCACGTCGACCAGGCGCAGCCACAGCGCCGGGAACTGGGCGGTGACCCGTACCTGGTCCCGGTCGGCGGCGAAGTGCAGCAGCGGGTCGTCGACGGGGCGCCCCCAGGCGCTGACCTTGCCGGTCAGGTCGAGGGAGGACACGCACTCCCACAAGGCGGCGGCGACCGCCGGGGTGTCGGCCTCCAGTTCGTCCACGCGCACCAGGCCCGGGCCGCGGGGCCCGCCGTCCCCCGCCGGGGAGGCGGACTTGGTGCGGTAGAGCACGTACCCGGCGATCGGTTCGCCGGGCTCGCCCAGGACGACGGTCCGGGGCGGGCTCAACTCCTCGTCCTCCTCGTCGTGTTCGCCGAGCCACTCGTCGGCCCAGCGCTCCGCGCTGCGGCTCGGCCGGCCGGCCCGGGCCGCGCGGGCGGCCTCGTGGTAGGGGCCGACGAGGTCCGCCGCGTCGGCGGGATCGACCAGGCGCAGGGGGCGCCGGTCGGGGGCGACGCGCAGCGCCAGGGGGCGGGTGGAGTCGATCTCGATGGTGACGCCCTGGGTGGCGGCGCCGTAGCCGAAGCGGCCGTAGATGGCGGCCTCGGAGGCCCACAGCACGGCGATCGGGCCGCCGGCGGCGGCGGTCCGGCGCAGTTGTTCGTCCATCAGGGCGGTGAGGACGCCGCGGCGGCGGTGCGTGGGGGCGACGCACACGAAGGTGAGCCCGGGGCAGGCGAGGTCCGCCCCGGGCACGGAGAGCCGGAAGTGGTGCGCGGCCATGAAGCCGACCAGCGCGTCCCCGTCGTAGGCGCCGATGCGGGCGCACCGGGTCAGCAGGGCATGGTGCAGTGCCCGGCGGTCGCGGTCGGGGCGGTCGTGGAAGACCAGGTAGGCGAGCTCCAGAGCGCGGTCGATCTCGGCCTCGGGTACCTCGCGGATGTCCACCATGATCGGGAGACTAATCGGTCATCGCGGACCGGTCACCCCATAGTGGCCGGATCCGTACGCCCACCCGGGGGCACGCCCCGCGTGCGGGGCGGTGGTGCGGCCGCCCGGCGCGGGGAGGCGCCGGCCCTTCAAGCGACGGAACCTATCCGTCCCACCACGGTGTTCGATCCGTCGTGGTGGATCGGGATGCGCGCGCCGGTCAGGGCGGCGCCGGTGCCGCCGCGGCGGTTCGCGACGATCTCGGCGGCGATGGACAGCGCGGTCTCCTCCGGGGAGCGGGCGCCGAGGTCCAGGCCGATCGGGGAGCGCAGGCGGGCGAGTTCGAGTTCGCTCACGCCGACCTCGCGGAGCCGCTTGTTGCGGTCCTCGTGGGTGCGGCGGGAGCCCATGGCGCCGACGTAGGCGACGGGAAGCCGGAGGGCCAGTTCGAGGAGCGGGACGTCGAACTTGGCGTCGTGGGTGAGCACGCACAGGACGGTCCGGGCGTCGACGGCTGCGGCGTCGACCTGGGCCTCCAGGTAGCGGTGCGGCCAGTCGACCACGATGTCGTCCGCCTCGGGGAAACGGTTCTTCGTGGCGAACACGGGCCGGGCGTCACACAGGGTGACGTGGTAGCCGAGGAACTTGCCGATGCGCACGAGCGCGGAGGCGAAGTCGATGGCACCGAAGACGATCATCCGCGGGGGCGGGACGCTGGACTCGACCAGCACCTTGAGCGGCTCCCCGCACAGTCGGCCGTCCGCGCCGACCTCCAGCACGCCGGTCCGGCCGGCGTCCAGCATGGCGCGGGCCTCCTCGGCGAGCGTGCGGTCCAGCTCGGGGTGTCCCCCGAAGCCGCCCTCGTGGGAGCCGTCAACCCGCACGACCACGGCGCGGCCCATCAGCTCGGCCGGGCCCTCGGCGATCCGGGCCACCGCCGCCGCCTCCCCGCGGGCGGCGGCGGCCAGCGCGGCCGCGAACACCTCCCGCACGGGAGAGTCCGCGGCGACCGGGGTGACGAGGATGTCGATGATCCCGCCGCAGGTCAGGCCCACGGCGAAGGCATCGTCGTCGCTGTACCCGAAGCGCTCCAGGACGGGCTCGCCGTCCTCCAGCGCCTGTCGGCACAGTTCGTACACCGCGCCCTCCACGCATCCGCCGGAGACCGAGCCGATGGCCGTCCCGTCGCCGTCGACGGCGAGGGCGGCTCCGGGCTGCCGGGGCGCGCTCCCGCCGACCGCCACGACCGTGGCGACGGCGAAATCACGTCCCTGCTCGACCCACCGGTTCAGTTCCTCGGCGATGTCCAGCATGCGGGCCTCCTCGGAGAGGTTCGGTTTCCAGTATCGGATACGTGGAGATTGAGGCTTGGTGCGCGGGCGTCCGGGTCGGCTAGCCGACGCCGAGCCAGCCCTCGATCGGGTGGAGCGCGAAGTAGACCAGGAAGATGCCGGTCAGCGCCCACATGAAGGCACCGATCTCCCGGGCCTTGCCCTGGGCGACCTTGATGGCCACGTAGGAGATGACACCCGCGGCGACACCGGCGGTGATCTGGTAGGTGAACGGCATGATCACGACGGTCAGGAAGACCGGGATCGCGGTGGCCGTGTCGGCCCAGTCCACGTGGCGGGCGTTCTGCATCATCATCGCGCCGATGACGACCAGGGCCGCGGAGGCGACCTCGCCGGGCACGATCTGCGTGATCGGGGTGAAGAAGAGGCAGGCGGCGAAGAAGAGGCCGGTGACGACGGAGGCGAGACCCGTGCGGGCACCCTCGCCGACGCCGGTGGCGGACTCGACGAAGACGGTCTGACCGGAGCCGCCCGCGATGCCACCGATGGCGCCACCGGCGCCGTCGATGAACAGCGCCTTCGACAGGCCCGGCATGCGGCCCTGGTCGTCGGCGAGCTTGGCCTCGGTGCCGACGCCGATGATGGTGGCCATCGCGTCGAAGAAGCCGGCGAGCACGAGGGTGAAGACGATCATGCCGATCGTCATGACGCCGACGTCGCCCCAGCCGCCGAACTCGACCTTGCCGAACAGCGAGAAGTCGGGCATCGAGACCGCGGAGCCGGAGAGCTCGGGGGGACCGTTCTTCCAGGCCTTCGGGTCGATGTCCACGATGGCGTTCAGGATCACGGCGAGGACGGTGCCGCCCACGATGCCGATCAGGATGGCGCCGGGGACCTTGCGGGCCTGCAGCATGAAGATGGAGAGCAGGGTGACGCAGAAGAGCAGGACGGGCCAGCCGGCGAGCTCACCGACGGCGCCGAGCTGGACCGGGGGGCCGAACTCGGGACCCGCGCCGACGAAGCCGGCCTTCACGAGTCCGATGAGGGCGACGAAGAGGCCGATGCCCATGGTGATGGCGTGCTTGAGCGCGAGGGGGATCGCGTTCATGATCATCTCGCGGAGGCCGGTGACGACCAGGAGACAGATCACCACGCCGTACATCACGCACATGCCCATGGCCTGCGGCCAGGTCATCTGCGGCGCGACCTGCGAGGCGAGCACGCCGGAGACGGACAGCCCCGCCGCGAGGGCGAGCGGCACCTTGCCGAAGAAGCCCATGAGCAGCGTGGTCAGGGCCGCCGCGAACGCGGTGGCCGTGATCAGGGCCGCGGGGGCCATGGTGTTTCCGGCGATGTCCTTGCCGGAGAGGATCAGGGGGTTGAGCAGGAGGATGTACGCCATGGCCATGAAGGTCGTGATACCGCCACGAACCTCGTTGCCGACGTTGGATCCTCTGTGCGTTATGTGGAAGTACCGATCGAGCCAAGAACGCCCCGCGGGGGTGAGAGAGCCGTCGCCGGCCTCTTCCGCGGTGGTCTTGGGCTCCACAGACGATTGGGTCATGGTGCCTAACTCCCAAGGTTCAAAGGGGCACCCGCTTGGAGATTGGAGATGCGGGATTTGGGATGGTGCGTTTGGCTGCACGACCCGGGGTGACGGCCCGAGGCGACGCGAAAAGTGCACTGCGTGAACTGCGGGTACTGCGGGGTTTCGCGGTACTGCCGGTGGCTCCGGGGTGGTGGTGCCTTCCGGGGTGGGTGGTGCGTGGGGGTGTACTGCCGGCGGAACGGGCCGCGAGCGGAGCGGCGTTTCGCATTCCGGACTTCGAGCTCCGGGCGGTGCGGTCGGCAAGTGTGACGTTCCCGTGTCACACCGCCCGGAGAGCTGGGGGTCCGGGGGCCTCGCGGCCCCCGGATCACGCCGTCCTAGAGGGTGCCGGTGAGGGCTTCCGGACGGATCGGCGTCTTGTTGAGCTCCAGGCCGGTCGCCGCCCGGATCGCCGCGAGGACGGCCGGGGTGGACGACAGGGTGGGGGCCTCGCCCATGCCGCGCAGCCCGTAGGGCGCGTTCGGGTCGGCGAGTTCCAGGACGTCGACCGGGATGGTCGGGGTGTCGAGGATGGTCGGGATCAGGTAGTCCGTGAAGGAGGGGTTGCGCACCTTCGCGGTCTTCGGGTCGACGATGATCTCTTCCATGATCGCCACGCCGAGGCCCTGGGTGGTGCCACCCTGGATCTGGCCGACGACGGAGAGCATGTTCAGCGCCTTGCCGACGTCCTGGGCGGTGGCGAGTTCGACGACCTTGACGAGGCCGAGCTCGGTGTCCACCTCGACCACCGCGCGGTGCGCGGCGAACGTGTACTGGACGTGGCCGTCGCCCTGGCCGGTCTTCAGGTCGAAGGCGACGGTCGGCTTGTGCCGGAACTCCAGCTCCAGGTCGATCGCGTCCTCGCCCTCGAGGATGTCCGCCAGCTCGGCGAGCACCTCCCCGCCGTCGGTGACGACCTTGCCGCCCTCCAGGAGCAGTTCGGCGGTCGCCCACGCGGGGTGGTACGAGCCGTTCTTGCGGCGGCCGATCTCCAGAACGGCCTCGCGGACGGCCTCGCAGGTGTTCTTCACGGCGCCACCGGTCATGTACGTCTGCCGCGAGGCGGACGTGGAACCGGCGGAGCCGACCTGCGTGTCGGCCGGGTGGATGGTCACCTGCGTGACACCCAGCTCCGTGCGGGCGATCTGGGCGTGCACGGTGACGCCGCCCTGGCCGACCTCCGCCATGGCCGTGTGGACCATCGCGACGGCCTCGCCGTTGATGATCTCCAGGCGCACGCGGGCGGTGGAGTAGTCGTCGAAGCCCTCGGAGAAGCCGACGTTCTTGATGCCGACCGCGTAGCCGACACCGCGGACGACGCCCTCGCCGTGCGTGGTGTTGGACAGGCCGCCGGGCAGCGCGCGGACGTCCGCGCCCTCGCCGGCGGTCTCCCACTGGCGCTCCGGCGGGAGCGGGCGGGCCTTGACCCGGCGCAGCAGCTCGGCGACGGGCGCCGGGGAGTCCACGACTTGGCCGGTGGGCATGATCGTGCCCATCTCCATGGCGTTCAGCTGGCGGAACTCGACCGGGTCCATGCCCAGCTTGGCCGCGAGCTTGTCCATCTGGGCCTCGTAGGCGAAGCAGGCCTGGACCGCGCCGAAGCCGCGCATCGCGCCACAGGGCGGGTTGTTCGAGTAGAGGGCGATGGCCTCGATCTCGACGTCGTCGATCACGTACGGGCCGACGGACAGCGAGGAGGCGTTGCCCACGACCGCCGGCGAGGCCGACGCGTACGCGCCGCCGTCCAGGACGATCTTGCACTTCATGTGCGTGAGCTTGCCGTCCTTGGTGGCGCCGTGCTCGTAGTAGAGCTTCGCCGGGTGACGGTGCACGTGACCGAAGAAGGACTCGAACCGGTTGTAGACGATCTTGACCGGCTTGTTCGTGGCCAGCGCCAGGAGGCAGGCGTGGATCTGCATCGAGATGTCCTCGCGGCCACCGAAGGCACCGCCGACGCCCGAGAGCGTCATGCGGACCTTCTCCGGCGGCAGGCCCAGGACCGGGGCGATCTGCTGGAGGTCCGAGTGCAGCCACTGGGTGGCGACGTACAGGTCGACGCCGCCGTCCTCGGACGGCACGGCCAGACCGGACTCCGGGCCGAGGAAGGCCTGGTCCTGCATGCCGAAGGTGTACTCGCCCTTGACGATGACGTCGGCGCGCTTGGCGGCCTCGTCCGCGTTGCCGCGGATGATCGGCTGGCGGTGCACGATGTTCGGGTGCGGGACGTGACCGGAGTGGTGGTCGTCGCGGCCCGGGTGGATCAGCGGCGCGTCGGGGGCGATGGCCGAGGCCTCGTCCGTGACGAGCGGCAGCTCCTTGTAGTCGATCTTGATCTTGGCGGCCGCACGACGGGCGGTCTCCGGGTGGTCGGCGGCCACGAGGGCGACCGGCTCACCGTGGTGGCGTACCCGACCGTTGGCGAGGACCGGGGTGTCCTGGATCTCCAGGCCGTAGTTCTTCATCTCGGCCGGCAGGTCGTCGTACGTGAGCACCGAGTACACGCCGGGCAGCGCGAGGGCCTCGGAGATGTCGATCGAGACGATCTCGGCGTGGGCGACGGTGCTGCGGAGCGTCTGGCCCCACAGCATGTCCTCGTGCCACATGTCGGAGGAGTACGCGAACTCGCCGGTCACCTTGAGGGTGCCGTCGGGGCGCAGCGTGGACTCGCCGATGCCGCCCTTGGTGTGCTTCTGCGTGACGTTGGTCGGCGTGCCCGCCGGAACCGTGCGCGTGTTCTGAGCCATGGTCAGACCGCCTCTCCCTGACGGGCGGCCGCGAGGCGGACCGCGTCGAGGATCTTCTCGTAGCCCGTGCAGCGGCAGAGGTTGCCGGACAGGGCCTCACGGATGTCCTGGTCGGACGGGGAGGAGTTCTCCTCCAGCAGCGCGTCGGCCTGGACCAGCAGACCCGGGGTGCAGAAACCGCACTGCACGGCGCCGGCGTCGATGAACGCCTGCTGGATGTTGGAGAGCTCGACGCCCTCGCCGGTCTGCGAGTCGCCCGGCTTGGACTGCCACCGCTTGGCCTCGTCCAGGGAGACGCCGCCCTTGGCGCCGCAGCCGCCGGTGCCGCAGGCACCGCCGTGGCCGTGCTCCTCGCGCTGCTTGGCGAACTCCGCCAGACCCTCGACGGTCACGACGTCGCGGCCCTCGACCTGGCCGGCGGCCACGAGGCAGGAACACACCGGCACGCCGTCGAGACGGACGGTGCAGGAACCGCACTCGCCCTGCTCACAGGCGTTCTTCGAACCGGGCAGGCCCAGGCGCTCGCGCAGGACGTAGAGGAGGGACTCGCCCTCCCAGACGTCGTCGGCTTCCTGCTGACGGCCGTTGACAGTGAAATTGACGCGCATGATTACGCAGCCCCTTCAAGCGAGCGGCCGTTTTCGGTGCCGCGGTACTGCTCCCAGGTCCAGACGAGCTGGCGGCGAGCCATGATGCCGACCGCGTGACGGCGGTACTTCGCCGTGCCGCGGACGTCGTCGATCGGGTTGGCCGCGCCGGAGGCGAGGTCACCGAACTGCTTGGCGATCGACGGGGTGATGACCTTGCCGGACTCCCAGAACCCGCCCTCTTCGAGCGCGGCGTTCAGGAACTCCTCGGCGGCCTTCGCGCGGATCGGGGTCGGCGCGGCCGATCCGATGCCGGTGCGGACCGTCCGGGTCTCGGGGTGCAGCGCCAGGCCGAACGCGCAGACCGCGATGACCATCGCGTTGCGGGAGCCGACCTTGGAGTACTGCTGGGGGCCGTCCGCCTTCTTGACGTGGACGGTCTTGATGAGCTCGTCGGCGGCCAGCGCGTTGCGCTTCACACCGGTGTAGAACTCGTCGATCGGGATGAGGCGGGAGCCGCGTACGGACTCCACCTCGACCTCGGCGCCCGCGGCGAGCAGCGCGGGGTGGGAGTCACCGGCCGGCGAGGCGCAACCGAGGTTGCCACCGACGCCGCCGCGGTTGCGGATCTGCGGGGACGCGACCGTGTGCGAGGCGAGCGCGAGACCGGGCAGCTCCGTGCGGAGGTTCTCCATGATCTGCGTGTACGGGACGGAGGCGCCGAGCCGGACAACATCCTCGCCGACCTCCCACTCCCGCAGGAGACCGATGCGGTTCAGGTCCAGGAGGTACTCCGGCCGACGGTGGTCGAAGTTGATCTCGACCATCACATCGGTGCCACCCGCAATCGGCACAGCTGTGGGGAACTCGGCCTTAGTGGTCTGCGTCGTAAATCCTTCGGGGGTTGACGTCGGGCTTGGCGTGCGCTTGCCCGTGTCAGGTGTCGAGACCGGTGAGGTGGAGGTGGCAGGCGGTGTCGAGTGCGTCCTCGGGGGTGCCGCT
>NZ_JAPNLK010000029.1 GCF_026627505.1 Streptomyces sp. H27-H5 | reverse complement strand
CCCACCGTGTGCCGGACCGAAGCCGGGTCGTCCGAGGACCGCTTCCCGCAGGATGCCTGCGCGCTCACACAGCGTCACCAATCCAGCCACGCCCAACCGGCAAAGGACCTGCGACGCGCTGCACTAGGAGGCCACGACTTCGAACGGGGCCCCGCGAGCCCCCGGAACCCCCTGATCCGACCCCTAGGGGGATCAGGGGCCCGACCCTCGCCTTCAGCCCTCCGGCGGGGAGAACACCACCAACACCTTGAGCGGCTCGGTGATGTGGTGGAACCTGTGCGGCACTCCGGCCGGCACGTAGACGACGCTGCCGTTGGCCACCGTCTCCGTCTCCTCCCCGACCGTGATCGAGGCCCGGCCGCTCACCACGTAGTACACCTCGTCCTGCCGGTGCGGCTGCTGCGGGTCGCTCTGCCCCGCGTCCAGCGCGTACAGACCGACCGACATGTTCCGCTCCCGCAGGAACTGGAGATAGGCGCCGTCGTTGGCGGCCCGCTCCGATTCGAGTTCATCCAGCCGGAAGACCTTCATCGTTCCTCTACCCCTTGCTCCGTGGTGCCGCGGGATCCGCTGATCTGCCGATGTCCCGCCAGGATCTTCTCTGCAACGATCGGGCACATGACGAATTTCGTAATCAAGACGCTCGCGAACGCGGCGGCCCTGGCCGTCGCCATCTGGTTGCTGGCCGGCATCACACTCGACGACGGCAGCAGCACGGGCCGACGCGCGATCACCCTGATCCTGGTCGCCCTGGTCTTCGGCCTGGTCAACTTCATCGTCAAGCCCGTGGTGAAGTTGCTCTCACTCCCCTTGTTCGTCCTCACCCTCGGCCTCTTCACCCTCGTCGTGAACGCCTTGATGTTGCTGCTGACCTCCTGGCTTGCCAAGCAGTTCGACCTCAGCTTCCACGTCGACGGCTTCTGGACCGCCCTCGTGGGTGGTCTGATCATCTCCATCGTCTCCTGGGCCGTGAACCTGGCCCTGCCCGACAAGAACTGAACGGACGGCCCATGTACCGCGTGTGCTTCGTCTGCACGGGCAACATCTGCCGCTCTCCCATGGCCGAGGCCGTTTTCCGCGCCCACGTCGCCGAAGCGGGGCTCGCCCACCGGATCGCGGTGGACAGCGCCGGCACCGGCGGGTGGCACGAGGGCGACGGCGCCGACCCGCGCGCCATATCGGTGCTGGAGGCCGCCGGGTACGCGCTGGACCACCGGGCCCGACAGTTCCAGGCCTCGTGGTTCGAGCGACTCGACCTCGTCATCGCACTCGACGCCGGTCACCTGCGGGAGCTGCGGGCGCTCGCCCCCACCCCCGAGGACGCCGCCAAGGTGCGGCTGCTGCGTTCCCACGACCCCGATGCCCGCGCCGTGCGGGACGACGGACCGGACGTACCGGACCCCTATTACGGCTCTCTCGACGGTTTCGAGGAATGCCTGGAACTGGTCGAGGCCGCGAGCCCCGGCCTGCTGAACGCCGTACGCGCGGCGGTAAAGGAGCCCAGCCCGTGAACGATCCGCACACCCCCGGAACCGACGGGTACGGCGACGGCACCCGGGCCGTCCGCGCCGGCCTGCCCGAACCCGTCAAGAACGAGCCGACCCTGCCCGGGCCGGTGTTCGCCGCGCACTTCCACCTGCCCGGCGACGTCGAAGGCCCGTACACCTACGGCCGCGACACCAACCCCACCTGGACCCTGCTGGAGAGGGCCATTGGGGAACTGGAGGCGCCCGGCCGCAGCGGTGTCGAGACGATCGTCTTCGCCTCCGGCATGGCCGCGATCTCCGCCGTCCTGCTCTCCCAGGCACGCACCGGCGACACCGTCGTCCTTCCCGACGACGGCTACCAGGCCCTGCCGCTGCTCCGCGAGCAGTTGGAGGCGTACGGAATCCACGTGCGCACCGCCCCGACCGCAAACGAAGCCCAGCTGGCCGAGCTCGAGGGGGCCCGGCTGCTGTGGATCGAGACCCCCTCCAACCCGGGACTCGACGTGTGTGACGTACAGCACCTCGTGGCCGCCGCGCACGCCGGCGGAACCCTGGTCGCCGTCGACAACACCCTCGCCACGCCGCTCGGGCAGCGGCCCCTGGAACTCGGCGCGGACTTCTCCGTCGCCAGCGGCACCAAGGGACTCACCGGCCACGGCGATCTCCTCCTGGGCTACGTGGTGTGCCTCGACCCCGATCTCGCGGCGGCCGTCCGCCGCTGGCGCAAGATCGTCGGTGCGATCCCCGGTCCCATGGAGGCCTGGCTCGCCCACCGGTCCCTCGCCACCATCCAGTTGCGCGCCCAGCGTCAGTGGGCCAACGCCCTGGCCGTCGCCGAAGCGCTCGCCGACCGCGGCGACGTGAGCGGACTGCGCTACCCGGGCCTCCCCTCGGACCCGTCGCACAAGACGGCGGCCCGACAGATGCAGGGCTTCGGCTCGGTGGTCTCCTTCACCTTGGCGGACCGCGAACGGGCGGAACGCTTCATGGCCGCCCTGCGACTGGTCGAGGACGCCACGAGTTTCGGGGGAGTACGGTCCACGGCCGAGCGGCGTGGACGGTGGGGCGGCGACGCCGTGCCGGAGGGGTTCATCCGCTTCTCCGCCGGGGCCGAGGACACCGAGGACCTGGTCGCCGATGTGTTGCGGGCCCTCGACTCCGCCGGTCAGGGCCACTGAACGGCAAGGAGAAGGCGGTCCGAGCCTCCCCCCTGGTGGCTCGGACCGCCTCGGGTTCCATGTGCGAAGAACCACGTCGACAAGGCTAGTTGACTGTCTGTCAGAGTCCAATCACGGTAACGACAGGGGCCTATCGGGATATTTATAGTTGAAGGCCCCCACCGAGAGGGGCCCTCATGGACCTGGCCCTGCTGCGTACCTTCGTCGCCGTGCACCGAGCGGGCTCGTTCACCCGCGCCGCCACGCTCCTCGGGCTGTCCCAGCCGGCCGTCACCTCACAGATACGCACCCTCGAACGCCAACTGGGGCGACCGCTGTTCCACCGCCGCGCCCGGGGAGTCACCCCCACGGCCGTCGGGGACGAACTCGCGCACAAAGCCGCCCCGCACCTGGACGCGCTGCTCCGGATCGCCGAGACCGAACGGGAGGCAACCGGGGGCTTACGCACGCTGCACGTCGCCGGGCCTCCCGAGTTCCTGAGCCTGCGCGTGCTCCCCGCCCTCACACCGCTGGTCGGTCAGGGTCAGACCCTGCGCACCGCCCTGAACCCCGACGCCGAGGAGAACCTCGACGGCCTGGCCTCAGGACAGCACGACCTCATCGTCACGACAGCTCGGCCGCGCGGCTCCCTGTTCACCGCCACCGCCCTCTGCGACGAGGAACAGGTCCTGGTCGCGGCTCCCTACTGGGCCGCACTCGTCGATCCGGAACCGCTGCGCGAGAAGGGGGCCGGCGCGAGCGCCGCCCTCGACGGCATCCCCGTGGTCGAGGTCCACGAGAGCCTGCCCCTCGTCACCCGCTACTGGGCCGCCGTGTTCGACAGCCTGCCCGACACCGCCGCCACCGTGATCGCACCCGACCTGAGGGCGGTGCTGGAGTGCGTCCGCGCCGGCGCGGGACTCGCCGTCCTGCCCCGCTACCTGTGCCAGGACGCCCTCGACAGCCGTCGGATCGTCTCGCTGCTGGAGCCCGCCGTGCCACCCCTGCGCACCTGGTTCCTCGTCGTACGCACCGGGAGCCTGGCCCTCGCCCATCTCGCCCGGGCCCACGACCAGCTCCTGCACTCGGCCGCGGACTGGTGAGCCGCTCCGCCCGGAACCGTCCGTTTCCCGGGCCCGCGTTTCAGAAGCGGAAGTCTGGGCCACTCTTCTCCCATGACCGAACGCCCCGTGGTCAAACGCACCGCCCGCGCGATCCTGCTCGACGGTGACGACCTGATCCTCATCAAGCGCACCAGGCCCGGCGTCGACCCGTACTGGCTCACCCCAGGCGGTGGAGTGGAGTCCTCGGACGCCACCGTCGTCGACGCCCTCCATCGCGAGGTCCACGAAGAACTCGGTGCGAAGATCACCGATGTGGTCCCCTGCTTCGTCGACACCGTCGAGCACATTGCCGATGGTGGCGTCACCGGCGTGAAGGTGCAGCACTTCTTCGTCTGCCACCTCGAATCCATGGACCCGGACCAACGCCACGGCCCCGAGATCGACGAGCCCGAAGGTGAATACGAGATCGTCCGCGTGCCGTTCAGCCGGGTCGGCATCGCCGCCGTGCATCTCGTCCCGCTGTCCCTGCGCCACTACCTCGACGGCAACATCGAAGGCGTGCGCGCCATGCACGCCGCCGACCTGGGCTGAGCCCCTCGACGAGCCGGCAGGCGTCCCGCGGTCTCAGCCCCCGACGCCCGCCAGCTCCTCCACGGCGTCGTAGCGGATCCGCTCCCCGGGAATCCCGATCCGCTTGAGCGCGTCCACACCACTGCGGATCATCGCGGGCGGGCCCGAGATGAACGCGTCGTACGAACTCCACGGCCCGTGCTCTCCGACCGCCTGCGGCAGTTGTCCGTCCAGCCCGCCGCCGATCACGGGACGCACCGACAGCCAGGGGTGCGAGCGCTGCAGTCCGAGCAGGGTGTCCTTGTCGTACAGGTCGTGATCACTGCGCGCACCGAAGAAGACCTCCATCGGGCGTCGTTCCCCGTGTTCGGCCACGTCCTCGATCAGTGCCTTGATCGGGGCGATCCCCGTACCGCCGCCCAGGCACAGCATCCCGTTGTCGGTCGTGTGGTCCACCACCATCGAACCGGCCGGAGGGCCCAGGCGCAGCACGTCGCCCGGCCGGGCGTGCCGTACCAGGGCGTTGGAGACCCAACCCGCCGAGACGGCCTTGACGTGGAAGGACAGCAAGCCGTCCGCGCGCGGGGCGGAGGCGAAGGAGTAGTGCCGCCACACCCGGGGCCACCACGGGGTCTCCAGGCTCGTGTACTGCCCGGCGACGAACGGATACGGCTGGTCGGGCCGGACGGTCAGCACCGCGATGTCCGAGGTGCGCAGGTCGTGGGAGACCACTTCCGCGTGCCACCAGGCCGGTGCCTTGATCTCGTCCTCGGACGCCGCGTCGATCATGATCTGGGAGATCGCCGTGTACGCCCGCACCCACGCAGCCTCGGTCTCCGGCCCCCACGTCAGCTCGGCGTAGCGGGCCAGGGCACCCAACAGCGCCTCGCCCACCACGGGATAGTGGCCCGCCATCGTGCCGTACTTGCGGTGGCCGGTGCCCAGGCGGCGCAGATACGGGCCGAGCACATCCGGGTCGTCAATGTGCTCGGCGGCGGTCAGCAGGGCTTTCAGCAGGCGGTCGCGTTGGGTGTCCATGGCCACGGGGAACATGCCCCGCACCTCGGGGTGCCCGGTGAACACGAGGGCGTAGAAGTACGAAGTCACTCGGTCGGCGACGGGCGCGATCTCCGCCAGGGTCCGGCGGATGAGCACGGCATCGGGGGACGGCTCGACCTCACCTTCCCCGGACGGTATCCGGCCCGTCCGCCGTCTTGCCGATCTGGTGGACGGAGCGTCCATGCGGTGCCTCGCTTCGAGAATCTCGGTAGGTCTGCACACGCCACGGCCTCGAATCCGTGGTTCCGGGCTTCACAGCGTGCCGGCCACCCAAGAGCACTGCGCGGGAATGGGGAAATTCCGAGTCTCGAACCCCCTTTCCCCTTAAGATGCCTGAACTCCCGGGCGCGGCGACCCCAGAAGCTGGTAAGCCTCGCGGAGATCCCGACCCTCATAGACGTACGTCGCGCGTTCCGCCAGATACGGCCTGGCATTGACCGCCACGGACCTCGGCACCGCCTCGAAAAGCACCGCGTCGGTCAAGGAATCCCCGTAGGCCACGCAGTCACTCCGGGTCACCCCGAACCGGGCGCACAGTCGGTCCGCGACATCGACCTTCAGCTCGGGCGTCAGGATCCCCGCCACATCCAGGGGCCGGGTGAACGGCACCTCCGGATAGAGCGAGCCGTGCGCGGCGTCCGCGCCCCACTCCAGCAGCAGTTCCACGAAGAAGGACGGTGACAGGGAGATCACCGCGCAGTGGTCCCCGCGCTCCCGGATCTCCTGCCAGACCTCCCGGATCCCCGCCAACCACGGCGAACCGTCGAAGGCGGCCCTGACGTGCTCGGACGTCAATCCCGACCACAGCGCGTGGGCGGCGACGGAAAACTCGTGCGGTCCGATCTCACGCGCGGCGAACGCTCGCTCAAGCTCGGCGATCTCCTCGCTCACGCCGAGTTGCCGGGAGATCTCCACCGGCGCGGCCGACCCGTACATCAGGGTTCCGTCGAGATCGAAAAGGTGGAGAAGCTTCATAGCGGTCGAGGCTAGCCGGTGTGTTTCACGTGAAACACCGTGTTTCACGTGAAACGAACTCCGTCGTCGCCGGAATCGCGCCACGTTTCACGTGAAACATCGAGCCGTTTCACGTGAAACATCCGCGCCCGGCCCGGACGGCACCGCTCGCCGGCGCCCGCTCCCGCGCTCCGCGTCCTCACGTGAGCCGATTCCCGGAATCCTCTGGACTCCCCACCGACTCATGATCCAGTCTGGTCGGGTGACACCACCACAGCTCACCGACCTGCCGATCCGCGCGCTGGCCATGGACGATCTCCGTCGCTGCGCCGACCTCTCCGAGGACCGCGGCTGGCCCCGCGAGGAGCACAAATGGGGGCTGCTCCTTGCCGCCGGGGACGGCTACGGCATCGACGCCCCCGACGGGCGCGGCCTCGCCGCGGCCTGCGTGGTCACCCGATACGGCGGTACCTCGGCCGCACCGGACCTCGCCGCCATCGGCATGGTCCTCGTGGCCGACCGGTACGCACGTCAGGGCATCGGCCGCCGCCTCATGACGCACGTCTGCGACCACGTTCTCCAGGGCATCGCGCTCACCCTCCACGCCACCCCCTACGGCCGACCGCTCTACGAGGAGCTCGGTTTCGACACCACGGGCCGCGCCGAGATGTTGACGGGCACCTTCCGTGCGGAGCCGCCGACGGCCAGGGGTTCCGGCGCCGGAAAGACCTCGATCAGGCCCGCCACCGCCGAGGACATCGGGCGGATCATCGGGCTGGACAGCGAGGTGTTCGGCACCGATCGCATGCACATGATCACGCGGCTGCCCGCTTTCGCGGATCGACTGCTCGTCGCCGAGGACGGCTCCGGCGAACTCATCGGCTACGCGGCCCTCTGGCCCAACATGGAGACCCATGTCATCGGCCCGTTGATCGCCCGGGACACCCTCGTGGCCCAGTCGCTCGTGACAGCGCTGGCCGCCACCACCGAACGCCCCCTGCGCACCGATGTCGACGTTCGCCACAACGAGCTCCTCGCCTGGCTGAAGGACCGCGGACTCGCCTCGATCGCCTTCAACGCCGTCATGACCCGCGACATCCCCGGTCTCCCCGGTGACTGGGCCCGGCGCTGGGCACCGCTCACCGTCGCCGCGGGCTGAGGAAGGAACCACCACACATGACCGACACCCCCGCCGAACTCACCATCAGGGCGGCCACCGAGGCCGACCTGCCTGCCATCGTCGCCATGCTCGCCGATGACCCGCTGGGGGCGACCCGTGAGTCCCCGGACGATCTCGCCCCGTACATCGCGGCCCTCAAGCACATCGACGGCGACCTCAACCAGCGGTTGGTGGTCGCCGTACGCGAGGACCGGGTCGTGGGCACGCTCCAGCTCACCATCGTCCCGGGACTCTCCCGCAAGGGAGCCTCGCGCTCCATCATCGAAGGCGTGCGCGTCCACGCCGACGAACGCGGCAGCGGTCTGGGCACCCGTTTCATCGAGTGGGCGATCGAGCAGTCCCGTCTGGACAACTGCCAGTTGGTCCAGCTCACCTCGGACGTGACGCGGGTCGACGCCCACCGCTTCTACGAGCGGCTCGGGTTCACCGCTTCCCACGTCGGATTCAAGCTCCAACTCTGACGGACCGGACCGGACCGGACCGCACCGAATGGCCGGGCCGTCCGCGGCGGTCCGGCCTACGATCGGGAGGATGAGCCCCAGCCTCCCCCTCGTCACCACCGCCGAGCGCCGCCACCGGCTCGGCCGTCGGCACCGGCTGGCTCCCTCGGCCCGCGCCACCCGCGTGCACGAAGCCGCGGACGCCGTCGTGGCCCTGCACGCCACCGACGCCGCGACCGTGTTCCTGTCGGCCCGCGCCCGCCTCACCGGGGTGGGTGCCGCGGCCGTCGAGCAGGCGCTGTACGAGGACGTGAGCCTCGTACGGCTGCTGAGCATGCGCAACACGCTCTTCGCCGTCTCCGCCGAGCTGGCCCCTTACGTGGACGCGTCCACGGCCCGGGGGATCGCCGCCAAGGAGCGCCGCACCTTCCTCAAGCACCTCGACGAGGACGGCCAGGGTCTCGACGCGGACTGGCTCGCCCGCGTCGAGATGGCCGCGCTCGACGCCCTCGATCGGCTCGGCCCCTCCACCGGCAGCCAACTCTCCGCGGCCGTGCCCGCTCTGCGGCAGAAGATCACCGTGGGCCGGGGCAAGAAGTACGAGACCGAGACCGGTGTCGCCACCCGCGTCATCAGGCTCCTGGCCGCGGACGGCCGGATCCGCCGTGACCGCCCGCGCGGCTCCTGGACCTCCGGCCAGTACCGCTGGGTCCACACCGACCTGTGGCCGGCCGTGCCGGCCGCCGAGGCGCGCGCCGAGATCGCCCGCCGCTGGTTGCACGCGTACGGGCCGGCCACCGAAACCGACCTCAAGTGGTGGACCGGCTGGACCCTCACCGACGTACGCAAGGCCCTGGTCGTCGTCGGCCCCGACCACGTCCGCCTCGACGACGGCACCGGCGCCCTCGTCAGCCCCGGTGACCTCGGACCCGAGCCGGCCGTCGAGCCCTGGGCAGCGCTGTTGCCCGGGCTGGACCCGAGTGCCATGGGCTGGGCCGACCGCGGCTTCCACCTCGATCCCGCCCACCGGAGCGTCCTGTTCGACTACGCGGGCAACATCGGCCCCACCGTCTGGTGGAACGGCGAGATCATCGGCGGTTGGGCCCAGCGACCCGACGGCGAGATCGTCTGGCGGCTGCTGGGCGATCCCGGCCGCGCGGCCGGTGAGGCGGTCACCACCGAGGCCGCCCGCCTCTCGGAATGGATCGGCGACGCGCGCATCACCCCCCGCTTCCGCACTCCACTGGAACGAGAGCTGGTGGCATAGGTCCGGGGTGCTCAGCCGATGCCTCGCCAACCCTGCGGGTCCACCCCGCCGGGCACCGGAGCCTGGGCGTCGTACGGCTCCCGCGTGAACACGAAGGAGCCCAGGTCGAGATGGCTCACGGAACCGTCCGCCCCACGTACCGCCCGGAGCGTCTCCCCCGCGTAATAGCCGTTGAGGCCCGTCCAGCTCCCGTCCGACTCGGCGCGGAAGCGAGCGGTACGACCCGTCGTCCCGACCGGTGCCAACTCCAGGATTCCGTCGGCGGTCAACCGGACCACCTGGGCCGAGGTACCCCAGTACCAGGGGCCGCAGAGGTCCAGCGCCACCGGATCGGCCTCGCGGAAGGGCCGCCACGGCTCCGGGAACCGGGGCTCCGCCTCCGCCACGATCGCCACCAGGTCCACGGCCACCGTCGTCGCCGACAGGCCCGACGTGCAGTTGGCCAGCACCACCGCCGCCACGTCGTCCGTCTCGCTCAACCACAGCCCCGCGACGAAGCCGGGCAGCGACCCCCCGTGCCCCACGAGTCTGCGCCCGGAGCCGTCCATCAGCTGGAGTCCGAACCCGTAACCGGGCTCGGCGACACCCTCCGTCGGGGCGGCCGATGTACGCATCTCCCGCAGCGACTCGCTGCTCAGCACCCGCTCGTCACCCCGCACGAGGAACATCGCGAACCTGGCCAGGTCCCGCGTCGTGGACCAGAGTTGGCCCGCCGAGACCATCAGACCCAGGTCCTCCGACGGTTCGGGCATCATCACGTCCGCCCACGGATGGACCGCCCAGCCCCCCGCGTGCGGAGCCTTCGGCGCCGCCGTCGTACGGTCCAGCCCGAGCGGCTCCAACACCTCGGCCCGGAGCGCCTCCTCCCACGACATCCCCCGCAGGGCCTCCACCAGGGATCCCAGCAGCGTGTAGCCCGGGTTCGAGTAGTGGAACCGGGTGCCGGGCTCGTGGAGCAGGGGCCGCTCTCCCAGGACGTCGGAGAGCCCAGGGCGCAGGGCGGCCGGAGTCCGCTCCCACCACTCACCCGGTGTCTCGGCGGCCAACCCCGCGGTGTGTGCCAACAGTTGCCGCACCGTCACCTCGCCGACACCCGTCCCCGGCAGGTACTTCTCCACCGGATCCCCGAGGCTCAGCAGACCCTCGTCCCGCAGCCGCATCACCAGCACGGCGGTGAACGTCTTGGTGATCGAACCGATCCGGTACTGCACGTCCCCATCGGGGCCATGGCCCTCGACACTCGTACGAGACCCCTCCCAGACCACCTCACCACCCCGAGCGACGGCCGCCACGACCGAGGGGGCGCGCCCGTCGCGCTGGGCGACGGCGATCCGGTGCCTCAGCGCGCGTCGGGTGGCGGCAAGCAGTTCCAGGTCTTTGGAAAAAGTGTCCATGATCCTCAGGCTCTCAGGCCATGCGCCCCGCGTGCGCGTCATTTCCCGTGCTCCCGCTCCACCGGCCGACACACCTTCCGCCCGGTAGGTCACGCGGCGCTCGTGCGGCCGACCGCAAGGACCGACCGCACGACCGACCGCCACGATGTGGAAAACCCCGAACCCGCCCTCACCGCTTCGGATCTGCACGTGGTGATGTGCCGTGCGATGTGCACCATTACCTGTACGCGGTGCTGAGCTGCGCCGTCGATGGGGAGTCGAACCCCCGCGTTGCTCTCCACGCGCCAGGCGTGGGCCGGAAAACCGCCGGCCCTCGGTGTGTGCACGCCTCCGAAGCGACTACCTGCTCCACATCGCCCTCACTCGCCGGACCCGCTCAGTCCAGCAGGTCGACCGCCCAGTTCGCCCGCTGGATCCGCACGTCCAGCTCGCGAATGTCCCGGGCCAGGGCGTCCGCCCGGCCGCGCAGTTCGGCGACCGGGAGCGCGGAGAGCATCATCAGCTCGGAACGGAGCTGGCGGCCGTATCCCCGTTCGCCCGTGCCCGCCGCCGCGTCCGCCGCGGCGTTGACCACCGAGTGCCGCAGCCGCAGGACGTCCCGGCGCGCGAGCGCGTCGGTGATCGTTCCGTCAGGTCCCATGTCCGCTGCCGCGTTGGTCCGGTTGATCCGCCGGATCAGCGCTTCGAGGGCGTCCAGTACCTCGCCGGTCTCGGCCAGCAGCCGCGCCGCGTCCTCGGCGGGCGTCTCGCCCTCCTGGTACCGCGCGTTGCCGACGACCCGCGCGCGCAACTGCTCCACGCGACGCGTGGCCTCAGCGCGTTCCGCCAGTGCCTCTCCGAGCTTCACCGTCCGCACCTCCCATCGTTCACGAGTTCGGGCGATCATACGTTGCCCCGGTTCATACCCATCTGGAATTTTCCCGGGTGGATATTCCCAAGTGACGGCGAACCTCTCGGCATCGGCGGGAGACTCGGGCGGTGACTTCGAACTCTGCCGACCCGAGCTGCCGCGAGCCGTCGCCCATGGAGCCCGATCCGTATCCGGACCTGATGTCCGCCGGCGGCCTCGCCGCAGCGCTGGAGGCGGTGGCCGCCGAGCTGGCGCTCCCCTGGGGTCCGGTCCTGGTGAAGGAATCGGATCCGTTGCGATCCGCGGGCGTCGCGAGCGAGGTCGTCGGCCGGGAGACGTGCTGGGTCACGCTGGGTTCCGCGGAGCGACAGTTCATCCTCAGTGGGTGGTGCAGGGGAGTTCGACTGATCTCGGGCTCGACCCCGGACCTCGCGGAGATGGCCTTGGCCCTGGAGGGTTGGCGAAACGGCGCGACGCTCGGGGAGATCCACGAGGCGGCCCCGTTCGTCACGGTCACCGAACTGGCACGGGCACACGAACGCGGCCCCGCCGACGCCGTCGCCGTCGGGTGGCGCCTGCTCCTGGAAGGTCTGCGGCGAAAGGAAGACCTGTTCTACTACGCGCGATCGACCCTGAGGATCGCCGAGGCCGCTTACGCCGAACCGAAGTTGCGCCGGCTCTATCCGTTCACCAGCCACCGGTCCCTGCACTTCACGACGTGCGTCGGGATTCCGTACTCACGGGACGTACCGCACGTCGATCCCCTGAGCGACGGCCGGTACCGGGTGTACGCGCCGTCCCGCCGGAGCGTGATCGGCGAGGCCCACACCCCGGAGGCAGCCGTCGCCCTGGTGGTCTCCGGCCTGCCGGCCGGCTGCGGACCTGCGGTCGCCGGCACATCCGGGGATCGGTGACGGCAGACGACACCGGCGACAGGTGTCCGCTGGGACGCCGGGGGAACGGCGGGGACGAGCCCGCCGCACCCCTGCGGATCACGTGTTGGCCATGTCCACGAAGCGCGAGTAGTGACCCTGGAAGGCCACGGTGATGGTGGCGGTGGGGCCGTTACGGTGCTTCGCCACGATCAGGTCCGCCTCGCCGGCACGGGGAGACTCCTTCTCGTACGCGTCCTCGCGGTGGAGCAGGATCACCATGTCCGCGTCCTGCTCGATCGAGCCCGATTCACGCAGGTCGGAGACCATC
Organism: Streptomyces sp. H27-H5; assembly: GCF_026627505.1. Lineage (GTDB taxonomy): Bacteria > Actinomycetota > Actinomycetes > Streptomycetales > Streptomycetaceae > Streptomyces. The sequence continues at coordinate 75,498 of NZ_JAPNLK010000029.1, read as the reverse complement.
GGCTTCTTGTCGGTGCGCTGCTCGGGACCACGGTTCAGCTGGGAGAGCGCGATGACCGGCACCTCGAGCTCCTTGGCCAGCAGCTTCAGGTTTCGGGACATGTCCGAGACCTCCTGCTGACGGCTCTCGGGGCGGCGCGAGCCACCCGATTGCATCAGCTGGAGGTAGTCGATGACCACGAGCGACAGGTCGGCGCGCTGCTTGAGCCGGCGACACTTCGCCCGGATCTCCATCATCGACAGGTTGGGGGAGTCGTCGATGTACAGCGGCGCGGCGGACACGTCCGGCATGCGGCGGGCCAGCCGCGTCCAGTCGTCGTCGGTCATCGTGCCCGAGCGCATGTGGTGCAGCGCCACGCGGGCCTCGGCCGAGAGCAGGCGCATCGCGATCTCGTTGCGGCCCATTTCGAGGGAGAAGATGACGCTCGGCAGGTTGCTCTTGATGGAGCAGGCGCGGGCGAAGTCCAGCGCGAGCGTCGACTTGCCCATGGCGGGTCGGGCCGCGATGACGATCATCTGGCCGGGGTGCAGGCCGTTGGTCAGCGAATCCAGGTCGGTGAAGCCGGTCGGAACTCCCGACATCTGGCCGCTGCGCGAACCGATCGCCTCGATCTCGTCGAGGGCGCCTTCCATGATGTCGCCGAGCGGCAGGTAGTCCTCGGAGGTGCGCTGCTCGGTGACAGCGTAGATCTCGGCCTGGGCGCTGTTGACGATCTCGTCCACATCGCCGTCGGCCGCGTATCCCATCTGCGTGATCTTCGTGCCGGCCGCGACGAGGCGCCGCAGAACGGCTCTCTCGTGGACGATCTCGGCGTAGTACTCGGCGTTGGCCGCCGTCGGCACGGACTGGACCAGCGTGTGCAGGTACGAGGCGCCGCCGACCTTGCTGATCTCGCCGCGCCGGGTCAGCTCCGCGCCGACCGTGATCGGGTCGGCCGGTTCGCCCTTCGCGTACAGGTCGAGGATGGCCTGGTAGATGGTCTCGTGGGACGGCCGGTAGAAATCGTGGCCCTTGATGACCTCGACCACGTCGGCGATGGCGTCCTTCGAGAGCAGCATGCCTCCAAGCACCGACTGCTCGGCGTCGAGGTCCTGCGGCGGAACGCGCTCGAAGCCGCCGCCCCCACCGTCCCAGGAGCCTCCCTCGCGGCTCTGGTCCTGCTGGTCGTCCCCGCGGCCGCGACCCTCTCCCTTACGGCGCGAGCGGGCGGGCAGACGGTCACCTGGACCGCTGTCGGCCCAGGGGTCGTCCATGGGCTCGGGCATGCTCACCGGGCCGCCTCCTCCCGTCCGCTGCGCGGACCTCGCCGTGTCACTCTTTCTACGACACGGCTCTGACATTTGGGGTACCCGAATCGGCTGTCGGCACGTCGGGGCAACGCACCACGGTAGGGCCGCGAGCGACCTCAGCCAATCTTGTTATCCACAGGGTGTGTGGATGAGATGTGGACGACGGCGCCAATGCTGTGGGTAACTGCCTCCAAGCTGTGTACGGACCGGGGGACGACGCTGTGGACAAAATCACCCGACCACCCCCCACACCCACTCTGAGCTGCGATTTCTTGCCGATCTAGCCGTGGGGAAGAAATTTCTTCGCCACTGTCTCAAGATCGCCCCCAATGGGGTGGGAAGAACACCCAAGTCAGCGCTTCGGTAAGGATCCAAAGACCCTTGCATCCATTACCTGTGGAAGATTAGATTGAGCACATGACACAGGCCTCCACAGCGCCGAAGGCTGCGCCGAGACGACACGACCGCGAGATCCTCGCCTTGGCAGTCCCCGCGTTCGGAGCCCTCGTCGCCGAACCCCTCTTCCTGATGGCCGACAGCGCCATCGTGGGACACCTCGGCACACCTCAGCTGGCCGGTCTGGGCGTCGCCGCCGCCCTGCTCACCACCGCCGTGAGCGTCTTCGTCTTCCTCGCCTACGCCACCACCGCGGCGGTCGCCCGCCGGGTGGGCGCGGGGGATCTCCCGGCGGCGATCCGCCAGGGCATGGACGGCATCTGGCTCGCGCTGCTGCTGGGCGCCGCCGTCGTCGCCGTCGTCCTGCCTGCGGCCCCCTGGCTGGTCTCCCTCCTGGGAGCCTCCGACAACGCGGCCCCGTACGCGATCACCTACCTGCGGATCTCCGCCCTCGGCATTCCCGCGATGCTCATGGTGCTGGCCGCCACCGGTGTCATCCGCGGCCTCCAGGACACCCGCACCCCGCTGTACGTCGCCATCGGCGGGTTCACGCTCAACGGCGTCCTGAACGTCGCTCTCGTCTACGGGGCCGGTTTCGGCATCGCCGGCTCCGCCTGGGGCACGGTCATCGCCCAGTGCGCCATGGCCGCCGCCTACCTGGTCGTGGTGGTGCGGGGAGCCCGTCGGCACGGCGCCTCCCTGCGCCCCGACCCGGCGGGGATCCGAGCCTGCGCGCAGGCAGGTGTACCGCTGCTGGTCCGCACGCTGTCGCTGCGTGCGGTCCTGATGATCGCCACCGCCGTGGCCGCGCGGCTCGGCGACGCCGACGTCGCCGCCCACCAGATCCTGCTCTCCCTCTGGAGCCTGCTCGCCTTCGCCCTGGACGCCATCGCGATCGCCGGTCAGGCGATCATCGGCCGCTACCTGGGAGCCGGGGACACCGAGGGTGCCAAGGCGGTCTGCCGGCGGATGGTCCAGTGGGGGATCGTCGCGGGCATCGTCCTGGGACTGCTGGTCGCCGTGGCCCGCCCGGTCTTCATCCCCCTGTTCACCGGTGACACGGCGGTCGAGTCCGCCCTGATGCCCGCGCTCCTGGTCGTGGCGCTCTCCCAGCCGGTGTCGGGCATCGTGTTCGTCCTGGACGGAGTCCTGATGGGGGCCGGAGACAGCCGCTACCTGGCCTGGGCCATGCTGCTGACCCTCGCCGTGTTCGCCCCGGCCGCTCTCCTCGTCCCGGCCCTCGGAGGAGGCCTGACGGCCCTCTGGTGGGCCATGGCCCTGATGATGCTGGTCCGCATGGTGACGCTCCAGCTCCGCGCCCGCTCGGGCCGCTGGCTGGTCGCCGGGGCCACTCGCTGAGCCACCGGCCGCCGAGTCCATCAGGGTCCACCGATGGACGGTGTTTCACGTGAAACATCAGCACGCACCGCTTCGCTTGTTTCACGTGAAACCGTGAAACACCGCGTTTCACGTGAAACATCGCGCCGCTCGTCCCCCGCCACGCCCGGCCATTGGCCACAGTGGACGTCCGGAAACGATGAAGGGCCGCACCCCCAAGGGGGTGCGGCCCTTCATGCGCAGCACTTAGGCGGCGACGACCTCGACGCCCACGTTCGCGAGGACCTCGGTGTGCAGACGCACGGAGACCTGGTACGAACCGAGGGTCTTGATCGGCGAGCCCAGCTCGACGCGGCGCTTGTCGACCTTCGGGCCACCCGAAGCCTCGATCGCCGTGGCGATGTCGGACTGCGTGACGGAACCGAAGAGACGGCCGGCGTCACCCGAGCGGGTGGCCAGACGGACCTTCACGCCTTCGAGCTTGGCCTTGATCTCGTTGGCCTGCTCGATGGTCGCGATCTCGTGGATCTTGCGGGCGCGGCGAATCTGCGCCACGTCCTGCTCGCCACCCTTGGTCCAGCGGATCGCGAAGCGACGCGGGATCAGGTAGTTGCGAGCGTAGCCGTCCTTGACGTCAACGACGTCACCTGCGGCACCGAGGCCATTGACCTCGTGGGTCAGGATGATCTTCATTGTTCGGTCACCCTTTCCTTATCGCGCGGTGGACGTGTAGGGCAGCAGCGCCATCTCACGGCTGTTCTTGACGGCCGTGGCGACGTCACGCTGGTGCTGCGTGCAGTTGCCGGTGACGCGGCGGGCACGGATCTTGCCGCGGTCGGAAATGAACTTCCGCAGCATGTTCGTGTCCTTGTAGTCCACGTACACGGTCTTGTCCTTGCAGAACGCGCAGACCTTCTTCTTAGGCTTGCGCACAGGCGGCTTCGCCATTGTGTCTCTCCTGTGTGATCAAGAAGTGGGGGTTCGAGCTGCCCTAGAAGGGCGGCTCGTCCGAGTAGCCACCGCCGGAGCCGCCGGAGCTTCCGCCCCAACCGCCCCCGCCGCCGCCCTGCTGCGCCTGGCCACCGGCCGGCGCGCTGGACGACCACGGGTCGTCGGAGGGAGCTCCGCCGCCCTGCGGCGCGCCGCCACTGGGGGCTCCGCCCCAGTTGCCACCGCCGCCACCCTGCTGCTGACCGCCGCCGCCGTATCCACCCTGGCCACCGCGACCGCTGGTCTTGTTGACCTTGGCCGTGGCGCTCTTCAGGCTGGGGCCGACTTCCTCGACGTCCAGCTCGTAGACCGTGCGCTTGACACCCTCACGGTCCTCGTACGACCGCTGCTTCAGCCGGCCCTGCACGATGACGCGCATGCCCCGCTGAAGGGACTCGGCGACGTTCTCCGCCGCCTGACGCCAGACCGAGCAGGTCAGGAACAGGCCTTCGCCGTCCTTCCACTCATTGGTCTGCTTGTCGAAGATGCGGGGAGTGGACGCGACACGGAACTTCGCGACCGCCGCACCCGAGGGGGTGAAGCGCAGCTCGGGGTCGTCGACGAGATTGCCGACGACCGTGATGACGGTCTCGCCTGCCATGGATGAACCTCTCGGCGGGGATTGCTGCTGGGCTGCTGTGCTACTCGGTCCCGATTACCGCTGACCGAAGTTCAGTGGGTCTCGGGGCGAAGGACCTTGGTCCGGAGAACCGACTCGTTCAGGTTCATCTGTCGGTCAAGCTCCTTGACGACCGCAGGCTCGGCCTGAAGGTCGATGACCGAGTAGATGCCCTCGGGCTTCTTCTTGATCTCGTAAGCGAGACGACGACGGCCCCAGGTGTCGACCTTCTCGACCTTTCCGTTGCCCTCACGGACGACGGAGAGGAAGTTCTCGATCAGCGGGGAGACAGCGCGCTCCTCGAGATCGGGGTCGAGGATGACCATCACTTCGTAGTGACGCATGTGGAACCCACCTCCTTTGGACTCAGCGGCCACGGTCGTTCCGTGGCAGGAGGGTCGTGATGCGTACGCACGGCATCCACAGAGCAGACACCGCGCAGACCGTACAGACTACCTGCTCGACTCCTTCCGGTTGAAATCCGGCGGGAGAGGGCCACACTCTGTATGCATCGGGTGTGCTCGGTGCTATGCCCCCGGCTCCGCCGGAGGAGGCCCCGCAGCACCGCTCTGCTTCAGCCAGGAGGTGCCTTCCGATGGCACAGGCAACGCGGCCCCAGTCCGCCATCTCGCTCTTCGCGACCGACGGCAAGCCCCATCCGCTGCAGGACACCCTGCTGGCGGCCACCCTGATCCTCGGCGCCGTGGCGTTCGTCACGGGCTTCTTCGACAATCTGCACCTGCTCAGCTCGTGGACCGGGCTGGTCGGGATCCTCACGGGCGCCTACGGACAGTTCATCTCGGTGACGACACGCGAGCGCTTCGCGCTGATCATCGGGCTTGGCGCCTCGGCCATCGGCTTCTACCTCGGCATGGCGCACGGCGGTCTCTTCGGCGGCTGGCTGAGCTGATCGGGTTACCTCCGCCACAAGGGCACCGGCCGTCGGCGGCCGGTGCCCGGCCCGTCCCCCAGAAGGGTGGTGCCCCCGTCGCAGTAGGCTTCGCGCCATAGCCAGCGAAGCCGCCGGAGGAGCACCCCGCATGAGCCTGTCCCTGAGGACCATCAGCCGAGAGCAGCATCTGGGTTTCCTCCAGAGCCTGCCCTCCGCTAGCCACTGCCAGGTCCCGGCGTGGGCCGACGTGAAGAACGAGTGGCGCTCCGAGAACCTCGGTTGGTTCGACGGATCCGGCGAACTCGTCGGTGCCGCACTCGTGTTGTACCGCCAACTGCCCAAGGTGAAGCGGTACCTCGCCTACCTCCCCGAGGGCCCGGTCATCAACTGGTACGCCCCGAATCTGGAGGAGTGGCTCCAGCCGATGCTGAGCCACCTCAAGCAGCAGGGCGCCTTCACCGTGAAGATGGGTCCGCCCGTCGTCATCCGTCGCTGGAACTCGGCGGCCATCAAGGCGGGCATCCAGGACCCCGACGTCAAGCGCCTGCGTGACGTGGAGGCCTCGGTGATCGAGCCCCGCGCCTTCGAGGTGTCCGACAAGCTGCGCCGCATGGGCTGGCAGCAGGCCGAGGACGGCGGCGCCGGATTCGGCGACGTCCAGCCCCGCTACGTCTTCCAGGTACCGCTGGCCAACCGCTCGCTGGACGACGTCCTCAAGGGCTTCAACCAGCTGTGGCGCCGCAACATCAAGAAGGCCGAGAAGGCCGGCGTCGAGGTGGTCCAGGGCGGCTACGACGACCTGCCGACCTGGCAGCACCTGTACGAGATCACGGCCGAGCGCGACAAGTTCCGCCCGCGTCCGCTCAGCTACTTCCAGCGCCAGTGGACGGCCCTCAACTCCGAGGACCCCAACCGGATGCGGCTGTACATCGCGACGCACGAGGGCGAGCCCTTGGCCGCGGCCACGATGATCACCGTCGGCCAGCACGTCTGGTACTCGTACGGGGCGTCCGCCAACCACAAGCGCGAGGTGCGGCCCTCGAACGCGATGCAGTGGCGCATGCTCCGCGATTCGTACGCGCTCGGCGCGAGCGTCTATGACCTGCGCGGCATCAGTGACACGCTGGACGAGAACGACCACCTGTTCGGTCTGATCCAGTTCAAGGTCGGCACGGGCGGCGAGGCCGTCGAGTACGTCGGCGAGTGGGACTTCCCGCTCAACAAGGTGCTGCACAAGGCGCTCGACATCTACATGTCCCGCCGCTGACCCGCACTTTCGCCCCACCCCCATACACAGCACCGCTGTACCAAGCGGCTTTCCAGAGAGGCTCCGGACGGGCATGGCGCTCACGCTCTACGTCGACACCGCGCGCTGGCGTGCGCACCAGAAGCAGGTCGCTGACCGGTTCCCCGGGTTGATCCCGGTCTGCAAGGGCAACGGCTACGGCTTCGGCCACGAGCGGCTCTGCGAGGAGGCGACCCGGATGGGCGCCGACATCCTCGCCGTCGGGACGACCTACGAGGCCGCGAACATCAAGGACTGGTTCGGCGGTGACCTGCTCGTCCTCACCCCGTTCCGGCGCGGCGAGGAGCCGGTGCCGCTGCCGGACCGGGTGATCCGCTCGGTGTCCTCCGTGGACGGGGTCCGCGGTCTGGTCGGCGCCCGCGTGGTCATCGAGTGCATGAGCTCGATGCGCCGCCACGGAGTCTCGGAGCAGGACCTGGGCCAGCTCCACTCCGCCATCGAGGACGTCCGCCTGGAGGGCTTCGCCCTGCACCTGCCGCTGGACCGCCCCGACGGCTCGGACGCCGTCGAGGAGGTCATCGGGTGGATGGATCGGCTGCGCGCGGCCCGGCTGCCGCTGCACACCATGTTCGTCAGCCACCTCAAGGCCGAGGAGCTGACGCGGCTCCAGCAGCAGTTCCCGCAGACCCGTTTCCGGGCCCGCATCGGCACCCGACTGTGGCTGGGCGACCACGAGGCGACCGAGTACCGCGGCGCCGTCCTCGACGTCACCCGCGTGGCCAAGGGCGAGCGGTTCGGCTACCGGCAGCAGAAGGCCGCGTCCGACGGCTGGTTGGTCGTCGTCGCCGGCGGTACGTCGCACGGAGTGGGTCTGGAGGCCCCCAAGGCCCTGCACGGGGTGATGCCGCGTGCCAAGGGCGTCGCGCGCGCGGGTCTGGCCACCGTGAACCGCAACCTGTCCCCGTTCGTGTGGGCGGGCAAGCAGCGCTGGTTCGCCGAGCCGCCGCACATGCAGGTGTCGATCCTGTTCGTGCCCTCGGACGCGACCGAGCCGAAGGTGGGCGACGAACTGGTGGCGCACCTGCGGCACACCACCACGCAGTTCGACCGGGTGTTGGACGCCTGATCCGTTCCGGTCAATGACCGGGGTTCTGACCCCAGTCGACCCGCTGTCCCTCCGAGGGCGTCGCCTTGTGCGGCGCCCTCGCCGCGTCCGACAGCACGAACACGTCCTCGGCCCTGTCCAGGACGCCTCCCGAGGGATCGTCCGATCCGTCGCGGCGCACGACGTCGCGCTCGGGCAGCAGGATGTCCCGTACGACCACGGCGCAGAGGTAGAGCGTCGCCAGCAGGTGGGCGGCGATCGCCACCTGGTAGCCCTCCACGGGCAGGCCCTGGTGCTTGTCCCCGCTGGAGGTGTAGGCGAGGTAGAACCAGATCCCGAGGAAGTAGACGACCTCGCCGGCCTGCCAGATCAGGAAGTCGCGCCAGCGCGGCCGGGCCAGGGCGGCGAGCGGGACGAGCCACAGGACGTACTGCGGCGAGTAGACCTTGTTGGCCAGGATGAAGGCGGCGACGACGAGGAACGCCAGCTGGGCGAAGCGGGGGCGTCGGGGGGCCGTCAGGGTGAGGAGCGCGATCCCGCCGCAGAGCAGCAGGGTCAGACCCGTGGCGTAGGTGTTGGCGTCCTCCAGGGGGTTCCCGGAGCGCTGGGAGATCAGCAGCCAGACCGAGCCGAAGTCGATGGGCCGCTCCTGGCTGAACGTGTAGAACTTCGTCCACCCGTCCCAAGCGAAGATCATGACGGGCAGGTTCACCACGAGCCAGGCGCCGACCGTGCCGAGGAAGGCACCGGCGAACGCGCGCCATTTCCCGGCACGCAGGCAGAGCACGAAGAGCACCCCGAGCAACAGCACCGGGTAGAGCTTGGCCGCGGTGGCCAGACCGATGAAGACACCGAAGAGCACCGTCCGCCCGCGGGACCACATGAGCATCGCAACGGCGGTCAGGGCGAGGGCGAGCAGATCCCAGTTGATCGTCGCCGTGAGCGCGAAGGCGGGCGCCAGGGCCAGCAGCAGCGCGTCCCACGGCCGGCGGCGGTGGGTGCGGGCGACGCACACGGCGATGATCGCGGCGCAGACCATCAGCATGCCCGCGTTGACCATCCAGTACATCTGTTCGCGATGCTGCATGGAGCCGCTGCCGGGCGTCAGCCAGGAGGCCACCTGCATGAAGAGCCCGGTCAGCACCGGGTACTCCAGGTACTCCATGTCACCGGTGAGCCGGTCCCAGTAGGGGACGAGACCGTCGGAGAAGCCGCGTACGACGTACAGGTGCGGGATGTCGGAGTAGCAGGCGTGCGTGTACTGCGAGCCGGCCCCCCGGAACCACGCCCACTCGTAGCAGGGCAGTTTCTGCGCCATGCCCAGCGCGAACATCCCGAGGGCCACGAGGACCACCACCCGTACCGGGGTCAGCCAGTGGCCGCCCAACCGGGCATGGCGGCCCAGCGGGCCGCCGATGAGCTCGCTGCCGGCCGCGGCGACCTCGTCCTGCTGGGTGGGCAGTACGGGCCGGTCCTCGTGCACCTTCGTCATGCGCTCATCCTGCCGTACCGGGCCGGGCACGGACGAGGGCCGCCGCACGGTGTGCGACGGCCCTCGTCGAGCAGTGGTGGCGGACCGGTCAGCCGCCGACACCGGTGGTGGTGCCCCAGCTGCCGCCGCCCGGACGGCCCGGCCTGCCCGTGGTGGACGGGGACGGGTCTCCGCCTGCCCCGCCGTCGGATGCCCCGCCGGCTCCCGCGCCACCTCCGTTGTCGCCGCCGTTCCCGCCGCCGATCAGGCCACCGATGTCGTTGCCGTTGGTGGTGCCGCCGTCGGGGTCCCCCTCACACACCTGCCAGGGACGGCAGGTCGGCTTGTCGTCGCTCTTGGAGGGGGACGGCGACACCTTGGGCGGGGAGCTCGACGGGGAGGGCGAGGGCGAGGGGGAGGCCGAGGGGGAGGGCGCCGGAGGCGTGGGAGTCGGCGCCCCGGAGGCGTGGGCGATCACGCCGATCTCGTCGGGCTCCGGGAACTGCTTGATCGGCACCCCCTTGAGGGCCGCGCGCATGTACTCGGTCCAGATCACGGTCGGGATGTCACCACCGTGGATGGAGTCGATGCCTCCGACGCCGTTCATGGACTGCAGCGCCTGCCCCTTGGCGTTGGGGTCGCTGCGGAACAAGGTGACGGCCGTGGACAGTTCCGGGGTGTAGCCGACGAACCAGGCCGACTTGTTCTTGTCGGTGGTTCCGGTCTTGCCGGCGGCGGGCCGCTCCAGCTTCTTGGCCTTGATCGCGGTGCCGTTCTGGACGACGTTCTCCAGGACCTTGGTGATGTTGTCCGCGATGGCATTGTCCATGGCCCGCTGCGGCTTGGGAGCCTCGAAGCCGGGAAGCTCCACGCCGTCCTTCTTCACGCTGGTCACGGAGAACGGCTCGTGATGCGTGCCCGAAGCGGCGAAGGTGGCGTACGAGTCGGCCATCCGGATCGCGCTCGGGGTCGAGGTTCCCAGCGCGAACGAGGCGTTGTCGTTCGGATCCATCGAGTCTTCGAGGATGCCGGTGGACTTGGCCACCTCGCGGACCTTGTCGTGGCCGACGTCGAAGACGAGCTGGGCGAACGGGACGTTGATGGAGCTTTCCATCGCCTTGTTGAGGGTCACGTACCCGTAAGGCGTGGTGCTCTCGTTCTTCTGCTTGAACGGCTCGCCATTCTTGCCGCGCAGGGGCTTGCCCGCACGGTTGTTGATCACGGTGAGGTCGTCGGCCTTGTACTTGCTGTCGACCGAGATCCCCTCACCGTCGGAGTTCTGGGTCCCGTACTCCATCGCGGCCGCCAGCACGTACGGCTTCCAGGTCGAACCGACCGGGACGCCCTGGGTGTCGGCGTTGTTGGTGAAATGCTTCTTGTCCATGCCCGGCCCGCCGTACAGGGCCACGATCGCCCCGGACTTCGGGTCCACCGACGCGGCGCCGAACTGGACGTGGGTGTCGGTGTTGGGCCGGTGCTTCTCGTCGAGGAAGTCCTTGCGGGTCTCGTCGACGGCCTTGGACAGGGCCTCGACCTTCGCCTTGTCGAAGGTGGTGCGGATCTGGTAGCCGCCCAGGGCCATCTTGTCCGCGCTGATGTGCAGCTTCCTCATCATGTACTGCTTGGCCGTCTCGACCAGGTAGCCGGTCTGGCCCGACAATCCGCGCGCCTGCTCCGACTCGACGCGCGCGGGGAACTCCGTGTACTTGGCGCGCTCGGCCTGGTCCATCCGACCCACGACGACCTCGCGGTCGAGCACCCAGGCCCAGCGCTGGCGGGCGCGTTGTTCGTTGAGCTCGGGGGTGGCCGCCGTGCCGAGGCCGCCGTCCGGGTTGTACAGGTTCGGCCCCTTGAGCACGGACGCCAGGAAGGCGCTCTCCGAGGGGGTCAGGTTCTTGCAGTCCTTGCCGAAGTAGGCGCGTGAGGCGGCCTGGATGCCGTAGGCGTCGCGGCCGTAGTAGGCGGTGTTGAGGTAGCCCGCGAGCACCTCGTCCTTCGGCGCGGTGAGACCGAGCCTTATCGAGATGAAGAGCTCGGTCACCTTCCGCTTGAGCGTCTGCTCGGAGTCCAGGAAGTTGTTCTTCACGTACTGCTGCGTGATGGTCGAGCCGCCCTGGGTGGAGCCGCCCTTGGCCATGTTCACCACGGCCCGGGCGATGCCCATCGGGTCGACGCCCTTGTCCGTCTCGAAGGACTCGTTCTCCGCGGCGATGACCGCGTTGCGCATCGAGAGCGGGATCTCGTCGATCTGCACGATCTGGCGGTTCATGGAACCACCGGTCGCGACCATCTGACTGCCGTCGGCCCAGTAGAAGACGTTGTTCTGCGCCTGGGCCGCCTTGTTGGCGTCCGGCGTGCTCACCATGGCGATACCGATGCCGGCGCCCGCGATGATCACCGCGAAGAACCCCAGCGTGGTGCCGCTCACGAGCTTCCAGGACGGGACGAACCGTTTCCACCCGTACCTGTCGGACCGGGGGTAGTTGACGAGCCGGCGGTTCGGGGGGTTCGCGCCGGTTCCGGATCTGCCCGGCCGGCCGTCACCTCGACCGCGCCCGGCCGAACCTCTCTGGGCGGCTCTTCGGGCCTCGCCCCGGCTGCGGGAGGGGGACTGCTCCGCGTACGAAGCGCTGGGAGACGCCGCGCGGGCGTCATGCCCCGCCCCGGCGCCGCGGCCAGGGCGCTGCTGCGCGGGCCGGCGGGACGCGGCGCGACCGCCGCCCTGGGCTTGCTGCGGCGGTTTACGGCGATGCTCGCTCATCGAACGACTACTCCTCGGGCAGGCGAGTGGCCTGGCAGCGGCGGTGCATTCCGGTTCCCCCCGGTGTCATGCCGCACAGACTACGCACGGTCAAAACCCAATCAGTGCCGAAGTTCACCCCAAATCAGGCAACTTGCGTACGTCGAATTAGTGATGTGACGCCGGTCACCACGTCACCCCTTGTCGCCGGGGGCCACCCGTTCTATCGTCTGGATGTATCGAGTCGATACATCAGCTCGACATAAACTCAGGGGCAGAGGAGAGGCAGGCGGATGAGCAGGCGCTCAGGCATCCTCGAATTCGCCGTCCTCGGCCTGCTTCGCGAGTCCCCCATGCACGGCTACGAGCTCCGCAAGCGGCTCAACACCTCGCTGGGGGTGTTCAGGGCGTTCAGCTACGGAACCCTGTACCCCTGCCTCAAGACGCTCGTCGCCAACGGCTGGTTGATCGAAGAACCGGGCAACGCCCCGGAAGACGCTCTCGCCGCTTCACTCGCAGGGCGCCGCGCCAAGATCGTCTACCGGTTGACGGCAGCAGGTAAGGAGCACTTCGAAGAGCTCCTCTCCCACACCGGCCCGGACACCTGGGAGGACGAGTCCTTCGCTACCCACTTCACCTTCTTCGGTCAAACCGAACGAGAAGTGCGCATGCGGGTGCTGGAGGGTCGCCGCAGCCGGCTGGAAGAGCGTCTGGAGAAGATGCGCGCCTCGCTCGCCCGTACACGGGAGCGGCTCGACGACTACACGCTTGAGCTGCAGCGCCACGGCATGGAATCCGTGGAGCGCGAAGTGCGCTGGCTGAACGAGCTCATCGAGAGCGAGCGGGCGGGACGGGATCAGAGACGACCCGGTCCGTCCGACGAAACTGCAAAGTGAGGCCTGCATCTCGCAGGCCTCGTCCGAGAACAAACAGGGAGCAACCGGAATGGGTTCGGTTCGCGTAGCCATCGTCGGCGTAGGCAACTGCGCCGCCTCGCTGGTGCAGGGCGTCGAGTACTACAAGGACGCCGACCCGGCGGCCAAGGTCCCCGGTCTGATGCACGTCCAGTTCGGCGACTACCACGTGAGTGACATCGAGTTCGTCGCCGCGTTCGACGTCGACGCGAAGAAGGTCGGCCTCGACCTCTCGGACGCCATCGGCGCCAGCGAGAACAACACCATCAAGATCTGTGACGTCCCGAACGCGGGCGTGACCGTGCAGCGCGGCCACACCCTGGACGGCCTGGGCAAGTACTACCGCCTGACGATCGAGGAGTCCGCCGAGACTCCGGTCGACGTGGTCCAGGTCCTCAAGGACCGCGAGGTCGACGTCCTGATCTGCTACCTGCCCGTCGGCTCCGAGCAGGCGGCGAAGTTCTACGCGCAGTGCGCCATCGACGCCAAGGTCGCCTTCGTCAATGCTCTTCCGGTCTTCATCGCCGGCACCAAGGAGTGGGCGGACAAGTTCACCGAGGCCGGTGTCCCGATCGTCGGCGACGACATCAAGTCGCAGGTCGGCGCCACCATCACGCACCGCGTGATGGCGAAGCTGTTCGAGGACCGCGGTGTCCGTCTTGAGCGCACCATGCAGCTCAACGTCGGCGGCAACATGGACTTCAAGAACATGCTGGAGCGTGACCGCCTCGAGTCGAAGAAGATCTCGAAGACGCAGGCCGTCACCTCGCAGATCCCGGACCGCGACATGGGCGAGAAGAACGTCCACATCGGCCCGTCCGACTACGTCGCCTGGCTCGACGACCGCAAGTGGGCCTACGTCCGCCTCGAAGGCCGCGCCTTCGGCGATGTTCCGCTGAACCTCGAGTACAAGCTCGAAGTGTGGGACTCCCCGAACTCCGCCGGTGTCATCATCGACGCCCTGCGCGCGGCGAAGATCGCCAAGGACCGCGGCGTCGGTGGCCCGATCCTGTCGGCTTCGAGCTACTTCATGAAGTCCCCGCCGGTGCAGTACTTCGACGACGAGGCCTACGCGAACGTCGAGAAGTTCATCAAGGGCGAGGTCGAGCGCTAAACCGCTCACCGCGTCCGCGCGGCGCGAAGCGAAGCGAAGCACCAAGATCCTTCCGGACACCTGGTCTTCGGCTGCTCTTCCACCGAGGGTCCCCGGGCAATGTGCCCGGGGACCCTCGGTGTGTGTGACCCTTTCCCTCATGCCCGTCGTACGTGATCTGCGCGTACTCCTGCGCCTGAGGGATTTCCGCAACCTGCTCGCCGTACGGCTGTTCTCCCAGGCCGCCGACGGGGTCTACCAGGTCGCACTCGCCACCTACGTGGTGTTCTCCCCGGAGAAGCAGACCTCGCCCGCGGCCATCGCCTCGGCCATGGCGGTACTGCTGCTGCCCTACTCGGTGATCGGCCCCTTCGCCGGAGTGCTGCTGGACCGTTGGCGGCGACGCCAGGTCTTCCTCTACGGCAACCTGCTGCGGGCCTTCCTCGCCTGTGTCACCGGCGTGCTGATCGTCGCGCACGTCCCCGACTGGCTGTTCTACGCCTCGGCTCTGTCGGTCACCGCCGTCAACCGCTTCGTCCTGGCCGGACTCGCCGCCTCCCTGCCACGGGTCGTCGGCCCCCACCAGTTGGTCACCGCGAACGCCCTCTCGCCCACCGCCGGAACCCTCGCGGCGACCGCCGGCGGCGGCCTGGCCTTCCTCGTACGGCTGCTGGCCGTCGAGTCCAACGCCCTCGTGGTGCTCCTCGGCGCCGCGTTCTATCTCTGTGCCGCGCTCGTCTCCCTGCGACTGGCCGTCGATCTCCTCGGCCCGGACCAGCCCCCCGGGCGGGTCCACCCCTCCATCGGCGAGGGGGTGGCCCTCACGGTGCGGGGCATGGCCGAGGGCCTGCGTCACCTCGCCGGCCGCCGGGACGCCCGCCTGGCGCTCACCGCGATGACGATGATGCGCTTCTGCTACGGCGCGCTCCTGGTGATGCTGCTCATGCTCTGCCGCTACTCCTGGTCGGACAACGAGTCCGATGGGCTGGCCCTCCTGGGGATCGCGATCGGGGTCTCCGGCGCCGGGTTCTTCGCGGCCGCCCTCGTCACGCCCTGGATCGTCGAACGTCTGGGCAACCTCGGCTGGATCACCGTCTGCGCCGGGACGGCGGCGCTGCTCGTCCCGGCACTCGGTCTGTTCTTCGCCGTCGGACCGATGCTCGTCGCGGCCTTCGTCCTGGGACTCGCCACCCAGGGCGCCAAGATCTCCACCGACACCGTCATCCAGTCCCGGGTGGACGACGAGTTCCGCGGTCGGGTCTTCTCCGTCTACGACGTGCTCTTCAACGTCGCCTTCGTCGGCGCGGCCGCCGTGGCCTCGCTCATGCTTCCCGCGGACGGGCAGTCCGTCACCCTGATCGTGAGCGTGGCCCTGCTCTACGGCCTCACTGCGGCGCTGCTGCGACACCAGGAGCGACGTTTCACGTGAAACATCAGGGGGCGATGGGTCGGGGCGGTCGATGTTTCACGTGAAACATCGACCGCCCCGGACGCCTCAGGCCTGGCCGGCCCACCACTCCTTGAGCGCCGTGACGGCGGCGTCACGCTCCATCGGACCGTTCTCCAGCCGCAGCTCCAACAGGAACGCGTAGGCCTTGCCGATCACCGGGCCGGGCCCGACGCCCAGCACATGCTGGATCTCGTTGCCGTCCAGGTCGGGCCGGATCGAGTCCAGCTGCTCCTGCTCCTGAAGCTGCGCGATGCGCTCCTCCAGACCGTCGTAGGTACGGGAGAGCGCGTTGGCCTTGCGCTTGTTCCGGGTGGTGCAGTCGGACCGGGTCAGCTTGTGCAGCCGTTCCAGCAGGGGACCGGCGTCGCGTACGTAGCGCCGCACGGCCGAGTCGGTCCACTCCCCGTCCCCGTAGCCGTGGAAGCGCAGGTGCAGCTCCACGAGCCGGGACACGTCCTTGATCATGTCGTTCGAGTACTTCAGCGCGGTCATGCGCTTCTTGGTCATCTTCGCTCCGACCACCTCGTGGTGGTGGAAGGAGACCCGGCCGTCGCCCTCGAACCGGCGGGTGCGCGGCTTGCCGATGTCGTGCAGCAGGGCGGCCAGACGCAGAACCAGGTCCGGGCCGTCCTCCTCCAGGTCGATCGCCTGCTCCAGCACGATCAGCGAGTGGTCGTAGACGTCCTTGTGACGGTGGTGCTCGTCACTCTCCAGCCGCAGGGCGGGCAGCTCGGGGAGCACCCGGTCCGCCAGCCCGGTGTCCACGAGCAGACCCAGACCCTTGCGGGGGTGTGCGGACAGCAGCAGCTTGTTCAGCTCGCCCTGCACCCGCTCCGCCGAGACGATCTCGATCCGCTCGGACATCTCCTTCATCGCCGCCACGACCTCCGGAGCGACCTCGAAGTCCAGCTGCGCCGCGAACCGGGCCGCACGCAGCATGCGCAGCGGGTCGTCCGAGAAGGAGTCCTGCGGGGTGCCGGGGGTGCGCAGAACGCCCTCCCGGAGGTCCTCCAGGCCGCCGTGCGGGTCCACGAACACCTTCTCGGGCAGCGCGACCGCCATGGCGTTCACCGTGAAGTCCCGGCGGACCAGATCCTCCTCGATCGAGTCGCCGTAGGAGACCTCGGGCTTGCGCGAGGTCCGGTCGTAGGACTCCGAGCGGTAGGTGGTCACCTCGATCTGGAAGCCTAGTTTCTGCGCTCCCACGGTGCCGAAGGCGATGCCCACGTCCCAGACCGAGTCGGCCCACGGCCTGATGATCTTCAGGACGTCCTCGGGGCGGGCGTCGGTGGTGAAATCGAGGTCGTTGCCGAGACGCCCGAGCAGCGCATCGCGAACGGACCCTCCGACCAGGGCGAGGCGGAAGCCGGCCTCCTGGAATCGGCGGCCGAGTTCGTCGGCGACAGGGGCGACCCGCAGCAGTTCACTGACCGCGCGGCTCTGCACCTGACTCAGGGCACTGGGGCTGTCTTCATTGGCGTTCGGCACAACAGAAAAGGGTACGTGGCCCGCCCGCCCCGGGCCGCCGCGTTTTGCGGCCACCCCGCCCCACACCGGCCCGGAGGCGGAGCCGATCATGTGGAGCAAGGCGCGGCACTCGCGCACAGCGGGCCTCGTTACCATGCGTGGACGCACAAAGGACGACCACTGACACTTCGAGGACGGGCGAAACGCGTGGCCGAGGCGGCAGAAATCCAGGGGGCGGTTCCGGCCCCTGCCCGGCGCCGCTGGCTGCGGCGGGCAGTCGTCATGCTCGCCGGGACACCGGTGCTGGCCGCTCTGGTCTATGCCCCCGCCCCGCCGGCCCAGGCGGCCGAGTCCCCCGTGGACGTCCAGCTGAGCGAGGTGGCACCCAGCGCTCCGGTCAAGACCGACACGCTGACCATTTCGGGCACCGTGGTGAACAACGGCAGCGAACCGATCAAGGGCGCACACGTCGGTCTGCGGGTCGGTCCCGTCGTCGGGGACCGCTCGGCGATCGACGACATCGCGGACCGCAGCGGCTTCCGGCCCGGCACCGATCCGGCCGAGATCGATCCCGCCTTCGCCGTGAAGATCGACTCGCTACCGTCCAAGGTCAGCCGGGAATTCACGATCAAGGTCCCGGTCAACAAGCTGGACCTGGGCAAGGACGGCGTGTACCAGCTCGGCGTCTCCGTGTCCGGTGAGACCGCCGGCCAGCCGTACGAGCAGGTCCTCGGCATCCAGCGGACCTTCCTCCCGTGGCAGCCCGAAGCCGCGGCCAAGCGCTCCAACCTCAGCTACGCGTGGCCATTGATCTCCACCACCCGTGTGACGGCGGAGACCGGCTCGGACGAGACCCAGACCCCGGTCTTCATCGACGACTCCCTCGCGGCCGAGCTGGGACCCGCCGGCCGGCTCGGGCAGATGGTCTCGCTCGGCAAGGACCTCCCCATCACCTGGGTCATCGATCCCGACCTGCTCTACACGGTCGACGCGATGGCCAAGGGTTACCGGATCCGCAACCCCGACCCTGCCGGGAAGCCCCTCCAGGGCAAGAACAAGGCCGTCGCGGAGAAGTGGCTGAGTGATCTCGAAACCGCGGTGCAGGGCAAGAAGGTCGTCGCGCTGCCCTTCGCCGACCCCGACATCGCCTCCCTCGCCCATCACGGCAAGGACGTGTCGGGCACCCTGGGCCAGCTGAGGCCTGCCACCGACAAGGCGAAGCAGGCCGTCGAGACGGTCCTGCACGTCACCCCGTCCACGGACTTCTCCTGGCCCGTGGACGGAGCCATCGACCCCTCGATCGTCAATGTCGCCACCTCGGCCGGTGCGCACAACGTGCTCACCCGCAGCGACAGCCTCCAGGAGAACGGCTCCCTCGGCTACACGCCCTCGGCCGCCCGCCCCATCGGCGCGGGCACCACGGCCGTCGTCGCCGACGCCCAGCTCTCCACGGCCTTCCAGGGCGACATGCTCAGCGCCGGGAACTCCACCCTCGCCGTGCAGCGGTTCCTCGCGCACACCCTGGCCCTCAACCTGCAGAACACCGAGGAGCAGCGCAGCTTCGTCGTCACCCCGCAGCGGATGCCGTCCGTGAGCCAGGTGGGAACGATGGCCGCAGCCCTGCGCGGGCTCCAGAACGGGCGCTGGGCCCAGCCCTCCGACCTGGAGGCCGCGGCGGCCGCCAAGCCCGACCCGGGCGCGGCCACGCAGGTCCCCGGCGCCGGCCAGTACCCGGAGTCGTTGAGCAAGCAGGAACTGCCGGTCTCGGCGTTCGAGAAGATCCGCACCACGCAGAACACCCTCGACCACTTCAAGGTCATCCTGGCGGCGCCGGAACGCGTGGAGATCCCGTTCGGGAACACCACCAACCGGGAGATGTCCACGTCCTGGCGGGGCCGGCCCGAAGAGGCCCGCGTGTACCGGGACCAGGTACAGGAGTATCTGCTCGGCCTGACCGAGAAGGTCAAGGTCATCCCCAAGTCGGACGCCACCCTGTCCGGACACAGCGCGACCATCCCGGTGAGTGTCCAGAACAGCCTGGTCCAGGACGTCCACAACCTGGTCCTGCGGGTGCGGTCGGCCAACCCGACCCGTCTGATGTTCGACGACAGCGGTGTCGCCGAGCAGGAGGTCACCGTCCAGGCCGACCACAGCCAGACCCTGAAGTTCACCGCCAACGCGACCGCGAGTGGTCCCGTGGAGGTCACCGCGCAGCTCTTCACCAAGCAGGGCGTGCCCTACGGCAAGGAGCGCAAGTTCACGGTCGAGGCGACCGAGGTCACCCCCACCGTCATGCTCGTCATCGCAGGTGGTGTGCTTCTCCTCGTGCTGGCCGGCATCAAGATGTATGCCAGTCGCAAGCGCGTGGCGGCCCGTACCGCGGCCGAGGAGAGCACGCAGCCGAGTGACGAGTCCCCGGACACCGAACCGCAAAGCACCGGCGGGTCCGGCGCGGGTGAGACAGTGGACCGTTGATGCGATGCCGTGGCCGGTCGGGCCTGGGGACGATGAGGTGGGGTTTCGATGAACGCGCCGTACGACGGTGACCGCGCGCAGGGCACTGGTGGGCCGTCGCCCGCGCAGGGCGCTGCTCCGGGTACCCCGGTGCCCGGGCAGGTTCCCCCGCCCGCACCCGCGCCGGATCACGACCCGTATGTCCAGGATGCCTACGACTACGACCCGTACCGGTCGCAGGACCTGTCCGCACAGGACCCGGTCACCGAGGTCATGTACGACCGGGCCTCTCACCCCCCGCCGCCGCCGGGTACCTACCAGGAGGCCGGACCGCTCTACGCGGCCCCGCAGGCGCCCTCCCACGGCCCGGATCCGCGTGTCTGGGCCCAGACCCCGCCGCCCGAGCCGGACGGTCCGTCCCGCCACATGCCGTACGGGGACCACGCCACAACCACCCGGTTCGTCGGTGTCGACTCGCTCGTGACCGAGACCGCGGACGACCAGCCGGCCCCCGACGCCTTCGCGCACCTCTACCGGGACCAGGAAGCCGTCCCGCGGACGGTCACCGAAGAGGCGCCCGTCGCGACCCCGGCCCCGACCAAGCCCGCCGGGAAGGCCTCCGGCCTGCTCAAGTCCAGCGCGCTGATGGCCGCCGGCACGATCGTCTCCCGCATCACCGGTTTCCTGCGCACCCTCGTGATCGGCGGCGCCATCGGCGTCGTCACCCTGAACGACACCTACCAGGTCGCCAACACCCTGCCGACGATGATCTACGTCCTCGTCGGCGGCGGTGCGCTGAACGCCGTCTTCATCCCGCAGCTCGTCCGCGCGATGAAGAACGACGAGGACGGCGGGGAGGCGTACGCCAACCGGCTGCTGACCCTGGTCATGGTCCTGCTGGGCGCGGTCACCGTCATCTGCGTGCTCGCCGCCCCGGTGTTCATCACGATGATGTCGCCGACGATCGCCGACAACCCGGACCGGATGGACGTCGCGGTCTCCTTCGCCCACTACTGCCTGCCCACCATGTTCTTCATGGGCGTGCACGTGGTCCTCGGTCAGATCCTCAACGCCCGCGGCCGGTTCGGCGCGATGATGTGGACTCCGGTCCTCAACAACGTCGTCGTCATCGCCACGTTCGGCGCCTTCATCTGGGCGTTCGGCGGATTCACCTCCACCGGCATGAACGAATCCGGCATCACCCCCGAGGGCGTGCGCCTGCTGGGTCTGGGCACCCTGCTCGGCCTCGTGGTCCAGTCCCTCGCGATGATTCCGTACCTGCGCGACGCCGGATTCCGGCCCCGCCTGCGCTTCGACTGGAAGGGCCACGGGCTGGGCAAGGCCGCGGGCCTGGCCAAGTGGACGTTCTTCTTCGTCCTCGCCAACCAGATCGGTCTCGTCGTCGTCACCCAGCTCGCCACCTGGGCGGGCGAGGTCGCCGCCAAGCAGGGCCACGGCGGTACCGGCATCACCGGCTACAACTACGCGCTGCTGCTGTGGCAGATGCCCCAGGCCATCATCACCGTCTCGGTGATGACCGCGGTCCTGCCGCGCATCTCCCGTTCCGCCCACGACGGCGACGCCGCCGCGGTCCGCGACGACATCTCCTACGGTCTGCGGACCTCCGCCGTCGCGATCGTGCCCTGCGCCTTCGCGTTCCTCGCGCTCGGCGTCCCGATGGCCACGCTGCTCTACGCCGGCTCCGGCGCGGACGACGCCCAGAACATCGGCTTCATCCTCATGGCCTTCGGCCTGGGCCTGATCCCGTACTCCGTGCAGTACGTCGTCCTGCGTGGCTTCTACGCCTACGAGGACACCCGGACGCCCTTCTACAACACGGTCATCGTCGCCGCCGTGAACGCGGGCGTCTCGGTCATCGCCTTCCTGGTCCTCCCCGAGCGCTGGGCCGTCGTCGGCATGGCCGCCGCCTACGGCCTCGGCTACGCGGTCGGTGTCGGCGTGGCCTGGCGCCGGCTGCGCACCCGGCTCGGCGGTGACCTCGACGGCGCCCACGTGATGCGCACCTACACCCGTCTCATCGGAGCCTGCGTCCCCGCCGCCGCCGTGGCGGGTGCCGTGGCGTACGGGGTCACCCAGTGGCTGGGCAACGGAGCCGGCGGTTCCCTCGCGGCGCTGGTCACCGGCTTCATCGCCCTGGCTGCCGTCTTCCTCGTCGCCGCGAAGCGGATGCGCGTCGAAGAGCTCAACTCGATGGTCGGAATGGTCCGCGGACGTTTGGGTCGCTGATGCGCACAACCGTCGGGCCCCATCGCGTGTCGTGCATAGCGTCGGACTGTGGGCACAATTGGCATGGCTTCGCAGACTGGCCGACAGCGCGCAACGGATGGGGAGGCAGGGACGACGGTGGCGGAACGTAGCACAGCTGCCGTCGACGTGGCCGACAACGGCGGCGACGAGCCGTCGGCCGCAGAGGCGGCCAAGGCCACGGCCGACGGGGTGGACACGCAGAACGGACGAGCCGCGGACAGTTCCATGCCCGAAACGGATGGCGAACGCATCAACCCGGCCCCGGTGGCCGCACCCGGACTCCACAGCGGCCACAAGCTCGCCAGACGCTACCGGCTCGAAGAGTGCGTCACCCGTCTGGACGGATTCAGCAGTTGGCGCGCGATGGACGAGAAGCTCCGCCGCGCCGTGGGCGTCCACCTGCTGCCCGCCGACCACCCCCGGGCGCGGGCCGTCCTGGCCGCCGCCCGTTCCTCCGCCCTGCTCGGTGACCCCCGGTTCGTCCAGGTCCTCGACGCCGTGGAGGAGAACGACCTCGTCTACGTCGTCCACGAGTGGCTGCCCGACGCCACCGAGCTGACCTCGATCCTCGCGCTGGGACCGCTGGAGGCCCACGAGGCCTACCAGCTGGTCAGCCAGGTCTCCCAAGCCATGACCGCCGCGCACCGCGAGGGCCTGGCCCATCTGCGGCTGACGCCCAGCGCGATACTGCGCACCTCCTCGGGCCAGTACCGGATCCGCGGGCTCGCCGTGAACGCCGCCCTGCGCGGCATCACCAGCGACACCCCGCAGCAGGCCGACACCGAGGCCGTCGGCGCGCTCCTGTACGCCGCCCTCACCCAGCGCTGGCCCTACGAGAACGACGCGTACGGCCTCGCGGGCCTACCCAAGGGCGTCGGCCTGATCGCTCCCGACCAGGTACGCGCCGGCGTCCACCGGGGCCTCGGCGAGCTCGCCATGCGGGCCCTCGCCAACGACGGGGCCACGGCCTCCCGCCAGGAGCCCGCCTTCACCACCCCGGAGGAGCTGGCCAAGGCCGTCGCGGCGATGCCCCGCATCCGGCCGCCGGAGCCCGCCTTCACGGCGCCGCCCGAGTACCAGCACACCACCTACCAGCAGGGCAGCTACGGACGGCCCACGCCCACGGGCCTGCCGACCGTCCAGAGCCACTCCGTCACGCCCCCGCCGCCCCCGTTGCAGAGCCGCACCGGCCGCGCCCTCAAGTGGAGCGTCGCCGCCCTGCTGATCGTCGCGCTCGGTCTGGGCAGCTGGCAGCTCGCCGACACCCTCCTGGACCGCTACAACAAGGGCGGCAACAACGGTGGCGAGACCGACACACAAACGGACACGACCGACGACAACCCGAAGAAGGCGGAGCCGGCCAAGCCGCTCAAGATCACGCAGGCTCAAGTGATCACCTTCGGCGGGTCCGGGGTGAAGCCCGAGACGGCCGGCAACGCCGTCGACGGTGACGCCTCCTCCGCCTGGATCACTCCCCGCTACCAGAACTACCCCAAGTTCGGGAACCTCGAAGAGAACGGCAGCGGCATCGTCGTCGACCTCGGGAGCGTCCAGAACGTCTCCGAGATCGACGTGGACTTCTACGTGGCCGGACAGCGCGCCGAGATGCGCGGCGCGGCGCCGGAGGCTTCCGCACCCGACTCCCTGTCCGCGTTCCCCCAGCGGATCACCAAGCTGGAGAAGGCGAACAAGAAGCTCCAGACCACCTTGGACACCCCGGTTCGAACCCGCTACGTGCTGATCCACATCACGGAACTGCCGGACGACGGAACGGGCGGGTACCGCGGTGGCATCAGCGAGATCAAGGTCCTCGGCCGCCCCTCCTGAGCCCCACCCCCACACGACGAAGCCGCCGCACCGAAAGGCCCTCCACCCCTTCGGCAGCGCGGCTTCCTCATGTGGGCCGCGACCCGCGCACCTCCCCGATCACCCGGGGGCCCTCGTGCTCGACCGACGCAGGCCCTAATCTCCATCCCGGAAGGGAGCGAGGTGTGACGCACGAAGCAACGGCCGACGGCCACAGCGACCAGGAACTCCTGGCCCTGCACGTCGACGGGGACCCCGACGCCTTCGGCGAACTCGTACGCCGTCACCGCGACCGGATGTGGGCCGTCGCCCTGCGCACCCTCGGCGACCGCGAGGAAGCGGCCGACGCCGTGCAGGACGCCCTGGTCTCCGCCTATCGGGCCGCCCACACCTTCCGGGGGGACTCGGCCGTCACGACCTGGCTGCACCGGATCACCGTGAACGCCTGCCTGGACCGCGCCCGCAAGGCTGCCACCCGCAAGACCTCCCCGCTCGACGACACGGAGCGGCTGGAGCGGCTCCTGGAGCCCCACGAGTCCGCGGAGGCCCCTGCGGAGCGCCAGGACCTCCATCGCGAGCTGCTGGCCGCCCTCAGCACCCTCCCGGCCGATCAGCGGGCCGCGCTGGTCCTCGTCGACATGCAGGGATACCCCGTCGCCGAGGCCGCCCGTCTCCTCGACGTGCCGACGGGCACCGTGAAGAGCCGCTGTGCGCGGGGCCGGGCGAAACTCGTCCCGATGCTCACTCATCTGCGCACGAATGCCGGGGATAACACCGCCACCGAGCGGGGAAGGAACCGGACGCCGGGCACATCCGTCCCACCAGCGGCAGACCCCCGGCATCCAGACCCAGACGCAGTGAAGGGCGGAGGTGGACGTCCGTGAACCCCCCAACCGGCACGATCCGGCACCCGGACGTCTCGGAGATCTCCGACCTGACCGAAGGACTGCTCTCGCCGTCGCGCACCGCCGAGGTACGCCGGCACCTCGACACGTGTGCCCTGTGCGCCGACGTCCGTGCCTCCCTGGAGGAAATCCGCGCCCTGCTCGGCACGCTTCCCGGCCCCGCCCGGATGCCGTCCGACGTCGCGGGCCGGATCGACGCGGCTCTCGCCGCCGAAGCGCTGCTCGGCTCCACGGCGCACCGCGCCGAGCCCGCCCAGATGCCCGACCACACGCGCGACAACGCGAGCGACAGCGTTGTTTCACGTGAAACAACGCCCTCCCGGGTCCCCGGATCCGAGGCCCGCCGACCCGGCGGTCACCCGGCCGGCCCAACCGGACCCGGCCGTCGCCGCGCACGCCGCCGGATCGCTGTCATCGCCGGGCTGGCCGGAGCGGCGGCCTGCGCCCTCGGAATCCTCCTCGTCAACGGACTCGACGGCACGCGCCCCCAGAGCACCGCCGGTCGCAGCGACGCGGCGACCTCGACCGGCCGATCCGACGAGGGCACCTACACCGCGCAGGGGCTCCAGGACAGCGTCCGGCAACTGCTCGCCTCGGGGAAGCAAGACCCGGGCGTACAGGGGGAGAAGAACAACACGTACGGAATGGAGAACGCTCCTCCTTCCGGGGTGGCGCCCTCCGACCGGCGGGCCGCGCCGGTCCCCCCGTGCGTACAGGCCGCCACCGGCCGGCCGGACACCCCGATCGCCACCGAACGCGGCACCTACCGGGGCACCGACGTGTACCTCGTGGTCCTTCCGCACCCCGGTGACCTCGCCAGGGCGGACGCCTACCTGGTCGACGCCGGCTGTGGTGACACCGCCGCGGCGGCCCCGGGGAAGCCCCTCCTGACCAGGACCTACCCGCGGACCTGAAACGTTCGGGACGGCATGGGGAAAAGTGGGGAATGCGCGCGCCGTAGGATCCGTTGGGTGGGGTGAAGGTCCGCACCGGCCCCCGGTAGGCAGCACGCAGTCCGCAGAGACGAGGAAAGAACCCGTGAGCGACGTACGAAACGTGATCATCATCGGCTCCGGGCCGGCCGGTTACACGGCCGCCCTGTACACCGCACGCGCTTCGCTCAACCCCTTGGTCTTCGAGGGAGCCGTCACCGCCGGCGGTGCGCTCATGAACACCACCGAGGTCGAGAACTTCCCCGGGTTCCAAGACGGCATCATGGGTCCTGACCTCATGGACAACATGCGCGGTCAGGCCGAGCGCTTCGGCGCCGAGCTGGTCCCCGACGACGTCGTGGCCGTGGACCTCACCGGCGACATCAAGACCGTCACCGACACCGCCGGTACCGTGCACCGCGCCAAGGCCGTCATCGTCACCACCGGTTCCCAGCACCGCAAGCTCGGCCTGCCGAACGAGGACACCCTCTCCGGCCGCGGAGTCTCCTGGTGCGCCACCTGTGACGGGTTCTTCTTCAAGGACCAGGACATCGCCGTCGTCGGCGGCGGCGACACCGCGATGGAGGAGGCGACCTTCCTCTCCCGCTTCGCCAAGAGCGTCACCATCGTCCACCGTCGTGACAGCCTGCGCGCCTCCAAGACCATGCAGGACCGCGCCTTCGCCGACCCGAAGATCAAGTTCGCCTGGGACAGCGAGGTCGCCGAGATCCACGGCGAGCAGAAGCTTTCCGGTCTCACCCTGCGCAACACCAAGACCGGTGAGACCTCCGAGCTGCCCGTGACCGGCCTCTTCATCGCCGTCGGCCACGACCCGCGTACGGAGCTGTTCACGGGGCAGTTGGACCTGGACGACGAGGGCTACCTCAAGGTCGCCGCGCCGTCCACGCGCACCAACCTCACCGGTGTCTTCGGCGCCGGCGACGTCGTGGACCACACCTACCGTCAGGCGATCACCGCCGCCGGCACCGGCTGCTCGGCCGCCCTCGACGCGGAGCGCTTCCTCGCCGCGGTCGCGGACGCCGAGAAGGCCCACGCGGCCGTCTGATCCAGCACCACCCCACACCCCGCACACCCCGCAGAAGGAAATAAGGAGGCCGCTGTGGCCGGCACCCTCAAGACCGTGACCGACGCCAGCTTCGATCAGGACGTCCTGGCCAGTGACAAGCCCGTCCTGGTGGACTTCTGGGCCGAATGGTGCGGCCCGTGCCGCCAGATCGCCCCGTCCCTGGAGGCCATCGCGGCCGAGTACGGCGACGAGATCGAGATCGTCAAGCTGAACATCGACCAGAACCCGGACACCGCCGCCAAGTACGGCGTCATGTCCATCCCGACCCTGAACGTCTACCAGGGTGGCGAGGTCGTCAAGACCATCGTCGGTGCCAAGCCGAAGGCCGCCATCCTGCGCGACCTCGATGGTTTCGTGACCATCAAGCCCGTCGGCTGATCCACTGCTTGTTTCACGTGAAACGGGGCCGCCCCCTCAAAGGGGCGGCCCCGTTCGCATACCCGGTTCACTTCACATACCCGGTTCACAACGGGCGCAGTGCCGGCTCCTTGCGCGCCCGGGCCCCGCCCAACAGCCGGTCCAGCGCCAGCTCCACGTCTTCCTTCCACGACAGCGTCGACCGCAGCTCCAGCCGCAACCTCGGGTGCGCCGGATGCGGCCGTACCGTCTTGAAGCCCACCGACAGCAGATGGTCCGCCGGCAACAGACAGGCCGGGCGTTCCCAGCGTGCGTCCCCGAACGCCTCGATCGCCCGGAAGCCCCGCCGCAGCAGATCCTTCGCGACCGTTTGGACCATGACCCGCCCCAGGCCCTGGCCCTGGTATCCGGGCATGATCCACGCCGTGATCAACTGCACCGCGTCCGGAGACACCGGGCTGGTGGGGAACGAAGCGGCCCGCGGCACGTACGCCGGTGGCGCGTACAGCACGAAGCCCACCGGCACCTCGTCGACGTAGACCACCCGACCGCACGAGCCCCACTCCAGCAGGACGGCGGAGATCCACGCCTCCTTCTCCAGCTCCGGAGTACCCGCCTTCACGGCGGCCTCACCGGTGACCGGATCGAGCTCCCAGAACACGCAGGTGCGGCAACGTCGGGGCAGGTCCTGGAGGTTGTCCAGCGTGAGCGGCACCAACCGACGACCCATACACGCATCGTATCCGCTGCGACAAAAGGGCGGGTCGTACCGGACACCCGGCACGACCCGCCCCTCGGCTCCGCTGTCGAAGCCCTGCTTCTACTCCCCGGAGAGCCCCTGGTCGAGCACCCGGCCCTCGCCCGGTGCGAGCGTCCCCAGAATCCGCTCCAGATCCTCCATCGAGGCGAACTCGACGGTGATCTTGCCCTTCTTCTGGCCCAGGTCCACCTTCACCCGGGTCTCGAACCGGTCCGACAGCCGCGTCGCCAACTCGCTGAGCGCCGGCGCCACCCGGGCACCCGCCCGAGGACCCTTCGGCTTCACACTGCTCGACGGCTCCGAGCCCATCAGCGTCACGATCTCCTCGACCGCGCGCACCGACAGCCCCTCGGCCACGATCCGGTGTGCCAGCTTGTCCTGGACCTCGGAGTCCTCCACGGACAGGAGAGCCCTCGCGTGACCGGCGGACAGGACACCCGCCGCCACCCGCCGCTGCACCGAGGCGGAAAGCCTCAGCAGCCGCAGCGTGTTCGACACCTGCGGACGCGAACGCCCGATCCGGTCGGCCAGCTGATCGTGCGTGCAGTTGAAGTCCTTGAGCAGCTGGTCGTACGCGGCCGCCTCCTCCAGGGGATTGAGCTGCGCCCGGTGCAGGTTCTCCAGGAGCGCGTCCAGCAGCAGCTTCTCGTCGTCCGTGGCCCGGATGATCGCCGGGATGGAGTCCAGCCCCGCCTCCCGGCACGCCCGCCAACGCCGCTCGCCCATGATCAGCTCATAGCGACCCGGCGCGGACTGCCGCACCACCACCGGCTGGAGCAGGCCCACCTCCTGGATGGAGGTCACCAGCTCCGCCAACGCGTCCTCGTCGAACACATCACGGGGCTGCCGCGGGTTCGGCACGATCGCGTCCATCGGAAGTTCCGCGAACGTCGCCCCGGCCACCTCATTGGCCGGCGGCGCCGCCTGCTCCGGCACACGCACCGGCGCGGCCGCCTCCGAGGTTTCACGTGAAACATCGGCCTGCGCCAGCGCCGCGAGCTTCGCCGCCGCGATACCGCGATCGGACGTCAGCACCTGCCCGGCCGCCTGAGGCGTCGAACCTTCCTCGGCCGCCGGTGTCCTCTCCTGCGGAGCTGCGGGAATCAGCGCGCCGAGCCCCCGTCCCAGCCCCCTACGTCGCTCACTCACTGGATCCCCTCCGCCATGCTCTGCGTGCTGTTCGTGCCCGCGCCCAGATGGGCATGCTGGGCGTCGTAATGGATTCCGGCCCCCCGCAGCGCGATCTCCCGCGCGGCTTCCAGGTAGGAAAGGGCTCCGCTGGAGCCCGGGTCGTACGTGAGAACCGTCTGACCGTAGCTCGGGGCCTCGGAGATGCGCACCGAGCGCGGGATGCTGGTCTTCAGCACCTCCTTGCCGAAGTGCGTGCGCACCTCGTCCGCCACCTGCGAGGCCATCCGCGTTCTGCCGTCGTACATGGTCAGCAGGATCGTGGAGACGTGCAGTGTCGGGTTCAGGTGGGCCCGCACCAGATCGACGTTGCGCAGCAGCTGCCCCAGACCCTCCAGCGCGTAGTACTCGCACTGGATCGGGATCAGTACCTCGGCGCCCGCGACCATCGCGTTCACCGTCAGCAGCCCCAGGGAGGGCGGGCAGTCGATCAGGATGTAGTCCAGCGGCTGCTCGTACGCCTGGATCGCCCGCTGGAGCCGGCTCTCGCGAGCCACCAGCGACACCAGCTCGATCTCCGCACCCGCCAGGTCGATCGTCGCCGGGGCACAGAACAGGCCCTCCACGTCCACCACCGGCTGAACGACCTCCAGCAGGGGCCGGCTGTCCACGAGCACGTCGTAGATGGACGGCACGTCCGCGTGGTGGTCGATCCCCAGCGCCGTGGAGGCGTTGCCCTGCGGGTCGAGGTCGATCACCAACACCCGCGCACCGTGCAGGGCCAGCGAGGCCGCCAGATTCACGGTCGTGGTGGTCTTGCCCACGCCGCCCTTCTGGTTCGCCACCACCATGACCCGCGTCTGCGCGGGTCGGGGCAGGCGTTCACCCGCACGGCCCAGCGCGTCGACCGCGATCTGGGCGGCTCGACCGATGGGTGTGTCTTCGTTGTCCACCAGGGGGGACGATGTTTCACGTGAAACATCCTCGCCCGGCGATTCAGAGCGGGGACCAGGGACCGGATCGGCCATCGGCCCCGCGAGGTTGGCGTCGGACCGCACGGTGTCACTCTCCTCGACATCAGGCTCGCGATGAACAGAGCCTGCCATGTCACCGGGGCCGCGAACCAGCGGGGCCCGAACTCCTGTGGATGAATCCACCGATGTGGACAACTCCGTCCCCCCTGCGGCCTTGCGTTCGCGAGGGGACGCAGCCGCACGACCGCGGCTGATGATTCCGTGCAGCAGAGAGCGACGTTTCACGTGAAACACGATGCCCGGACGGAGTCTCAAGCTCCCTCCGACACTCCGGCGCCCCTGCCGATAGGCCCCCAACACGCCTGAAATCCCCGCAGTACTCACGGGGATTTCAGTGATCGGTGGCGCTCGGCGTGGTCAGCGGCGCCGGCGCGTACGGCTCGTCCGGGCGGCCTTGGCCCGTTTGGCCGCGAACCTCACCCCACCGGGGCTCTCACCCACCTCGACCCGCACGACCGTCGACAGGGGGTCCACGACACCCTCGCCCACGTGCAGCACCGAGGTCTTCACCACACCGAGCTTCGCCAGCGCGACCTTCGCCGCCACCAGCTCCTCCTCGGCGGTGTCACCCTTGAGCGCCAGCATCTCTCCGTACGGGCGCAGCAGGGGGACACCCCAGCCGGCCAGCCGGTCGAGCGGGGCCACCGCGCGCGCCGTCACCACGTGCACGGGCTGCACCTTGCCGAGGACCTCCTCGGCCCGGCCGCGCACCACGGTGACGTGGTCGAGGCCCAGCAGTTCCACGGCTTCCTGGAGGAAGTTCGTCCGACGCAGCAACGGTTCCAGCAACGTGATCTTCAGATCCCGGCGCACCAGCGCCAGGGGGATGCCGGGGAGGCCGGCGCCGGAGCCCACATCGCACACGGTGACGCCCTCGGGCACGACCTCGGAGAGGACCGCGCAGTTCAACAGGTGCCGCTCCCACAACCTGGGCACCTCACGCGGGCCGATCAGACCGCGCGTGACTCCCGCGTCCGCCAGCAGCTCCGCGTACCGCACGGCTTCCGGGAAAAACTCGCCGAATACCGCACGCGCCTCTTCGGGCGCCGGGGGAAGCTCAGCTGCCTCCGTCACGGGGACCGTCCTTCCGTACAGAACTCACTCTTCGAACAACGGGCACTGCCAGGCTTACAAACATCGGCCCCGCCTGCGACACAGGCGGGGCCGACCTCACGCTCTTCCGGTCAGGCCGGGAGTACGACGACGAAGCGCTGCGGCTCCTCGCCCTCGGACTCGCTCTTCAGACCGGCGGCCGCCACGGCGTCGTGGACGACCTTCCGCTCGAAGGGGGTCATGGGAGCCAGCTTCAGCGGCTCACCGGAGGCCTTCACGTCCGCCGCGGCCTGGGCGCCGATCACGGCCAGCTCCTCGCGCTTCTTCGCGCGGAACCCGGCGATGTCCAGCATCAGCCGGCTGCGGTCCCCGGTCTCGCGGTGCACGGCGAGGCGGGTCAGCTCCTGAAGGGCTTCCAGTACCTCACCGTCGCGGCCCACGAGCTTCTGCAGGTCGCGGGCGGAGTCGCTGACGATCGACACCGCGGCGCGGTCCGCCTCGACGTCCATGTCGATGTCGCCGTCCAGGTCGGCGATGTCCAGCAGGCCCTCGAGGTAGTCGGCCGCGATCTCACCCTCCTGTTCGAGGCGGGTCAGGGTGTCGCCGCCCTCAGCGGCGGCGGTGGTGGTGCCTTCCGTCACGGGAGGGGCTCCTTCTACTTCTTGGAGGGCTTGCTGGGGGGCGTCTGACGCTTCGACTTCGTCTGCCGCTTCGGCTGCTGCCGCTTGGTCGCGACACCGCCGCTCGCCGCGTCCTCATCGGCCGTGGCCTCAGAACTCTTGATCACGGAGCCGTCCGCCTGCGCGGCCATGCCCTGCTTCGTCAGCGCGGTGATGAACTTGCGCTCGTTGTCGTTGCGGTCCGGGCCCTTGGCCACGATCGCGGCGACGATCTTCTTCTTGCCCCGGCCCTTGATGGCACCGTGCGTGGTGACGTGCTTCACCAGGCGGGTCAGGTACTGGTCCTGGGCCTTGCTTCCCGGCGTCGGGTTCTGGTTGATCACGTACATCTGCTGGCCCATGGTCCACAGGTTCGTGGTCAGCCAGTAGACGAGGACACCGACGGGGAAGTTGATGCCCATGACGGCGAAGATCACCGGGAAGATGTACATCAGCATCTTCTGCTGCTGCATGAACGGCGTCTTGACCGAGAGGTCGACGTTCTTCTGCATCAGCTGGCGCTGCGTGTAGAACTGCGACAGCGACATCATCACGATCATGACCGCGGTCACGACGCGAACGCTGGTCACCGAGGCGTCCAGGCTGGCGATCTTCTCGGCGCTGTCCGTGAACTTCGCGGCGAGCGGGGCTCCGAAGATGTGCGCCTTCTGGGCGCTCACCAGCAGCGACTCGTTGATGTAGCCGATCGGCTTGCCGTTGGCGATGTTCGCGAGCACGTGGTAGAGCGCGAAGAAGAACGGCGACTGCGCGAGGATGGGAAGGCACGAGGAGAGCGGGTTGGTACCCGTCTCCTTGTACAGCTTCATCATCTCTTCGGACTGACGCTGCTTGTCGTTCTTGTAGCGCTCCTGGATCGCCTTCATCTTCGGCTGGAGCGCCTGCATGCCACGCGTCGACTTGATCTGCTTCACGAAGAGCGGGAT
Organism: Streptomyces sp. H27-H5; assembly: GCF_026627505.1. Taxonomy (GTDB): domain Bacteria; phylum Actinomycetota; class Actinomycetes; order Streptomycetales; family Streptomycetaceae; genus Streptomyces. The sequence goes on along the minus strand of NZ_JAPNLK010000029.1, from coordinate 43,101 downwards.
CAGGCAGATACGAATCAAGATCACCAGGGACACGATGGACAGGCCCCAGGCCCATCCACTGTCGGCGCCGAAGATCGCGCCGTACACCGTGTGGAACTGGACGATGATCCATGACACGGGTGTGGTGATAAAGCTGAACAGACTGGCAATCGTGTCCACTAATCAGGCTCCTTGAGCATTGCGAGATCTACGCAACGCACTGCGCAGCTGCTCGTGCCAACGCGGGCGTTTCCGGGGTGGGACATGATCCACACCACCCGGGGACCACGGATTGCACCGCAGGATCCGCCAGGCGGTCAGAACCGTCCCCTTCACCGCACCATGCCGGTCGATGGCCGTGAACCCGTAGTGCGAGCACGAGGGGTAGTAACGGCACACCGGCCCGAGCAGCGGACTGATCGTCCACTGGTACAGCTTGATCAAAGCGAGCAGCGGGTACTTCATCGAGCCGCGCCTCCCAGTAGCCGCTGCAGGGCGGCATCCAGGTCACGGGCCAGCTCGTCGAGGCCGGCATCACCCGAACCGGGCAAGGCCCGCACCACCACCAGGCTACCGGCGGGGAGCTGAGGGAGCCGTTCGCGGACAAGATGGCGCAAACGGCGCTTGACCCGGTTGCGTACGACAGCGTTGCCGACAGCCTTGCTGACGACGAAACCCGCACGCGTCGAGGGATCGATCTCCCCCGGCTCGTGCGGGTCCGTTGCACCGCTGGTACGTAGGTGTACGACGAGAAGCGGGCGTCCTGCCCGCCGGCCCCGTCGTACCGCGCTCGCGAAGTCCTCGCGCCGCCTCAGCCGATTTTCGGGAGACAGCACGACGTCACGACCTGCGTGTGGGTTACGCGGAAAGGGCGGCGCGGCCCTTGCCGCGGCGGTTCGCGAGAATCGCGCGGCCGGCACGGGTACGCATCCGCAGGCGGAAGCCGTGGGTCTTGGCACGACGGCGGTTGTTCGGCTGGAAGGTGCGCTTGCTCACTCGGGGGCTCCAGAGAATGAATCGTTGTGGCGGGACATCGCCTGGCTGTCACCGTGCGCCCACGAAGGAGATGAAACTCGCGTGTTCGCCCGAGTGGCACCGCTACATGATCACTGTGTGTGATCTTCGCCCATCGGTAGGCAGGCGGCAGCAGCCATCGACAACTCGACCTCGTCACGGTACGCGCGGCTACGCCATCCGGTCAAACCGAGCCTCGGTGGCCCCACACTGTGCACAGGCTGTGGACAACGACTTGAACCCTACCCACCGGCCTGACTACCGTTGCCTGATCCCGGATTTTTTTGTCCCGACCGTCCCAAAGAACCACACATTCGTGGGACCGGGACCTGTGAGAGAGCGTGCTCTGTGGCTGACGTACCTGCCGATCTTGCCGCAGTGTGGCCACGCGTGCTCGAGAAGCTCCTCGGAGAGGGGCAGCAAGGTATCGAGCCGAAGGACAAGCAGTGGGTCGAACGCTGCCAGCCCCTCGCGCTCGTCGCCGACACCGCCTTGCTCGCCGTCCCCAACGAATGGGGCAAACGCGTTCTCGAAGGTCGCCTCGCGCCGCTCATCAGTGACGCGCTCAGTCGCGAGTGCGGGCGCCCGATCCGGATCGCGATCACGGTGGACGACTCCGCCGGCGAGCCGGCGCCCACCCCCTCCTCCCAGCAGCGCGAGTCCTACGAGCCGTACGGCGGCCAGCGCCCCGGCGGCCACACCGGTCATACGGGTCACAACGGTCCCGGGGGCCACACCGGTCCCAGCGACGACCAGTTGCCGACCGCCCGGCCCGCCTACCCGGACTACCAGCAGCAGCGCCCCGAGCCCGGCGCCTGGCCCCGCGGTGGTCAACAGGACGACTACGGCTGGCAGCAGCCCCGTCTCGGCGGCTTCCCCGACCGTGACCCGTACGCCTCTCCCCAGCCCGGCTACCTCCAGCAGTCCGAGCCCTCGGGATACGACCAGGGCGGCTACGAGCAGCAGAAGTACGAGCAGTCCTCGTACGAGCAGCAGGACTCGCACCAGCAGCACGGGTACGAACGACAGCAGTACGAGCAGCCGCAGCAGCGCCAGATCCCCAACCGGCCGGCGCCCTCGGCCCCGTCCGGCGGCTCCACCTCGGGCCCGCTGGAGCCGACCGCCAGACTGAACCCCAAGTACCTCTTCGACACCTTCGTCATCGGCGCCTCCAACCGCTTCGCGCACGCCGCCGCGGTGGCCGTCGCCGAGGCGCCGGCGAAGGCGTACAACCCCCTCTTCATCTACGGGGAGTCGGGGCTCGGCAAGACGCACCTGCTGCACGCCATCGGGCACTACGCACGGAGCCTCTATCCCGGTACCCGGGTGCGCTACGTGAGCTCGGAGGAGTTCACCAACGAGTTCATCAACTCCATCCGCGACGGCAAGGGCGACGCCTTCCGCAAGCGCTACCGCGAGATGGACATCCTGCTGGTCGACGACATCCAGTTCCTCGCGAGCAAGGAGTCGACGCAGGAGGAGTTCTTCCACACCTTCAACACGCTCCACAACGCCAACAAGCAGATCGTGCTGTCCTCCGACCGGCCGCCCAAGCAGCTGGTCACCCTGGAGGACCGGCTGCGCAACCGCTTCGAGTGGGGCCTGATCACCGACGTCCAGCCGCCCGAGCTGGAGACCCGCATCGCGATCCTGCGCAAGAAGGCCGTACAGGAGCAGCTCAACGCCCCGCCGGAGGTGCTGGAGTTCATCGCCTCACGCATCTCGCGCAACATCCGTGAGTTGGAGGGGGCGCTGATCCGGGTCACCGCGTTCGCCAGCCTCAATCGGCAGCCGGTGGACCTGGGCCTGACGGAGGACGTCCTCAAGAACCTGATCCCGGGCGGAGAGGACAGCGCGCCCGAGATCACCGCCTCCGACATCATGGCCGCCACCGCGGACTACTTCGGGCTCACGGTCGACGACCTCTGCGGCTCCTCGCGCAGCCGGGTCCTGGTCACCGCCCGACAGATCGCCATGTACCTGTGTCGGGAGCTCACCGACCTCTCCCTCCCCAAGATCGGGGCGCAGTTCGGCGGCCGCGACCACACCACCGTCATGCACGCGGACCGCAAGATCCGCGCCCTGATGGCGGAACGGCGCTCCATCTACAACCAGGTCACGGAGCTCACCAACCGCATCAAGAACGCCTGACGCCGGCTCTCCGGAGCCGTGCGCGGGCCCCACGAAGGTCCCGTGAGGGCCCCTCAAACCCGTTTACAGGGCGCTCCCGGACCACAGCGGGGGCGCCCTTCTTCGTCCGTGCGCCCCTCCCCTGTTCGAATACGCCCCCAACGGAGCGCGTCATCCACAGATTGGCTGACTTTCTTCCGTCCACAGCCTGGGGACAGGTTCCGTCACCCACAATCTGTCCACAGGAGTGCAGGTTGAGGGGCCATCAGCGCAGCTCAGCCGCCTGTGGAATTGTGCGCAAAGGCCATCCACAGCCTGTGGGCAAAGAAAATATCCACAGCCCCGTCCACCTCTCTGTCCACCGCCGACCCACAGGTTCCCGCATCCTGTGCACAGGGGTGGAGGACTTCTCCACACCGTTGTCCACTGTTCGGCAACGAGGAGCCCCCTGTCACCGTCCGGAGTGAAAGCGGTCACACGGAAGTCGACGTTTGGTCTGTGGAGTACTGGGGAAAAGCTGGGGACACACCTGTGGAGTAGTGAGGGTCATCTGGGGATGGCCTGTGCAGAACTTTTCGTTCTCCACAGAGACACCGTGTTGTCCACCGGTGTCGCCCACAGGGTGTGGGGATAAAAAACGCGGGCTGACCTGCGAGAACGGGCTTATCCACCGTTTCCACAGGCCCTACTACTACCCCCATAGAGAGTTAGCTCGGATTCGGTTTTCAAGCAGGTCCTGTGCACAACTCGGAGGACAGCCGCCCCGACACCTCGCTTCCGACTTGACCGCCGGCAGCAACGAGTGTCGGCGCCGTACGTCAGACTGGTCCCCGGCATCGAGGCCTCGGTCCGTCGGGACAGCGAGCCATCGAGCCGACGACGAAGGCCGGCAGACGAGCGAGCAACAGCAGGAGGCGGTTCCGGTGAAGATCCGGGTGGAGCGCGACGTACTCGCGGAGGCGGTGGCTTGGGCGGCCCGCAGCCTCCCGGCCCGGCCGCCGGTGCCCGTTCTCGCGGGCCTGCTGCTGAAGGCCGAGGAGGGCACCCTGTCGCTCTCCGGCTTCGACTACGAGGTCTCGGCCCGCGTCTCCGTCGAGGCGGACGTCGAGGAGGACGGCACCGTCCTGGTCTCCGGCCGGCTGCTCGCCGACATCTGCCGGGCCCTCCCGAACCGCCCGGTGGAGATTTCCACAGACGGTGTACGGGCGACCGTGGTCTGTGGCTCCTCGCGATTCACACTCCACACCCTGCCTGTGGAGGAATACCCGACGCTGCCGCAGATGCCGACCGCGACCGGCACCGTGCCCGGCGAGGTCTTCGCCTCCGCCGCGGCCCAGGTCGCCATCGCCGCCGGCCGTGACGACACGCTGCCCGTGCTGACCGGTGTCCGCATCGAGATCGAGGGCGACCGCGTCACCCTGGCCTCCACCGACCGCTACCGCTTCGCGGTCCGCGAGTTCCTCTGGAAGCCGGAGAACCCGGACGCCTCGGCCGTGGCCCTGGTGCCCGCCAAGACGCTCCTGGACACCGCCAAGTCCCTGACCAGCGGCGACACCGTCACCCTGGCCCTGTCGGGCTCCGGCGCCGGTGAGGGCCTCATCGGCTTCGAGGGCGCGGGCCGCCGCACCACCACCCGGCTGCTCGAAGGCGACCTGCCGAAGTACCGCACGCTCTTCCCGACGGAGTTCAACTCCATCGCGGTGATCGAGACGGCGCCCTTCGTCGAGGCCGTCAAGCGCGTCGCCCTGGTCGCCGAGCGCAACACCCCGGTTCGCCTGAGCTTTGAGCAGGGCGTGCTGATCCTGGAGGCCGGCTCCTCCGACGACGCACAGGCTGTGGAGCGCGTCGACGCGAAACTGGACGGCGACGACATCTCGATCGCCTTCAACCCGACCTTCCTGCTGGACGGTCTGAGCGCGATCGACTCGCCCGTCGCGCAGCTCAGCTTCACCACGTCGACCAAGCCGGCGCTGCTCAGCGGCCGCCCGGCGATCGATGCGGAGGCCGACGAGGCCTACAAGTACCTGATCATGCCGGTGCGCCTGTCCGGTTGAGTCCGTCCCGTCGGGCCCGGCCTCGCCACCGCGAGGCCGGGCCCGACGGCGTCCGGCGCCCGCCCCGGGGCGTCCGTGGCGCCCCGGGGCGCGGCCCGGCGTAGGCTCGGATCCCGGGGCGGACCCCGATACTCCAGGGCCCCCGGCACAGACGGCCACAACGCTTAAGGAACCACCTGATGGAGCTTGGTCTCGTCGGTCTCGGCAAGATGGGCGGCAACATGCGCGAGCGCATCCGCCGCGCAGGCCACACCGTCATCGGATACGACCGCAACCCTGACCTCGCCGATGTCCACAGCCTGCGGGAACTCGTGGACAGCCTGCAGGCCCCCCGCGTGGTGTGGGTGATGGTCCCGGCAGGTGCGGCGACGCAGTCCACCATCGACGAGCTCGGCGAGCTGCTCTCGCCCGGCGACGTCGTCGTGGACGGCGGCAACTCCCGCTGGACCGACGACGAGAAGCACGCCGAGGAGCTCAAGGCCAAGGGCATCGGCTTCGTCGACTGCGGCGTCTCCGGCGGCGTGTGGGGCCTGGCGAACGGCTACGCGCTGATGTACGGCGGCGACAAGGACCACGTCGCCGCGGTCCAGCCGGTGTTCGACGCCCTCAAGCCCGAGGGCGACTTCGGCTCCGTGCACGCGGGCAAGGTCGGCGCCGGCCACTTCGCGAAGATGGTCCACAACGGCATCGAGTACGCCATGATGCAGGCCTACGCCGAGGGCTGGGAGCTGCTGGAGGCGGTGGACTCGGTCACCGACGTCCGCGAGGTGTTCCGGTCCTGGCAGGAGGGGACGGTCATCCGTTCCTGGCTGCTGGACCTCGCCGTGAACGCGCTGGACGAGGACGAGCACCTGCAGCAGCTGCGCGGCTTCGCGGCGGACTCGGGCGAGGGCCGCTGGACGGTCGAGGCTGCCATCGACAACGCCGTGCCGCTGCCCGCGATCACCGCGTCGCTGTTCGCCCGCTTCGCGTCCCGTCAGGACGACTCCCCGCAGATGAAGATGATCGCCGCGCTGCGCAACCAGTTCGGCGGCCACGCGGTCGAGAAGGTCTAGCCGGCAAGGCCCGGTGGCCGGCGCGGCCGTGCCACCGGGCCGCACCAGACGACCACAGCACCACAGCGAGAAGCAGGAAGCCGGGGGAGGTCGGCGCCATATGCACGTTTCGCATCTCTCACTGGCCGACTTCCGCTCGTACGCCCGGGCCGAGGTTCCCCTCGGTCCGGGCGTCACCGCTTTCGTGGGCCCGAACGGTCAGGGCAAGACCAACCTGGTCGAGGCCATCGGCTATCTGGCCACCCTGGGCAGCCACCGGGTGTCCTCGGACGCCCCGCTGGTCCGAATGGGCGCGGAGCGGGCCGTGATCCGGGCCGCCGTCACCCAGGGCGAACGGCAGCAGCTCGTCGAACTGGAGCTGAACCCGGGCCGCGCGAACCGCGCCCGGATCAACCGGTCCTCGCAGGTCAGGCCCCGGGACGTGCTGGGGATCGTCCGGACGGTGCTGTTCGCGCCCGAGGACCTGGCGCTGGTCAAGGGCGACCCCGGTGAGCGCCGCCGCTTCCTCGACGAGCTGGTCACCGCCCGCTCGCCCCGCATGGCCGCCGTCCGCTCCGACTACGAACGCGTGCTGAAGCAGCGCAACACCCTGCTCAAGTCGGCGGCCATGGCGCGCCGGCACGGCGGCCGGTCCATGGACCTGTCCACCCTCGACGTGTGGGACCAGCACCTCGCCCGCGCGGGCGCGGAACTCCTGGCCCGGCGCCTCGACCTGATCGCCACCCTGTTGCCGCTGGCCGACAAGGCGTACGAACAGCTCGCGCCCGGCGGCGGACCGCTCGGGTTGACGTACAAGTCCTCGGCCGGCGAAGCGGTGGACAGCGGCGAGGCGCGCACGCGAGAGGCCCTGTACGAGGTCGTCCTGGCGGCGCTCGCCGACGTGCGCAAGCAGGAGATCGAGCGGGGCGTGACCCTGGTGGGGCCGCACCGCGACGACGTGCTGCTGCGGCTCGGCGAGCTGCCGGCGAAGGGCTACGCGAGCCACGGCGAGTCCTGGTCGTACGCGCTGGCGCTGCGCCTGGCCTCGTACGAGCTGCTGCGCTCCGAGGGCAGCGAGCCGGTGCTGATCCTCGACGACGTGTTCGCGGAGCTGGACAGCAGGCGCCGGGAGCGGCTGGCCGAACTGGTGTCCCGGGGGGAACAGGTCCTGGTGACCGCGGCGGTGGACGACGACGTCCCGGGGGTGCTGGCGGGCACGCGGTTCGGGGTGTCCGGCGGTGAGGTGACCCGACTGTGAGCGATCACGAGAAGAGCCCGGGCGAGAAGAGCCCCGGGGCGAAGCGGCCGGAACAGAAGCAACCGGAGCGCAAGGTCCCGGAACCCTCCGGGGTGGACCTGGCGCGACAGGCGCTGGCGGCGGCGCGCGAACAGGCTCGGGCCCGCGGCAACGCGGCGACGGGCAGGAAGCGGCAGCAGCAGCCCGGCCTGCGGTCCGGCGCCCGCGCCGACGGCCGGGACCCGATGCCGTTGATGGCCGCGCTGGACCGGCTGCGCACGGAACGCGGCTGGGAGATGCCGATGGCGGTGGCGGGCGTCATGGAGCGCTGGTCGGAGATCGTCGGCCCGGAGATCGCCGCGCACTGTGAACCGGAGCGGTACGAGGACCGTGAGCTTCATGTGCGGTGTGACTCCTCGGCATGGGCGGCGCAGCTGAAACTGCTGGCTCCGCAGCTCGTGGCGCGGCTGAACGCCGAGCTGGGGCAGGGCACCGTACGGATGATCAAGGTGTCGGGTCCGGGTGGCCGGCCGAAGCGGCACGGGCCGTGGCGCGCGCCGGGCAGCACGGGGCCGGGCGACACCTACGGGTGAGCGACGGTCACCCGCGGGCGACCGGTGATGCCGCGGGCTGCCGGGTCGGCCGCGGGCGGTCCCCTCGCGCGCCCGCGCGGCGCCCGACCGCTCGGGTGATCACGGCGCGGAGACGGTCCGGCGACGGGCGGGTTTCGGCCGGGTCGGGGCGGGTGCCCGAACGGCCCCGCGGGCGCTTCCGCGGGTGGTGTCCCTCACCGTAGCGAGAGGTTGACAGGCCGAAGCGCTCAATGCCCGTGTGAGCCTCTTTGAGCCCCTCCCCGGATATGGGGAGTCGGAGAGAGAGGGTTCAGGGCGGCACATGCGGACTCAGGTACCCGCAAACCCCCATTCAGGTCCGTGGTACCGGTAGACTGAACCGAATCCCGCGCGTTCGCGGGATTCAGCTGATACACGCTGACAACGCAGATCGACGCAGCCGCTCCTGCTTGCATGCCTGCTGGCCCGGAGTACGGCCTGTGCTGTGCCAGAAAGGGCGCTTCGTGGCCGATTCCGGCAACCCCAACGAGAAGAACGAGTCCACAGTCGGCGAGAACGGCGAGGTAACCGCCTCGTACGACGCCAGCGCGATCCAGGTTCTGGAGGGCTTGGACGCGGTCCGCAAGCGTCCGGGCATGTACATCGGCTCGACCGGTGAGCGCGGGCTGCACCACCTTGTCTACGAGGTTGTGGACAACTCGGTCGACGAGGCCCTGGCCGGGCACGCGGACACCATCGACGTGACGATCCTCGCCGACGGCGGTGTGCGGGTCATCGACAACGGCCGCGGCATCCCGGTCGGCATCGTGCCGTCCGAGGGGAAGCCGGCCCTCGAGGTCGTGCTGACGGTCCTGCACGCGGGCGGCAAGTTCGGCGGCGGCGGCTACGCCGTCTCCGGCGGTCTGCACGGCGTGGGCGTGTCCGTCGTGAACGCCCTGTCGACCAAGGTCGCGGTCGAGGTCAAGACGGACGGTTACCGCTGGACCCAGGACTACAAGCTCGGTGTTCCGACGGCGGCCCTCGCGAGGAACGAGGAGACCGACGAGCACGGCACGTCGGTGACGTTCTGGGCCGACGGCGACATCTTCGAGACGACCGAGTACTCATTCGAGACGCTCTCGCGCCGCTTCCAGGAGATGGCCTTCCTCAACAAGGGCCTGACCCTGACGCTGACGGACGAGCGCGAGTCGGCGAAGGCGACCGTCGGTGCGGACGACCCCGACGCGGACGTGGTCGAGCCCCCCGCGCGCACGGTGAAGTACTACTACGAGGGCGGCATCGTCGACTTCGTGAAGTACCTCAACTCGCGCAAGGGCGAGATGATCCACCCGACCGTCATCGACGTCGAGGCCGAGGACAAGGAGCGCCTCCTCTCGGTCGAGATCGCGATGCAGTGGAACTCGCAGTACACCGAGGGTGTCTACTCCTTCGCCAACACGATCCACACCCACGAGGGCGGAACGCACGAGGAAGGCTTCCGTGCGGCCCTGACGGGTCTGGTGAACCGTTACGCGCGCGAGAAGAAGCTGCTCCGCGAGAAGGACGACAACCTCGCCGGCGAGGACGTCCGCGAGGGTCTGACGGCGATCATCTCGGTCAAGCTGGGCGAGCCCCAGTTCGAGGGCCAGACGAAGACCAAGCTGGGCAACACGGAGGCCAAGACCTTCGTGCAGAAGGTCGTCCACGAGCACCTCAACGACTGGTTCGACCGCAACCCGGTCGAGGCCGCGGACATCATCCGCAAGTCGATCCAGGCCGCCACGGCCCGCGTCGCCGCCCGCAAGGCCCGCGACCTCACCCGTCGCAAGGGCCTGCTGGAGTCGGCCTCGCTGCCCGGCAAGCTGTCCGACTGCCAGTCGAACGACCCGACCAAGTGCGAGATCTTCATCGTCGAGGGCGACTCGGCCGGTGGCTCCGCGAAGTCCGGCCGCAACCCGATGTACCAGGCCATCCTGCCGATCCGCGGCAAGATCCTGAACGTCGAGAAGGCCCGTATCGACAAGATCCTCCAGAACACCGAGGTCCAGGCGCTGATCAGCGCCTTCGGTACCGGTGTGCACGAGGACTTCGACATCGAGAAGCTCCGCTATCACAAGATCATCCTGATGGCGGACGCCGACGTCGACGGCCAGCACATCAACACCCTGCTGCTGACCTTCCTGTTCCGCTTCATGCGGCCGCTGGTCGAGGCCGGGCACGTCTACCTCTCGCGCCCCCCGCTGTACAAGATCAAGTGGGGTCGCGACGACTTCGAGTACGCCTACTCCGACCGCGAGCGCGACGCCCTCGTCGAGCTCGGCAAGGGGCAGGGCAAGCGGATCAGGGAAGACTCGATCCAGCGCTTCAAGGGTCTGGGCGAGATGAACGCCGAGGAACTGCGCATCACCACCATGGACGTGGACCACCGCGTGCTCGGCCAGGTCACCCTGGACGACGCCGCGCAGGCCGACGACCTGTTCTCGGTGCTGATGGGTGAGGACGTCGAGGCCCGACGCTCCTTCATCCAGCGCAACGCCAAGGACGTTCGGTTCCTCGACATCTGAGTCGGCTCAGCTGACCGCCTGAAAGGACTTCTGACCAGCAATGGCCGACGAAACCACCCCCACCGCGGAGAACTCCGCGGAGGAGCAGCCCGTCATGCGCATCGAGCCCGTCGGGCTCGAAACCGAGATGCAGCGCTCCTACCTCGACTACGCGATGTCCGTCATCGTCTCCCGCGCACTGCCCGACGTACGGGACGGCCTCAAGCCGGTCCACCGTCGTGTGCTGTACGCGATGTACGACGGCGGCTACCGGCCCGAGAAGGGCTTCTACAAGTGCGCCCGCGTCGTCGGTGACGTCATGGGCACCTACCACCCGCACGGCGACAGCTCGATCTACGACGCCCTGGTCCGTCTGGCCCAGCCGTGGTCGATGCGCATGCCGCTCGTGGACTCCAACGGCAACTTCGGCTCCCCGGGCAACGACCCGGCCGCCGCGATGCGCTACACCGAGTGCAAGCTGATGCCGCTGGCCATGGAGATGCTCCGGGACATCGACGAGGAGACCGTCGACTTCCAGGACAACTACGACGGCCGCAACCAGGAGCCGACGGTCCTGCCGGCGCGCTTCCCGAACCTTCTGGTCAACGGCTCGGCCGGCATCGCCGTCGGCATGGCCACCAACATCCCGCCGCACAACCTGCGCGAGGTCGCCGCCGGTGCCCAGTGGGCACTGGAGCACCCCGAGGCCTCCCACGAGGAGCTCCAGGACGCGCTCGTCGAGCGGATCAAGGGCCCGGACTTCCCGTCGGGCGCCCTCGTCGTGGGCCGCAAGGGCATCGAGGAGGCGTACCGGACCGGGCGCGGCTCCATCACGATGCGCGCGGTGGTCGAGGTCGAGGAGATCCAGAACCGCCAGTGCCTGGTGGTCACGGAGCTCCCGTACCAGACCAACCCCGACAACCTGGCGCAGAAGATCGCCGACCTGGTGAAGGACGGCAAGGTCGGCGGCATCGCCGACGTCCGCGACGAGACCTCCTCGCGGACCGGCCAGCGCCTGGTGATCGTCCTCAAGCGCGACGCCGTCGCCAAGGTCGTGCTGAACAACCTGTACAAGCACACCGACCTCCAGTCGAACTTCAGCGCCAACATGCTGGCGCTCGTCGACGGAGTGCCGCGCACCCTGTCGATCGACGCGTTCATCCGCCACTGGGTGACGCACCAGATCGAGGTCATCGTCCGGCGCACGCGCTTCCGGCTGCGCAAGGCGGAGGAGCGCGCCCACATCCTGCGCGGTCTTCTCAAGGCGCTGGACGCGATCGACGAGGTCATCGCCCTCATCCGGCGCAGCAACACGGTCGAGATCGCCCGTGAGGGCCTGATGGGCTTGCTGTCGATCGACGAGATCCAGGCGAACGCCATCCTGGAGATGCAGCTCCGCCGCCTGGCGGCCCTGGAGCGGCAGAAGATCGTCGCCGAGCACGACGAGCTCCAGGCCAAGATCAACGAGTACAACGCGATCCTGGCCTCCGAGGAGCGCCAGCGTCAGATCGTCAGCGAGGAACTGGCGGCGATCGTCGAGAAGTTCGGCGACGACCGGCGTTCCAAGCTGGTCCCCTTCGACGGCGACATGTCCATGGAGGACCTGATCGCCGAAGAGGACATCGTCGTCACGATCACCCACGGCGGCTACGTCAAGCGGACCAAGACCGAGGACTACCGCTCGCAGAAGCGCGGCGGCAAGGGCGTGCGCGGCACGAAGCTGAAGCAGGACGACCTGGTCGACCACTTCTTCGTGTCCACCACGCACCACTGGCTGCTGTTCTTCACGAACAAGGGCCGCGTCTACCGCTCGAAGGCGTACGAGCTCCCGGACGCCGGCCGTGACGCGCGCGGGCAGCACGTGGCGAACCTGCTGGCCTTCCAGCCGGACGAGAAGATCGCCCAGATCCTCGCGATCCGCGACTACGAGGCGGCGCCCTACCTGATCCTGGCCACCAAGGGCGGCCTGGTGAAGAAGACGGCCCTCAAGGACTACGACTCGCCCCGTTCGGGTGGTGTAATCGCCATCAACCTCCGCGAGACGGAGGACGGCAGCGACGACGAGCTCATCGGCGCGGAGCTGGTGTCCGCCGACGACGACCTCCTGCTCATCAGCAGGAAGGCGCAGTCGATCCGCTTCACGGCGACGGACGACTCCTTGCGGCCCATGGGACGCGCGACGTCCGGCGTGAAGGGCATGAGTTTCCGAGGCGGGGACGAACTGCTCTCCATGAGCGTGGTGCGGCCGGGTACGTTCGTGTTCACCGCGACCGACGGCGGCTACGCCAAGCGGACGGCAGTGGACGAGTACCGCGTCCAGGGTCGTGGTGGACTGGGCATCAAGGCGGCGAAGATCGTGGAGGATCGCGGTTCGCTCGTCGGCGCGCTGGTGGTCGACGAAACGGACGAGATTCTCGCCATCACGCTCAGCGGTGGTGTGATTCGTACGCGAGTCAACGAAGTCAGGGAGACCGGCCGTGACACCATGGGCGTTCAGCTGATCAACCTGGGTAAGCGCGACGCCGTGGTCGGCATCGCGCGCAACGCGGAGGCCGGTCAGGAAGCTGACGAGGTCGACGAGATCGAGAACGAGATCGGGACCGAGGCGGCCGACGGACAGGCCGCCGAGGCCGCCGAGGGCACGCAGCCCTCGGCTGGGGAGCACGAGGAGTAAGTCGTGAGTGGAGCCGCGGGCGCCGGACCGGCCAAGACTGGAGCGAACGGTGCCCGTGGCCCCGCCGCGGACTCCCAGGGGGGAACCGTGACGGATACCCGAGGACCGCAGCCGAAGTCGCCGACGGACGCCGGTCAGAACCGGGACGGTCAGCCCTACCAGCCCCCGCAGGCCTACTCGGCGCCCTCGGGCCCGGGGGCGGCGCGCGGGAGCCAGGGCGGGGACGCGCAGCGCCGGCCGCGCACCGGGGCCCGTACGGCGCCCCGGACGCGCAAGGCGCGACTGCGGGTGGCCAAGGCCGACCCGTGGTCGGTGATGAAGGTCAGTTTCCTCCTGTCGATCGCGCTGGGCGTCTGCACGGTCGTCGCGTCGGTGGTGCTGTGGATGGTCATGGACGCGATGGGCGTCTTCTCGACCGTCGGCGGCACGATCAGCGAGGCGACCGGCTCGAACGAGAGCAACGGGTTCGACCTCCAGTCGTTCCTCTCGCTGCCCCGCGTGCTGATCTTCAGCTCGGTGATCGCGGTCATCGACGTGGTGCTCATGACGGCGCTGGCGACGCTCGGCTCGTTCATCTACAACCTGTCGGCGGGCTTCGTCGGGGGCGTCGAGCTGACGCTGGCCGAGGACGAGTGACCGACCGGTTCGAGGGTCCGCCCACCGGCTGACTGACCTGCGGGGACGCCCATCCGGCGTCCCCCGGGTCGACCACCGCGGGGCCCCCGGGAACGGATTTTGGACCTACCGGGTGTGTGCGCTAACCTTCAGGAGTCAGCGCGCAGCGCGGATGGGGCTATAGCTCAGTTGGTTAGAGCGCATCCCTGATAAGGATGAGGCCACAGGTTCAAATCCTGTTAGCCCCACAGTGTCGAAGACCCCCAGGCCCCCGGCCTGGGGGTCTTTGTCGTTGGGCCAGTTGAGGCGTTCCCAGATAACCGATCGGTATCGGTCGGTGTGTATTGTTGGGCGCCAGAAGTCCCCAACGTCAACGAAAGACGAGGTCGCGCGGTGAAGAAGCTGCTCCTGGTCGCACTGGCCGCCATCGGCGGGCTCCTCGTGTACCGCCAGATCCAGGCGGACCGTGCCGAGCAGGACCTGTGGACGGAGGCAACCGACTCCGTGCCTTCTGGTTCTGGCGTGTGAGACCCACGATTGATCCCATGAAGCCCCGGCTGCCGCTGCTGCCGGGGCTTTGTGCTGTTCTGTGACGAAAACTTGCGGTATGCAAAGATTTGGCTTGCGCTAGCAAACTCGGGGTGCGTGTGATGGATCGGGGACGTCAGGTACGGAGCGTCGTGCTGGCGGGGGCCGCCGGGCTGGGGCTCGTGGCGGCACTTCCGGGGGCCGCGTGGGCGGCGGGCCCGGCGCCGCAGCCGGTGCCGACGTACCGCGCGGCGGACGGGGCGAAGCAGGTGGAGGGCAGGCCCTCCACCGCGGACACCGCGCCGCTGGAGACCGGGACGGTCTACGAGGACACCATCGGCCCGGAGGAACGCTTCTACCAACTCCGGCTCGACGCCACGTCCGACGTGTACGTCTCCGCGGTGGTCCGGCCGCCCGCCGGCGCCAAGGTCGGCTACAGCGACGGCATCGAGGTCGAGATCATCTCCGGCGCGGGGACCCGCTGCCCCGGCTACGCGCGGGCCGGCTTCGGCGCCGACCCCGTCCCGGTGAGCGCGGCGGCCGTCCGGCGGGTCAAGGAGGACGGCGAGTGCCAGCCCGCCGCCACCTACTACGCGAAGGTCACGCGCACCGCGGCCAAGGACTCCGACCGGGGGCGGTGGCCGGTCGAACTCCTCGTCCTGCGCGAGCCGGCCCTCGGTGGCGGCTCCCCCACGGTCGCGCCCAGCGTCTGGCCCTCGGCCTCGCCCACCCTGCCCGGCGGCGCCTCGCTCGACCGGACCGGCGGCACCGGCTTCAACGACGCGCGCGCCCTCGGAACGGGGGTGTGGCGCGACGACCTGCGGCCCGGACAGACCCGGTACTACCGCGTCCCGCTGGACTGGGGACAACAGTTGGGGATCGGCGCGGAGATCGCGGCCGCCCGGATGACGAAGGAGTACGGCTCGGCGTCCGACGGCCTCACGGTCTCGGTCTACAGCCCCTACCGGGCGCTCGTCGACTCCAAGGACGCCTCCTACGACGGCAAGCAGGCCGGGGTCACGCTGCCCAAAACGGCTCCGGTGGCGTACGAGAACCGTTTCTCCGACGACGCCGAGATGCGCGGGACGCGGGTGGCCGGCTGGTACTACGTCGCCGTGACGCTGGGCGGGAAGGTCGGGGAGTTCACCGAGGACGTCGTGCCGGTGCCGCTGACCCTGCGGATGGACGTCCTCGGCACCCCCGGGAAGGCGCCCGTGTACCGGGAGAGCCTGGGCGCGGCCGGGTTCGGGGTGGACGCAGCCGACCGCACCGCCGCCAAGGAGGGGCTCACCGGGCCGGAGGCCGCCGCGGCCGAGGACACCCGTTCGGTGATGCGGGCGGTGGCCACCGGAGGCTTCGGGGCGGGAACGGCGCTGCTGCTCGTGCTCGGCGGATGGATCCTGCTGTCCCGGCGGGGCGGGGCGGGACGCCCGTAGCTTCAGGGGCGTTCGGGGGCGTTCGGGGGCGTTCGGGGGGACGGAGGGGCGCGGGCGGGCGCGGGTGGCTCAGACGCGGGTCAACGCCCAGACGCCCACCGCGAAGCAGAGGAGCGCGGCGGCGAGGACGGCGGCCGTGACCTTGGCCGGGGGCGGGGGGATCCGGAAGGCGCGGGACGTCGCCGACACGGGCGCGGCCCGGTCGGTGGGTGTGGTCGGTGTGGTTGGTGAGGTCGCTGCGGGATGCGCCGGTGCCTCGGCGCCGAGCGGGGTGGTGACCGGCTCGGGCGCGGCCGGCGGGGGCAGGTGGAAACTGCCGGTCCCGGAGGGGCCGTACGCCGTCGGGGGCGGCCCGAACGCGTCGAGGGGCGCGCCGTACCCGGCGGGGGCCGACGTCGGGGTGGGAGCGGGCGTCGGGGCGTGGGCGGGTGCGGCCGTGGCCGACGACGGGGTCGGGCCCGGCGGCCGGAACGGGGGCGGGGGCAGGGCGCCCGCGCGCGGGTCCGTCGGAGTGGTCCCCGCGGGCCCCGGACGCGCGGGCGGGACCACGGCGGCGGTGGGTCCCTCGGGGGTCACCGCGGCGGTGTTCTGCGGGCCGTGGGGGCCGAAACCGGCCGGGAGCGGGCCGAGTTGGTCGAACACCTCCACCGGGTCCTCGTCCGGAGCGGCGGGTGGAAGCAGCTCCACGGCCTCGGCAAGGGCCTTGCGTGCCCCTGTGGCGGTCTTGAACCGGCTCTGGGGGTCCGGTTGGAGGAGGTTCGCGATGACGTCCCACAGGGGCGCGGGGACGCCTTCGGGGGCGTCGGGGGTGCCGTGCGCCAAGAAGTGCTCCACCAGGGCCTGGGCGTCGGGCTTGCGCCCCTGGAGCAGGTACAGGGCGACCAGGCCGGTGGCGAAGAAGTCGGCGGGGAAGTCGGGCTCCGCGCCGAGGAGTTGCTCGGGGGCGAAGTAACCCGGCGTACCGACGACGTAGTCGGTCTCGGTGAGTCGCGGCTCACCCTTGCGCATGGAGATGCCGAAGTCGGACAGCCGCAGGTGCGGCCGCCCGGTTCCGGTGGCCGCCATCAGTATGTTGGCCGGTTTGATGTCACGGTGGACGACGCCCTCCGCGTGCACCGCCGCCAGGCCCGCCAGGAGCTGGTCGAGGAGCGTGCACACGAACCGGGGCGGCAGGGCGCCGTAGTCCCCGATCACGTGGGCGAGCGAGCCCCCGGCGACCAGGTCCATGGTGAACAGGACCTTGTCGTCGTCCGCCGCCCAGCTGGCCGGCGCGAGCACGTGCGGATGATCGATCCGCAGGGCCTGCTCGCGCACGAACCGCAGCAGGGTGTGGGCGTCGCTCTGCAGGAGGACCTTCGCGGCGACGTACCGACGACGACGGTGGTCCCAGGCGCGCCAGACGGCGCCCGCTCCACCCCGACCGATCGGGTCGATCAGTTCGTACCGGCCCGCGAAGACCTCACCCATCGCTGTGCCCGTCCCCCGTCGTCCTCTGTCGTCCGTGGCCTGCCGTCGGCCGTCGAGCGTCGTCGTCTGTCGTCTGTCGTGACTCAGTTCTGGTGCGACTCGTAGTGCGCCACCGCGTCGGCGGTGCGACCCGCTCCGTACACCCGGAGGAACTCTGCCAGTTCCGGATGGCTGGGGACGAGGGTCTCCGCCGCGTCGATGATGTCCCCGGCCGCCGAGACCGAGCGCAGCAGCGACTGGATCTCACGGACGACCCGCTTGACGGTGGGCGCGCCCGAACTGGACGTCGTCTGGCCGCTGTTGCTGAGGACGGATCCCCCCTGGGTCTTCTTGATCTCGTCCATCCGGTCGGTGGCCTCCGCCGCGCTGACGCTTCCGTCGGCCACCTGGCCGGCGAGGTCCTGGAGGGCCTGGACCCGCTGGACCACGGCCGGGTTGCCGATCTTGGCGCGCTGGCCGCTCATCAGCTGGGACAGCATCGGCGCCGAAAGCCCGAGGACGGCAGCGAGGCGAGCCTGGTTCAAGCCGAGGTCATCTATGAGTCGGCGGAAGAGCGCCCCCAACGGCTCCCCGTACCAACTGCGCTGAAGCTCTCTGGCTCTGGCCGTGGCCTCTTGCTGTACAGCGTCCACTCTTACTACTCCCCTTCGCTGGTGCGAACCTCGCGAGCATCTTACGGAGAGTGGTCGCGGGGCGGGAGTCCCTATCATTTTGCGGGATGAGGGGGTACACCCGGTACTCTGTTCTGCGGAACGACCACTCCTTCTCCGGGAGAGGCCGTGTCCACTTTTCGGGGCCTTAGCTCAGTTGGTAGAGCGCTGCCTTTGCAAGGCAGATGTCAGGAGTTCGAATCTCCTAGGCTCCACCCTCAAAAGACCTTCCTGACCTGCGGAAACGCAGATCGGGGAGGTCTTTTTTCATGCCCCTGGCGGGGTGGATAGGCAGGCGCGGAGCCCGGAGGGTCCTGGTCACGCAGGGGATCTGCTCATACCTGTCTCTTTGTTGGGCGCGCTTCCCTCGCCACCGGCACCCCTCGTCAGTCGCGGCCGAGGAAGGCGGTGCCGCCGTCCTCGGCCTGCGGAGCCCCAGTTCGTAGCCAGTCTGTCGAGGAAGGACAGCAAGCGGCCGTAGCGGAGGTCACAGCCTCGACCTGGGCGCAGTATCGAAGCCAGTTGGACGGCATCGCCACTACTCCGGACCCGCTCCACGATCACGAGGAACGCGTCCATCGCCCCTGAGCCCACCTATGACCCTGGCCCATGGTCGCGGTACCCGCCACCTTCAAGATCATCCTCGTGCCGCGTGGCAACTCAGCACCGCGTAACGCGAAGCGCCCCCATCCCGACATCAAGCCGAGGCAGGGGCACCACGGTCGTTCCGAGTCGGTGACTACAGCTCGTCATCCTCATCGTCTTCGGAATCCTCGTCGGCGTCGTCAGCCGCCTTCGCTGCCGGCTGTGCCTCAAGTACCTCATCGCCACGGTAGTAGCGCCAGGCGCTCGCGTAGTCCGTGTGACGGTCGTCATACATGATCGTGTACCCCATCAGGGCGCTGATCTGCCACGAGTCGGGAAGAGCCTTGGCGACGAGTTCGAACACGCCATCCGCTGTAATATCGCTGTCAGGAAGCGCTATGGCGACCTTCTTGAAATGCGCCGACTCCATGTAGCGGAAGTTGTAAGGCAGGCCCTGCTTTATCCGCTGGAGCAGGTCGAAAAGAGACTGCTCCCCGGGCGTTAGCCCCTCAACCGCGCGACCAAGGTCGATTGGGAACAGCATGTCGAAGTGGTTGGCTTTGAGGACTGTCCTGTCCCGATTTCGGCCAGGGTCCTTGTTGCCGAACCCGTTTGCATTCCAGGGGATATGGCCAGATGCCTTGTACTTCTTGATGAGCAACTTTTCCGGGGCGACTGCGGAGAAGTCTTCGGCTACGTACAGACACTTGAAAGTCATCTCGTCAATCGAGATATTACGTCGCCCGGAAATCTTGCGCAGGTGGTTGCCCAGGCGTGATGAAAGAGGCTTATCGGCCTTGCCTACGTATACCAATTTCCGATCGGGCCCATGGTGAAGCTGGTAGACACCGGATCGGCTTTGGAGCTTCTCTACCTTGGCGCGTTCGTCCAGCTCGTCAAGGTTGGCCTGGGTGAGAGGCGCGGGGGTCAGTTTGTCCAAAGCTTCTGCCAGCTGATCACCGAGCGCCCTTGTGATGCTGAGGCGGAATTGATCGCTGAACTGGCCGGTCATTTAAGCACCCATCTTCCGCGAAACACGTGATCACGGTCACTCTAACCGGTGGTTCTGGGGTGCATGCGGGCTAATTGGCGGGATGTACCACATGATCAACAACTCCGCGGTACGCTTTACTCATGTCTGAGCTGCGAGAAGAGCGCCAAGAGGTGGGGACGTGTGTCGAGCTGTTCGCCGGTGGTGGGGGGCTCGCGATGGCTGTGCACGCTGCGGGGTTCCGTCCGCTCCTGGTGAACGAGTACGCCAAGCGGGCGTGCGAGTCCCTCACGAAGAACCCGCCCAACCCCGATGAGCCGGAGAAGCGTTGGCCGCTCGTGCCGGGCGACGTGCGTGAGGTCGACTTCAAGCTTCTCGTGACGGACGAGGTCGACGTCCTCGCCGGTGGACCGCCCTGTCAGCCGTTCAGCCTCGGCGGAGTCGCCAAGGGTATGGAAGATGAGCGGAACATGTTCCCGGAGATGTTCCGTGCTATTCGGGAGATGAGGCCCAAGGCCGTCATCTGTGAGAACGTTCGTGGTCTGCTTCGACCCTCATTCAAGCCGTATTTTGACTACATTCTCAATGAAATGCGACTGCCCTTCGTCGAGCGGCACAAGGATCATGCCTGGGAAGAACACAATGAGATCCTTGAAAAGCTGCTCGCAAACGAATCAGTTGATCCGAAGATGCGCTATGACGTCAAGGAAGTGGCCGTCAACGCAGCTGACTATGGAGTTCCCCAGATTCGCCAACGCGTGATCATCGTCGCGTTCAGGGCCGACCTGGATGTTGATTGGGATAATTACCTGCCAAAGCAGGAATATTCCGAAGAAGCCATGATTCATTCCATGCGGGAGGGTGGGCCATACTGGAAGCGACACAAGGTCTCTCCCGAGGTCCGCAAGCGTGTTATCGACAACCTTCCCGAACTCGACTACGAGAACAAGAAGGTCAAGGCGAAACTCGAAATGAAGCCGTGGCGCACGCTGCGGGACGCCATCGCGGGAATCGACGAGAACGAGGGAAATCCCCTTCCGTCCGTTCCCGAAGTGGCGGTCAAGAACAAGATCGAAGTGGGCGGCATCGCCGATCACATCGGTTGGCCCGGAGCTCGTATGTACGCCGGGCACACCCCGAACCTGTTGGACCGGCCCGCGAAGACCGTGAAGGCGGGCGTGCATGGAGTGCCCGGTGGGGAATCCGTCATGCAGCTTGACGACGTCAACTTTGCCAACTTCGGGGGCGGAACCGGATACCGATACATGACCGTGCGCGAGACTGCACGGGTCATGACGTTCCCCGACCATGTCGTTCTCGAAGGTCCGCGCGGCGAGAAGATGCGCCAACTGGGCAACGCCGTGCCGGTCAAGCTCGGGAAGGCGTTCGCGGATGCCGTGGCCAACGCCCTCGCGTCGGTTGGAGCCCTGGAGGCCCCGGAGAAGCGCAAGTGACCGAAGCCACGAACGATCGGCAGAGGCGTTGGAACGAGCGGATGCCTCCCGATAGGGCGTGGAAGCCACGAGCGGGGATGAACAGGGAGGCACGCGCGGCCGAACAGGACCGAGCCGCCGGCGGTCGCCACACGCGAGCGGTGGATGTCGGTGAAGGACGGTACGCTCGCGCCTCGGTCGCGCTGCGCCTCTACCGCAGCACTCGTCGAATCCGCGCCTACCTTCGGTGGTCGCAAAGCGGTGAGACGCGAGAGCGCTACGTCGGAGAAGTGGACGCCGAGACCCGCGCCGCCAACCTGGCGCAAGCGTGGGTGATGGCGCGTACCGCTGGATACGTGACTCCCGAGACCGTGCCGCCGGGCTCGTGGGCGTCGTCGCCGGCCTCCCGCGCGGTCATGTCCGCGAACAAGGGGCGGGACACGAAACCGGAGCGTGTCCTACGTTCCGCTCTATACCGCAAGGGACTCCGCTATCGCGTCTCGGCGAGGCCTATCGCGGACCTTCGGCGTACGGCCGACGTCGTATTCACCAAAGCCAGAGTGGCTGTGTTCGTCGACGGCTGTTACTGGCACGGCTGCCCCGAGCACTATCGACCCGCGACCAAGCGAGCCGAATTCTGGCAAGCGAAGATCGCAGGGAATCGGGCCCGCGACGCCGACACGAACGCGGCGCTGAACGCGCAGGGGTGGACTGTCGTGCGGATCTGGGAACACGAAGATCCGGAGATGGCAGCTGAGCGGATCAACCAAGTTGTTCGAGAACGGGTGGCGGACTCCCATCGCCAGGCGAAGGCAATGTAACGGAGCCCGTCAATATCGGAACTTAGATGAGCGCGCCTGCGACCCCGGATGGGAACCTACTGGGCTCCCACCCTCAAAGGCCTCCCTGACCTGTCGAAACGCAGGTCAGGGAGGCCTCTTTCCGTGCCCGCTGCGAGGTCGGTCACAGCACTAGAGGGTGCGGGTCCCGGGGGATCTCGGGAGGGTGGCGGTCAGGGCGAGGGACGTGAGGAGCAGGGTCGCGCCGGTGGCGAAGGCCAGGTGGTAGCCGCCGGTGAGGGCTGCGGCCGGGGTGTGGCCGGCCGCGGCCAGGGTCTCGGTCCGGGAGGCGGCGAGGGTGGACAGGACGGCGACGCCGAGGGCCATGCCGATCTGTTGGGTGGTGTTGAACAGGCCCGACGCGAGCCCCGCGTCCCCGTCCCCGGCGCCGGACATGCCGAGGGCGGTCAGCGCCGGCAGGACCAGGCCGCCGCCGGAGATCAGGAGCATCACCGGGAGCAGGTCGCTCACGTAGTCGGCGTCCACGGGCAGTCGGACGAGCAGGAGCAGGGCCAGGGCGAGCAGCGCGAGACCGGCCATGAGCACGTTGCGGGGCCCGAACCGGGAGTTGAGCCGGGCCGAGACGCCGAGTGAGACGGCGCCGATCATCACGGCGGCGGGGAGCATCGCGAGTCCGGTGTCGGAGGCCCCGTAGCCCAGGACCTTCTGCATGTGGAGGGCGATCAGGATCTGGAAGGAGAACAGGGCGCCCATGACGAGGATCTGGATCAGGTTGGCGCCGACCACGGCGCGGGAGCGCAGGACGCGCAACGGCATCAGCGGGGTGCGGGCCTTGGCCTGACGCAGGACGAAGGCGCCGAGGAGGGCCAGGGAGAGCGATCCCGCGCCGAGGGTGTGGGCGGAGGACCAGCCCTGTTCCTCCACCTTGACCACGGCGTAGATCCCGATCATCAGCCCGGCGGTGACCAGGGCGGCGCCGACGACGTCCGCTCCGGCGCGCAGGCCCAGACCGCGGTCGGGGGGGAGCGCGGGCAACGCGAGGAGCAGCGCGGCGAGTCCGACGGGCAGGTTGATGAAGAAGATCCAGTGCCAGTCGAGGGCGTCGGTCAGCACACCGCCGACGACCTGCCCCAGGGAGGCGCCGACGGCACCGGTGAAGGAGAAGACGGCGATGGCCTTGTTGCGTTCCCGGGCCTCGGTGAACAGCGTGACCAGGATGCCGAGGCTGACGGCCGACGTCATCGCGCTGCCGACGCCCTGGAGGAAGCGGGCCGCCGTCAGCGTCGCGGGGGAGTCGCAGACGCCGGCGAGCAGCGAGGCGGCGGTGAAGACGGTGGTGCCGACGAGGAACATCCGCTTGCGGCCGAGGAGGTCGCCGAGTCGGCCGGCGAGCAGCAGCAGGCTGCCGAAGGCGATCAGGTAGGCGTTCACGACCCAGCTGAGGCCCGCGGGGGTGAAGCCGAGGTCGCTCTGGATGGCGGGCATCGCGACGGTGACGATGCTGCCGTCGAGGACCGTCATCAGCATGCCGGTGGATATCACGGCGAGGGCGGTCCAGCGGGAGCGCAGACCCCGGGTGGGCGCGGTGTGGGAGGGGGTGACGGCGGCGGTGTCGGCTTCGCGGTCCTCGCCGGTGCGGGTGGCGGCGGTAGTGGGCGCGGGGGGTGTGGTGGGGGTGGTGGCGTCCGTGGGCGTGGGCATCGGGTCCTCCAGCTCGGGTCCGGCTCGGGTTCGGGTCGCATCCGGCTCGGTGCGGGGCCTGTTGGCGCGGGGCGGGTTGGTGCGTGGCGATGATTGGACCGTAACAGATGGTTCCGTTGCAGACTATTTACTTCGGACCGGATTGTTAAAGTGGATCCATGACTGCCATGGCGCCCACCCGGACCGAACCCGACCTCTCCTACCTCCTGGACCACACCAGTCACGTCCTGCGCACCCGCATGGCGGCGGCCCTCGGCGAGATCGGTCTGACCGCCCGCATGCACTGCGTCCTCGTGCACGCGGTGGGCGAGGAACGCACGCAGATCCAGCTCGCGGAGATCGGCGACATGGACAAGACGACGATGGTGGTGACCATCGACGCCCTGGAGAAGGCGGGCCTGGCGGAGCGGCGGCCGTCCACCAAGGACCGCAGGGCGCGGATCATCGCCGTCACCGAGCGGGGCGCGCAGGTCGCCGAGGAGAGCCAACGGATCGTCGACGGGGTGCACCGCGACGCGCTGGCCGCCCTGCCCGCGACCGCCCGCGACGCCCTGCTGCACGGATTGAAGCTGCTCGCCGACGGCCCCCTGAACGCTCCCTCCGAAGGCCCCCGCCCGGCCCGCCGCGCCCGTCAGTAGACCGGAACGCCCGGGCCCCGGGGTGTCCCCCGGACGGCTCAGTCACCCGGCCGGTCGGCGCCGGGTGACCGAGAGTGGAGGGAGGCACTGTGCCAGGGGGCGACACCACGCCGGAGGCGTACACACCATGGGAATCTTCGACTTCCTGAAGTCCGACAAGAAGAAGGCGCACGACGCCGCCGAGACGGCGAAGGAGCAGGTGGAGCAGCAGGCGGCGGCGAAGCCCGCCACCCCGGACGCGCGCAACGACCTCGGCGGGAAGTACACCGACGCCGCCGCGGCCACCAAAGCGGCCGCCGACCGGATGGCTGCCGCCGCTCCCCCGAAGCCCGCGCCGGCTCCCCCGCGGCCCGCCGCCGCGATGCCGCCGAAGCCCCCTGCGCCCGGACCGGTGGCGCACCACACGCCCACCCCCGCGTCCGCCGCGCACAAGGCGGTCCCGTCGGCGCCCATGCCGAAGCCGGCGCCCGTCGCGAAGCGGATGTACACCGTCAAGTCCGGCGACTCGTTGTCCGCGATCGCCCGCCGCGAGCTCGGCAACGAGGCCCGTTGGCGCGAGCTCTACGCCATGAACCGGGGAGTCGTCGGCTCCAACCCCGACCTGATCCACCCGGGGATGGTGCTCACCCTCCCCAACTGACCGCGGGGTGACGGACAGGGCGAAGGGGCCCGGATCGGATCGATCCGGGCCCCTTCGCCCTGTCTTCCGTACGGCTCGCGCTCTTGCCGTACGGCTCGCGATTCCCGCTACTGCTGGTCGTCGCCGGCCGAGCGGGCCTCTTGCTCCTTGGCCGCCAGCTCGTCGTCAAAGCTCGCCGGAGCGGAGTCGCGGGCCGACAGCTCGGTGGCCGCCGGCGGTTCGACGAGCCAGTCCGGGTTGGACTGCCGGTCCCACCACTTCCAGGCCGCGTACGCCCCGCCGGCGACGACGCCGACCAGCAGAACGCCCTTGAAGACCCGGCCCGTGCGGGCTCGGCGCTTCTGGCGTCGCACCAGCTTGCGCACTTCCTCCGCCGACACCTGGCCGCGCAGGGCGGCGAAGGCGGCGGTCGACCGGGAAGCGGCCTCCTCGGCCACCGGCTGCGCCGCGGCGAGCGCGCTTTCGAGTCGCGGCTGGGTGTACTCGGCTGCCTGTCGCGCGGCTCGTCGGGTCTGCTTCACCGCCTTCGTCGCGGCCCGGTCCACGTTCGGCGGCACGTGGGAGCGCGCCGCCTTGATGTGGGGGTGCAGATGGGAGTCGTACGTCGTACGGGCGTGCCGGGCAGCCTCGCCGGCCGCGTACGAAATCTTGGGCGCCAGCAGCTCGTTCGCCTCTTGCGCATAGTGCACAGCGGCGTCCTTGGCGGTTCCTGCGTACGGCGCCACCACTTCCGCTGCGTGCCGCATGCTGTCCCTGGCGCTCTCGGCTGCCGCGTGCACGCTGTCCTTGCGGGTCACGGGGTTCCTCCTCCTCGGTGGCGGACACAGTTCACCTTTCCACCCTTTGTCGGATCATGCCTGCCTTACCGTCGACCGGCATGCGTGACAGGGCATCCGAGTGGAGGATTTCTGTGCGTGGAAGCACCCCGTGGGAGTATCTGTACCGACAGTGATGACTATGGAAGGCAGATCCGTGGCCGAGAAGCTCTACGCCACCCTGAAGACGAACCACGGCGACATCGAGATCGAGCTGCTGCCGAACTTCGCCCCCAAGACCGTGCGGAACTTCGTGGAGCTCGCCACCGGCGCCCGCGAGTGGACGCGGCCCACGGACGGCCAGAAGACCACGGACCCGCTGTACGACGGCACGGTCTTCCACCGGATCATCAGCGGATTCATGATCCAGGGCGGCGACCCGCTCGGCAACGGCACCGGTGGTCCCGGCTACCAGTTCGCGGACGAGTTCCACCCCGACCTGGCCTTCACCAAGCCGTACCTGGTCGCCATGGCCAACGCCGGCCCGGGCACCAACGGCTCGCAGTTCTTCATCACCGTCGCGCCGACCGCCTGGCTGACCCGCAAGCACACCATCTTCGGCGAGGTCACCGGCAAGGCCGGCCAGAAGATCGTGGACGCGATCGCCGGACTGCCGACCAACCCGCGCACCGAGCGCCCGCTGGACGACGTGATCCTCCAGTCCGTCGTGATCGAGAAGCGCGGAACGGTCGCCTTCGACAAGAGCTGAACGGTCGCCTTCGACAAGCGCTGAACCCCAGGGCGCCCGAACCCCCGGGTGCTGCCTTCGAGCGGACTTTGCCGCGCCGCTGCCCGGGAACCTTTTCGCCCCGCCCGTCCGTCCTGGATACATACCTGGACGCCTACCGGACCGGCGGGGTGGCACCCTCCGCCTCGCCGCCGATCGAGGGGACCGATGGACACCGACCGTCTGCCGGGCTGTTACCGCCACCCGGACCGAGGCACGGGCATCCGCTGCACGCGCTGCGAGCGTCCGATCTGTCCCGAGTGCATGATCAGCGCATCGGTGGGCTTCCAGTGCCCCGAATGCGTCCGGGAGGGCTCCGGCACGGGCCACCGTCCCGCCGCTAACGTCCCGCGCACCGTCGCCGGCGGTGTGGTCGCCGCCGACCCGCACCTCGTCACCAAGATCCTCATCGGCGTCAACGTCGCCGTGTTCTTCGCGACCCTGCTGGCGCCGGCCATCGCCGTCCCCCTGGAACTGCTCGGCAGCTACGTCGACTACTGGGGCGGACCGCTCCACGGCGTGGCCAACGGCGAGTACCACCGCCTGTTGACCTCGGTGTTCCTGCACACCGAGTGGTGGCACATCATCGGCAACATGCTCGCCCTGTGGGTGATCGGCGGCCCCCTGGAAGCAGCCCTCGGCCGGGCCCGCTACCTGACCCTCTACCTGCTGTCGGGGCTGGGCGGCAGCGCCCTCGTCTACCTGCTGACCACGCCGTCCACCCCCACCCTCGGCGCGTCGGGCGCCATCTTCGGGCTGCTCGGCGCCACCGTCGTGCTGGCCCGGCGGCTGCGCTACGAGATGCGCCCGATCCTGATCATGGTCGGCCTGATGCTGTTGCTGACCTTCGTGCGGATCGGGAGCGTCGAGGTGTCCTGGCAGGCCCACATCGGCGGCCTGGTCACCGGTGCGTTGGTAGCACTGGGGATGCTCTTGCCCACCGCGGGCAGAAAGCGGGCGCTGATCCAGTGGGTGACGTGCGCGGCGGTATTTCTCCTGGTCATCGGCCTGATTGTGGTCCGTACGGCCGAGCTGACCGCACTCACCTGATCACACCGGCGTCAACTCTCCACAGAGTTATCCACAGATCTTCTGTCTTTTCCTCAGGTGTGGATGACGCTGTGGATAACTCATGGGGAGAGCTTCCCTCGGCAGTCCCGCTGCGCTAAGCGCGCGGGACTACCCGCACCGCGTGGGGAGGGCTACTTCCACTGCGTGGAGACGCCGAACCCGGCCGCGATGAACCCGAATCCGACCACGATGTTCCAATTGCCCAGCGCCTCGATCGGCAGCTGGGTATCGGTCACGTAGAAGACGACGATCCAGGCCAGACCGATCAGGAAGAAGGCCAGCATGACCGGGGCCACCCAGCTCCGGTTCGTCAGCCTGATCGTCTGCGCCTGCCGCGTGGGCGGCGGGGTGTAGTCGTCCTTCTTGCGGATACGTGACTTCGGCACGAGGGGCTCTCCTGTCGATGCGCTGGGGACCTTGCCTGCCCCGGGCGTCCGTTAGCGTAGTGGACCTGTGGCGTTGAAGGAGAAGGCTACGTTGAGCAATTCCGACGACTCCTCCGCGGGTCCCCGTGGCCGGGCCAGGCCCGTCCGGTTGTTGACCGCTGCCGTTTTCGCCCTGGCCGGCCTCATCTTCGTCACCAGTTTCAACACGTCCAAGGGTACGAACATTCGCACGGACGGCTCACTCCTGAAGCTGTCCGACCTCATCCACGAGCGCAGCCAGGACAACGCGGAGCTGGAGCGGACCACCGCGGCCGTGCGCGAACAGGTGGACGCCCTCGCGGAGCGCGACGACGGGAGCACCAGGGCCGAGGACGCCAAGCTGGCCGCCCTGCGCACAGCCTCGGGCACCGAGGAGCTGTCCGGCAAGGGTCTGACGGTCACGCTCAACGACGCGCCGCCGAACGCCACGGCCCGCATCCCCAACGTTCCCGAACCGCAGCCCAACGACCTCGTCATCCACCAGCAGGACCTCCAGGCCGTGGTGAACGCGCTGTGGCTCGGCGGCGCCCAGGGCATCGAGGTCATGGACCAGCGGCTGATCGCCACCAGCGCCGTGCGCTGCGTGGGCAACACGCTGATCCTCCAGGGCCGGGTCTACTCGCCCCCCTACAAGGTGTCCGCGGTCGGCGACCCGCGCGCGTTGCGCAAGGCCTTGGCGGCCTCGCCCGCCCTGCAGAACTACCAGCTGTACGTGAACGCGTACGGGCTCGGCTGGAAAGTGGAGGAGCACAAGGAGCTGACACTCCCCGCCTACTCCGGCACAGTGGACCTCCACTATGCGAAGCCCGTGGAATCCGCCACGCCCTGACGTCGTACTGCGTCTGCTGGTACGGACGTTCAGCGAGGTGTGTCTGACCGTCGGCACGGTGATCGTGTTGTTCGTCGCGTACGTGCTCCTGTGGACCGGGGTCAAGGCCGACCGGGCCATGGACGGGGAGATGGCCCGGATGCGCGACCGCTGGGCCGCCCCCGCCGCCCACGCACCCGCATCGGTGCCGACGACCGCCGCCCCGAGACCCTCGACGAGCCCCTCGACGCGGCCGGCGCCCGCGCGGATCCCCGAGGGCCGGGCCTTCGCCGAGATGTACGTGCCCCGCTTCGGTCGGGACTGGAACAAGCCCGTGCTGGAGGGCACCGGCACCGAGCTGCTCAAGAAGGGCCTCGGCCACTACCCGGGCAGCGGCCGGCTCGGCGAGAGCGGGAACTTCGCGGTCGCCGGGCACCGGCGGACCTACGGGGACCCCTTCAAGGACATCCCCGAGCTGCGCCCGGGGGACGACGTGATCCTCAAGGACGCGACGACCTGGTACACGTACACCGTCCGGGCCGCGCCGCTGCGCACCCTGCCCGGCGAGACCGGGGTGGTCGACGCGGTGCCCGCGCGCTCCCCCTTCACCACCCCCGGCCGCTACCTGACCCTGACCACCTGCGATCCGGAATGGGGCCACAGCCACCGGCTGATCGTCTGGGCCGAACTCACGGGCACCAGGGCAGCCGCCGAGGGCGAACCCGAGGGTTTGTCGAGCTGACCCCTGTCGTCGGGCCGCTGCCTTTAGTCTGTTGCGGTACCGCCCCCGCGGTGCGTGGGACGAAAGGGACGCGGACGGAATGTACGGCTGGATCTGGCGGCACCTGCCCGGCAACGCGTGGGTCCGCGCGCTGATCTCTCTCGTACTGGTCCTCGCGGTGGTCTTCGTGCTCTTCCAGTACGTCTTCCCCTGGGCCGAGCCGCTCCTTCCGTTCAACGATGTGACGGTGGACGAGGGATCGGGAGCCACTCCGTGAGCGCGCGCATTCTGGTTGTCGACAACTACGACAGCTTTGTCTTCAATCTGGTCCAGTACCTCTACCAGCTCGGCGCCGAATGCGAGGTGCTGCGCAACGACGAGGTCGAGCTCGCGCACGCGCAGGACGGCTTCGACGGGGTGCTCCTGTCGCCCGGACCCGGTACCCCCGAGGAGGCCGGCGTCTGCGTCGACATGGTGCGGCACTGCGCGGAGACCGGTGTGCCGGTCTTCGGCGTCTGCCTCGGCATGCAGTCCATGGCCGTCGCCTACGGAGGGGTCGTGGGCCGGGCGCCCGAGCTGCTGCACGGCAAGACCTCGCCCGTGACGCACGAGGGGCTCGGGGTCTTCGAGGGACTGCCCTCGCCGTTCATCGCGACCCGCTACCACTCGCTCGCCGCCGAGCCGCAGACCCTGCCGGACGTGCTGGAGGTCACCGCGCGCACCGAGGACGGCATCATCATGGGGCTCCGGCACCGCGAGCACGACGTCGAGGGCGTCCAGTTCCACCCCGAGTCGGTACTGACCGAGTGGGGCCACCGGATGCTCGCCAACTGGCTCGTGCGCTGCGGTGACACCGGGGCCGTCGGGCGTTCGGTGGGGCTGGCCCCGGTGGTGGGCAAGGCCGTCGCGTGACGGCGGTCGCGCCGTCCGTGCCCACGGAGGGACGGGCCGCGCGGCGCAGGGCGGCACAGGAGGCCGCGAAGCGCTCCCACGCGCGGGGGCGCAGGCGGGGCGGACGCCGGCGTCGGCCCCCGCGCTCGGGCGGCCCGCTGGTGGTGCTCAGCCGGGCGCTCGGGGAGCTGTTCATCACGACGGGCCTCGTGATGCTGCTGTTCGTCACCTACCAGCTCTGGTACACGAACCTGCTGGCGGAACGGGCGGTGGACGGAGCCGCCGGATCGCTGCGCCAGAACTGGGAGCGAGACCCGGGCGCCGCCGCCGCGCCGCAGGTCGAGGCCTTCGAGCCGGGACAGGGCTTCGCGATCATGTACATCCCGAAGCTGGACGTGAAGGTGCCGGTGGCCGAGGGCATCAGCAAGCCCAGGGTGCTGGACAAGGGGCTCGTCGGGCACTACTCCGAGGGCGCGCTGAAGACGGCGATGCCGGCGGACAAGCAGGGCAACTTCGCGGTGGCCGGGCACCGGAACACCCACGGGGAGCCGTTCCGCTACATCAACAAGCTGGTGCCCGGGGACCCGATCGTGGTGGAGACGCGCGACACGTACTACACGTACGAGATGACCTCGGCGTTGGCGCAGACCTCGCCCGCGAACGTGTCGGTGATCAAGCCCGTGCCGGAGGGTTCCGGCTTCACGACCCCGGGCCGGTACCTCACACTGACGACCTGCACCCCCGAGTTCACCAGCACCTACCGGATGATCGTATGGGGCAGGATGGTCGAGGAACGCCCCCGCAGCCAGGGCGCTCCGCCCGCGCTGAAGAGCCCGTGAAGAGCCGCCCGAGCGCTCGTACGTCGTAGAGGACGAATCCGCAGTGTCCCGTGCCCGCCGCCGCCGTTCCGCACCGCCGACCCGCAACCGCGGCGTGCTCGCCGGTTTCCTGAGCCTGCTGGGCGAACTCCTGATCACCGTCGGACTGGTCCTGGGCCTGTTCGTCGCCTACTCGCTGTGGTGGACGAACGTGCTCGCCGACCGGCACGCGTCGGCCAAGGGCGACGCCGTCCGCGAGCAGTGGCAGCGCACGCCCGCGCCCTCCGACCAGAAGCCCGCCGGGCCGGGGGCGCTCGACACCCAGGGCGGCATCGGCTTCCTCCACGTGCCCGCGATGAAGAACGGCGAGGTGCTGGTCAAGCCCGGCATCGCCCCGGACGTCCTGAACGACGGGGTCGCCGGCTACTACACGGAGCCGGTCAAGTCCGCGCTGCCGTGGGACGCCAAGGGCAACTTCTCGCTGGCGGCGCACCGGGACGGGCACGGCGCCAAGTTCCACAACATCGACAAGCTGCGCAACGGCGACGCGATCGTCTTCGAGACGCGCGACACCTGGTACGTGTACAAGGTCTTCGCGGAGCTGCGCCAGACCTCGAAGTACAACGTGGACGTACTCGGCCCGATCCCCAAGGAGTCGGGCCGGACCGTCGCCGGCCGCTACATCACGCTCACCACCTGCACGCCGGTGTACACCTCGAAGTACCGGTACATCGTCTGGGGCGAGTTGCAGCGGACCGAGAAGGTGGACGGCGACCGCACCCCGCCGGCGGAACTGCGCTGACGTCCCGCCCCGGCCGCCCCCGGGGCATCCCGGCCCCCGGGGGGCCCCGGGGCATCCCCCGGACGGCCCTGGAAGGGGCCTGTGAGCCCCTCTGGGGCACAAGTGACGGAAAGGGGCCCGGCCCCCTCCCATCGGGAGGGGGCCGGGCCCTTCTGCGTGTCGCGCCGGCGGGGCGGGGTCGGTCAGCGGCCGAGGCCGCCGATGAAGCCCCCGTTGCCGCCGTTGTTGCCGCCGTTGCCCCCGTTGTTACCGCCGCCCTTGGGGAAGGTACGGACGTTGATGACGGTGCCGCCCGGGACCTGGCTGCCGACGCCGGGGTTGGAGTCGAACACCACCGCGTCGTCCTCCGACGGACCGCTGAGCACCGCGCCGAAGGACAGGCCGACCCCCTGGAGGGTCTGCTTCGCCTGACCCACGGTCTGACCGGTCAACGCCGGCACGGCGACCGGGGCCACCTGCTCCTTGGCGACGGTGATGTTGACCGTGGTGTCCTTGTCCAAGGCCTCGCCCGGCTTGTACTGCTGCTTGAAGACCGTCTTCGCCGGCGTGCCGGCGGGGGCGTCCTCCTCGGTGACGCTGCCCAGCTTCAGCTTGGCGTCCTGGAGCGCCTTCGCGGCCTGGGCCTGGTTCTTGCCGGTGAGGTCCGGGACCGTGCCCTTCGAGAACTCCTTGGCCACCGTCAGCGTGACCGTGGAACCCTTCTCGGCCTCGGTGCCCGACTTCGGGTCCTGTTCGAGGACGATGCCCGCGGGACGGTCCGACTCCACCGTCTTCTTCTGGACCTCGAAGCCCTTGGCCTTCAGATCCGCCTCGGCCTTGTCGAACTCCAGGCTGCGCACGTCGATGACGGCCACCTTGGGCGCGCCCGAGGAGATCTTGACGGTGACGCTACTGCCCTTGTCCACCTTGGTGTCGGCGGCCGGATCCTGCTCGCAGATCTTGCCCTTCGGCTGGTTGTCGCACTCCATCTCGCCGCCCTGGACCACCTGGAGGCCGATGTTCTTGCCCCGTTCCTGGGCCGCGGCCAGGGTGTCGCCGACCAGCTTGGGCACGCTGGGCCGGTTGTCGGTGCCCTTCCCCTCGAAGAGGGTCCTGCCGATGAGGATGGCGCCGACCAGGACGAGGATGCCCGCCAGGACCAGCAGGATCGTCGAGGCGCGGCTCTTCTTCTGCGGCCGGCGGCCGTGGCCCTGGTCGCCGTACCCGTACCCGCCGTCGCCCGAACCCGTCGGCGGCATCATCGACGTCTGGCCGGAATCCGCCGTGCGCAGGGCGGTGGTGGGCTGGTCGTAGCCCCCCTGGTGGCCGTAGCCGCCCTGGTCGGGGTAGCCGTAGCCGGCCGCGCCCATGGAGGCGGTCGCGGTGACGGGCTGGCCGTCGAGGCAGGCCTCGATGTCCGCGCGCATCTCGTCGGCGGACTGGTAGCGGTAGTCGGGGTCCTTGACCAGGGCCTTGAGGACGATGGCGTCCATCACGGGCGTGATCTCGGGGTCGAAGTTCGAGGGGGGCTGCGGCTCTTCCCGGACGTGCTGGTAGGCGACGGCCACGGGGGAGTCGCCGACGAACGGCGGCCGGACGCTGAGGAGTTCGTACAGCAGGCAGCCGGCCGAGTAGAGGTCGGAGCGTGCGTCGACCTGCTCGCCCTTGGCCTGCTCCGGGGAGAGGTACTGGGCGGTGCCGATGACGGCGGAGGTCTGCGTCATGGTCATGCCGGAGTCGCCCATGGCGCGGGCGATGCCGAAGTCCATGACCTTGACCTGGCCGGTGCGGGTCAGCATCACGTTCGCGGGCTTGATGTCGCGGTGCACGATGCCGGCGCGGTGGGAGTACTCCAGGGCCTGGAGGATGCCGATGCACATTTCGAGCGTGCGCTCGGGCAGCAGCTTGCGCCCGGAGTGCAGCAGCTCGCGCAGGGTGGACCCGTCGACGTACTCCATCACGATGTACGGGATGGAGATGTTGTCGACGTAGTCCTCGCCGGTGTCGTAGACGGCGACGATCGCCGGGTGGTTCAGCGACGCGGCGGACTGGGCCTCGCGGCGGAACCGGGCCTGGAAGGACGGGTCGCGGGCGAGGTCCGCTCGCAGGGTCTTCACGGCGACGGTACGGCCGAGCCGGGTGTCGTGACCGAGGTAGACCTCGGCCATGCCACCACGGCCGAGCACGTGGCTCAGCTCGTACCGCCCGCCGAGGCGACGCGGCTCTTCCATAACTTGCAGC
The DNA here is from genome assembly GCF_026627505.1 of Streptomyces sp. H27-H5. Taxonomy (GTDB): domain Bacteria; phylum Actinomycetota; class Actinomycetes; order Streptomycetales; family Streptomycetaceae; genus Streptomyces. The sequence continues at coordinate 9,103 of NZ_JAPNLK010000029.1, read as the reverse complement.
CCTCTCCGTCAGTCCCGACCGCACCGGTGTGTGGTCCGGCGGTGTGCTGTTCGCGCAAAGGCTACCGGCCGATCGTGGGTGATCGGTTCGTGACCACAGGCTGATACCCGACCGGTACCGTACGCTCCGATCCGGACCGGATCAGTGGTCCGGATCACCCTCCCCGCCGTGCCGGCGGACGCTCATCCCTTGCTCTTCAGTACGGCTTCCATGACGGCCTTCGCGACGGGCGCGGCCAGGCCGCCGCCGCTGATGTCCTCGCGTTCGGCGGCGCTGTCCTCGATCACGACGGCGACGGCGACGGGCGAGGTGCCGTCCGGGTTCTCGGCGTAGGAGATGAACCAGGCGTAGGGGCGCTTGGCGTTCTTCTCGCCGTGCTGCGCGGTGCCGGTCTTGCCGCCGACGACGACGTCCTTGATCTTGGCCGGAGTGCCCGTGCCCTTCTCGACGACGTTGACCATCATCTGCTGGACCTTCTGCGCGTTCGCGGCCGAGAGCGGGCGGCTCATCTCCTGCGGCTCGTGCTTCTCGACGGTGTCGAGATTGGGAGCGGTCAGCTCGTCGACCATGTACGGCTTCATCAGCTTGCCGTCGTTCGCGATGGCGGCGGTGACCATGGCCATCTGGAGCGGGGTGGCGGCGGTGTTGAACTGGCCGATGGAGCTCTGCGCGTTGCCGTCCTTGCCCATCGTCTTGTCGTAGACGCTGGCGAAGGCGCGGACCGGGGTGTCGACGGTGCTGTTGAAGCCGAACTTCTGGGCGGTCTCGACCATCTTGTCGCGGCCGACCTTGTCGCCCATGTTCGCGAACACGGAGTTGCAGGAGACCTGGAGCGCGAAGTTCAGCGTCGCCTTCTCGCAGCCGCTCGCGTGGTTCACCATCGGGGTCCGGGTGCCCGGCAGCATGTACGGCTCGGGAGTGTCCGTGGCGGCGTTGACGTCGCTCACCACGCCGTGCTCCAGGGCGGCGGCGGCCGTGACCACCTTGAAGGTGGAGCCCGGCGGGTAGGTCTCGCGCAGGGCGCGGTTGACGAGGTTCTTGTCCTCGCTGTCCTTCAGCTGGACCCAGGCCTTCTCGTCGTTCTTCGAGAAGCCGGCGAAGCTGGACGGGTCGTACGAGGGCGTGCTGACCAGGGCCAGGATGGCGCCCGTGCGCGGGTCGAGCGCCGCGACGGCACCCTTCTTGTTGCCCAGCTTCTCGAACGCGGCCTTCTGCGCGGCGGCGTTCAGGGTGGTGACGACGTTGCCGCCCTGCTTCTTCTCGCCGGTGAACATGCCGATGGTGCGGTCGAAGAACAGCCGGTCGTCGTTGCCGGTGAGGATGCCGTCGTCCAGGCTCTCCAACTGGGTGGAACCGAACGCCTGCGAGGCGTATCCGGTGACGGGCGCCCACAGCGGGCCGTCGAGGTAGGTCCGCTTGTACTTGAAGTCGCTGCCGTCGGTCACGGAGGAGCCGGTGATCGGCTTGCCCCCGACGATGATGTTGCCGCGCTCCGTCGCGTACTGGGCGATCTGGACCCGGCGGTTCTCCTTGCGCGTGCTGAGGTCCTCGGCCTGGACGTACTGCAACCAGTTGGTCCGCACGAGCAGCGCGAGGACGAGGAGACCGCAGAACAGCGAGATGCGACGCAGGGGCTTGTTCATGACGGACGAACCACCTGGGTCATCTCGGAGTCGGGGGACGGGGCGGGAGCCGGAGCGGGGCGCCGTGCGGTGTCGCTGATCCGGATGAGGATGGCGATGAGCACCCAGTTCGCGAGGACGGAGGAGCCGCCCGACGCGAGGAAGGGCATCGTCATGCCGGTGAGGGGGATGAGGCCCATGACTCCGCCGGCGACGACGAAGATCTGGATCGCGAAGGCGCCGGAGAGACCGATGGCGAACAGCTTGCCGAAGGGGTCCCGGGCGGCGAGGGCGGTGCGGGCACCGCGCTCGATGATCAGGCCGTAGATCAGCAGGAAGGCCATCACGCCGGCCAGGCCGAGTTCTTCGCCGACCGTGGAGAAGATGAAGTCGGAGTTGGCGGCGAAGCCGATCAGGTCGGAGTTGCCCTGCCCCCAGCCGGTGCCGAGCACACCGCCGGAACCGAAGCTCATGATCGACTGGCCGACCTGCTCGCAGGCACCGGACTTGGCGTAGCACGCGAAGGGGTCGAGCCAGGCGTCCACACGGGCCTTGACGTGGCTCGCGGTGGTGCCGACGACGACGGCGCCGCCGACCGACATGAGCAGACCGATGACGATCCAGCTCGTGCGCTCGGTGGCGACGTACAGCATGATCACGAACATGCCGAAGAACAGCAGCGAGGTACCGAGGTCGTTCTCGAAGATGAGGACGAGCAGGCTCATCGCCCAGATCATCAGGATCGGGCCGAGGTCACGGCCGCGCGGCAGGTAGAGACCCATGAAGCGGCGGCTGGCCAGGGCCAGGGCGTCACGCTTGACCATCAGGTAGCCGGCGAAGAAGATCGCGATGACGATCTTCGCGAACTCGCCCGGCTGGATGGAGAAACCGCCGACGCTGATCCAGATCTTCGCGCCGAACACGTCGGCGCCGAGGCCCGGGACGACGGGCAGGATCAGCAGGACCAGCGCGGCCGCCATCGAGATGTACGTGAACCGCTGGAGCACCCGGTGGTCCTTGAGGACCAGCAGCACGCCCACGAACATGGCCAGCGCCATCGCCGTGTACATCATCTGCCGCGGCGCCGACTCGGAGAACGCGCCGAAGCTCCGCTTGGCGAGGTTCTGCAGCCGCTCGGACTGGTCGAGCCGGTAGATCAGCACCAGCCCGAGGCCGTTGAGCAGGGTGGCCAGCGGCAGCAGCAGCGGATCGGCGTACTTCGCGTAGCGACGCACGGCGACGTGCGCGAGACCGGCCAGGACGCCGAGGCCCAGGCCGTACGTCACCATGCCCGGGGGCAGGGAGCCGTTCATGGCCAGGCCCACGTTGGCGTAGGCGAAGATCGGGATGACCACGGCGAAGCCGAGCAGCAGGAGCTCGGTGTTCCGCCGGCTCGGCGCCTCGATGGCGCCGATGGTGGTCGTGTTGGTGACAACGCTCATGGTGTGGCAGGCCCCCTGCGCCCGCGTATCTCTACTGCTTTTCGCACTGGCCGGCCAGTTGCTGCTCGGCGGCAGTCAGGCTGGGGCCGGGTGTCGTGCTGGGCTTCGCCTCGGCGGCGCGGCGGGCTTCGTCCTTCTTGCAGGCGGACACCTGCGTGCTGAGCTCGTCGATCTTCTGACGTGCCCCGTCGAGGCTGTCCTCGCTGATGGTGGCCTCGACCTGCTTGCGCTTGAAGGGCGGCAGGTACTTGAGTTCGATGTCGGGGTGATCCACTTCGACCTTCGAGAGGTGGATCCACGCGAGGTTCTGGCTGATGCCGCGGTACAGCGCGACGTGCTCGTCCTTGACGCCCACGTAGAACTGGGTCTGCGTCCACCGGTGCCCGGCGTACACGCCGCCGCCGACGAGCCCGGCCACGAGCAGCAGGAGCAGCGTGCGCACGGTCCACTTGCGCCCTTTGCCGCGACGTCTGCGCGGGTGGTCGTAGGTGTCCTCTTCGGCGTCGTAGGCGTCGGGTTCGCCGAAGCCGCCGTACGCGCCGCCGCCCTGGCCCTGCTCCTGTTCGGGGTAGCCGTAACCGGTGGCCTCGCCGCTGCCGGGAGGGCCGAAGGAGCCCGCGGGCGGGGAGGCCTGGCGGCCGAGCCCGGAGGCGCGACCGGCCGGGGTCTGCATGGCGTTGCCGTCGAACAGCTGGTGCTGGTTCTCGGCGACCGCGCCCACCACGACCGGGCTGTCGTTGATCTGCGCGGCCAGGGTGTCGCCGCTGTCGGTGTCGAGGACGTCGGCGACGATGCAGGTGATGTTGTCGGGTCCGCCCCCGCGCAGGGCGAGTTGGATCAGCGCCTGCACCGTCTCGTGAGGGCCGTGGTAGTCGGCGAGGGTCTCCTCCAGGGTCTGGTGGGAGACCACGCCGGAGAGCCCGTCGGAGCAGATGAGGTAGCGGTCGCCGGCGCGGACCTCGCGGATCGACAGGTCGGGTTCGACGATGTCGCCGCTGCCGAGCGCACGCATCAGCAGCGAGCGCTGCGGGTGGGTGGTGGCTTCCTCCTCGGTGATCCGGCCCTCGTCGACGAGCCGTTGCACCCAGGTGTGGTCCTGGGTGATCTGCGTGAGGACACCGTCGCGGAGCAGGTAGGCACGGGAGTCGCCGACGTGCACGAGGCCGAGCCGCTGACCGGTCCACAGCAGGGCGGTGAGCGTGGTGCCCATGCCTTCGAGCTGGGGGTCCTCCTCGACCATGACGCGCAACTGGTCGTTGGCGCGCTGCACGGCCACGCTGAGCGCGGTGAGGATGTCGGAGCCCGGGACGTCGTCGTCGAGCTGCACGAGCGTGGAGATCACCTCGGAGCTCGCGACCTCACCGGCGGCCTGGCCGCCCATGCCGTCGGCGATCGCCAGGAGACGGGGACCGGCGTAGCCGGAGTCCTCGTTCCCCTCGCGGATCATGCCCTTGTGCGATCCGGCGGCGAACCGCAGGGACAGACTCATGCGCACCTGCCCTGTCGACGATGCCTCCGGGTACAACCGGTCTCGAGCCACACTGCCCACCCTCCGGTCGGGAGCGCGCTCCGGTCGCAGTCCCCGGTGGGACGGACCGCCGCGGCTCGCTCGCTCCGCTCGCTCATTCTCGTACTACTTCCGCAGCTCGATGACGGTCTTGCCGATGCGGATCGGGGCGCCCGGCGGGATGGGCGTCGGGGTGGTCAGCCGGGTCCGGTCGAGATACGTGCCGTTGGTGGACCCGAGATCCTCGACGATCCACTGGCCGTCACGATCCGGGTAGATCCTGGCATGACGGCTCGACGCGTAGTCGTCGTCCAGCACGATCGTGGAGTCGTGTGCGCGGCCGAGCGTGATCGTCTGCCCGGCGAGGGCCACGGTGGTGCCCGTGAGGGTGCCCTCCGAGACGACCAGCTTGGTCGGCGCACCGCGCCGCTGGCGCTGCTGCGGCGGCGCGGACTGCCGCCCCGCCTGTTGCGGAGCGCTGTTGGCGCCGCCCCGGCGGGAGCCGCGTTGCGTGACTCGCGTTCCGAAGAGGTCGCTGCGAATGACCTGGACGGCCACGATGACGAACAGCCACAAAACGGCCAGGAAACCCAACCGCATGACCGTCAGGGTCAGCTCTGACATTGCCCCCGCTTCACCCTTCGGCTTGCCGATAAATGATGGTGGTGCTGCCCACGACGATCCGCGAGCCGTCGCGGAGCGTAGCGCGGGTGGTGTGCTGCCCGTCCACCACGATGCCGTTGGTGGACCCCAGATCCTGGATCGTCGGGGGCGTTCCGGTCCGGATCTCACAGTGCCGGCGGGAAACGCCGGGGTCGTCGATCCGCACATCGGCCTCGGTGCTTCGGCCGAGTACGAGCGTGCCGCGCGAGATCTGATGGCGGGTGCCGTTGATCTCGATCCAGCGGCGCGTGGTGCCGGCGCCGCCGGAAGTCATGGGGGCCGCTCCGCCGGGGCCGCCTGGGGCGGCCCTGCGGGCGCCGGGTCCGCCGGGGGGCGGGGCGCTGGGCATGGGCGGGGCGGCGACCGGGGGGTACCCGTATCCGCCCTGCGGGCTGTCGGGAGCCGGGGCCTGCCCCTGGGGGCCGCCGCCGGGCTGTGAGGTGCTGGAGGCGAGCGTACGGCTTCGGACGCGGTAGAGGCCCGTGTCGAGGTCGTCGGCCTTCTCCAGGTGGACCTTGATCGGTCCCATGAAGCTGTAGCGCTGCTGCTTGGCGTAGTCGCGGACGAGGCCCGCGAGCTCGTCGCCGAGCTGACCGGAGTAGGGACTCAGGCGGTCGTAGTCGCCGGCGCTGAGTTCCACGATGAAGTCGTTGGGTACGACGGTCCGCTCGCGGTTCCAGATGGTGGCGTTGTTGTCGCACTCCCGCTGGAGGGCGCCGGCGATCTCCACCGGCTGGACCTCGGACTTGAACACCTTGGCGAAGGTGCCGTTCACCAGACCTTCGAGTCGCTGCTCGAACCGCTTCAGGACTCCCATGGGGCACCTCCTCCGTCGTTGTCGCCCTGTACTGCTTACTGATCGTATCCACGCGTGGCGGATTCGGCTGGTTCCCCTTCGGCCTCGTGCCGATGAGTGTTGGTCCTCACAAGCGATCGTAGGGGCGCTCAAGGGACAGTGTCCCGCACCGGGACGGGAGTACGGGAGGGGCTGTCGAGGGTGAGGTGGGGGGAGCGGGAAATGGGATGTGATTCCACCCCGTCTGGCGTGCTAATCTTTCGACGTCGCCAGGGGAACGGCCCGAAAGGGAAGATCCACTGGTAGCCGCTCGGGCGAGTGGCGGAACGGCAGACGCGCTGGCTTCAGGTGCCAGTGTCCTTCGGGACGTGGGGGTTCAAATCCCCCCTCGCCCACTTCGAATGGTCCTCGAACCACTCGGTGCGAATTGAGAGAACCCCCACTCCGGAGAGATCCGGAGTGGGGGTTCTTTCGTCATGTCCGGAAGTCGATGTATGACGGCGCTCTCTCCCCGGGTCTTCTCGTCGTCGTCAGACTTTCGTCGGGCGGGGCGCGACGAAAGAGAGCGGTGGGCGACGCGTGCGGGTGTCTAGGGTCGGGCGCGTGGAAGCGACGGCGAGGATGCGGGCGGGCCGGGACTGGCTGAGGGGGCCGGAGCCCTGGTCCCCTCGGACGGTGGCGGGGGACCTGGCGCTGGCCGGTGTGGTCGCCCTGCTCGGCCTGGGGATCGAGGAGCTGGACAACGGCACCACGCTGCGGATGCTGACCGGTGCTCTCGTGGTGGTGGCGCTGACGCTGCTGCGCCGGCGGTTGCCCGCCACGACGTTGATCGTGGGTGCGGCGGTCTCGCCGTTCCTGCCCGGAACGTTCCTGATCACGGCCCTGCTGGGCTGGTCGGCGGGGCGCCGGATCGAGGACGTCGGTCGGGCCCTGGGAGCCTTCACGGCCGCCTTCGTCGCCGAGGTCGGCTTCAGCGTGGTGGTCGAGTGGTCGCACACGCGGCTCCTTCTGACGATCGTGTTCTCCACGCTGATGTTCCTTGCCGTCACGGTCATGCCGGGTCTCGCCAGCCGGTACTGGTCCCAGCGCCGTACGTTGCTGCGCGCCCTCCAGGAGCGCAACGGACAACTGATGCGCGAGCGGGCGATGGTCGCCGGGCAGGCCCGGCTGCGGGAACGGCAGCGCATCGCGCAGGACATGCACGACAGCCTGGGCCACCAACTCGCGCTGATCTCCGTGCACACCGGCGCCCTTGAGGTGGACCCGAAACTCACCGACCGGCAGCGCGAGGCGGTGGGTGTGCTGCGGCACGCCTCGGTGGCCGCGATGCACGAACTGCGCGAGGTGGTCGGGATCCTGCGTGACGGGGTCGAGGCACCGGTCCCCATGGAGGAGGCGTCGCAGCCCGCCGCCCGCGGGGTGGCCGGCATCGCCGGGATCGTGGAGGCGGCCCGGCTCGCGGGCACCGACGTACGGCTGACCGTCTCGGGCCGGCAGCGGCCGCTGGTGGCGGCGTGCGACCACGCGGCGTACCGGATCGCGCAGGAGGCACTGACCAACGCCTACAAGCACGCGCCGGGGGCGCGGATCACGGTGGAACTGCGGTACGAGGACGACTCCCTGGTGGTGGAGATCGCCAACGGCCCGGCGAAGGGCCCGGGAGCCGGCGAGGTGGTGTCCGGCGGGCAGGGGCTGACGGGGCTGCGCGAGCGGGCCCGCCTGGTCGGCGGCATGGTCCACACGGGGGCCACCGAGGGCGGCGGGTTCCGGGTGGCGGGCGTCCTGCCGTACGGCGCGGAACCGGCCGGGACGGTCGAGGACATGGCCGACGACTTCGGGCAGCAGACGCAGGCGATGGGTCTCAAGGGCGCGCCGCCGATGGACTGGGCGGCCGTCGACCGGGAGTTGGCGGTCCGCAGCCGCACCGGCGGGGTCGCGTTGGGCTGCGGCATCGCGGTCGCCGCGGTGATCCTGCTCGTCATCGTGATCGGGGCGGGCGTGGCCCTGCTGGTGGGTTCCGCGAACAACGCCATGATCAGCGAGTCCGAGTACGACGCGACGCACGTGGGCGAGGCGGAGGACGCGGTCCGCGGGCGCCTTCCCGACGGGGACAGCATCCTCACGTCGGGCCTGGAGGGGAAGGGGCCGAAGCAGCCGCCCGGCACGGACTGCGTGGCGCTGCTCTCCACGGAGGAGACGCGCCTGAACACCGATACGGTTTACCGGTTCTGCTTCAAGGACGGGAAGCTCGTCGACAAACAGACGTACGAGGTCAAGCAGTAGGAGCACGGGTGACACCCAGAGTGATCCGCGTCGTGATCGCCGACGACGAGCCGCTGATCCGGGCGGGCATAAGGATGATCCTGACCTCGGCTTCGGACATCGAGGTCGTGGCGGAGGCGGCCAACGGCCGGGAGGCGGTGGAACTGGCACGGGCGCACCACCCGGACGTGGTGCTGCTCGACATCCAGATGCCGGTGATGGACGGGCTGACGGCCCTGGGTGAACTGGGCCGCGCCGTCCCCGAGGTCCGGGCCCTGATCCTCACCACCTTCGGCGAGCGGGAGAACGTCCTGCGCGCACTCGGCGAGGGCGGCGCCGGGTTCCTGCTGAAGGACTCCGCGCCGGGTGAACTGATCGGCGCGGTACGGGCCGCGGCGGCCGGCGACGCCTACCTCTCGCCCGCGGCGACCCGGCACGTGGTGGATCAGCTGGCCTCCGGGCAGTCCACCGGGCGGGGCGAGGAGGCCCGCCGACGCGTGGCCGGGCTGAGCGAGCGGGAACGCGGGGTGCTCGCGTTGCTCGGCGAGGGACTGTCCAACGCGGAGGCCGGACGGCGACTGCACATGAGCGAGGCCACGGTGAAGACCTACGTCAGCCGCATCCTGGCCAAGCTGGAGTGCGAGAACCGGGTACAGGCGGCCCTGCTGGCCAGGGACGCGGGCCTCTAGTGCTGCACCGCGAAAGTTCGTGGAGGGGGGTTGGGCCGGTCAGGCCGGGCTGCCGAGGTAGAGGGTGCCGGCGCAGGTAAGGCAGTCCTCGGGACTGCCGATGGGGAGGCCGGTGGGGAGGA
>NZ_JAPNLK010000299.1 GCF_026627505.1 Streptomyces sp. H27-H5 | reverse complement strand
CACTTGAGAGGTGCCTTGCCGGTTGGTGCTGGTGGAAGCGTGAGAACTCCCATCATCCCAGGTCAGCGGGCACCTCCTCCCGTTTCCCCGTCCACAGCCCGGCCGTTACACGGTGGATCGAGGCTGACAGCATGATCAACGACTTTGCCGGGGCCCTGGACCTCGACTGGCTCGACAGTTTGCCCGTAATATTCTAGGTGCATGGCGGAAAGCCGAGGAGGAGCGTGTGCAATGTATGAACACCTGAAAAGGGAAAATAGCGAAAGACTGTCAGCCCCTTCTGCGATCTCCCGGGCGCGGGAGGATGAATTGGCGCGTCGACTCGTCCGGAAGATGCGCGAGAAAGGGGGCCAGAAAGCTTACGCCCACATGTACGACGCGGGCATATTGTGGCAGGCCAAAAATCCCGGCGAAGACTTGAATGTAAAGAATCTGTCTCGTCGAAACATCGAGAGACTCCAGAGGTCTCTACAGCCCCTCCGCGAAGAGGAGTTGGAATTCTATAGAACGTTCCTGGCGGCGGAATTCTTCGCCACTCACACCACCAGCGGGCCAGTGTTGAACGAAGAGAAGAATCTGCTGAATCTTTTTTCACGGCAAAAGCTGATCGAGCGGGGGGTGAAATTCAACATCGCGAATTCCCCTCAGGAAGATATCGAGTGGCTGGGTAATGATGATTACGTCTTCTTTTCGCTGGAAGTCGGCAAAGAGCCAAAGAAGCCCAGCAGCAGGTTCGGTGGGCGCACTTTTCGCTTCGATTTCGCTCGCCCAGAGTTCACTGACGCGGGGTGGGTAAGCCTAGTGGAAATGCGCTTTGCGGGTACCCCGAAGCTCCAGGGTCATATACCTGGACTCCCTGATGAGGATTACGGAGCCGTGAGCAGGCGAGAGCTGGACCGTTTCGGCATCGTGTTCTACGGTGGGGACATGATTCGGGGCCTCGGGCTATCGATCCTGGAACGCATCAGAGGCATGTCGGACAAATCGCAAGAGGCAATGTTGACAATGCGCGACGATGCGGGCCTGAATAAACTAGTGAACGGTTTGTTTCGTCCGGAGATAAAAGTGCCTCGACACTTCTTTTCCGAAAATTTCATGCAAGCTGCAGTAAAGAAAGACGACAAAGGCTTCTGAGTGTGGGAATGGACTGCGTTTGTGAGTTCGCGGCGATATCTATGAAGTTCCGCGTCTCACCACTCAACCTCGATCCTTCAGTGATGAGGTCGTGTTCGTGGGGTGGTCGGTTCACCCCGGTTTGTTCTCGTGGTGAGGTTCCGGGGTCGTCGCGTGTCGCTGCGGGGTGCGCCGGGTTCCACGGGTCCGGGGTG
>NZ_JAPNLK010000298.1 GCF_026627505.1 Streptomyces sp. H27-H5 | reverse complement strand
ACCAGAAAGAACCTCGGAGAACCCGCCACCGGGACGGCCACCCGGGATACCGGCCTGCCCGAATCCGGAAACCCACCACAAAAGCAATCACACCGCGTGATCAAAGATCACGCGGTGGATCGAGGATCAGGGGGACCTCGTGTCCGAGCAGACTTTCACCTACACGCCTGTCGCCACGGTTATCGGCGGCCACACCACGCCCCTGGATGACTATCAGGGAGGCGCCCAGGCCATCATCCGTCTTAACGCCGACTTCCCCGAAGAAGTCCTCCAGGGAATCGAGGAGTTCTCGCATCTGGTGGTTACATGGCCCTTCACCCTGGCCTCCCCCACCGATGTGGAGCTCCACGCCCGCAGCCCCCGGGGGAACCCCCGCTGGCCTGCCACCGGTACGTTCGTCCACCGCAACCACCGCAGGCCAGCGCAACTGGCCACGTCCTTCCCCCGCCTGCTCAGCGTGGACGGACTGGACCTGCACGTCACCGATCTCGATGCCGTCGACGGCACCCCTGTGATCGACCTTGCCCCCTACTTCCCGCAGATGGGCCCCCGCGGCACGGTCACCGTCCCCGCCTGGCCCGGCGAGATGCTCACCGACTACTGGGCCAACCACAGCGACCGTCCCGTGTGAGTTGGAGGGCCGGCGGATTCGTGAGCAAGGTCTGCTGCTCATGAGCGCCGTCCGAGCAGTTCGTCGTATCGGTGGGAAGGCCTTCGTCCCGCCTGCGCCTAGTGCTGGACATCCGGCCGAGGGCTGCAGTCGGGTGTCTGGGCCGGTGTGGGTCAGCACGCGCGCACCTGTCCGGCTAGCTGTGCCGTTTTGAACAGCGTCCAGACGACCTTGCCGCTGGGCCTACGGTCCTCGACGCCCCAGCAGTCGGACAGCAATGCGACGATCTGCAGGCCCCGGCCGGTGGTGTCAGTCTCGCCCGCATACGCGATCTCGGGTTCGCGGCGGTGGCGGGGACGACTGTCGTGCACTTCCACGCGTACGAAGTCCTCGTTGGCGTCCAACTTCACGACGAAGCCGTGCTCGGTGTAGCTCCCGTGGGCCAGGGCGTTCGAGGCGAGCTCGGAGACGCAGAGCCGGATGTCCTCGGTGGCGCCGTGAAAGCCCCACGAGCTCAGGGTCGTGACGGCAAACTCCCTGGCCAGGCCGACCGACTCGGGCCGAGGGTCGAAGAACTTCTGCTTCGCATCGAGCATCGGGGCCTCACGTCTCGGTATCTAGTGCTGCACCGCGAAAGTTCGTGGAGGGGGGTTGGGCCGGTCAGGCCGGGCTGCCGAGGTAGAGGGTGCCGGCGCAGGTAAGGCAGTCCTCGGGACTGCCGATGGGGAGGCCGGTGGGGAGGA
>NZ_JAPNLK010000297.1 GCF_026627505.1 Streptomyces sp. H27-H5 | reverse complement strand
AGTGGTCTGCGTCGTAAATCCTTCGGGGGTTGACGTCGGGCTTGGCGTGCGCTTGCCCGTGTCAGGTGTCGAGACCGGTGAGGTGGAGGTGGCAGGCGGTGTCGAGTGCGTCCTCGGGGGTGCCGCTGTGGCTGCCGGTGGGCAGGAGGGCGTCCTGGTAGCGGTCACTGGCGGGGTCGTGGAGGGCGAAGCCCCACCGGATCGTGGTGCCGGTGTAGCGCAGACGCATCAGCTTGAGGCGCTCGCCATCGGCCAGTTCGCCTTCCACGTAGGCGTACTGGCCCCGGTGGCGGACATGCAGGCCGGCCAGCTGGGGCCAGGCCGCTTCGGCGCGCATGTTCAGGTACAACTCGAGCTGGAGGCGGGTGTGTTCCGAGGATGTGGGCACAGCGGACATCCTGCCGCAGGGCCAGGTGCGGGGTGCGGGGTGCGGGGTGCGGGGTGCGGGGTGCGGCAGGATGCACCCTGTCGTGATCCACTTCTCGTGATCGGCGTGCCTGCCTTGCCCGTTGCCTCTGCCTGCCCGATAGCCCTGAGTGCCTGTGAGCGCGAGCGGCTCAAGAAGATGGCCTACGGTCACAAGACCGAGTACCGGCTTCGTCAGCGTGCCCAGGTCGTCCTGCACGCGGCCCGTAATCGCTCCAACGCCCGTATCGCCCGGGAGACCGGGCTGCATCTGGACACCGTCCGCACCTGGCGCGGCCGTTTCGCCGCCCACAGACTGTCGGCCCTGGGTGACCGCAAGCGCTCTGGGCGCCCGGCCGCCTTCACACCGTTACAGAGTGCCCAGGTCAGGGCCCTGGCCTGTCAACTGCCCGCGGAGAGTGGCACACCGCTCTCGCGCTGGTCGGCCCCGGAACTGGCCCGTGAGGTTGTCGCCCGCGCCATCGCCGGCGCGATCTCCGCCTCCACCGTGCGGCGCTGGCTCGAGCAGGACGCGCTCAAGCCCTGGCAGTACCGGTCCTGGATCTTCATCACCGACCCTGCCTTCCGGTCCAGGGCCGAGCGCGTCCTCGATCTGTACGCCCGCACCTGGGACGGCGAAGCGCTCGGCGCGGACGAGTACGTGATCAGCGCGGATGAGAAGACCTCGGTCCAGGCGCGCTGCCGCTGCCATCCCACCCTGGCCCCCGGGCAGGCCAGGGCGATGCGGGTGAACCACACCTACGGGCGCGGCGGCGCGCTGGCCTACCTGGCCGCCTACGACGTCCACCACGCGAAGACCTTCGGCCGCTGCGAGCCGAGAACCGGGATCGCCCCGTTCATGGCCCTGGTCGGCCAGGTCATGGCCCAGGAGCCCTACGCCGGCGCGAAACGCGTGTTCTGGGTCGTGGACAACGGCTCCTCCCACCGCGGCAAGAAGGCCGCCGACCGGCTGAG
>NZ_JAPNLK010000296.1 GCF_026627505.1 Streptomyces sp. H27-H5 | reverse complement strand
GGATCAAACTCTCCATGAATGTTTACCCGTAATCGGGTGCACACGCACTTAGAGCGGGCCGATCATGTCGGAATAAGACCGATCGACCACTGCGTCCTCGCTGTGTAATCGCCTGCAAGCACCACAACCCGAAAGTTGTGACCTCACAGGTCTTTTTCAAAGGAACCTCATCCACCGAAATGGACGGGGTATCAACTTTTGGCGTTGATTTTTGGCACGCTGTTGAGTTCTCAAGGAACGGACGCTTCCTTTGTTCCTGTTTCCAGGCCCTCCGGGCGCTTCCTTCGTTTCCAACTCTACCAGATCATTTCCGCGCCCTGCTTCTCGAAAGTCGCAGTCGGTTTGGATTTGAATTCGGTGGCCGTTGGGGGCCTGTGCCTTTCGGCGCTCCACCACGTTAGCGCTTTTCCCTTGGGGCTCATAATCGGGCCGTCGGATTCGAATTCGGGCATGCCGAAATCGTCCCCGCCAGGGGTAGTCGTCGTGTGAGTGGTTTGGCCGCTCTGGGGGTCTGCGAAGGCAGTACCCCGTTCAAGCGGCTCGGGCTACGTTAGGCGTCCCCGGAGGGCGAGTCAAGTCGAGCGTCGGCGGGGCACGTGGGCGCGGTACGGGCTGACCGTCGGGTCGTCGGTGACCCAGAAACGGTAGGGATGGCCGGCGCCGGCGCCGCCGACTCCCGTGCGGGGGCCGTTGCTCACCAGGTCGGGTGGGGCGGGGGTGCCCGTGAGCAGGGACAACAGGGAGTCGGGACCGTCGCAGAGGTCGGTGCCGTCCAGGGAACGGTCCACGTCCAGGGCCGTGGCCAGGCGGGCCGGGCCCTTGGCCAGTTCTCCGTCCCTCCTGGCGGTGAGTCGACGCTTGCGGGCGAGCTCGGCGCCCACCGTCACCTCGCCTGCCCGCAGCAGGACCCCGCTCGCGCGGCCCGGGGGGCCGCACACCAGGTTGAGGCTGAACCACATTCCGTAGATGAAGTAGACGTACGCGTGTCCGGGCGGCCCGAACATCGACGCGTTGCGGGCCGTGCGGCCGCGGTAGGCGTGCGAGCCGGGGTCCGCCTCTCCCTCGTACGCCTCGACTTCGGTGATGCGTAGTTCCAGCGGGCCGTCCGGGGTCCGGCGGACGAGGGTCCGGCCTAGGAGGTCGGGGGCCACGGTGAGGACCGGGCGGTCGAAGAAGGACCGGGCCAGGGGCGTACGGTCGGGGCGCGCGCTCATCCAATCGAGGGTAGTGGAACGCGCGCGGCTGCAACCGGGGCCTAAGTGGTCTGCGTCGTAAATCCTTCGGGGGTTGACGTCGGGCTTGGCGTGCGCTTGCCCGTGTCAGGTGTCGAGACCGGTGAGGTGGAGGTGGCAGGCGGTGTCGAGTGCGTCCTCGGGGGTGC
>NZ_JAPNLK010000295.1 GCF_026627505.1 Streptomyces sp. H27-H5 | reverse complement strand
AGAACGAGACGGCCGCTTCGGCCACGGTAGACCACGAAGGCCACGACATGGCGTTCGGGGGCCTGTTGGCCTCGATGGCTGGCTGCTTCGCCCGCTCCGAGACCCGGGAGACGTTCGCACGGATGACACGGGGCATGCTGATGGAGCTCGAGGACGTGAACTGCTGGAGCCTGTCCGAAGCGATCGGGGAGCGGGGCCCGCACCGCCTGCACCATCTGCTGTCCCGTGCGGTGTGGGACGAACAGCAGGTGCTGGAACGGACGGCCCGGTGGGCGGTGGGCCTGCTTGATGACGGCGACGGGGTCCTGATCGCGGACGAGACGGGGGATGCGAAGTCCTCGACCGACGCGGTGGCCGCGGCCCGCCAGTACTCGGGCTCGGTCGGTGGCGTGGATCTGTGCCAGGTCGCCGTGCACCTCACCTTCGCCACGTCCGCCGGGCACTGCCTGATCGACCGGCGCCTGTACTTCACCAAGGAGTGGGCCGGCGACGAGGAACGCCGTGAGCTGACCGGTGTCCCTGACGAGCTGTGCTTCGCGACCAAGCCGCAACTCGCGGCCCACATGCTCCGCGGCGCCGGCCCGCAGGGCATATCCGCCTCGTTCTTCCTCGGCGATGAGGTCTACGGAGGGCGGGAGCTGCGTACCACCTGCCGCGAGTTGGGCCTGGGCTACGTCGTGGGAGTCCGCTCCAACCACCAGGTCATCACCCCGGCCGCGAAGCTGAGTGTGGCCAGGGCCGCCGCCCGGGTGCCGAAGCGGGCCTGGCAGCGGATACGGACCGGCACGGGACAAAAGGGCGTACGCGACTACGACTGGGCGATGATCGAGGTCACTGCCGACGACACCCCCGACGGGCACGACCGCGACGCGGGGACGTCCGTGCTGCTGGTCCGCCGGCACCGCTACACCCGCACCGTGTCCTACTACCGCTGCTTCGCCCCCGGACCGGTGACACTGGCGCGACTGGTATCACTGGTGTGCCGCAGATGGCGGGTCGAGGACGACTTCCAGGACGCCAAAGAAGTCTGCCACCTCGACAAAGGCCAGGTCACCTGCTGGAACTCCTGGCACCGCTGGAGCGTGACCGCCCTGGTCGCCTACGCCTACCTGGCCACCGCCGCCGCCCTCGAACGCACCGCCCAGACCAGCCGGAACGACCCCTCCGAGGCCGACCTCGTCCCCCTCAGCAGCCACGAACTCCTCCGCCTGCTACGAGCCCTGGTCCTTCCACCACCCCAACGAGACCGCGACCACCTGCTGTGGTGGTCCACCTGGCGCCGCCGCCATCAACACCGCGCCCGCCTCTGCCACCGCCGTTGGCACACCTACGCCGACACCACACCATGACCAGCCAGCACACCAGCGGCTATCTACAGCTGCCGTA
>NZ_JAPNLK010000294.1 GCF_026627505.1 Streptomyces sp. H27-H5 | reverse complement strand
CTCAAGTGAAATTCTTCCATAGCCCGGCGAGGGTGTTCGCCGCGTTCGACGAGCCGAATCTCATCGCGCATGCCGGGCTGGTCCCGGTGATCCGGCTGGCCGAGCGATGCGGCCTGTCGGCTCTGGTGGCCGAGAAGGTCAGACTGGCCGGCGCGAAGAACGGCGCCGG
Organism: Streptomyces sp. H27-H5; assembly: GCF_026627505.1. GTDB lineage: Bacteria > Actinomycetota > Actinomycetes > Streptomycetales > Streptomycetaceae > Streptomyces. The sequence continues at coordinate 1,240 of NZ_JAPNLK010000294.1, read as the reverse complement.
CACGGCTGCCGACGCGAAGGTGATGAGCATCGTGGGCGGCATGGTCGCCGGCGCCGACTCCATCGACGATCTGGACGTGCTGCGCCACGGCGGGCTGCCGAAGCTCTTCGGCGGAGTGCGGGCGCCGTCCACCTTGGGCACGTTCCTGCGCGCCTTCACCTGGGGGCACGTGCGCCAACTGGAGTCCGCGACACGTGCGTTCACCTGCAACCTGGCCGCCCACACCGGCTTCGTCCCGGAAGGCGACGGGGTGGTGTTCGTGGACATCGACTCCAAGGTCAAGCAGGTCTACGGCCCCGCCAAACAGGGCGCCTCCTTCGGCTACACCAAGGTCCGCGGCCTCCACTTCCAGATCGTCACCGTCAAGACGGGCACGTGTGCGCCGGTCATCGTCGCCACCCGGCTGCGCAAAGGCTCGGCGGGCTCGGGGAAGGGGGCGGCCAGTCTGCTGCGCGAGGCCCTGGTCACGGTGCGGGCGATGGGCATCACCGCGCAGATCGTCGTCCGCGCGGACTCCGCGTACTTCTCCCACAAGGTCGTAGCCGCCTGCCGTCAGGCCGGCGCCCGATTCTCCCTCGCGGTCGCGGTCACCAAGACGATCCGCGCGGCCATCGAGACCATCCCCGCCGACGCCTGGACCCCGATCAAGTACACCGACGCGATCTGGGACGACGAGGAGAAGCGCTGGATCTCCGACGCCGAGATCGCCGAGATCGGCCTCACCGCGTTCACCTCGAAGAAGAAGGCGTTCCACACGGCCGCCCGGCTGATCGTGCGCCGGGTCAAGCGGCTGAACCCGAAGACGGTGCCCGCGGGGCAGAGCGAACTGTTCGGCGTCTGGCGCCATCACGCGATCTTCACCGACAGCGTCTTCGTCCTCACCGATGCCGAGCCCATGCACCGTGATCACGCCGCGGTGGAACAGGTCTTCGCCGATCTGGAGGACTCCGCCCTGGCACACCTGCCCTCGGGCACGTTCACCGCGAACGCCGCCTGGCTCACCCTGGCCGCCACCGCCTACAACCTCACCCGCGCGGCCGGCCACCTCGCCTCGGTCTTTCACGCACGGGCACGGACCGGCACGATCCGCCGTCATCTGATCCACGTGCCGGCACGGATCGCGACCAGAGCACGGACGATCACCCTGCACCTCCCTCAACGCTGGTGCTGGGAAGCCGACTTCATTGATCTGTGGACCGCAGTCGATCACCGCATGGTCACCTGACCAGCGCGTCCACCG
>NZ_JAPNLK010000293.1 GCF_026627505.1 Streptomyces sp. H27-H5 | reverse complement strand
GTGCCACTGATGCCGTTCCGTCTCGTTGAAGAACTCCCGTTGATAGCAATGCATCAACGACACAGAACGCTCATGGTGACGCTCGTCGAAGACAGAGAAGAGAGGGACTCAGGCCCCGTTGATAACGCCCGGGGTCGGCAAGACACACATCGCCGTCGGGCTCGCGGTCGCGGCCTGCCGGGCCGGCTACTCGATCTACTTCACCAGCCTCGACGACATGGTCCGCAACCTCAAGACCGCCGAGGCCGCCGGGCGTCTGACCAGCAAACTCGGCACCTACCTGCGGCCCGGCGTCCTCGTGGTCGACGAGGTGGGCTACCAGCCCCTGGAACGAGCCGAAGCGAACCTGGTCTTCCAGGTGATCTCCAAGCGATACGAGAAGGGCTCGATCATCCTGACCTCGAACAAGACCTTCAGCGAGTGGGGCCAGGTCTTCGGCGACGAAGTCCTCGCCACCGCCATCCTCGACCGCCTCCTCCACCACTGCGACGTCATCGCCATCAACGGACCCAGCTACCGGCTCAAGAACCGACTCGCCGCCATCGAGCGCGACACCGACGCGGCCTGAGACCTGAGCACGTTCATCTGTACTTGGCTGAGCACTTCAACGAGTACGCCGACAGCTGGCCGCACACCTGGACTTTGCCACGGCCGCCGTCATGTCTGAAGACGAAGAGGCGCTGGCAGATTGTCTCGGCCGGGGCGGGCGACAAAGGCGAGAGGCTCTACGGATGGGCGTGGGTCGCCACCGGCGAACCCCGGCACTGGCTGCTGATCCGCAAGCACCTGAAGACCGGCGAGTTGGCCTACCACCTGTGCTTCGCCCCCGACGGGCAGCCTGTGACGCTGCGTCGACTGATCACCGCGGCAGGGCTTCGTTGGCCGGTCGAGGAGGACTTCGAGTTCGGCAAGGATCTGTTCGGTCTGGACCAGTCCCAGGTCAGGATGTATGAGGCGATCCGTCGCCACACTGTCCTGGTCATGATCGCTTTAGCGGTGTGCTCGGTGGCTGCCGCGCAGGCCAAGATCCGGACCGACACTCAGGCCAGGCCACCGACCGGCCCCGAGGACATCCCGCCGCTCGAACCCGGGCGCGTCCCGCTGACCGTCGCCGCGATCAAGAACCTCCTCGGTGCCCTAAACCCCCGCCAGGCCACCCTCGAGCACAGGATCCACTGGCAGAACTGGCGAGACCGACACCGAGCCAGAGCACGCTGGCACCACCGGAGGACCCGTCTCGGACGGCCCGTCGAGAACCCGTACCCGCAGGTCACGTAACGAAGTGCGGCTGCCGGTGACTGCTCACGAGGTGGTGTGACCTGGGGGTGATCGGTTCGTTGGTCTGTCCGTGGGAGCTTCCAGCCGCCGGTGTCCGTCGTATGACGATCTCGTGCGCGTGATCGCGGATCTGCAGGCCGAG
>NZ_JAPNLK010000292.1 GCF_026627505.1 Streptomyces sp. H27-H5 | reverse complement strand
TCCCTAAGAATGTGAGGCGGTCCGGGAGGACCGGGTGTGGCTGATGGGGGTCTGTCGTTGATGACTCGGAAGGAATGGCCGCCCGGTCCTCCGGGACGCTCCGACCACTGATTGAGAACTGCGGTCATCGCTGGTTAGGGACCTGTCGGCGGGGTGTTCTTCGGGCCATGGAGTGCTGGACACGAGGGATACGGAGCGACGGGCTTGAGCACGTCTGACACGCGGATATGGGTCGGCATCGATGCCGGCAAGGGGCATCACTGGGCGGTGGCGGTCGACGCCGACGGCGAGACGCTGTTCTCGACGAAAGTGATCAACGACGAGGCCCAGATCCTCACCCTCATCGACACGGCTCGCGAACGGGCCGAGGAGGTGCGGTGGGCTGTGGACATCTCCGGCCGGGCCTCGACCTTGCTGCTGGCCCTGCTTGTCGCCCACGGCCAACAGGTCGTCTACGTCCCAGGCCGCACGGTCAACCGGATGACCGGCGCCTACCGCGGTGAGGGCAAGACCGACGCCAAGGACGCCCGTGTCATCGCCGACCAGGCCAGAATGCGACGGGACTTCGCTCCGCTGGACACGCCCCCGGAGCTGGTCTCTAACCTGAGGGTGCTGACGAACTACCGGGCCGACCTGATCGCCGACCGGGTCCGGCTCATCAACCGGCTCCGTGACCTGCTGGTCGGTATCTGCCCCGCTCTGGAGCGGGCCTTCGACTACTCCGCGGCCAAGGGCCCGGTCGTCATGCTGACCGAGTACCAGACCCCGGCCGCCCTGCGCCGGATCGGCGTCAGACGGCTGACTACCTGGCTCGAACGCCGCAAGGTCCGTAGTGCCGCCGACGTCGCGGCCAAGGCCGTGGAGGCCGCCCAGTCCCAGCAGATCGCGCTTCCCGGCGAGAAGCGGGCAGCGAAACTGGTCTGCGACCTCGCCCACCAGCTCCTGGCCCTGGACGAACGGATCAAGGACAACGACCGGGAGATCCGCGAGACCTTCCGCACCGACGACCGCGCCGAGATCATCGAGTCCATGCCCGGCATGGGCCCGATCCTGGGCGCGGAGTTCGTCGCCATCGTCGGCGACCTGTCCGGCTACCGCGACGCCGGCCGTCTCGCCTCGCACGCCGGCCTGGCACCGGTCGCCCGGGACTCCGGCCGCCGCACCGGCAACTACCACCGGCCCAAGCGCTACAACCGGCGCCTGCGGCACATCTTCTACATGGCCGCCCAGACCGCCATGATGCGACCCGGACCCTCCCGCGACTACTACCTCAAGAAGCGGGCCGAGGGACTGCTGCACACCCAGGCCCTGCTCTCGCTTGCCCGCCGCCGGGTCGACGTGCTCTGGGCGATGCTGCGTGACAAGAGGCTGTTCACCTCCGCCCCGCCAGTCACGCAGGCGGCTTGACACGATCATTGAGATTCC
>NZ_JAPNLK010000291.1 GCF_026627505.1 Streptomyces sp. H27-H5 | reverse complement strand
AGAAAGAACCTCGGAGAACCCGCCACCGGGACGGCCACCCGGGATACCGGCCTGCCCGAATCCGGAAACCCACCACAAAAGCAATCACACCGCGTGATCAAAGATCACGCGGTGGATCGAGGGTCAGAGGGGGCCGCTAACGTCTGTTCCAACGCATCGCCGATCGTGGGGACAGCGCATGAAGGTGCCCGATTCGCTCCAACCGCAGGACCACGCCTCGATGGTTTCCGCCCTTGAGCGGTACGCCGACAATCCGAGCGCGTTCCTCGCCCTCAACCGCGGCAACGAGTACTTCACCTTCACCGGCATCGAGGGATTCATCTGCTACCGGCCGCACGGCCGGCGGTGGATCCAATTCGGGGGACCGTTCACCGGGGAGCCGGGCCGCAGGGAATTGCAGTCCCGGTTCCTGGAACACGCGCACCGCAACGGCCGCAGGGTCGTCGGTGTGCAACTCCAGCGCGAGGACGCCGAACTGTTCGCGGAACTGGGACTCACCGTGAACCAGGTCGGGGCGTCCTATGCCGTGGAACTCACGGATTTCAGCCTGCGCGGCAAACGCTTCGTGCGACTGCGGAACAAGATCTCCCGCGCCCAGCGCGCGGGGCTGGAGGTCTCCGCGGTCGACGCCGAGGCCGACGCGGTCGCCGGCGAGATCGCGGACATCGACGCGAGGTGGCTGCGGGAGAAGGGGAAGCACACCAAGGAACTGACGTTCCTGATCGGCGAGATCGGCGGACCCTGGCAGCCCCTGCGGAAGCTGTTCGTCGGCAGGATCGACGGCGCCGCGATCGGCTACGTCTCCTACGCCCCCGTGTACGGATCACGTCCCGGCTGGCTGCACGACCTGAGCCGGCGGCTGCCGGACTGCCCACCAGGTGTGATGGAGGCGATCAACTCCCACGCCATCGACCACGTCCGGGCCCTGGGGGCGCCCTGGCTGCACTTCGGGTTCACGCCGTTCACCGGCCTGGACGAAGCCCACCGACTGCCGACCGCGAGCCGCGCCGCCACCCGGATGATCCGTCTGATCGCCGAACACGGTGACCGCGTCTATCCCGCCAAGAGCCAACTCGAATACAAGTCGAAGTGGTATCCGAGCGCGGTGCTGCCCGAATATTTCGCCTTCGACGGAGGGATATCGCCGCGTTCCCTGTGGAGCGTGGTGCGGGCGACGAACATCCTGTGAGAGAACGACCCTGGAAGGGTACTCGAAGCGGCCGAACGAGGTCCGGGGAAACCCGGTCGGGCTCACGCCCACGCAGGTTCGAATCCTGCTCCTTCCGCTCCGCCCCCACCGTACGGCAGCTGTAGATAGCCGCTGGTGTGCTGGCTGGTCATGGTGTGGTGTCGGCGTAGGTGTGCCAACGGCGGTGGCAGAGGCGGGCGCGGTGTTGATGGCGGCGGCGCCAGGTGGACCACCACAG
>NZ_JAPNLK010000290.1 GCF_026627505.1 Streptomyces sp. H27-H5 | reverse complement strand
GACCCTGATGGTTAATTCGGTCAGGCTGTCAGGGCGAGTTCGAGGCGGGCGAGGTGGGTGGTTCTGGTCCGGTCGATGGGGTGGCCGTTCCACCAGGCGTGGAGTCGGATCAGGTTGAGGGCGACCGCGCTGTAGACGTGTTCGAGGTGGGTCCTGGCCAGTCCCCGGTAGCGGGCGCGGCGGGTGCCGGTGACCGCGACGGCCTGGCGGATGGTGCCTTCGACGCCTGCTCGCCGTCGGTATTCGTGCTGCCAGTCGCGGGTGGCCTGGGTGAGGCGGGCGGCTTGCTGGAGCTCGTGTAGCTGGCGGGGCGGGACGGTGAGCTGCCGGTATCCGGCCTTCGAGGCGGTGCACTGGTCCCGGGCCGGGCAGGGCCGGCAGGTGGTTGTGGCGAACTTGATGACCACGGCGTTGGTACCGCGCTGGGTGCAGGGGCTCCAGGAGGAGCTGGTGCGGCCCTGCGGGCAGACGGCGTGCTGTTGTTCGAAGTCGATGGCGAACGCGGCCCGGTCGTAGCCGGCACCGGCTCTGGCCTGGGGCGAGCAGTCGCCCAGCAGCGGGCTGATCAGCACGGTGCCGAAACCTTTGAGTGAGGAGGCGACGAGCGCCGCGGAGGGGTAGCCGGAGTCGACGTAGTGCTCGCCCGGAGCCAGTTTCCGGCCGGCGAGGGCCTGGTGGATCGGCTCGGTCATCGACGCGTCCGCCACGGTGGCGTCGGTGGTGGCCACGTTCGTGACGAGGTTCGGGGCGCGGTTGTCGCCGTCATCGTCGTCGCAGGTCTCGGACAGATGGATCTTGTATCCGAGCCAGAACAGGTCCTCGCCCTTGGCCGCCCAGCGGGCGTCGGTGTCGTAGGGGGAGCCAAGACGGAGTCTGCCCGGCGGGAGACCGTCCTTGTCCGCCTCCCGCCGCCGCACCTCCCGCCCGCTCGATGTATCGGTGACCAGGTAGTTCTGCAGCACCACGATCCGCAGCACCCGCAGCGCGGGCAGCTCACGCAGCCATGCGGGTGCGTCGGCGTGGAAGGCCGCCTCCAACAGTGCCACGGCGTCCGTCCCGTAGGCGACGGCCAGTTCATCGCGCTTGGCCGCGGTGGCGGGCAACCGCCAGGAGTCGACCCGGGCCGCGTAACGCTTGGACCACGATCCGATGTCCACAGCCGTGGCGAGCCAGCCCGGCGCCGCGACCGCCAACGCCTCCACCGCGGCCCGCACGCTCTCCCCGGCCAGCTCCAGCCGGTTCAGGTCCCGCACCGCGCTGATCACGTGCGTGGAGTCGGTGCGCTGCTTCCCGCCCGCCTTGACCAGGTTCTTCTCCTTCAGCGCGGCCAACAGCAGGTCCAGCGCCTTCTCCTCCAGGCCGTGCTCGACCACCCGGGTGCGGAACTCCGACAGCACGGACGCGTCGAACCCCTCGTCCGCCAGTCCCAGGCC
>NZ_JAPNLK010000028.1 GCF_026627505.1 Streptomyces sp. H27-H5 | reverse complement strand
CGGTGGGGCGGGGCGGGTTTCAGGGGGCGGGGCGGGGGTGCGGGTGGGCGGTGGCCGCACCCCCGACCCCGCCCCACCGAAACCCGGCCCCGACCCCGCCCCCTCAGTCCCCCGGCCCCTGGCCCGTCGAGCCTCTCACCACCAGTTCCGGTTGGAAGACGTACTCCGTGCGCTGGACCGGCGTTCCCGACACCGCTTCGAGCAGGGCGCCCACCGCGGCCGTCGCCATCGCGCGGACCGGTTGGCGGACCGTGGTCAGCGGGGGGTCCGTGAAGGCGATCAGCGGGGAGTCGTCGAAGCCGACGACCGACACGTCCTCCGGTACGCGCAGTCCCCGCTCTCGGGCCGCGCGGATGACACCGAGCGCCATCGGGTCGCTGCCGCACACGATGCCGGTGCATCCGCGGTCGAGCAGGGCTCCGCCCGCCGCGTGGCCGCCCTCGACGGTGAACAGGGTGCGCTGGATGAGCCCTTCGGCGGCGGCCGAGGGCAGGGCGGCGGTGAAGCCGGCCTCCTTGCGCGCCGACGGGACGTAGCGCGTCGGCCCGATGGCCAGGCCGATGCGGCGGTGCCCGAGGTCTTCCAGGTGCCGGACGGCCATGTCGGCGGCCGCCCGGTCGTCCGGGGAGATGAAGGGCGCGTTGACGTGCTCGTTGAATCCGTTGATCAGGACGAACGGCACGCCCCGGGCGGCGAGCCGTTGGTAGCGCGAGGGGTCGGTGGAGGAGTCCGCGTGCAGGCCGGACAGGAAGACGATGCCGGTGACCCCCCGCTCCTCCAGTTGCTCGACCAGCTCGTCCTCGGTGGCCCCGCCCGGCGTCTGGGTACAGAGCACCGGCGTGTACCCGTGCCCCGCCAGCGCCTGCTCTATGACCTGGGCGAACGCCGGGAAGATGGGGTTGGTGAGTTCCGGGATGAGCAGGCCCACGAGGCCGTTGCTGCGGCGTTTGAGCCGCACCGGGCGTTCGTAGCCCAGCAGGTCGAGCGCGGCCAGCACCTTGTGCCGGGTGCCGGCCGCGACGCCCGCTTTCCCGTTGAGGACGCGGCTGACGGTCGCCTCGCTGACCTGGGCCTGCGCGGCGATGTCCGTCAGCCTGAGGGGGTTGGTCACCCCTGCCACCACACCGCCGTGTCGCCGGGCAGTACGTCCGGGTCGGTCAGCTCGGCGCTGGCCAGCAGTGCCGTGCCGGGCAGCGGCATGCGTACGGGTTCCCCGGTGGTGTTGACCGTGCAGGTGAACGCGCCGCGACGGAAGGCCAGTACGCCTTCGGGGGCCTCCAGCCAGTGGACGGAGTCGCCCGCGCCCAGGTCGTCGCGCTCGCGGCGGATGCGCAGCGCGGCCCGGTACAGCTCCAGCGTGGAGTGCGGGTCGCCGGTCTGGGCCTCGACGCTCAGGCCGGCCCAGTCGGCGGGCTGCGGCAGCCAGCTACCGCCGCTGCCGAAGCCGTACGGGGCTTCCTCGCCCGACCACGGGATCGGTACGCGGCAGCCGTCGCGGAGTCCGTCCTGGCCGTTCTCCTTGAAGAAGGACGGGTCCTGGCGGACGGCGTCGGGGAGGTCGACGACCTCGGGCAGGCCGAGTTCCTCGCCCTGGTAGACGTACGCGGATCCGGGCAGCGCCAGCATCAGCAGCGCGGCGGCACGCGCCCGGGCCAGACCCCGCGCGCCGCCCCCGTACCGGGTCACGTGCCGCACCACGTCGTGATTCGAGAGCACCCACGTCGTCGGCGCACCCACGGGGCGCATGGCGTCGAGGGAGTCGTCGATGGCGGAGCGCAGCGCCTCGGCGTCCCAACCGGTGTTCAGGTAGTGGAAGTTGAAGGCCTGGTGGAGTTCGTCGGGGCGCAGGTACAGCGCGGTGCGGTCGGCGCTGGGGGTCCAGGCCTCGGCGACGCCGATGCGGTCGCCGGCGTACTCGTCGAGGACGGTGCGCCAGGAGCGGTAGATCTCGTGGACGCCGTCCTGGTCGAAGAAGGGGAGGACCTGGTTGCCGAGGAGCTTGAGTTGTTCGTCGCGGCCGAGGTCGGGCAGGCCGGGGGCCTTGACGAGGCCGTGGGCGACGTCGATGCGGAAGCCGTCGGCGCCGAGGTCGAGCCAGAATCGCAGGATGGAGCGGAACTCGTCCTGGACGGCGGGGTGTTCCCAGTTGAAGTCGGGCTGCTCGGGCGCGAAGAGGTGCAGGTACCACTCGCCGTCCTCGACGCGGGTCCAGGCGGGACCGCCGAAGATCGATTCCCAGTCGTTGGGCGGCCGGGAGCCGTCGGCGCCCTGGCCGGGCCGGAAGTGGAAGCGTTCGCGCAGGGGGGTTCCGGGGCCTTCGCGGAGTGCCTGCTTGAACCATTCGTGCTGGTCGGAGCAGTGGTTGGGGACGAGGTCCACGATGATGCGCAGGCCCAGGGCGTGGGCTTCGCGGATCACGGCGTCGGCGTCGTGCAGGGTGCCGAACATGGGGTCGATGGCCCGGTAGTCGGCGACGTCGTATCCGGCGTCGGCCTGCGGGGAGGCGTAGAAGGGGCTGAGCCAGACGGCGTCGACGCCCAGTTCCTTGAGGTAGGGCAGTCGGCTCCGGATGCCTTCGAGGTCCCCCATGCCGTCCCCGTTGGAGTCGGCGAAGCTGCGTGGATAGACCTGGTAGATCACCGCTTCTCTCCACCAGCCGGGCTGGGTACCGGTCGTGGTGGGGAGGGCGTCGGCGAGGTGCTGGGTCATGTCGTCCTTGAAGAGATCGGGCCGGTGATGCGGGAGCAGGCAGGGGTGGTCAGCCCTTGGTCGCGCCTGCGGTCATTCCGGCGACGAGGTGACGCTGGGCGAAGAGGAAGAAGACGGCGGCGGGGATGGCGATGAGGACCGAGGCGGCGGTCATCGCTCCCCAGTTGGAGGTGTACTGCGTGACGAAGGTCTGCAGTCCGCCGGCCAGGGTGAGGTTCTCGTCGCCGACCATGAAGGCGGAGGCGTAGGCGACTTCGCCCCAGGCGGTGATGAAGGCGTAGAAGCCGGTCACGGCGAGGCCGGGTTTGGCCAGGGGCAGGATGAGTCGCCAGAAGGTGCCGAAGGGGTTGAGTCCGTCGACGCGGCCGGATTCGTCGATCTCCACCGGGATGGTGTCGAAGAAGCCCTTCATCATCCAGGCGCAGAAGGGCACGGCGATGGTGAGGTACGTGATGATCAGGCCGACGGGCTGGTTGAGCAGGCCGAGCTGTCCCATGAGGTTGTAGAGCGGGACGATGAGGATGGCCATGGGGAACATCTGCGTGATGAGCAGGGTCCACATGAGCGGTTTCATGCCGGGGAACTTGAACCGGCTGACGGCGTAGCCGGTGGTGGCCGCGATGAACACGCCGAGGATCGTGGTGACGCCGGCGACGAGGACGGAGTTGGCGAACCAGGAGAAGAAGGAGGTCGACTCCACCAGGTAGCGGTAGTTGTCGAGGGTGGGTTCCTTCACGAAGTCGGTGCTGATGGCGTGCTTCGCGGGCTTGATGGAGGTCAGCAGGACCCACAGGACCGGGAACACGGCGATGACGGACGCGACGACCAGGGTGGCGTGCAGTCCGACGGAGGCGGTCGGGGAGCGGCGTCCCCGGCGGGGTCCGGCCGCCTGTTCCTTGTTCGTGGCGGTCGACACGGTCACCACACCTCTCCCTGCTTGCGCAGCGAGCGCCGGTAGACCAGCGCGAAGATCATGAGCAGGGCGAGGATGAGCACGCCCCAGGTGGCGGAGCCCGCGAAGTCGCGGGGGCTGGCCACGAAGGCCTGGCGGAAGGCCTGGGTCACCAGGATCTCGGTGGAGTCGCCGGGCCCGCCCCGCGTCAGCAGGAAGATCACCGGGAACATGTTGAAGGTCCAGATGGTGGAGAGCAGGATCACCGTCATGCTGACGGCGCGCAGGCCGGGCAGGGTGATGTGCCGGAACCGCTGCCAGGGGGTGGCGCCGTCCATCTCGGCGGCTTCGTAGAGTTCGCCGGGGATGGACTGGAGGCCGCCGAGGAGGGCGACCATCATGAAGGGGACGCCGAGCCAGACGTTGACGGTGATGACGGAGACCTTGGCCCACGTCGGGTCGTCGAGCCACGGGATGGCGGAGATGCCGCCGCCGTCGAGCAGCTTGTTGAGGATGCCGTTGTCGCGGTTGAAGAGGAACCGCCAGGCGAAGACGGACACGAAGCCGGGGACGGCCCAGGGCAGGATGAGTGCCATCCGGTAGGCGGCGCGGCCCTTGAAGTCGCGGTTGAGCATGGTGGCCAGGGCCAGTCCGAGCGCGAAGGTGATCGACACGCACAGGACGGTCCAGCTGACCGTCCACACCAGCCGTTGCAGGAACACCGGGTCGGTGAGGACGGCCGCGTAGTTGTCGAGGCCGACGAACTCGTAGGTGGCCTCGATGTGGTTGGCGCCGATCGTGCGGCCGACGTTGCGCTCGTCGGCGTCGGTCAGCGACAGGTAGACGCCGCGGACGAGGGGCCAGCCGATGATGACGCCGAGGACGAGCACCACGGGGGTGATCATCGTCCAGGCGTACCAGTGGGTGGCCAGCGCGCGCTTGAAGCCACCGCGATTCCCGCTGTCAGTCCTGCGGCTCCGGCCGCGGGCCGCGATGTCGTCGCTCTTGGCGCCGTCATCGTTGCCCGCGGCCTTCGCCACCGACTGGCTGGTGTGAGCAGCCATGGTCTTGTTACTTCCAGCCCTTCAGAATCTTGCGGAACTCGACGCCGGCCGCCTTGGCCGCGTCCTCGGGGCTTGCCGCCCCGGTGACCGCCTTGGTGTATTCGACCTTCAGCGGCTCGAAGAGGGAGCCGTTCTCCGGGATCCAGGCGCGCTCGACGGCCTTGTCGACGGCCGGCTTGAAGAACTGGACCATCTCGCTGCCCTTGACGTCCGGCTGCTCGTAGGCGGCCGTGCGGGTCGGGAGCAGGCTCAGGTCCTTGGCGGACTGGACCTGGACCTCCTGGGAGGTCATGTACTCCACGAAGGCGTGGGCGGCGGTGCGGTTCTTGGAGCCGGCGTAGACGGCGAGGTCGTGGCCGCCCTGCGGGGCGCCGGCCTTGACGGAGCCGGCCGGGACGGCGGCGACGCCGAGGTTGGCCTTGTCCTTGAACTGGTCGCCGGCGTAGCTGTCGGCGACGGCCCAGGGGCCGTTGATCATCATGGCGACCTCGCCCGACTTGAAGGCGGTCTGCATGTTGACCCAGCCGTCGGTGGCGTTGGTGATCGCCGCGCCGGAGGTGACCAGGTCGCGGGCGGTCTTGAAGGCCTTGACGCCCGCGGCGTTGTCGACGGTGACCGTCTTGGTCTTCGCGTCGACGAGGTCGCCGCCCTCGCCGTAGATCAGCGGGAGGAACCAGTAGGAGTCGTCGCCGCGCAGGTACAGGCCGGCCTTGCCGGTCTTCGCCTTGATGGCGGCGGAGGCGGTCTTCAGCTCCTCCAGCGTGGTGGGGGGCTTGACACCGGCGTCCGCGAGCATCTTCTTGTTGTAGAAGAGGCCGAGGGTGTCGATGACCTGCGGGACGGCGTAGGTCTTGCCCTCGTACTTGCCGCTGGCCGCGGCCTGCGGGAGGAACTCCGCGTCGACCTTCTTGGCGGTCTCGGCGGGTACCTCGTCGAGGTAGCCGAGGGAGGCGAAGTCGGCGACCCAGCCGACGTCGGCGCGGATCACGTCAGGGGCCTCGGAGCCGCTGGTGAAGGCGTTCTTGGCCTTGTTCTGCGCGTCGCCGTACGGGACGTTGACGTACTTGACGGTGACCTTGGGGTGCTTCGCGGTGAACGCCTGGGCGATCTTCTGGAAGCTGGCCTTCTCGGCGTCGTTCGAGGTGTCCCACCACGTCACCGTGCCGGTCAGCTCACCGCCGGCCTTGGTGTCGCCGTTGTCGTTCCCGCTGTCACCGCTGCAAGCCGTCGCCGCGAGCGCCAGGGCCGCGACCAGCGCGGTGGCCGCTATGCCACGCCGCATATGAACTCCTTCGATGATCCCGGCCGCTTCCTCGCGGTCCCGAGTTGCCAGGAACGTAACAAGACTGAAAGCCGACCGAAAGACCTTGCGGCAACTTTCTGCAAGCAATGGTGATCGTTACATCCGTGTGTCCGTACGGTTGCCGCAGCTTGCTGTTAGTTCGAGTCGGCTTCGAGTCGCCGGGCCCGCAACCAGGGGGTGTGTCGCCGCGTTGACCCCGACATGACCCATGAGCTGACCGCGCCCCGGCTTGCAAGCGCTTCCAGCAACACCGGCGCGAGCGGCGGCTGGTGGCGCGATGCCGTCATCTATCAGGTGTACGTGCGTTCCTTCGCCGACAGCGACGGCGACGGCGTCGGCGACCTGAACGGGGTGCGCGAGCGGCTCCCCCACCTGGCCCGGCTGGGGGTCGACGCCGTGTGGCTGACCCCCTTCTACGTCTCCCCGCAGGCGGACGGCGGTTACGACGTCGCCGACTACCGGGCCGTGGATCCGCTCTTCGGCGACCTGTCCGACGCGGCCGAGCTGCTGCGGGCCGCGCACGCCCAGGGGCTGCGGGTGATCGTGGACGTGGTGCCGAACCACACCTCCGAGGAGCACCCGTGGTTCCGGGCGGCCCTGGAGGATCCCGCCGCCCGGGAGCGGTACCACTTCCGTCCGGGGCGGGGCGTGGCCGGCGAGCTGCCGCCCAACGACTGGGAGTCGATCTTCGGGGGGCCCGCCTGGACCCGTGTCGAGGACGGGCAGTGGTACCTGCACCTGTTCGCGCCCGAGCAGCCCGACCTCGACTGGGACCATCCCGAGGTGGCGGCGGAGTTCGCGGACGTGCTGCGGTTCTGGTTGGACCTCGGTGTGGACGGGTTCCGGGTGGACGTGGCGCACGGCATGGTCAAGGCGCCCGGGCTGCCGGACATCGGCCGCGGTGCCCAGGCCACCCTGATCGGCACGGAGCCGCTCCCCTTCTTCGACCAGGACGGGGTGCACGCGATCCACCGTTCCTGGCGGCGGCTCCTCGACGCGCACGAGGGCCCGCGGCCGGGGCCCGCGATCGGGGTGGCGGAGGCCTGGGCCCCGACCTCGGAGCGGCTCGCGCTGTACGTGCGGCCCGACGAGCTGCACCAGGCGTTCAACTTCCGCTTCCTGAACTGTCCGTGGGACGCGGGCGCGATGCGCACCGTCATCGACGAGTCGCTGGCCGCGACGGCTTCCGTGGGTGCGCCGACGACGTGGGTGCTCTCGAATCACGACGTGGTGCGGCACGTGACCCGGTACGGGGGCGGCGCGCGGGGTCTGGCCCGGGCGCGTGCCGCCGCGCTGCTGATGCTGGCGCTGCCCGGATCCGCGTACGTCTACCAGGGCGAGGAACTCGGCCTGCCCGAGGTCGTCGACCTCCCCGACACCGTCCGCCAGGACCCCGCCTTCCACCGCGGCTCCGGGCAGGACGGGCTGCGTGACGGCTGCCGGATCCCGCTCCCCTGGTCCGGGGAGGCGCCTCCGTACGACTTCGGGCCGGGCGGCAGCTGGCTGCCGCAGCCCGCCGACTGGGCGGGGCTCAGCGTCGCCGCGCAGACCGGCGACCCGCATTCCACGCTGGAGCTGTACCGGGCGGCGCTGGAGCTGCGGCGCGCGTTGCCCGGGCTGGGCTCCCCGGACGCGGGGGGCCTGACGTGGCTGCCCGCTCCGGAGGGGGTGCTGCTGTTCACCCGCCCCGGCTTCGCCTGCACCCTCAACACCCGGCCCCAGGCGCTCCAACTCCCCTCGCCGGGGCGGCCGGTGCTCTCCAGCGCACCCGTGGAGACGGACGGTCGCAGTGTCCTGTTGCCCCCGGACTCGTGCACGTGGTGGGCATTGTGACGCGTGACCGGTACAGTCCAATCCCGTGACCGCACGGCTAGCCGACATCGCAGCCCAGGCGGGGGTCAGCGAAGCCACAGTCAGCCGCGTGCTCAACGGCAAGCCCGGTGTGGCCGCAGGCACCCGCGAATCCGTGCTGGCCGCGCTCGACGTGCTCGGCTACGAGCGGCCCGTGAAGCTGCGCCAGCGCAGCGCCGGACTCGTCGGTCTGATAACCCCCGAACTCGACAACCCGATCTTTCCGGCGCTGGCGCAGGTCATCGGGCAGGCGCTGACCCGGCAGGGGTACACCCCGGTGCTGGCCACGCAGACGCCCGGCGGGTCCACCGAGGACGAGCTGACGGAGATGCTGGTGGACCGCGGGGTCTCCGGGATCATCTTCGTGTCCGGTCTGCACGCCGACACCACGGCCGACATGGGGCGCTACGACCAGCTCCGCGGGCAGGGCGTTCCGTACGTCCTCATCAACGGCTTCTCCGACAAGGTCCAGGCTCCGTTCGTCTCCCCCGACGACCGGGCGGCGATGCAGCTCGCGGTGACCCATCTGACGGCGCTCGGTCACACGCGGATCGGCCTCGCGGTCGGACCGAAGCGGTTCGTGCCGGTGTTGCGCAAGATCGAGGGTTTCCGGCTCGGCATGAAGGAACGGCTCGGACTCGACGAGGCCGAGGTCGAGGAGTTGATCCAGCACTCCCTGTACACGCTGGAGGGCGGGCAGGCCGCGGCGACCGCGTTGATCGCGCGGGGCTGCACGGCGGTGGTGTGCGCGAGCGACATGATGGCGCTCGGTGCGATCCGGGCCGCGCGGCAGCAGGGCCTGAAGGTTCCGCAGGACGTGTCGGTGGTGGGCTTCGACGACTCCCCTCTCATAGCGTTCACGGATCCGCCGCTGACCACGATCAGGCAGCCGGTGCAGGCCATGGGGCAGGCGGCGGTCCGGACCCTGCTGGAGGAGATCGGCGGTACCCCGGCCCCGCACAGCGAGTTCGTCTTCCTCCCCGAGTTGGTGGTCCGCGGTTCGACCGCGTCCGGGCCCAGGCAGCGGCGTACGCCCTGAGGGGATCCCGTCATCCCCGGGGTTGAGCGGGCGGTCCCAAGACCGTCCCACGGGATGATCGAAGGCGAGAACGTATCTGGCAGACTCTTTCCCCATGGGTGAAGCGAGCGTGAAGACACTGGAAACCCGGACGGACGTCTCGTCACCCACCGTGACCGAGAATGAGGCCCGCCCGGCCTCCGAGCGTTCTCTTCTCACCCGGCTCCGCGCGCCCCGCCGGCCCCGGATCTGGTTCGAGGTCCTGCTGATCGCGATCAGCTACTGGACCTACTCGCTGATCCGCAACGCCGTCCCGGAGCAGAAGGCGGTCGCGCTGTCGAACGCCGACTGGATCTGGAGCGTCGAGCGCACCCTGGGCATCGCCGTGGAGCAGTCGATCAACCACGCCGTCAACTCGGTGACGTGGTTGATCGTCGGCATGAACTACTACTACGCGACGCTGCACTTCGTGGTGACCATCGGCGTGCTGGTGTGGATCTACCGCTTTCACCCGGGGCGGTACGCGGGCACCCGCATGGTGCTCTTCGCCACCACCGGCGTCGCCCTGGTCGGGTACTTCTTCTACCCGCTCGCGCCGCCCCGGTTGATGAACGGGCAGGACTTCATCGACACCGTGCTGGTCCACCACACCTGGGGTTCGATGGCCTCGGGCGACCTGAAGCACATGTCGAACCAGTACGCCGCCATGCCGTCGATGCACATAGGGTGGTCGCTCTGGTGCGGGCTGACGATCTTCGCGATCGCGTCCGCGCCCTGGGTCCGGATCCTGGGCCTGCTGTACCCGACGGCGACGCTGGTCGTCATCGTGGCCACCGCGAACCACTTCTGGCTCGACGCCGTGGGCGGCATGCTCTGCCTGGCCTTCGGGTACGCCGTCTCGCGTACCTGGTACGGATCGCTCCCGCACCGGCTGCCCCGCCACCCCCGGGCCGTGGATCGGCATCCGGTGGCGGCGGCGCTGGCGAACCGCTTCAGGCGCTGACCGTACTGCCGGCCGTCGCGCCGGCCGTACCGCCGACCCCCGCGCCGACCGTTCTCGCGCGTCCGTGCCTCATCGGCCCGCGCGGTGCGTGATCCGGCCGCCCGACATCGTGAGCCGGATCGGTGCCTCGGCCGCCTCGTTCGGCGCCGCGTCCACGGGGTCGAGGGTGAAGGCCGTGAGGTCCGCCCGGAAGCCGGCCGCGATGCGGCCCGCCACCTTCTCCTCGCCGGCCGCGAGCGCGGCGTGCGAGGTCATGCCCTCCAGTGCCATCAGCCCGGTGAGGGCGGCTCCCGTCGAGGCCGCGCCGAGGGGGCTGCGGGCGGTCATCAGGACCTGGCGGGCGTCGTGGTGGGCGATGGGCCAGTCCGAGCCGAGGGCGAGCACCGCCCCGGCGTCGCGCAGGTCGCGGCAGCGCCAGGCGCGGTCCGCGCGGGCGTCCCCGAGTCGTTTGGACCACTCGTCGCTGTGGTCGGCCCGGGTGTACGCGGTGTGCGGCGGCTGCATCGAGGCGATCACCCCGAGTTCCGCGAACCGCTTCAGCTGGTCGTCGGGGACGGTCTCGATGTGCTCGATCCGGTGCCGTGCCCGGGCCTGCGGGCCCAGGTCCGCCACCGTGTCCAGGACGTGTCGGACGGCGGCGTCCCCGATGGCGTGGGTGGCGGTGCCGACGCCGGCGGCGTCGAGGGTGTGTACCGCGCGGGAGTATGCGCGGGGGTCGGGCCAGAAGGCGTCCGTGCCCTGGCCGTGGCAGTCGGCGTGCTCCAGCCAGGCCGTTCCGCCCTCGACGGTGCCGTCCATGAAGAACTTCACGCCGCCGACCTGCCAGTGGCGGCCGCGCAGGAGTTGGAGTTCGACGAGTTCCTCCAGTTCGTCGGGGCCGGCGCCCGGCATGCACCAGGGGGACAGCCGCAGGCGCAGCGGCAGGTCGCCCTCGTACTCGACGGTGGAGAGCAGGGCCGGTACGTCCCCGTCACCGAGGTCCATCACGTGGGCGCCGGTGAGTCCGCCGGCGGCCATCTCGGCGAGGAGGGCGAGGAGACGGCCGCGGCGTTCGGCGGAGGAGGGCTTGGGGACGAGGGCGCCGACGAGGTCCATCGCGGCGTGTTCGACGAGGTGGCCGGTGGGTCGGCCCTGTGCGTCGCAGACGATCTCGGAGCGCTGGGCGAAGGTGCGGGGCCCGGTGACGCCGGCGGCCCGCAGGGCCGCTTCGGAGGCGAGGGCGGAGTGTCCGTCGTACAGGCGCAGGAAGGCGGGGGCGCCGGCCAGGGCGTCCTCGACGAGGGAGCGGTCGACGGGGCGGCCGCCGAAGGCGTTGTGGTCGAGGCCGTGGCCGACGATCCAGCCTCCGGGGCCGCGGTCGGCGGCGCGCAGGGCGGCGCGGAGCTGGTCGAGGTCCCGGACGGCGGAGAGGTCGGTCCCGGTGGCCATCTCGATGCCCCAGACGGGGTGGCTGTGGGAGTCGGTGAGGCCGGGGGTGAGGGTGGCGCCGCCGAGGTCGATCACCTCGGTGGCGGGTCCGCGCCAGTCCCGTACGTCGCTCTCGTCGCCGACGGCGAGGATCTCGCCGTCGCGGACGGCTACCGCGCGGGCCTCGGGGCGGTCGGGGTCGAGGGTGCGGACGCGGGCTCCGGTGAGGACGGTGTCGGCAACGGGCACGGCTCTTCTCCTTCGGGGTGTGCGCGGGTGGCGGGTTCTTCGGCGAAGCGGGCGTAGATCTCGGGGCGGCGCGTCTTCAGGCGCCGGGCGAGGCCGAGTCCGCCGAGGAAGACGGCGGGTACGACGGCCACGAGGATCGTGTTGACGGTGGGCGAGGCCATGGTGAACAGGGCGACCTTGGAGGCGACCAGGCAGATCGCGGCGGTGAGCAGGACGGCCGCGACAACGGGCGCGATCAGGGTCCGCCAGGGGCCCTCGGCGTGGGCGACGCGGCGGAAGTAGACGGGTATGGCGATGGCGGCCAGCAGCATCAATGCCATGAGGCCGATCATGCCGGGGGTGTTCACCCAGAGCAGCAACTGTTGGTACGGGTCGGCGCCGGCGAGGGCGAATCCGAGGACGATCACCGCGCCGAGGACGGTCTGGGCGACGCCGGCGACGTACGGGGAGCCGTGTCGGGGGTGGATCCTGCCGAGGGCGGCGGGCAGGACGCCTTCCTCGGCGAGGGCGAGGCCGTAGCGGTTGATGGCGTTGTGGAAGGCGAGGAGGGAGGCGATGACGCTGGTGACGATGAAGACGTGCATCAGATCGGTCGCCCACGGTCCGACGTAGGTGTCGATGGCGGCGAAGAAGAGGCCGCCGGGGTCGTCGGCGGCGGCCTGGACGACGGCGTCGGCGCCGAAGGCCTGGATGACGGTCCAGACGATGAAGGCGTAGAAGAGGCCGAGGAAGGCGACGGCGATGTAGGTGGCGCGCGGGATGGTCCGGTCGGGGTCGCGGGCCTCGCGGCGGTAGATGACGGTGGACTCGAAGCCCGTGAAGGCGGCGAAGGCGAAGGCCAGGACGGCTGCGGTGCCGGGGACGAGGACCGCGCCGGGGGCGAAGGAGCCGGCGGACAGTCCGTGGGCGCCGCCCTTGAGGAGGACTCCGGCGGCGAGCAGGACGAGTATGCCGGTCTCGGCGACGAGCAGGACGCCGAGCAGTTTGGCGCCGAAGTCGATGGAGCGGAAGCCGCCGTACCAGATGAGCACGAGGCCGGCGAGGGAGACGGGCAGCCAGGGGACGTCCAGACCCCAGAGGGCGTGGGCGGTGTCGGCGGTGGTGGTGCCGAGGAGGCCGTAGACGCCGATCTCCATGCCGTTGTAGCCGACGAGGGCGAGCAGGGCGGCGCCGATGCCGACGTGTGTGCCGAGGCCGCGGGTGATGTACGCGTAGAAGGCGCCGCCGCTGCGGACGTGGCGGCTCATGGTGGTGAAGCCGACGGCGAAGACGGCGAGGGTGAGCCCGGCGAGGAGGTATCCGGCGGGGGCGCCGATGCCGCCGAGCAGGATGGCGACGGGTGCGACGCCGGCCATGACGGTCAGCGGGGCGGCGGCCGACACGACGAAGAAGGAGATGTCGGCGGTGCCGAGGGTGGCGCGACGCGGGGCCGGGGTGGTTCCGGCGGCAGGCGGTTGCGGCGTTGGGGGCATGCGGAGGCACCCTTCTGCGAACGACGGGCGACGGTGAAGCGAAACCTAAAGGCTTTCGGTTTGCGGCAATGTAGCCTCCCGTTTTGGCGTACGGGAAGACCTGACGGCGGGAGAAAATCGATGGCACGGCCGCGCACCCCCTTGCTCGACCGGGAGCGGATCGGCACGGTCGCGCTGCAACTGGTGGCGGAGCAGGGTGAGTTCAGCGTTCCGCAGATCGCCCGGGCGTTGGGGGTGCAGACCGCGTCGGTGTATCACCACGTGGACGGTCGGGCCGGGGTGGTGGAGCTGATCCGCGAGCGGGTCTGCGCGGCGATCGACGGCGGGACGCTGGAGGGCCGGCCGTGGGACCGGGCGCTGGAGGACTGGGCGCGGTCCTACCGGGCGGCCTTCGCCGCGTACCCGAGGGCGATCCCGCTGCTGATGACGACGCCGGTCCGGGCCCCGATGGTGCTGGCGCAGTACGAGCGTGCCGTCGCGCTGCTGATGGCGGCGGGCTTCCCGGTGGAGCGGGTGATGCCGCTGTTGACCGGGCTGGAGAACCTGGTGCTGGGATCGGCGCTGGACCTGGCGGCCCCGGAGGCCATGTGGGAGCCGACGCCGGGGACCCCGCTCCTGGCCGGGGCGCTGGCCGCGCACGGGGCGGGGGCCGGGGCGCCGGGGCGGGCGGACGCCGCCTTCGACCTGGGCCTGGCCGCGTTCCTGGCGTACGCCCGGGGTCTCCTGGCGGCCCCGGGCGCCTGACAGCCCGGCCGCCTGACGGCCCCGGCCGCCGCGGCCGGGGGCGCGGCCGCGGCCGGGTCGGGGGCGGGGTCAGGCGCCGTAAAAGAGTTCGTCGACCACCGCGCGGGCGCGGCGGGTGATGCGGCGGTAGTCCTCCAGCATGTCGCCGGCGGTGCCCTCGGCGTAGCCGAGGTAGCGGCCGACGGCGGCCAGTTCGCGCGCCTCGGACGGGAAGGTGTCCCCCGCCCGGCCGCGGACCAGCATCACGGCGTTGCGGACCCGGGTGGCGAGCACCCACGCCTCATCGAGGATCTGCGCCTCCTCGGTGGGGATCAGCCCGGCCGCGTGTGCGGCGGCGAGGGCTTCGCGGGTGCGGGTGGTGCGCAGGCCGGGTTCGGCCCAGGCGTGCCGCATCTGCATCAGTTGGACGGTCCACTCGACGTCGCTGAGGCCGCCCCGGCCGAGTTTGGTGTGCAGGGTGGGGTCGGCTCCGCGCGGCAGCCGCTCGGACTCCATGCGGGCCTTGAGCCGGCGGATCTCCCGTACGGCGTCGTCGCCGAGGCCCTCCACGGGGTAGCGCAGGGGGTCGATCAGGTCGATGAAGCGCGAGCCGAGCTCCTGGTCGCCGGCGACCGTCGCGGCCCGCAGCAGGGCCTGGGACTCCCAGGTCAGCGACCAGCGGCGGTAGTAGGCGGCGTACGAGGGCAGGGTGCGCACCAGTGGACCGGAGCGGCCTTCGGGGCGCAGGTCGGCGTCGATGAGCAGCGGCGGGTCGGCGGACGGCAGCTGGAGGAGTCTGCGCATCTCGGAGACGACGGCCTGGGCGGCTTTCGCGGCGTCCTGTTCGTCGACGCCCTCGCGGGGTTCGTGGACGAACAGGACGTCGGCGTCGGAGCCGTAGGCGAGTTCGTGGCCGCCGAAGCGGCCGACGCCGATGACGGCGAACCGGGTGGGCAGGGTGTCGCCCCACTGCTCGCGCACGGCGGCGCGCAGGGCGCCCGCGATGGTGGCGGCGGTGAGGTCGGAGACGGCGGAGCCGACCCGGTCGACGAGGGCCCCGTGGTCCTCCTCGGCCGGGTTGTCCTCGGTGCCGTAGGAGCCGATGATGTCGCCGGCGGTGGTGCGGAACAGTTCGCGGCGGCGCACGCCGCGCGCCGCGGCGACGGCGGCCTCGGCGTTCTCGGCGCGGTTGACGGCGGCCAGCACCTCCTGTTCCAGGGCCTCGTGGGTACGGGGCCGGAGGCCTTCGGGGTCGCCGAGCAGGGCGACCGCCTCGGGGGCGCGCATCAGCAGGTCGGGGGCGAGCCGGCCGGCGGACAGGACGCGGGCGAGGTTCTCGGCGGCGGCGCCCTCGTCGCGGAGCAGGCGCAGGTACCAGGGGGTCTTGCCGAGGGCGTCGGAGACCTTGCGGAAGTTCAGCAGGCCCGCGTCGGGGTCGGCGGAGTCCGCGAACCAGCCGAGCATGACCGGGAGCAGGGTGCGTTGGATGGCGGCCTTGCGGCTGACGCCGGAGGCGAGGGCTTCGAGGTGGCGCAGGGCGGCGGCGGGGTCAGCGTAGCCGAGGGCTTCGAGGCGCTGGCCGGCGGCGCGCGGGGAGAGCCGGGTCTCGCCGGGCGCGAGCTGGGCGACGGCGTCGAGGAGCGGCCGGTAGAAGATCTTCTCGTGCAGGCGGCGGACCACGGAGGCGTGCCGGCGCCAGGCCTTGTTGAGTTCGGCGACGGGTTCGGTGCGCAGGCCCATGGAGCGGCCGAGGCGGCGCAGGTCGTTCTCGTCCTCGGGGACGAGGTGGGTGCGGCGCAGCCGGTAGAGCTGGATGCGGTGTTCCATGGCGCGCAGGAAGCGGTACGCGTCGTGGAGCTGGGCGGCGTCGGCCCGGCCGACGTAGCCGCCGGCGGCGAGGGCGTGCAGGGCATCGAGGGTGGTGCCGGAGTGCAGGGTGGCGTCGGTGCGGCCGTGTACGAGTTGGAGCAGTTGGACGGCGAACTCGACGTCGCGCAGGCCGCCCGGGCCGAGCTTGAGTTCGCGGTCGACCTGGGCGGCGGGGATGTTGTCGACGACGCGGCGGCGCATCTTCTGGACGTCGGGCACGAAGTTCTCGCGTTCGGCGGCCTGCCAGACGAGGGGGCTTATGGCGTCGATGTACTCGGCGCCGAGGGTTTCGTCGCCGGCGACGGCCCGGGCCTTGAGGAGGGCCTGAAACTCCCAGGTCTTGGCCCAGCGCTGGTAGTAGGCGAGGTGGGAGGCGAGGGTGCGGACCAGCGGACCGTTTCTGCCCTCGGGGCGCAGGTTCGCGTCGACGGGCCAGATGGTGCCCTCGACGGTGGTCTCGGAGCAGATCCGCATCAGGTGGGAGGCGAGGCGGGTGGCGGCTTGGACGGCCCGGCCCTCGTCCTCGCCGTCGGGGCTGTCCCCGACGAAGATCACGTCCACGTCGGACACGTAGTTGAGTTCGTTGCCTCCGCACTTGCCCATGGCGATGACGGCCAGTCTGCACCGGGCCGCGTCCTCGGGGGCGGCGGCGGAGGCGATGCGCAGGGCGGCGCGCAGGGTGGCGGTGGCGAGGTCGGCGAGTTCGGCGGCGACCTGCTGGACATCGGTGGTGCCGCAGACGTCGCGGGCGGCGATGGAGAGCAGGCAGCGGCGGTAGGAGACGCGCAGTTGCACAAGGTCGTGGGCGTCGGCGAGTCCGCGCTCGAACTCGGCGAGTCCGGGGTGCAGGTCGGCCGCCTCGTAGGTGACCAGGGCCTGCCAGTCCTGCGGGTGGCGGGCGAGGTGGTCGCCGAGGGCCTCGGAGGCGCCGAGTACGCCGAGCAGTCGGTCGCGCAGCGGTTTGGCGCTGACGAGTGTGTCGAGGAGCACACGGAGTTCCTCGGGCCGTTGCGCCTCCGCGAGCCGGACGAGCCCGAGGAGGGCGAGGTCGGGGTCGGCGGTGGCGCCGAGGGCGTCGAGGAGCACGGGGTCGGCCCGTACGGCCGACAGGGCGTCCGCGTCGAGGAGTCGGGCGGCGCCCGAGGGGTCGGTGAACCCGCTGCGGAGCAGCCGGATGAAAGTGCTGCTCCTGCGTCCCGGGACTGTCATCCCGCCGCCTCCCGCGTGCGTCGCTGCCGGTGGCCCGGCCGGCTCTGGGGCGAGCCTAGCCGGAGCGGGCGTTCGGCTCACCGGGGCGCGGGGGGCGGCACCTCGGTACAGATGCGTCACATATGCGACACACACCCCGAGGCGGATTTGTCCGATTATCTGACGATCCATGGGGGTCTCTGAGTAGCCGCCGTCACACTGCATGCCCTCTACACGGTGGGGGCGACGTACGACCGCAAAATCGCACAAGGCACAATCATGCGGGGTCACTTCCGAAAAGCATGAGACGTCGGTCACTTCGGTGAACCAAGTTCGCCGTGTTGACCTCTCATTGATCGACCCGACTGCTCGGCGGATCTCCCTCCGCCCGGAACGAACCCAAGGCGTGACTGATGCGGACGACCCGTCGCCGATTGTTCCTCGCCGCGCTGCTCCCCGTGCTGACCATCGGCGCCACGGGCGCGCTGGCCGTGGCCACCGACCAGCAGACCTCCGCCGGCCAGACGGCGACGCCTCTCGTCCTCACGAGCAACACGGCCGGTTCGGTCGTCCAGATAGCCGCCCACCCCGACGACGACCTGTTCTTCATGAACCCGGACCTCAGTCGGTCCCTGCTCTCCGGTACCCCGCTCACCACCGTCTACCTCACCTCCGGCGAGGCCGACGGACGCAACCAGGCGCTCGGCGGCGCCGCCAAGGACCCCGCGCAGCCCGCCGACCGCGACCACTACGCCGAGGCCCGGCAGAACGGCATACGCGGCGCGTACGCGC
The DNA here is from genome assembly GCF_026627505.1 of Streptomyces sp. H27-H5. Classification (GTDB taxonomy): domain Bacteria; phylum Actinomycetota; class Actinomycetes; order Streptomycetales; family Streptomycetaceae; genus Streptomyces. The sequence goes on along the minus strand of NZ_JAPNLK010000028.1, from coordinate 70,925 downwards.
AGATGGCCACCGGGGACCGCACGAGCCCCTGGAAGCGCACGGTCATACCCACCGCCGGCGGCGGTCACGCCGAGCTGGACGTCCTCGTCGCCATGCCCCGGGTCAACCTGGTGTGGATACAGATGCGCGAGGCCCGCCACGGGTCGAACCTGAACCCGCTCAGCCTGCACGGCCTGTGGAACGGGCAGATACCCGCGCTCGGTCCCCAACTGGCCTCCGGCAGCCCGGTCAAGCAGACCTACACGTACACCAAGGACCAGCTCGTACAGACGATGGTCGGGGTACTGGAGCGGTACAAGCCGACGACGATACGCACGCTCGACCCGACGCCGGGCCGCAACGAGCGGACCGGCCGCTACACCGACCACCAGGACCACATGTACGCCGCGCGGTTCTCGCAGGCCGCGACCACCGCGTACGCCCAGCAGGTGACCGACCGCCCGCACTTCTCGGTGCAGAGCTACCTCGGGTACCTCAACGGCAGCCTCCCGCACGTGCTCGATCCCCAGACGGTCGGCACCAAGGTCGGCTACCTGAAGACGTACGCCTGGCAGGACATGGAGAACTACTGCGGCAGCCCCTCGGGCTGCGGCGACCGCAAGGTGGCGGGCAGCCCCTACGGCTCCAACTGGGCCCAGTCCATGCGCTACGCCCGCGCCGACAGCGCCTCCTGGATGGTCGAGGGCACGCCGGGCACCGTGTACGCCTTCGCCCCGCTGGACGGCCAGATGGCCGTCTGGACCCGCGACGGCGCCGGCGTCTGGGCGGGCCCCGCGCTCCTCCCCGGCACCGGCATCGACCCGGGAGCGAGCACCGCCCGGCTCCCCGACGGCCGCGTCGCCGTCTTCGGCACCCGCACCGTCCTCGGCCCCGCCCCTGCGGACTACCGGCGCGAGATCGTGTACGCCGTCCAGTCCGCGCCGGGCGGCCCGTTCGGGGACTGGCACTCGCTCGGCACCCCCGAGACGAACGACGAGTCCGGCACCTCGTCGATCAGCTCCCCCATGGCGAGCTTCGACGCCGACGGCCGACTGACCGTGTACGTCCGTGATGCGCGCCACACCCTGCGGTCCCGCACCGAGCAGCCGTCCGGCACCTTCACCGCCTGGCAGCGGCTCGGCGGCCAGGACCTCCAGGGCGACCCGGTCACGGCGGTGGACTCGGAGGGACGGCGCCACGTGTACGCGTCGACCCGGCGCACCGTCCTGGGGTGGATCCAGCCCGCCCCGGGCGCGCCGCTGCGCGGACCCTTCCCGACGAACCTCCCCCCGACCACGATCCCCCTCACCGCCACCCCCGACGCCGCGGGCGTACGCCTCTACTTCCGCCGCCCCGACTCGGGCGTGGTGCGCAGCGCCCTGGTCACGGCGGGCCCCGACAAGCCGACGGTGTCCGCCGTCACCGAGGCGGGCGGGCGGGCCGGTTACGGTGCGGTCGGTGTCGCGGGCCGGGTCCTGACGGGCCGCGCGGACACCGGCACGGTCAGCACGACCACGCTGGGCGGGCCGCCGGCGTGGAAGGAGTCCAAGATGCTCTACGCGGGCGCCCCGTCGGGCCTCCTCGACGCCTCGGGCGGCGCGACGACGGCGGTCCTGGGCCTGGACGCCGAACTCCACGTCACCACCACCCCGGCCGCCGGCATCGTCCGCCCGCTCTGGCACATGGCGGTCGCCCGCACCCCGTGACGGACCGGGGCCGGGGTCGGGGTCGGGACCCGAGTCCCCGACGCCGGAGAACCGGTCGGCGGTCGTCAGCGGTCGGTGGCCGGGGATCCGCAGCCGGCGGTCAGCAGTTCCAGGATGCGCGTCGGGGTCCAGTGGCCGGCCGCTCCCGGACAGGCCGCGAGGTAGTCGGCGATGTCCCGCTCCTGCCACGGCCCCGACTCCAGGAGACCGCCGGCCAGGTACCGCAGGTAGGCGGCCGACGGCGGCACGGGCTCGACGTCGGCGACGGCCCACGGCGCGGTGAACGTCAGGACCGGGATCCCCTCGACGGCGCCGGGACAGATCAGCGTCTCGTACCGCCCGGGCCCCACCGCGTGCCGCCCCGCGCGCAACACCGGCGCCAGGTCCAGGTCGGCTCCGGGCGTCCCGTACATCTCCTGGGCCGCGATGTCGGACAGTTGGCCCACCGTGACCAGGTGCGCGCGGGCCCGCATCCGGCCGGGCGCCGTCGGATCGTGGAAGCCCCGCCCGCCCGTCCACACCGCCGACTCGGTCGCGAAGTACAGGCACCCGGGAAGTTCCAACGCGATCGACCGTTCCGGGGCCCGGTGGTCCCGACAGCCCGGGTAGGTCCGCGTCGCCCCGGGCGGCCGCCCCCCGGCGAGGTAGGCGCTGAGGCGGTCCATGTGCATGTTGGAGCCGTAGGACGCGTACCAGACCCGTACGGGAGCACGCGCCCCCACCCCGAGCGGATCCACCGCGTGCACACTCACGCCCCCATCCTCCCCCACCCCGAGCGGTCCGACGCCCGCCCCACACCACGAGGAGGCCCCATGCCGGTACCCAGGGTAGGACCGAAGGAGGACACCGAGTTCTTCGAGGAGGTCGAGGCGCTGTTCAAGAAGCACGCCGAGGTCTCGAAGAAGTACTCCGTTCGCTACATCGGAGCCGAAGTCGATGCGCTGAAGCTCGACTTCACGAAGACGGTCGCCGTCTCCCGCCTTGAGGGCAAGCAGCTCATCACCGACTTCGTCGACCGCGCCACCGTCATCAAGGACAAGTCCGGGGGCGGGAGCGACGAGGAGGAGATGCTGGAAGCCAACCGGTTCTGCTGCGAATGGGTGCACACGGGGACCCGGATGAGGTGCGTGAAGATCTGCTCCTGAGAGGGCCGCCGGCACCCTCCCCCTGCCCGTCCACCCGCCCTCCGAGCCGGTAGTCATCGGCCACCGTGGGCGGGTGGATCGGCCCGGGGCCGTGAGAGACGACTTCGGGGCCGGTGGTCGTCGACCACCGGCCCCGAGGGTCGGACGCGTTCGGCAGTGCTGCCGACCCCCGCCTACAACACCGGCATCATCTTGCGGAGTTCGAAGGCGGTGACCTCGCTCCGGTACTCCTCCCATTCCTGCTTCTTGTTGCGCAGGAAGAAGTCGAAGACGTGCTCGCCCAGGGTTTCCGCGACCAGTTCGCTGCGTTCCATCAGGGAGATCGCCTCGCCGAGGTTCTGCGGGAGGGGTTCGATGCCCATGGCGCGGCGTTCGGCGTCGGAGAGGGCCCAGACGTCGTCGTCGGCGCCCGCCGGGAGTTCGTAGCCCTCTTCGATGCCCTTGAGGCCGGCCGCGAGGAGTACGGCGTACGTCAGGTACGGGTTGGCACCGGAGTCGATCGAGCGGACCTCGACGCGCGAGGAGCCCGTCTTGCCCGGCTTGTACATGGGGACGCGGATCAGCGCGGAGCGGTTGTTGTGGCCCCAGCAGATGTACGAGGGGGCCTCGCCGCCGGAGCCGGCCGTGCGGGAGGAGCCGCCCCAGATGCGCTTGTAGGAGTTGACCCACTGGTTGGTGACGGCGGCGGTCTCGGCCGCGTGGCGCAGCAGGCCCGCGATGAAGGAGCGGCCGACCTTGGAGAGTTGGTACTCGGCGCCCGACTCGTAGAAGGCGTTGCGGTCGCCCTCGAAGAGCGAGAGGTGGGTGTGCATGCCCGAGCCCGGGTACTCCGAGAAGGGCTTGGGCATGAAGGTGGCCTGGACGCCCTGCTCCAGCGCGACCTGCTTCATGACCAGGCGGAACGTCATGATGTTGTCGGCCGTGGAGAGCGCGTCGGCGTAGCGGAGGTCGATCTCCTGCTGGCCGGGGGCGCCCTCGTGGTGGCTGAACTCGACGGAGATGCCCATCGATTCGAGCATGGTGATGGCCTGCCGGCGGAAGTCCATGCCGACGTTCTGCGGGGTGTGGTCGAAGTAGCCGGAGTTGTCCGCCGGGACGGGGCGGGTGCCGTCCAGCGGCTTGTCCTTCAGCAGGAAGAACTCGATCTCCGGGTGGGTGTAGAAGGTGAAGCCCAGGTCGGAGGTCTTGTTCAGGATGCGCTTGAGGACGTACCGGGGGTCGGCGTACGACGGGGACCCGTCCGGCATGAGGATGTCGCAGAACATCCTCGCGGTCCCGGGTGCCTCGGCGCGCCACGGCAGTATCTGGAACGTGCTCGGGTCCGGCTTGGCGATCATGTCGGACTCGTAGACCCGGGCGAAGCCCTCGATCGCGGAGCCGTCGAAGCCGATGCCCTCGTCGAAGGCCTGCTCCAGTTCCGCCGGCGCGACCGCCACGGATTTGAGGAATCCCAGTACGTCGGTGAACCACAGGCGCACGAAGCGGATGTCGCGCTCCTCAAGCGTCCGGAGGACGAATTCCTGCTGCTTGTCCATGCCTTCATCCTCGCAGTTCAGACGGCCTGTGCACCACCTCCCCCGGAGGGGGGAGCACAGTCGGGCCGGTCCAGTATCACCACCCGTGGTTTCCGCCACATTACGCACCCCGGAAAGCTCGTGGCACCCCCGCACTGACCTCGGAGCGGTCATGAGCATTACCATCTGCGCCCATGGGGGGCTGGAAGCACGGGAAACGCGGGGGCCACGGCGCCCCCGCCGTTCGGCGTGCCGTCCTGCTGCTCGCGTTCGGGGTGCTGTGCGGCGCCGTGTTCCTGTGCGCGCGGGCCGGCGCGGGACACGCCCGGCCCGCGGCCCACGACGCGCCGGGCGCGCCGCACGCCGTCTGCGTGGCCCCGTACGAGCTTCCGGGCTGTGCCCCGCACTCCCACGTGACCCCGGCGGTGCTGCCCGCGCCACCGCCCGCCGTGACCGTGTCGCAGGCGGGGTCGGCGGCCGTCGCGGACCTCGTGTACGCCGGTCCGATCCGCCCGCCCGGGACCTTGGCGCGCGCCCCCGACCTGCACGTTCTCCAGGTACTGCGGACCTGACCGGTCCGGCGCCGAGCAGCGCGGCACCCTGTCGGGCGCCCGAGCGGCGCGGCACGACGGACATCTCCTCCCCACCCCCCTCAGCAGAAGGAACCAGGGCACATGGCCAGCAGTACCTCCCCGGACAAGAACGACCGCCAGGCGCGCATAGCCGAGATGCGCCGGGCGGACAAGGCGCGCGACCGGCGCAACAAGATCATCGCGATCACGGCCTCCACCGCCGTCGTGGCGGCGCTCGTGGGCTTCGGCTCGTGGGTGCTGCTCGGCCAGAAGCAGAAGGAGAAGGACGCCGTCGCGGCCCGCAAGGCGCCGGTGAGCGGCGAACAGACCTGGGACGCCAAGAAGCTGGGTCGCAACCACGTCGAGACGGTCGTGAAGTACGAGATGAACCCGCCGGTCGGCGGCGACCACCACCCCCGCTGGACGAACTGCGACGGCGACGTCTACGCGAACCCGTTGCCGCAGGTGAACGCCGTCCACTCGCTGGAGCACGGCGCCGTCTGGGTGACGTACAACGAGAAGGCCGCCAAGGCCGACGTGGACACGCTCGCCGCGAAGGTCGGCAAGACCCCGTACACGATGATGAGCCCGGTCAAGGAGCAGGCCGGCGCCATCATGCTCAGCGCGTGGGGCAAGCAGCTGACCGTGGAGAAGGCGGACGACCCGCGGGTGGCGCAGTTCTTCACCAAGTACGTGCAGGGCCCGCAGACCCCCGAACCGGGCGCGGCCTGCACCAACGGACTGGCCGACAAGTGACCCGCGCGAACGGCGCGCACCGGACGTACTGGGTGTCCGGTGCGGCCGTCGTCCTCGCCGTGCTGTTCGCGGTGGGCGCCACGGTGGCCACCGCGAGCGGCGGCGACGACCGCGACGGCGGTACGTCCTCCCGTGCGCCGGCGCTGTACTCGCCGGACGCGGGCTTCGCCCGGGACATGTCGGTGCACCACCAGCAGGCGGTGGAGATGTCCTTCATCGTCCGCGACCGCACCGAGGACGAGGCGGTGCGCAGCCTCGCCTACGACATCGCCAACACGCAGGCCAACCAGCGCGGGATGATGCTGGGTTGGTTGGACCTGTGGGGGCTGCCGAAGGTGCTCGCGGACGAGCCGCCGATGTCCTGGATGGGCACCGAGGGAGCGGGCGACGGGCACGGCGGCACGGACGGCCACGGCACGGACGGCGGCCATGCCATGGGCGGTCACGCCATGGGCCCGACCAAGCCCGGCGCGCTGATGCCCGGCATGGCCACCAAGGAGGAGCTGACGAGGCTCGGGTCGGTCGAGGGCCGTGACGCGGAGGTGCTGTACCTCCAGCTGATGACCGATCACCACAAGGGCGGGGTCGCCATGGCCCGGGGCTGCGCCGCCGTGTGCGAGACCCCGGCGGAGCGGAAGCTCGCCGAGGGCATGGTGGAGGCGCAGCAGTCGGAGCTGACGCTGATGGCGGACATGTTGAAGCAGCGCGGGGCCGCGCCGCGCGGCTGACGGGACACGCTCGTACGGTGGGGGGAGGCGACCTCTCACCCCGTACGGGCGTGCTCCGCCGTTCGGGCGAGGCCGCCGGGGTGGGCGCTTCCGCGCCCGCCTCGTGACGGCGCGCTCAGGAGGTTGACGCGATGACCACCGCCGGCGAGATCATGCACCCCGGGGCCCGGGGGATCCCCGCCACCGAGACCCTGGACCGGGCCGCTCAGTTGATGGCACGGCTCAATGTGGGCGCCCTGCCCATCAGCGACACCGAGGAACGGCTCTGCGGCATCCTGACCGACCGCGACATCGTGGTGGGCTGTGTCGCCAAGGGCCACGACCCGTCGAAGATCACGTGCGGGGACCTGGCGCAGGGCACTCCGCGCTGGATCGACGCGGGCGCGGACGTCTCCGAGGTGCTGGAGGAGATGCAGAGCCACCAGATCAAGCGGCTTCCCGTGATCCGGGAGAAGAAGTTGGTCGGCATGATCAGCGAGGCCGATCTGGCGAAGCACCTCTCCGACGAGCAGATCGCGACCTGGGCCGAGCGGGTCTACGCCGGCCGGTAGCGGCGGCCCGGCGGCGCCCGCCCCGACACGGACCGCCCGGCGGCGGGGGCCGCGCCCCGGCGCCCCGCGCGCGGCCCCTCAAACGACGGCCACGCGGCCCGTCCTCGCAGGTCAGGGCGGCTCCCGGGGGGCCGGTGTAGTGTCGATTTCATGGACCCCCAGGATCTCGCCAACCTCGCCCACCTGCGCCGGGCACGGGATCTGATCGACCGGGAGTACGCCTGTCCCCTCGACGTGCCGACGATGGCCCGCCACGCGCTCATGTCGCCGGCGCACTTCTCGCGCCGGTTCCGCGCGGCGTACGGCGAAACGCCCTACAGCTACCTGATGACCCGCCGCATCGAGCGCGCGATGGCACTGCTGCGCGCGGGGGCGAGCGTCACGGACGCGTGCATGGAGGTCGGCTGTACCTCGCTCGGCTCCTTCAGTTCACGGTTCACCGAGCTGGTGGGCGAGACCCCGAGCGCGTACCGCGCCAGGAAGCACGAGGCCGTCGCGGCGATGCCGGCGTGTCTGGCGAAACTGACGACCAGGCCGACCCGGGACCTGCCGAGCAGGAACGGAGAAGCGGTTCGGGACCCGGCGCCCTAGCGTGGAACGCATGACCATCTCACTCCAGTACTGCCACATCACCGTCAACGACGTGGACGAGGCGCTCGCGTTCTACCGCGACGCCCTCGGCCTGAAGTCGCGCAACGACGTCGCCTCGGGCGGGTTCCGCTGGGTCACCCTCGGCAGCGATGACCAGCCGGACCTGGAAATCGTGCTCTCGGAACCGCACGCGGGCCGCTCGCAGGCCGACGGGGACGCCCTCCAGGAGCTGCTCACCAAGGGGCTCCTGCCGATGACCGTCTTCCGCGCCGGAGACCTCGACGCGACCTTCGAGAAGCTGCGGGCGTCCGGCGCCGAGGTGCTCCAGGAGCCCATCGACCAGCCCTGGGGGCCGCGCGACTGCGCCTTCCGGGACCCCTCGGGGAACATGGTGCGGATCTCGCAGGCCCCCAAGGCGTAAGCGCCCGGCGCCGCCGGTCAGGAGTCGCCGGAGGGGGTCCGGCCCGCCCGGTCCGGGTCCGTCGCATCGAGGATCGCCCGCGCCACCTGGTGCGGGCGATCCAGCATGACCAGGTGCCCGGCCGGTTCCGCGACGTCGAGGCGGGCTCCGAGCCGGTCGGCGAGGCCCGCCTGCCGGTCGAGCCACCGCAGGGCCCCGCGCCCGTCGGTGCCGTCGTGTCCGGCGAGCACGGTGGCGGGCACGGTCAGCGGGTGCGTCTCCCCCAGCGCGAGCACCTCCGCGGCCGCGTCCGGGTATCCGGCGTTCTCCAGCAGGGCCCCGCGCCAGACCCGGCCCGTGCGGTAGCAGCGGCGTACGAGGTCCCGCGCGGCCGGGTCGGATCCGCCGACCCGCGACGCCCGGGCGACGCTCCGGCGGGCGGCCGGGCCCAGCGCGGCCGGGAGTCCGACGGCGGTCACGGCGCGGCCGAGCGCGCGGGCGGCGCCGTGCCGCAGCGCGGCGGGCAGGACCGTACGGGGCTCCTCCTCCACGCTGGCGTCGACGAGGACCACGGCGGCGGTCCGCTCCGGGTACAGGCGGGCGAAGGCCTCGACGTGGAACCCGGCGATGGAGTGCCCGACGACGGTGACCGGCCCGATCCCGGGACGCGGGACACCGGCACCCTCCCCGGCACCTCCCCTCGCCCCGGCCCCCGAGACGTGCGGGCCCAGTGCGTCCAGCAGCCCGGCGATCCGGTGGGCCTCGCCGGCGGCGGTGGCCGGCGCGAGGGCCGGGCCGCTCAGTCCGTGTCCGGGGCGGTCGAAGGTGACGACGGTCCGGCCCTCGGCGGCGAGCAGTTCCGCGACGCCGTCCCAGTCGAACCAGGCCATGGCGAGCCCGGCGCTGAGCGCGACGACGGGTCCGCTGCCCCGGAGGACGACGTGCAGGACGACACCGTCACCGCCCGCCGGGCGGATGAACAGACCGCGCGGGCCCCCGCGCGCGCTCGTCGACGGCGTGGACGGGCTCGTGGACGGGGTGGACGGGGTGGACGGACCGGCGGGCGGGGTGGACGGGCTCGTGGTCGGGCTCACGTACGGCGCTCCTCGTGCGGCGGGTTCATCTGCGGCGGGCCAGTGCTGTGACCGGAAAGGTTCACCGTGTCACAGCACCAGGTGCGGCGTTCCTTGTGCACGGAGTACGCCAGCAGGGCGAGCCAGACCGCGACGATCAGCACCTGGAGCCGCTGGCCGGCGCCGAGCGCCCAGGTGCCGCGGCCGGCGCTGAACATGGCGATCGCGGTCAGGGTCCAGGCGGTGGCGAGCAGTTCGAGTGCGACGAGCGCGGGCCCGTGCCGGGCGAGCGGCGCGAGCCGGTCGTAGCGGCGGGCGGCGACGGTCAGGGTCACGATCCCGACGAGGGCGCCCGTCATGGCGAGGCTGCTGCTGACGGCGTGGGCCTGGTGGGTGGCCGGGACCAGTCCGGCGGTCTCCCGGGCGGCGCATTCGGGGTCCGCGGTGGGTTGGCAGCTCAGCGGCAGCCAGGCGTCGGCGGCGGTGGCCGCGCCGAACAGGGTGACGCCGGCCCAGCCGAGGACGGCCCAGGGGCGCCGGGAGTCCGCGTACCGCGCGAGGCGCAGGAGCGCGAGCAGGCCCCCCGCGAAGACGAGCAGGCCGGCGATGAAGTCGGTGGCGCGAAAGAGGCCACCGAGGGGCTGGTCCTGTGCGGCGAGTTCGCTGACGTACGTCTCGATGGGGTTGAGGCCGGTCGAGAGAACGACTTCGAGCACCCACGCCGTGTAGGCGGTGGCGCCGAGTCCGATGAGGACGGCGACCGGCAGGGCGCTCCGCACGGACGAGTCTTCTCTGGACATGGTGCGACTGATCCTCAGCAGGTACGGGGCCGATCCGACGGTCGGATACCCACCCCGGGTAGGGTTCCACTCATGACGTGCAGCGCCCGACGAGCCGCCCGGTGGCCCCGGTTGCCGCTGCTCGCCGTTCTGCTGCTGGGAATCGTCACGATGCACACGTGGGGCCATCCGGCCGATTCCCACACCGGGGAGGACGCGACCGCGGCCCACTCCGTTGCCCGGGCGGACGCGGGTGTGGCACATCACCTCGCGTCGCCCCACACGGCCCCGGCGGTGGCCCCGGCGGCGGGCCTCCTGACGGCCGCAAGCCTCCCGTCCGTCTCGGACCTCCCGCCGGCAGCGGACCTCCCGCCGGCCGGGCGGCCACAGGCCCGCCCGGCGCCCGGACCCGCCATGGACCCGATGTCGGTGTGCCTGGCCGTGCTGGCCGGGCTGGTGCTCCTCGCACTCGGCGGCTCGGCCCGGCGTCGCCCCGCGCGCCCGGAGGCCGGCCCCTGCGGGGCGGCACGCGCGCCGGCGGGGCCGGATCCGCCGGCGCCCCGGGAACTCCTGCGTCGGCTGGCGGTACTGCGCGTATAGGACGGGCCCCGCCGCGCCCCCGCCTGCCCGAACGGCGGTGGGGGCGGCGGCACTCGGCGCCCCTCCACTCGTATCGCCACACCGCGAGGTACACCATGCGTTCGCTCCCCACCCGTCGTGCCGTGCTCGGCACCGGACTCGCCGTCGCCGGCTCGGGGCTGCTCGCCGCCTGCTCCGGCGGCGGCCCGGCCACGGACCACGACTCCATGAACCACGACGCGACCAACCCCGGCGGCGCCTCCGCCGGCTCCCCCGACGGCTACGTCGACCCGACCGGCCCGGAGGTCCGGGCCGCGGAGGCCGCCCGGGCGGCGGCCGGCCCGCGCACCGAGGTCCGCGTCACCGCCACCGCGGGCACGCTCGACCTCGGCGGCGGGCGCACCGTCCGCTCCTGGGCGTACGGCGACCGGCTGCCGGGCCAGGAGGTCCGGGTCACCGCGGGCGGCACCCTCGCCCTGACCCTGGCCAACAACCTTCCGCGGGCCACGTCCCTGCACTGGCACGGGCTGGCCCTGCGCAACGACATGGACGGGGTCCCGGGGCTGACGCAGCGGGACGTCGCCCCGGGCGGCTCGTTCCGGTACGAGTTCGCCGTCCCGCACCCGGGGACGTACTGGTTCCATCCGCACTCGGGGGTCCAGCAGGACCGCGGCCTGTACGCCCCGTTGATCGTCGAGGACCCCAGGGAGCCCCTCGCGTACGACAAGGAGTGGGTGGTCGTCCTGGACGACTGGCTCGACGGTGTGGACGGGTCGACGCCGGACGGTGTCCTCGCCGAACTCCGCAAGGGCATGGGGGGCGGCGCCGGTGCGGGCGGTCACGCCGGACACGGCTCCGCCCCGACGCCGACCCCGACCCCCGACGCCGGCGGTGGCCCGTCGCGTGTCCTGATGGGCGGGGACAGCGACGTCCTCGGCAAGGACGCGGGCGACGTCGCGTACCCGTACCACCTGGTCAACGGCCGGGTGGCGCAGGACCCGTCGGTCTTCACCGCCCGGCCCGGGGACCGGATCCGACTGCGGATCGTCAACGCGGGCGGGGACACGGCCTACCGGATCGCCCTCGGCGGGCACGAGCTGACGGTCACCCACACCGACGGTTTCCCGGTGGAGCACGCCACGGCCCGCTCACTGCTGCTCGGCATGGGCGAGCGGTACGACGTACTGGTCACCGCCGGCGACGGGGTCTTCCCGCTGACCGCGCTCGCCGAGGGCAAGGGCGCCGACGCCTCGGCCCTGGCCGTGCTCCGCACCGGCGCGGGGGCGCCGCCGACCGCCGCGACCCGGCCCGCCGAACTGGCCGGTCGGCCGTTGACGGCGGACGCGCTGCGGGCCGCCGAACCGGCCGTACCGGCCTCCCGGGCGGCGGACCGCACGATCAGGATCCGGCTCACGGGCGGGATGGCGGCGTACGACTGGGCCTTCGACGGCAAGCCGTACGCGCCGGATCGGCGGCATCCGGTGAAGGCGGGCGAACGGGTCCGGCTGGAGTTCACCAACTCCACGACGATGTGGCACCCGCTGCACCTGCACGGGCACACCTTCGCCCTCGGCGCGAAGCCGGGCGGGGCACGCAAGGACACCGCCGTCATCCTGCCGAACGGGACCCTCACGGCGGAGTTCGACGCCGACAACCCCGGCCTGTGGATGGTGCATTGCCACAACGTGTACCACGCCGAGGCCGGGATGATGACGGTGCTGGGCTACCGCCGCTAGGCCCTGTCGTCAAAGTCTCGCCTGGCCCGCGGTGTCCGGTACCGCACCTCGCCGCATTGTCGGGGCACCCGAGTACGTCCCGTACACGGGCGCCACTTCGACGACAGGACCCAGGCCCTCCCGCGGTCGCCCCGGGCGGCGGGATCCGGCAAGAGCGCCCGGGGTGGACGCCGTTCCGTCCCCCGGCCCACGGGCCGGGGGACGGAATCGGGTTGGAGGGGGTCGGGGCGCGTGGCAGGGTGGGTCGTCACCGCCGCCACGCCCCGAAGGACGCCCCCAGGTATGAGCACGCCCCCGAACCCGCCCAGCCACCCGACCGGTCCGCCGACGGAGCCCGCGGGAACGCCCATACCCGAGGCGGCGCCCGCGCCGGACCCGTCTCCGAGCACGCCCTCCACACCGGGCCCGTCCCTCACGAAGGAGCCCACGCCCACACCCACGCCCGGCCCCTCCCTCACGAAGGACCCCGCGCCCGCCGAGGCCCCGGCGCCGGAGCCCGCCGACGCCCCGCCGGCCACCGCCCCGCCGGCTCCGTCGGGCTTCGCACCGCTCACCCCGGGCCCGCCCCCCGGCGCCTTCGGCGCACCCGCACCCGCGCCGCAGGCCCCCGCCGATCCCGTCAACCCCTGGAGCGCGCCCGCCGACCAGGGCTTCGCCGGGCCGCCGCCCGCCGGGCCAGGCGGGTACGCGGGTCCGCCCGGGTACGGGGTCCCTCCCGGCCCTTCGGGCTACCCCGGTTACCCGGGCTACCCCGGATACCCCGGGGCCGCGCAGGAGAAGAGCAACGGTCTGGCCGTCGCCTCGCTGGTGCTCGGCCTCATCGCCGTCCTGGTGGCCCTCACCCCGTTCTTCTTCTGGATCGGCACGCTCCTCGGCCTGACCGGCCTCGGTCTCGGCATCGCGGCCATGGTCAGCGCCTCCCGGGGCGCCCCGCGCAAGGCGATGTCGTTGTGGGGCACGATCCTCGGCGTGCTCAGCCTGTTCGCCTCGGTCGCCGGGTTCTACTTCACCGTCAGGGTCGCCGACGAGGTCGACAAGGTCGCGGACAGCCGGCCGAGCCGCGGGTGGGACGAGCCGTACCCCACGCCGTCCTTCTCCTCGCCGTACGGCCTGCCCGGCGACGAGCCGACGACCGGCCCGGGCTTCAGCACCCCGTTGGCCTTCGGCGAGAGCCACACGTACGCGAACGGCCTGAAGGTGTCCCTGTCCGCGCCCGTCGAGTACGTCTCCGAGAGCGGCTTCGCGGACATCGACAACGCGGTGCGGTTCGACGTCACGATCACCAACACGTCGAAGAAGCCCGTCGTCGTGTTCTACGCCCAGCCCGACGTCACGGACGAGCAGGGACGCGCCGCCGAGTCCGTCTTCGACGGACACATGCCCAAGGCGATCTCGGGGACCGTGGCGCCGGGCGCGACCGCCACCGGGAGCGCCGCCTACGAGGTGCCGAAGGGGGTCAAGACCCTCCGCGCGGAGATCTCCCCCGGACTGCTGCTCGACCCCGTGAAGTTCGCCGGCCCGGTCCGCTGACCCGCCTTCGGGAACGGAAAAGAGGCCGGGCTCCAGGACATCGCGTCAGAAAGACGATTACACTGGGCCCGTGCCTCAACTTCGCCTGGCTCTGAATCAGATCGACTCGCACGTCGGCGAGATCACCGCGAACGCCGACTCCGTCGTCCACTGGACGCGGCACTCCGCGGAGCAGGGGGCCCACCTGGTGGCGTTCCCCGAGATGATGCTCACCGGGTACCCCGTCGAGGACCTCGCCCTGCGCGGCTCCTTCGTCGAAGCCTCCCGCACGGCGCTGCGCGAACTCGCGGAGCGGCTGGCCGCGGAGGGCTTCGGCGAGCTGCCCGTGATCGTCGGCTACCTGGACCGCACGGAGGAGGCCGCGCCGCGGCTCGGCCGTCCGGCGGGTTCCCCGGAGAACGCCGCCGCCGTGCTGTACGGGGGGCGGGTCGTCCTCCGCTTCGCCAAGCACCACCTGCCCAACTACGGGGTCTTCGACGAGTTCCGGTACTTCGTGCCGGGTGACACCCAGCCGGTGATCCGGGTGCGGGGCGTGGACGTGGCCCTGGCGATCTGCGAGGACCTCTGGCAGGACGGCGGCCGGGTCCCCGCGACCCGCTCCGCCGCGGCCGGCCTGCTGGTGTCGATCAACGCCTCCCCGTACGAGCGCGACAAGGACGACCAGCGCCTCGAACTGGTCGGGAAGCGGGCCCGGGAGGCCGGCTGCACCCTCGCCTACCTGGCGATGATCGGCGGTCAGGACGAGTTGGTCTTCGACGGCGACTCGATCGTCGTGGACGCAGCCGGCAAGGTCGTCGCCCGGGCCCCGCAGTTCTCGGAGGGTTGCGTGCTGGTCGACCTGGACCTGCCGGCGGCCCGCGCCGACGCCCCCGAGGGCGTTGTCGCCGACGGGCTGCGGATCGACCGCGTGATCCTGTCCGAGGAGCCGGTGGAGGCGTACGAGCCGGTCGTGCCCGGCGGCTGCGCCGAGCGCCTCGACGACGACGAGGAGGTCTACGACGCGCTGGTCGTGGGACTGCGCGCGTACGTCCTGAAGAACGGGTTCCGTTCGGTCCTGATCGGGCTCTCGGGCGGCATCGACTCGGCGCTCGTCGCCGCCGTCGCCTGTGACGCGATCGGCGCGCAGAACGTGTACGGCGTGTCGATGCCCTCCAAGTACTCCTCGGACCACTCCAGGGGCGATGCCGCCGACCTGGCCGAACGGACCGGCCTGAACTTCCGGACGGTGTCGATCGAGCCGATGTTCGACGCCTACATGGGGTCCCTGGGGCTGACCGGGCTGGCCGAGGAGAACCTCCAGTCGCGCCTGCGCGGCACGCTGCTGATGGCGCTCTCCAACCAGGAGGGTCACATCGTGCTGGCCCCGGGCAACAAGTCGGAGCTGGCCGTCGGCTACTCCACCCTGTACGGCGACTCGGTCGGGGCCTACGGCCCGATCAAGGACGTCTACAAGTCCGATGTCTTCCGGCTCGCGCGGTACCGCAACCGGGCCGCCGTCGAGCGGGGCGAGACCCCGCCGATCCCGGAGAACTCGATCGTGAAGCCGCCGAGCGCCGAGCTGCGCCCGGGCCAGGTGGACACGGACTCGCTGCCGGACTATCCGGTGCTCGACGCGATCCTGGCGATGTACGTGGACCGCGACCAGGGCATGGACTCCATCGTCGCCGCCGGTTTCGACGCCGAGCTGGTCGCCCGGACGCTGCGGATGGTGGACACGGCGGAGTACAAGCGCCGCCAGTACCCGCCGGGCACCAAGATCTCCGCGAAGGGCTTCGGCAAGGACCGTCGGCTGCCGATCACCAACGGCTGGCGGGAGCGGACGTAGGGCCGGGTGCGACAGGGGGCCGGGGCCGCGTCGTGAAGCGGCCCCGGCCCCCTGTCGTGCGTCGGGGTCCTGTCGTGCGTCGGGCGTCCTGCGCGTCAGTCCTTGACGGTCATCCGTGCCGCGACCGGGAGGTGGTCGCTGCCGGTGCGCGACAGGGTCCAGGAGGCGTCGGGGATGATGCCGCGCACCATGATCTGGTCGATGCGTGCCATCGGGAACTGCGCGGGCCAGCTGAAGCCGAAGCCGTCGCCGGCCGCGCCCTGGGTGGAGCGCATCTGGGACGTGACCTCGGACAGGGCCCGGTCGTTCATGGTGCCGTTGAGGTCGCCGAGCAGGACGACCTTCTTCAGCGGTTCGGAGGCCAGGGCGGCGCCGAGCGCGTCGGCGCTGTTGTCCCGCTGGTTGGCCGTGAATCCGGCGTTGAGCTTGACCCGGACCGAGGGGAGGTGGGCGACGAAGACCGCGACCTGGCCGTGGGCGGTGTCCACGGTGGTGCGCATGGCCCGGGTCCAGCCCATCTTGATGTCGACGGGGGCGCTGGAGGACAGCGGGTACTTGCTCCACACGCCGACCGTGCCCTCGACGGCGTGGTACTTGTACACGCCGGCCAGGGCCTTCTCGTAGACGGGGACGACGCCGGCCTTGAGTTCCGTCAGCGCCAGCACGTCGGCGCCGGAGCCGGCGACCGATTCGGCGGTGCCGCGCGGGTCGGCGTTGTCGGCGTCCACGTTGTGGGTGACGACCATCAGGTTGCCGCCGCCGCCGGACTTGTCGGTGACCAGGCCGCCGAACAGGTTCGCCCAGACTGCGGCGGTCACCAGTATCGAGAGCAGGGCGGTCGCGGACTTGCGGATCACGGCGGTGACGAGCAGGACCGGCACGGCCAGGCCCAGCCAGGGCAGGAAGGTCTCGGTGAGGCTGCCGAGGTTGCCCACGTCGTTCGGCAGGTCGGCGTGGAAGATCATCACGAGCGAGAGCAGTGCGGCGAGGCCCGCGGTGACGCGCCCCCGGCGCCAGATTCCCCGGTCTCGGCGCAGGTCGGCCAGTCGGCGTCGGAGACCGGATCGGGAGGGCTCGGGCTCCGAGCCGCCGTTTCCCGTCTCCGTCATGTACGCCTGTGCCATTCCACTGCCCTCGCTGCCGTGCTCGCGCTCCGTCCCCGCCCCTTGACCCTAGGCGATGTTCGAAGCAGATCCGTGCCGTCGTTGCCGGCCGTACCTCCGTGAGGACGAACGGCCGTGCGGTCAGGGTTCCGCTTGTCACGAAACGCGCACATTGGGCGTGGCGCGTCCCGGGAGGGGCCGTGAGTGTGACGGACCGGTCATCGCGCCACTTCCGTGGAGGGGCCGACGAGTGCCACCATGGTGGGTGAGTCCGGGGACGCCGTGAGGGCGCCTCGAGATGACACAAGGAGCAGTAGCCATGACGCATGTCGTTTCGCCTGCCCGCGAGACCTCCGGCCCCACCCTGTACGGGGGCACGGGAACGCGCCGCATCACCATCCGCGACCTGGCCCTGGCCAAGGAGCGCGGCGAGAAGTGGCCGATGCTCACCGCCTACGACGCGATGACCGCGTCCGTGTTCGACGAGGCCGGGATTCCGGTCATGCTCGTCGGCGACTCGATGGGCAACTGTCACCTCGGCTACGAGACCACCGTCCCCGTGACGATGGACGAGATGACCCTGCTGTCGGCGGCCGTCGTGCGCGGCACGAGCCGCGCGCTGATCGTCGGCGACCTGCCGTTCGGTTCCTACCAGGAAGGCGCCGTGCAGGCGCTGCGCAGTGCGACGCGGCTGGTCAAGGAGGCCGGTGTCGGTGCGGTGAAGTTGGAGGGCGGCGAGCGTTCGCTGGCCCAGACCGAGCTGATCGTGCAGTCCGGCATCCCGGTCATGTCCCACCTGGGTCTGACCCCGCAGTCCGTGAACGCCATGGGCTACCGGGTGCAGGGCCGCACGGACGAGGCCGCGCACCAGCTGCTGCGGGACGCGAAGGCGGCGCAGGACGCGGGCGCCTTCGCGGTGGTGCTGGAGCTGGTGCCGGCCGAGCTGGCCGCCGAGGTCACCCGGTCGCTCCACATTCCGACAGTCGGCATCGGTGCCGGGTCGGAGTGCGACGCCCAGGTGCTGGTGTGGACGGACATGATGGGCCTGACGGGCGGGAAGATGCCGAAGTTCGTGAAGCAGTACGCGAACCTGCGGCAAACCATGGGCGACGCGGCGAAGGCGTTCGCGCAGGACGTGGTCGGCGGGACGTTCCCGCAGGCCGAGCACGCCTTCCACTAGGCCCGCCGCCCCCGGCCCGTCGACGTCCCCGTCGGCGGGCCGGGGGCCCTGTGTGGGTCGGCTGTCGGTCGGCTGTCGGTGCTTTGTCAGTGGCGGCTGGTCCCATGGTGTCCATGACGCGAAACGACAAGACTTCCCCGAGCGGCTCGCACGCCGTACAGGTTCGGGGGTTGGTCAAGCACTACGGCGAGACCAAGGCCCTCGACGGTGTGGACCTCGATGTCCGTGAGGGCACCGTGCTCGGGGTTCTCGGGCCCAACGGCGCGGGAAAGACCACCCTGGTCCGCGTCCTCTCCACCCTGATCACCCCGGACGCCGGGACGGCGACGGTGGCGGGCTTCGACGTGGTCCGCCAGCCCCGGCAGCTGCGCCGCACCATCGGTCTCACCGGTCAGTACGCCTCGGTCGACGAGAAGCTGTCCGGCTGGGAGAACCTCTACATGATCGGCCGGCTGCTGGACCTGCCCCGCAAGGAGGCCCGGTCCCGCGCCGACGAGCTGCTGGAGCGGTTCTCGCTGACGGAGGCCGCCAAGAAGGCGGTCATGCACTACTCCGGCGGCATGCGCCGCAGGCTGGACCTGGCCGCCTCCATGATCGGCCGGCCGGCCGTGCTGTACCTGGACGAGCCGACCACCGGTCTGGACCCCCGCACCCGCAACGAGGTGTGGGACGAGGTGCAGCGGATGGTCGCCGAGGGCGCCACCGTGCTGCTGACCACCCAGTACATGGAGGAGGCCGAGCAGCTCGCGAGCGAGCTGACGGTCATCGACAAGGGCAAGGTCATCGCCAACGGCAAGGTGGACGAGCTGAAGGCCCGGGTCGGCGGCCGCACCCTGAAGATCCGTCCCGTCTCCGCCTCCGATCTGCCGGGCATGGCCCGCGCGCTGGCGGAGGCCGGTCTCGACGGCGTGGCCGGTTCCCAGGCCATCCCGGACGAGGGCGTCCTGCTGGTCCCGATCCTGAGCGACGAGCAGTTGACCGCGGCGATCGGGCTGCTGGCCGGCCGCGGTTACGCGATCGCCGATCTCGGCACCCACCTGCCCAGCCTCGACGAGGTCTTCCTGTCCATCACCGGTCAGAAGCCCTCCGTCGAGGAGTCCGTTCCCGCCCAGCAGACCGAGGAGGTCGCGGCATGAGCACCGTCACCACGTCCAAGCCCGGCAGTACCGCGACCGTCCCGGACGCCGCGCCGCGCGACCTGCCCGACGAGGGCCGGATCGGCCTGCGGGGCAACCTGCGGCACATCAGCGCCCTGGTGCGCCGCAACGCCCTGCAGATCAAGCAGGACCCCGAGTCGATGTTCGACGTCCTGTTCATGCCGATCATCTTCACGCTGCTGTTCGTGTTCGTCTTCGGCGGCGCGATCTCCGGCAAGGGGAACCAGGGCGAGTACGTCAACTACCTGGTGCCCGGCCTGATGGCGATGATGGGCATGAACATCGCCATGGCGGTCGGCACCGGGGTCAACGACGACTTCAAGAAGGGCGTGATGGACCGGTTCCGGTCCATGCCGATCGCCCGCTCGTCGGTGCTCATCGCGAAGATCGTGGTGGAGCTCGGCCGGATGCTGGTCGCCATCACGATCCTGCTCGTCATGGGCTTCATCCTGGGCCTGTCGATCAAGACCTCGGTGCTGGACCTGTTCCTCGCCATCGGCCTGTCGGCCATCTTCGGCGCGTCGCTGATGTGGATCTTCATCCTGCTGGGTCTCACCATGAAGACGGCCCAGGCCGTGCAGGGCATGGCGATGCTGGTGCTGATGCCGCTGCAGTTCGGCAGCTCGATCTTCGCCTCCCCGACGACCATGCCGGGTTGGTTGCAGGCCTTCACGGACTACAACCCGTTGTCGAACCTGGCCGACGCGGCGCGCGGCCTGATGAACGGCGGCCCGGTCGGCCACTCGGTGACGATGACGCTGATCTGGTCGGTCGCCATCACCGCGATCACCATGCCGCTCGCGGTCCGCAAGTTCCGTCACAAGACCTGACGCGCGGAGTCCGTCGGGCGCATGCCGGAACGGTTCTCCCGATGTCGGGGCCCGGCGGAAGCGGTGGTTCAGACGAGGGCGGTGGCCTCCTCCAGGGTGAGGCCGCCGCCTTCGGCGTAGGCCGCCTCGTACGCGCGGTCCCCCAGCGCCGCCCTCGCCGACTTTTCGACGAGGGCGGCGTCCTCGCGTTCGGTGGTGACGGGGAAGTGTCCGGTCGGCACCAGGGCCCGGTAGGCGCCGAGGAGTCGGGCGGCGTCGCGCTCGCGGCGCGGACCGCCGAGTCCCAGGAGGGCCACGGCCGCGATCAGCAGGTGCACGGCCGGCAGTTGGGGGGCCACCATCAGCGCCATCGGGTCCCGGGCGGTGGTCGCGGCCTCCCGGACGAGGGCCAGCGCCTCCTCGTGCCGGCCTTCCTTGTTGTCGAGCCAGGCCAGCACGCCGAGCAGGAAGCCGTCGAAGATCGCGTACGCGCCGAAGGCGAACTCCTCGCGCAGGGAGGTGAGTTCGGCGCGGGCCTCGACGAGGCGGCCGGTGCGGCCGTAGAGCCCGGCGAGGAACATGCGGGCGGCCGGCAGGGCCTCGTTGCGGTACTGGCGGATGACGGCGAGGAGCCCGGTCAGGATCTCCTCCGCCTCCTCCAGCCGGCCCTCCTCGGCGAGGGTGCCGGCCATCCGCACCCGCAGGATCGTGACCTGGGCGGGGGCGCCGAGCCGTTGGGCGTGCTCGATCGCGGCCTGGAAGTCGGCGGCGGCCAGGGCGTACTCGCCGCGTTTCTCCAGGGCTTCGGCGCGGGCGGACAGTGCCTCGGCGCAGCCCCAGTCGTCGCCGAGCTCGCGGAAGAGCGCGAGGCTCTCCTCGGCGTCGCGGGCGGCGTCGCCGAACGACGCGGCACGGTTCGCCCGGATGTTGGCGCGCAGTTGGAGCGCGGAGCCCAGTTCCCAGCGGTAGCCGAGGGCGCGGGTGGTCTCGACGGTCTCGTCGATGATGCGCCGGAGCAGTTCCGGATCGCCGGCGATCATCACGGCGTAGATCCACAGGGCGGTGGGGAACCGGCAGGTCTGGGGCAGGCCGGGCCGGTAGGCCGCGATCATGCCCTCGACCTGGAGGCGGACGTCCGGGGAGTTCCAGCTGCCGCTGTTCTGGTCGCGGGCGGTGAGTTGGATCATCCGGGCGCCGCGCCAGGCCTCGGCGAGCAGTTCGCCGGTGTAGGGCGGGGGCGAGTCGACGAGCCGCTCGTAGACCGGTTCGGCGGGGGCGATCGGCGGGGCGAAGGGGTCCGGACCGAGGGCGACGGCTGCGTCGGCCCAGTGGCGGGACTCGGCGCGCAGGTCGTGCATGTGCCAGTACCAGACGAGGGAGTGCACCAGGCAGAGCACCTCGCCGATGTCCTTGGCGGCGACGGCGCGGCGCAGCGCGGTACGGAGGTTCTCGTATTCGGTGGCGAGCCGCTCGGCGGCCGTGCGCTGGCCGTGTCCGCGCAGCAGGGGCTCGGTGGTGCGGGCGAGTTCGCGGTAGTGGGTGAGGTGGCGTCGTTCGGTGTCGGCGCGGTCCTCGGCTGCCTCGTCCAGGCGCTCGGAGGCGTACTCGGCGACGGTCTCCAGCAGCCGGTAGCGCATGTCGCCGTCGGGTCCGGGGGCGGCGACGACGAGGGACTTGTCCACGAGGGAGCCGAGCGCGTCGACGACCGCGTCCGCGTCGGGGCCGGCGCAGACGGCCTCGGCGGCGGCGAGGTCGCAGCCGCCGGCGAAGACGGAGAGCCGTCGCAGGACGGCCCGTTCGGGTGCGTCGAGCAGGTCCCAGGACCAGTCGACGACGGCCCGCAGGGTCTGTTGGCGGGGCAGGACGGTGCGGGAGCCGCTGGTGAGGAGGCGGAACCGGTCGTCGAGCCGGTCGGCGATCTGGCGGGGGGTGAGCAGGCGCAGCCGGGCGGCGGCCAGTTCGATGGCCAGGGGCATGCCGTCGAGGCGGCGGCAGATCTCCGCGGCGGCGGCCGGGTCGTCCTCGACGCGGAAGCCGGGCCGGGCGGCGGCGCCGCGGTCGGCGAGCAGCCGCAGTGCGACGGGGTCGGGCAGCGGTTCCACGGGGCGCAGCGCCTCCCCCGGCACGCCGAGGGGTTCCCGGCTGGTGGCGAGGATCTGGACGCCGGGGCAGTGCGTGAGGAGCCGTTCGGCGAGGACGGCGGCGGCGTCGATGACGTGCTCGCAGTTGTCGAGGAGCAGCAGGAGGTCGCGCCGGCCGCAGTGTTCGACGAGTCGGGCGAGCGGGTCGTCCCCGCCCCGCTCGGTGAGCGCGCGCAGTTCCTCGGCGGCGGCGCCGCGCAGCTTGGTCTGGCGGGCCCCGAGGGCGGCCAGGGCCGCTTCGGCGACGTCCTCGGGGTCGTCCACGGGGGCCAGTTCGACGAGCCACACCCCGTCGGGCCACATCCCGTCGGGGTGGCCGGCGGCGGCGTGGGCCTCGGCGGCCTCCTGGGACAGGCGGGTCTTGCCGGCGCCGCCGGGCCCGAGCAGGGTGACGAGGCGGGATCGGGTTAGGTCGGCGCCGATGACGCGGATGTCGTCCTCGCGGCCGACGAAGGTGGTGAGGCGGGCCCGCAGGTTGCCGCCGGCGGCGGGGTCGGCGCCCGGGGCGGGCGCGGTGTCGGGCCGTGCCGCGGGGGTCGGGGCGGCGGCCGCCGGGTGCGGGGGCCGTGCCGCGTGGGGTTCCGGCGGGGCGAGCAGGGCGGCGTGGAGGGCGCGCAGTTCCGGGCCGGGGTCGGCGCCCAGGCGGTCGGCGAGGTCCCGGCGGACGTCCTCGTAGGCGGCCAGTGCCTCCGCCGGACGGCCCGCGGCGTCGAGGGCGCGGATCCGCAGGGCCCGCAGCGGCTCGTCCAGCGGGTGTTCCGCGCACAGCGCGGTCAGCTCGGGCAGGATCCGCTCCGCCTCGCCGAGGGCGAGGGCCGCGGCGAGCCGGCCCCGGCGCGCGTCGGCCCGTACGGCCTCCCAGCGGGCGGACTCCCCGGCCGGATCCGGCAGTGAGGCCAGCGCGGGGCCGCGCCACAGGGCGAGGGCCTCGTCGTACAGCGCCGCGGCGGCGGCCGGGTCCCGCTCGGCGGCGGCGGCCCGCGCCAGCCGTTCGAAGCGGTACAGGTCCACGTCCTCGCGGCCGGCGGCGAGACGGTAGCCGCCCTCCCCGGAGCGCACGGCGGCGTGCCCGATCGCCCGGCGCAGGCGCGCCACCAGGGCCTGGAGCGCGGCCGGGGCGTCGGCGGGCCGGTCCCCGTCCCACACCTCGGCGACCAGCAGCTCGGCCGGCACGGTGCGGCCCGGGCGCAGGGCGAGGGCGGTCAGGAGGGCGCGCAGCCGCGCCCCGCCGACGGCGACGGGGTCGCCGTCGTCGGAGAGGGCCTGGGCGGTGCCGAGAATCACGTAACGCACCGGCCCATTGTCGCCGTACCCGGGGGACACCCGTCGCCGTGCCCGGGATAGGTTTCGCCGCATGGGTCACCAGGGCAGCCGCGGCGAGCGGCAGATCAGTTCCGTCTTCCTCGGGATCGTCGCCGTCATGGCGGTGACCGGGTGGGCCGTGTGGACGGGGTACTCGACGAGCACCGGCCTCGCGGTGTTCCTGTTCGTCACGGCGGCGTGGGTGGTCTCGCTGTGCCTGCACGAGTACGCGCACGCCCGGACCGCCCTGCACGGCGGTGACATCACGGTCGGCGCCAAGGGCTACCTGACGCTGAACCCGCTGAAGTACACGCACGCGATGCTCAGCATCGTCCTGCCGGTGATCTTCGTGATCCTGGGTGGTCTCGGTCTGCCCGGTGGCGCCGTGTACATCGAACGCGACCGGATCAGCGGCCGCTGGAAGCACAGTCTGATCTCGGCCGCCGGGCCGCTGACGAACGTGGCCTTCGCGATCGTGTGCACCGCGCCGTTCTGGCTGAACGCCCTCGACGGGGTGCCGATGCCGTTCCGCTTCGCGCTGGCGTTCCTGGCGCTGCTCCAGGTGTCGGCGGCGATCCTGAACTTCCTGCCGGTGCCGGGCCTGGACGGGTACGGGGTCATCGAGCCGTGGCTGTCGCACGGGGTGCGCCGCCAGGTGGCGCCGCTGGCGCCGTTCGCCCTGCTCGGCGTGTTCGCGCTGCTGTGGATCCCGGAGGTCAACGCGTTCTTCTTCGGCGCGGTCAGCGGCATCCTCGACGCGCTCGGCGTGTCCGAGTTCGAGACGTACTGCGGCCGCGACCTCTACCGCTTCTGGCAGGACGCGGACGGCTACTGCGCCGCGGCCTGAGCCGTGGCCCGAGCCGTGGCTCGGGGTACGCCCCCGGATCCGGCCGTCGTCAGCTGTTCGCGCGGGCGGCCTTGTCGGCCTTGGCCTTGCGTACGTAGTACCAGGCCATGTTGGACGTCAGCCCGGCCAGCAGCACCCAGATGATCCCGAGGAAGCTGCCCTCGACGAAGGCGACCACGGCCGCGGCCACGGACAGGGCACAGACGACTACGGCGAACACGGCAAGGCGGGGCATGCGGCACGGCTCCTCGGCGACACGGAACGGGGGTCGGGTTCCTCCAGTGTCCCCCATCGCGCCCCGCCGCCGACCGCCGCCACCCCCTCGGGACATCCCGCCCATTTCCCCCTTCGCCTGAGCGCCGGTCCGCCGGCTGGATACGGTGCGCGAAGCTCCGTCCGAGCGGACGAAGCCGGACGACCGGGGGGAAGCCATGCGGGAGATGACAAAGGGTGCGAACGTCAGTCTGACCGCTCTCGGCGAGGACCCCGGGGCCGTGGTCGTGAGTCTGGGCTGGACCAGCGCGTCGGGCGCCGGCGACGCCGACGTGTCCGTGTTGCTGCTCGACGCGCACGGCAAGGTCCGCTCGGACGACGACTTCTACTTCTACAACCATCCCGCGGCCGAGGACGGCAGCGTCCAGTTGCTCGGGAAGACGCCGACCGACAGGAAGTCGCTGGCCGAGAACGACTCCTGGCAGCCGGCTCGGCTCTTCCCGGTTCCCTCCCTCAAGAGCGACCGGGAGCGGGAGGTGCGCGCGACCTCGGTGCTGCTCGCCGTCATGACGCAGGTGCCCGAGCTGGGCCGCCGGCTCACGGCCGCCTTCGGCGCCCCCGCCGGACGGACGCAGACCTTCACGGAGGTGTCGTTGCCCCACGGCGACGCCCCACGGCGGCCGGACGGTGTCATCCGGATCGAGCGCGCCGGCAAGCTCTGGACGGCGCTCGTGGAGACGAAGACCAACGGGAACCCGCTGCGGGCCGAGCAGGTCCAGGCGTACATGGACATCGCCACGCGGCGTGGCTACGAGGCCGTCATCACGCTCTCCAACGACGTGGCCCTCGACGGCGCCCCCGTGGTCGACGTCAAGATCGACGGGCGCCGCAAGCACAAGGTCGACCTCTGACACCTGTCGTGGGCGGAGGTGGCCCACCAGGCCCAGCTCCTGATCCGCCACGAGGGCGTGGGCAACCCCGCGCACGCCTGGCTGCTCCAGGAACTGCTGGAGTACCTCCAGCACGAGAACTCCGGCTGCCACGGGTTCCAGAACATGGGACCGTCCTGGGTGCCCGTCCGCAAGGGCATCGAGGACGAGACCCTCAACCCGGGCGACGAGCGGGCCGTCGACGTGGTGGAGAGCTGGGAACGGCTGATCCGCCAGGTCTGTCTGCGCCTGGGCGGGGAGCTGGGCCAAAAGGCCCTCCCGGTGCAGCGGGCCCGGCGGGGCAGCGATCCCCGGGAGCGCCGGCTCGCCGCGGCCGAGACCCTGTGCGCGGACGGCCGGCTCTCGGCGGAGCTGCGGGTCGACGGCACGAGCGGGGTCATCGCGGTGACCGCCGATCTGCGGACGGGAGAGGTGCGGACCTCGATGGAGGTTCCCGCCCCGGAGGGCTCCTCCGCGCTGATCTCGGTGAAGAGGCTGGTCCGGATGCTGGCCGAGGCGCCGGCGGACCTCCATGTGGAGAGCCTGGTCGAGGGCGGGATCGGGGCGCGCGGGACCCTGGAGCGGTTGCGGCCGGAGCCGGGGAACCTGCTGCCCCGGGACGGGGCGCCGCCGGCCGGGTTCCGGCTGACGCTCATCAAGGGGATGGGCAATACCCGGGGCAACACGGAATCGGGGTTCATCCGCAGTGTCGACGACGCCGTGGCGCGGTTCCACCAGGGCGTCGTGGGGCGGCTGGGCCCGCTCGATGTGCGGGCCGGCCGGCGCGGCTGACCCTGCGAGCGGTGCCGCTCGGGGTCGGCCGTGCGGGCCGGCGCCGGCCCGCGCCCGGACGGGGCGCGGTCGTCTCAGACGTCCGTGACGCGCAGGCCCGCGTGGGCCTTGTAGCGGCGGTTGGTGGAGATGAGGTTCGCGACCAGGGCTTCGACCTGGTGGGCGTTGCGCAGGCGGCCGGAGAAGACGCCGCGCATGCCCGGGATGCGGGCGGCGAGGGCCTGGACGAGGTCGGTGTCGGCGCGGGACTCGCCGAGGACCATCACGTCGGTGTCGATCTCCTCGACCGTCTCGTCCTGGAGCAGTACCGCCGAGAGGTGGTGGAAGGCGGCGGTGACCCGGGAGTCGGGGAGCAGGGCCGCGGCCTGCTGGGCCGCGCTGCCCTCCTCGACGGGGAGGGCGTAGGCGCCCTGCTTGTCGAAGCCGAGCGGGTTGACGCAGTCGACCACGAGCTTGCCGGCGAGGTCCTCGCGCAGTGCTTCGAGGGTCTTGGCATGGCCCTCCCACGGCACCGCGATGATCACGATGTCGCTGCGTCGGGCGCAGTCGGCGTTGTCGGCGCCCTCGACGCCCAGGCCGAGCTCCTCGGCCGCCGCCTGTGCGCGGTCCGCGGCGCGGGAGCCGATGATCACCTTCTGGCCGGCCCGGGCGAACCGGTAGGCGAGGCCGCGGCCCTGGTCGCCGGTGCCGCCGAGGACGCCGACCACGAGGCCGGAGACGTCGGGCAGGTCCCGGGGGTCCTTGGCCGGCGGCTTCTGCGTGCTGTCTGAGGAAGTCATGGGGGCGAGAGTACTGCCGAGTACGCGTCAGTCGAATGGACGGGAGCCGCCGGTATCGCACCCGCGCGCCCTTTCGCTGGTGCAGGATGCCCGCCATGGATGCGGTGAGGGTGGCGTTGCTGCGCGAGGTTCTCGCCGGGACGCGGTGGCCGGGTGCCGCCCGGGGTTTCGCCGGCGCGTTGCGGCGCGCGGTGGTTCCGTCCGGCGGGGGCCTGCTGCTGGTGGGGACGGAGCGGTACGAGCCGTGGCACATGGCCGCGCACCTGGTGGACGAGGCGGCGTGGTCGGGGCTGCCGGAGCTGGCGCCGACGCTCGTGCGGCACCGTGTGCTGCCGGGCGAGCCGCCGCACCTGTCGGTGGGGCTGAGCCGGCTGGGGGCGGCCCGGCGCGGGCACACGCTGCTGGTGGTGGCCCCGCAGGAGCCGGACGCGGGGCTGCTGGAGCGGGTGCACGACGCGCGGCGGGCGGGGGCGACCGTGCTGTCCCTGGACGGCGGGGATCCCGCGCTGGGGACGTTGGCGCACGAGGCGCTGTCGGTGCCGGGTGCCACGGCCGAGCTGGACCTGGACACGGTGCAGCACCTGGTCAGCGCGGCGGCCGGGGAGAACGGTCCGCCGGGCCGGCGCGGCTCGCGGCGGTTCCGGGACCGGCTGGCGCGGCTGGCCGATCAGCTGACCGCGCCGCCGCCCGGCCGCTGGTGAGGGGCGCCGCCCGGGAGGGGTGCCATCCCACCGCCCCCGCCGGCCCGCCTCACCCTCTGTTTCAGGGGGTTTCCTCGCCCACCTCGGGGGTCTTGTCGTTCCATTTCGGGTCGTTCTGCCATTCGAGGTTGCGTTCCTGCGCCGTCTCCATGGCGTGGGTCGCCTCCTCGGGCGTGGCGTAGGGGCCGAAACGGTCCTTCGCCGGGCAGTCGGGGCCCTCTTCGACCTTCTTGTGGACCAGGCAGTAGTACCACTCGCCGGGCTTGCCGACCTGGCGCTTCTTGAACAGGGCCATCGTCCTCGGGCTCCTCTCGTGCCGCTCTCTGTCGCCAGCTTGCCCCATCACCGCTGGATACACTCGCCTGCATGTCTGGCCAGTCGCTGCTCGTACCAGGCGAGCTCTCTCCCGTCCGTTCCGTTCCCGGCAACATCCGCCGGCCCGAGTACGTGGGCAAGCCCGCGCCCACTCCGTACACCGGACCGGAGGTGCAGACCGCCGAGACCATCGAGGCCATGCGCATCGCCGGCCGGATCGCCGCCCAGGCGATGGAGGAGGCCGCCAAGCACATCGCGCCGGGGGTGACCACCGACGCGCTCGACAAGGTCGCCCACGAGTACATGTGCGACCACGGGGCCTATCCCTCGACGCTCGGCTACCGGGGCTTCCCCAAGTCCCTGTGCTCCTCCGTCAACGAGGTCATCTGTCACGGCATCCCCGACTCGACCGTCCTGCGCGACGGCGACATCGTGAACCTCGACGTGACCGCGTACATCGGCGGGGTCCACGGCGACAACAACGCCACCTACCTGTGCGGGGAGGTGGACGAGGAGTCGCGCCTGCTGGTGGAGCGCACCCGCGAGTCCTTGAACCGTGCCATCAAGTCGGTCAAGCCCGGCCGGCAGATCAACATCATCGGTCGGGTCATCGAGTCGTACGCGAAGCGCTTCGGCTACGGGGTGGTCCGGGACTTCACCGGGCACGGCATCAGCACGTCCTTCCACTCCGGCCTGATCGTCCCGCACTACGACAGCCCGCACGCCACCACGATCATCGAGCCCGGCATGACCTTCACGATCGAGCCGATGCTCACGCTCGGCACCCACGAGTACGACATGTGGGACGACGGCTGGACGGTCGTCACGAAGGACCGCAAGCGGACGGCGCAGTTCGAGCACACACTGGTCGTGACCGACACGGGAGCGGAGATCCTCACGCTGCCCTAGGCCCTGTCGGAGGGCCTCCGGGCCGGGCGAATTTTTACCGACAGGACGTCGGGAACACATTGACTTAGGCAAGCCTAAGTACGAGGATCGAGGTGGGGCGGCGATGCCGCCACGCCATTCTCATCCCCCGATTTCTCGGAGGTCCGCCTTGGACGCCTTCTCCACGGTCATCCGTGTCGCCTCGCACGAGCAGCACACAGAGGCCGAGACCTCGACGTTCATGAGCGATCTGCTCGGCGGCCGACTGGGCGTCGACGCCTACACCCGCTACACCGAGCAGCTGTGGTTCGTGTACCGGGCCCTGGAGGACGCGGCCGAGCCCCTCAAGGACGACGCGGTCGCCGGGCCGTTCATCCGGCCCGAGCTGATGCGCCTGGCGGAGATCGAGCGGGACCTCGCGCACCTGCGCGGCCCCGAGTGGCGCGAGTCGCTGGTGGCGCTGCCGGCGACCGAGGCGTACGCGGCCCGGGTGGCCGAGTGCGCGGCCGGCTGGCCGGGCGGTTACGTGGCCCACCACTACACCCGCTACCTGGGCGACCTGTCCGGCGGCCAGATCATCCGGGACAAGGCCGAGCGCACCTGGGGCTTCGAGCGCAAGGGCGACGGCGTGCGCTTCTACGTGTTCGCGGACATCTCCAACCCGGCCGCCTTCAAGCGCACCTACCGCGAGCTGCTGGACGCCATCTCCGCGGACGACCTGGAGAAGCAGCGGATCATCGACGAGTGCAAGCGCGCCTTCGACTTCAACGGCGCCGTCTTCCGCGAACTGGGCCGGGAGTTCCCGCTCAGCGCGTGAGCGACGTCCGGGACCGACCGGTGCACGAGAGGCAAGGGGCGGCCCCGCCGGGGGCCGCCCCTTGCCCGTGTCCGGCGCCGCGGCACTCGACCGGGTCGGTCGGGGTGCTCAGTTCCCGGGGGCGAAGCGCACGCGTCCGCCGATCTCGACCGTGCCGTCCGGGCCGGGCGCGGTGAGGAGTTGGGAGCCGGCGCCCTGGGTGATGTTCAGGGCGCGGTTCAGCTCGGCCGTGAGCAGGATCGCGGCCGAGCCGGTGGCCTCGTCCTCGACGACGGCGCCGTCGGGGCGGCGCGGAAACCCGCGGGCCCGGATCCGGCCCGCGGTCTCGTCCTCCCACGCCCAGGCGTACAACCAGCCCTCGCCCGGCGGCGGGGCGGGCAGCTCCTCGACCTCGGCGGCGGACGCGTACTGCTCGGTGCGCTTGCCCTCGACCCATTCGGGGCGGGCGGTGATCCAGGTGAACTCGCCGTCGTCGCGGGCCCAGACGGAGCCGACCGGCGGCTGGAGTTCCTCGATGTCGAGCAGCCAGGCGAGGCCGACCAGCGGGTGCCCGGCGAAGGCGAGCCGTGTGCCGGGGGTACGGATGTCGACGACCCCGCGTTCGGGGTCGTCGACGAACACCGTCTCGCTGTAGCCGAGTTCGGCGGCCAGCGCCTGCCGGGACGCGTCGTCGGGGCAGATGCGGCCGTCGCGGACGACTCCGAGCAGGTTGCCGTACCGGCCGTCGCCCGCGCAGAAGACCCTGAGCACGTCGAGATCGTTCACGCGGGCATTCAAGCACGGCTCAGCCCTGGGTCATGCGCCGCCTGCGGGCGATGAGGACCGCGCCGGCGCCGGCCGCGATGACCGCGCCGGAGGCTCCGAGCAGGGCTCCGGCCGGGATCTCGGCGCCGGTGGAGGCGAGGTTGCCGCCCGCGCTCCCGCCGACGGTGCCGCCGCCGCCCGTGCCCGTACCGCCGGTGGTGCCGGTACCGCCCGAGGTCGAACCGCCGGTGGCGTCGGGGGCGGTGACGTCCTTGTCCACGGACACGGTGAGGTTGACGTCGTCGATCCGGTCACCGGGCGCGTAGCCGTCCTGGTGGACGGGGGTGGAACCCCTCACCCCGTCACCGACGCCCGCCCTCCCGGTGACCGTGCCCTCGGCGGACGGCACCTCGGTGACCATCACCTCGGCGGACCGCGTGGTCCCGCTCACCGGCAGCCTCAACGAGATCGTCCACACCCTGGGGCTCGGCGACCGGGTCGTCGCCCGGGACATCACCGCCACCTTCGAACAGGCCGCCAAGCTGCCGGTGGTGACACGAGCACACGACGTGTCCGCCGAGGGCGTGTTGTCGCTGCGCCCCACGCTGGTGATCGCCGAGACCACCACCGGCCCCGCCGAGGCGATCGGGCAGATCCGCGACGCGGGCATCCCGCTGCTGGTCGTCGCCCCCGCCAAGACGCTGGACGACGTACGGAAGCGGATCGACACCATCGCCGGCGCGCTGGGCGTCAAGGACGCCGGTACCCGACTCGGCCGGCGCGCCGCCGACCGGATCGCCGCGTGGTCTCCGTCGACGACGGGGTGCTCCTCAACTACGGCCCCCGCACCGACCAGGTCCTCGCCTCCCTGACCTCCCAGCTCTACGGCAAGGCCTGATGTGACCGTCTCCCACGAGCCCCCGCGCGCCGGCGGCTCCACGGCGCCGCCCGCGACGCCCCCGACCCCCGCAGTGCCCTCGGCGCCCACCGCGCCCGCCGCGCCCTTGAAGGGTCCTGCCCGCACCCGGCCCAGCGCCCTGATCCTGACCCTCGCCCTGGTCGTGACGCTGGTCGTGCTGGCGCTGGTCTCCGCGGGCGTGGGCGCCTACCGGATTCCCGTCGGGGACGTACTCGCCTCCGTGCAGCACCGCGTGGGCCTCGGCGGGGCCGCCCTCGACCGGGTCGGCGAGAGCGTGCTGTGGAACGTACGGCTGCCCCGCGTCGTGCTCGCCCTGCTGGTCGGATCCAGCCTCGGCTGCGCCGGCGCCCTGATGCAGGGCGTGTTCGGCAACCCGCTCGCCGAACCGGGCGTCATCGGCATCTCGGCGGGCGCCGCCGTCGGCGCGGTCGCCGCGATCGGACTGGGTCTGACCTTCCTCGGGAACTGGACCGTCACCGCCTGCGCCTTCGTGGCGGGTCTGATCACGGTCGCCGCCGTCTACCTGCTGTCCCGCAACGGCGGCAGGACCGAGGTCGTCACGCTGATCCTGACCGGCATCGCCGTCAACGCCTTCGCGGGCGCCCTGATCGGCCTGTTCGTCTTCTTCGCGGACAGCGGCCAGGTCAACCAGATCACCTTCTGGCAGCTCGGCTCCCTCGCCCAGGCCACCTGGCCCGAGGTGCTCGCCGTCCTGCCCTGCGCGCTCGCCGGCCTGCTCGTCGCCCCGTTCCACGCCCGCAAGCTCGACCTGCCGGCCCTGGGCGAGCGACCGGCCCGGCACCTCGGCGTGGACGTGGAACGGCTGCGTCTGGCCCTGATCCTGGTCGTCGCGCTGCTGACGGCGGCGGCCGTCGTGGTGGCGGGCATCATCACCTTCGTCGGCCTGCTCGTCCCGCACCTGCTGCGGATGGCGAACGGCCCCGGTCACCGCTTCCTCGTCCCGGGCAGCGCCCTCGCCGGCGCCGTGGTCCTGGTCGCAGGCGACCTGGCCGCGCGGACGCTCGCGCAGCCCGCCGAACTCCCGTTGGGCGTGCTGACCGCGCTCATCGGCAGCCCGTTCTTCTTCTGGCTGTTGCGCCGGACCCGCCGCAAGCAGGGAGGCTGGGCGTGATCACCCTCTTCCGCCGGACCCGACGGAGCATCCCCGTCCGGCCCGCACCCGGCACGCCGTGCGCCGAGGCCGTGGACCTGCACGCGCGCCTCGGGCAGCGCGAGGTGCTCGCCGGCATCGACCTGAGCGCCCGGGCCGGCGAGGTGCTGGCCCTGGTCGGACCGAACGGCGCGGGCAAGTCCACACTGCTGGCCGCGCTCTGCGCCGACCTGCCGGCCGCCTCGGGGACCGTACGGATCGACGGGCGCCCGGTGGGCGACTGGTCGGCGCCCGATCTGGCGCTGCGCCGCTCGGTGCTCCCCCAGTCGGCCGCGCTGTCCTTCCCCTTCCCGGTGGAGGACGTCGTACGGATGGGCCGCGCGCCCTGGGCCGGCACCCCGCTGGAGGAGGACGACGAGGAGGCGGTGGCCCGGGCCATGGCCGCGACCGAGGTGTTCGAGGGCGGCCTGCTGAGCCGGGTCTACCGGCAGCCGGTGGAGGTGCTCCCGCACCCGCGCGGCGGGGCGCCGCTCGTGGTCCCGATCCGCGGCTGAGCCGCCCGCCCCGGCCGGCCGGCGATGATCACGGGCCGTGCGGGCGGCCGGGCCGACGCGTTCCGTCGGGCGGAACGAGGAGCCGGGTTTGACCTCGGCTTGACCCGACCATGGGGTCGTCATGGAAAGGCCGTGACGGCCTCGTGTCCGGCAGGGAAAGGTGAGATCTGTATCACTGGACTGTCGGGTATGAGTGAGGTAAGCCTCGGTTAAGTTAGGTCCGCCTCACCAGCCCTTACCTCGCCAGGAGCCTCCATGCGACCCGCTCGCCTCACCGTTCTCGCCGCGGCCGCCGTCGTGGCCGCGCTCACCGCCGTCACGGGTTGCGCGGAGAAGGGCGACACCGGCGGCGACGGCGCGATCAAGGTCGCCGCCTCGGACAGCGCCTGCGAGGTCTCCAAGAAGGAGTTCCCCGCCGGCAAGATCACCGTCGACGTCGAGAACAAGGGCTCCAAGGTCACCGAGGTCTACGTCCTCTTCCCCGACGACCGGATCGTCGCCGAGCGCGAGAACATCGGCCCCGGCACCAAGGCCTCCATCACCGCCGAGATCAAGGCGGGCGACTACGAGATCGCCTGCAAGCCCGGCATGAAGGGCGACGGCATCCGCCAGGCGGTCAAGGCCACCGGCGGCGGCGCCGCCGCCAAGCGCAGCCCGGAGATGGACGCCGCGGTCGCCGGGTACCGCAAGTACGTGCAGGCGCAGGCCGACGAGACCCTCCCCAAGGCGCAGGCCTTCGCGGACGCGGTCAAGGCCGGCGACGTCGAGGCCGCGAAGAAGGCGTACGCCGTCTCGCGCATCGGCTGGGAGCGCACCGAGCCCGTCGCCGAGTCCTTCGGCGACCTGGACCCGAAGGTTGACCTCCGCGAGGCCGACCTGGAGGCCAACCAGGAGTGGACCGGCTGGCACACGCTGGAGAAGGCCGTGTTCAAGGACGGCAAGCTCGGCGAGCCGGAGAAGAAGCTCGCGGACACCCTGATGGCCGACCTCACCGTGTGGCAGAAGAAGGTCGGCACGGCCGAGATCACCCCGACCTCGATGGCGAACGGCGCCAAGGAGCTCCTGGACGAGGTCGCCACCGGCAAGGTGACGGGCGAGGAGGAGTTCTTCAGCCACACCGACCTGGTCGACTTCAAGGCGAACGTCGAGGGCGCGGAGAAGGCCTACCAGCTGCTGAAGCCGGTCGCCTCGAAGAACGACCCGGAGCTCGCGAAGACCCTGGACACCCGGTTCGCCGCGCTGAACACGCTGCTGGACAAGTACCGCGCCGACAAGACGGGCTACGACTTCGTCTCGTACGACAAGGTCGGCGAGGCGGAGCGCAAGGAGCTCTCGGACGCGGTCAACGCGCTGGCCGAGCCGCTCTCGAAGCTGGCCGCCGCGGTCGCGAAGTAACCCGGGAGAAGAACGGAGAGGACGGGAGTACGAGGATGACGAAGTCGACGTCGCAGCCGGCGGGAACGCCGGAGCCGCAGCCCATCGACGGCCCGAGCGCCGACGGCCCGGAGGTCGGCGCGCCGGCCGGGGGCCGGCGGGCCGCGCCGTCGCGGCGCGCCGTGCTCGGCTGGGGCGGCGCCGGGCTGGCGCTCGGCGCCGCGGCGACCGGCGGTGCGGTCGCGGTGTTCGGCGGTGACCCGGACGTGGTGCCGGCCGGCTCGACGGGGGCGGCCGTGCCGTTCCACGGCGAGCACCAGGCCGGGATCGCGACCGCGGTCCAGGACCGTCTGCACTTCGCCGCCTTCGACGTGACGACGAAGGACCGGGCCGAACTCGTCGCGCTCCTCAAGGAGTGGACGCTGGCGGCCCGGTTGATGACGGCCGGACTCCCGGTCGGCGAGGGCGGTTTCGGCGGTCTGCCGGAGGCTCCGCCGGACGACACGGGCGAGGCGCTGGGTCTGAAGGCCTCGCGGCTCACCCTGACCGTCGGCTTCGGGCCGGGGCTCTTCGCGAAGGACCGGTTCGGGCTGGAGGGCAGGCGTCCGGCCGCCCTGGTGGACCTGGAGCTGTTCCCGGGCGACAACCTGGACGCGGCCCGCTCCGGCGGCGACCTGTGCGTGCAGGCCTGCGCCGACGATCCGCAGGTCGCGGTGCACGCCATTCGCCAGCTCGCCCGGATCGGCTTCGGCAGGATCGCGATGCGCTGGTCGCAGCTCGGCTTCGGCAAGACCTCCTCGACGACCCCGGACGCGCAGACCCCGCGCAACATGATGGGCTTCAAGGACGGCACCCGGAACGTCTCGGGCACGGACCGGGAGGCGTTGGAGAAGTTCGTCTGGGCGAGCGCCTCCGACGGTTCCGACTGGATGGCCGGCGGTTCGTACCTGGTCGCCCGGCGCATCCGGATGCACATCGAGACCTGGGACCGCACCTCCCTGCGGGAGCAGGAGGACATCATCGGCCGTGACAAGGGCGAGGGCGCGCCCGTCGGCAAGTCCAAGGAGCGCGACGAGCCGTTCCTGAAGGCGATGAAGCCGGACGCGCACGTCCGCCTCGCGCACCCGGACACCAACGGCGGCGCGACGATCCTGCGCCGCGGCTACTCCTTCACCGACGGCACGGACGGGCTGGGCCGGCTCGACGCCGGACTGTTCTTCCTGGCGTACCAGCGGGACGTCCGCAAGGGGTTCGTGCCGATCCAGCGGGAGCTGGCCCGGAAAGACTCGCTCAACGAATACATCCAGCACGTGGGTTCGGCCGTCTTCGCCGTCCCGCCGGGCGTCCGTGACAAGGACGACTGGTGGGGTCGGACGCTGTTCGCGTAGTTCCCGTAGGCGCGTAGGAGGATCCACGTGTTCAGCAATTATCTGATCGGTCTGCGCGAGGGGCTGGAAGCCAGCCTGGTCGTCTGCATTCTCATCGCCTACCTGGTGAAGACCGGGAACAGGGACAGGCTCGGGCCGCTGTGGCTCGGTGTGGGGCTGGCCGCCGGGCTGAGCCTGGCCTTCGGCGCGGGCCTGGAGTTCGGCACCCGCCAGTTGACGTTCGAGGCGCAGGAGGCGATCGGCGGCTCCCTGTCGATCGTCGCCGTGGGCCTGGTGACGTGGATGGTCTTCTGGATGAAGCGCACCGCGCGGCACCTGAAGGCCGAACTGCACGGGAAGTTGGACGCCGCCCTCGCGATGGGCACGGGCGCGCTGGTGGCCACCGCGTTCCTGGCCGTCGGCCGGGAGGGGTTGGAGACCTCGCTGTTCGTGTGGCGTTCGGTGAAGGCCGCCGGTGACGGCGCGGGCCCGCTGACCGGGGTGCTGCTCGGCATCGCGACGTCGATCGTGCTCGGCTGGCTGTTCTACCGGGGCGCGCTGCGCATCGATCTCGCCAAGTTCTTCAAGTGGACCGGTGGTCTGCTGGTCGTGGTCGCGGCGGGCGTGCTCGCGTACGGGGTCCACGACCTCCAGGAGGCGGACTTCCTGCCCGGACTGTCGAACAAGGCCTTCGACATCAGCGAGACGATCCCGCCGGACAGCTGGTACGGCACCCTGTTGAAGGGGACGTTCAACTTCCAGCCGGACCCGACGGTGCTCCAGCTCGTCGTGTGGGCGCTGTACCTGCTGGTCGTCCTGACCCTGTTCCTGGTCCCGGTGCGCTCCGGTCGGCCGTCGGCGCCGGCCACGGCCGCGGCGGGCGCGGCGACCTCGTCGAAGGGTCAGGGCGGCGACGACGCGGGCCGGGCCCGGGACTGACGCCGGGCCGGCTCACCAGAGGCGGTCGATCGTCCCCGGGTACAGCGGGACCCGGATCCCGGTGAACGCCGTACGGGCCGGCTCCGGGTCGGGGCCGAGGAAGGCCGCCAGGACCGTCTTGTCGAAGCCGGGGGCGTCGGTGGCCAGGGGGTCGGCGGGGGTTCCGCCGACCAGGACCGTGCCCGGGAGCCGTTCGAAGCCGGCCGCCTCGTAGAACGGGCCGAGCGGTCGGTCGCAGCTGAACAGGACGAGGTCCAGCGTCGGGTCGGCGGCCAGTTCGGCCCGGGCGGCCGCGACCAGGCGCCCGCCGATGCCCCGCCCGCGCAGCTCCGGCCGGGTCACCACCCCGCTGAGCCCGGCGGCCCGCCAGGTCCGGCCGGGCAGGTGGATCTCCTTGCGCAGCAGGGCCAGTGAGGCGGCCACCGTGCCGGTCCCGTCGACCAGCAGCACCGTTCGGGGCGCGAGGGCCGGGTCGTGGTCCGCGCCGGCGCCCGGCCAGGCCCGCGCCTCCAGGGCCCGGACCTGCTCGGCGAGCGGGGCGGGCGCCGTCTCGTACGTCTCGACGCTCAGCACGGGGCCCTACGCGATCCGCACCCCGGTGCCGCCCACCCGCACCCGGGGGTCGCCGGGGCGCAGTTCGACGGTGAGGATCCCGGGGCGGCCCATGTCCTCGCCTTGGTGGAGGGTGAGGAGCGCCTGCTCCGGGACGAGGCCGGCCTCGCGGGCGTACGCGCCGAAGGCGGCCGCGGCGGCTCCCGTGGCGGGGTCCTCGACGACGCCGCCGACCGGGAAGGGGTCTCGTACGTGGAAGACGGTCGGGCTCTCCCGGTAGACGAGCTGGACCGTGGTGAGGTCCAGGCGCCGCATCAGGGCTTCCAGGCGGGCGAAGTCGTAGGAGAGGTCGGCGAGTCGGGCGCGGGTGCCGGCGCCGATCACCAGGTGGCGGGCGCCGGCGTAGGCGATCCTGGGCAGGAGTGCGGGGTCCAGGTCGGTCGCCGGCCAGTCCAGTGCGGCCAGCGCCTCGGCGAGGTCGGCGTCGGCGATCTCCTCGACGTGCGGTGCGACGCTGGTCAGGGTGGCGCGCAGGCCCTCGTCCGGCTCGGCGGTGACCGAGACGGGGACGGTGCCGGCCGGGGTGGCGAACAGCAGCTCGCCGGGTCCGATCCGCTCGGCCAGGGCGACGGCGGTGGCCACGGTGGCGTGCCCGCAGAACGGTACTTCCGCCTTGGGGCTGAAGTACCGCACGGTGAAGGCGCGGCCGGGTTCGCCGCCGAGGTCTTGGGGCGGGTCGGTGAGGAAGGCCGTCTCGCTGTAGCCGAGCCCGGCGGCGATCGCGAGCATCGCGGGCCCGTCCAGGCCGGTCGCGTCGAGGACGACCCCGGCGGGGTTGCCGCCCGCCGGGTCGCCGGAGAAAGCCGTGTAGCGCAGCACTTCGGTCGTCATGATCGGCTCAACTTCCGGGGGCGGGTGCGCATTCCCGGATGCGCCCCCGGCGTGGTCGTGGCGGTGGGTCAGCCGCGTCCGATGTAGGGCATGGCGGTCGCCATGACGGTCGCGAACTGCACGTTCGCCTCCAGGGGCAGTTCGGCCATGTGCAGGACCGTGCGGGCCACGTCGGCGGCGTCCATCACGGGTTCCACTTCGAGTCGCCCGTTGGCCTGGAGGATGCCGGTCCGCATCCGCTCGGTCATCTCGGTGGCCGCATTGCCGATGTCGATCTGGCCGCACGCGATGCGGTACGGCCGGCCGTCCAGCGACAGCGACTTCGTCAGGCCGGTCATCGCGTGCTTGGTCGCGGTGTAGGCGATCGAGTGCGGGCGCGGGACGTGCGCGGAGATGGAGCCGTTGTTGATGATCCGGCCGCCCTGCGGGTCCTGGGCCTTCATCACCCGGAAGGCGGCCTGGGCGCAGAGGAAGGATCCGGTGAGGTTGACGTCGACGACGGACCGCCAGGCCTCGGGGGTGATGTCCTCCAGCGCGACGCCTGCCGGGCCGAAGGTGCCGGCGTTGTTGAAGAGCAGGTCGAGCCGTCCGTGGCGCTCCCGTACCGTCGCGAAGAGGGCGCCGACCTCGTCCGGGTCACTGACGTCCGTCGGTACGCACAGCACGTCCGCGGCGGCGCCGGCCGCCTTCGCGGTGTCCTCCAGGGGCTCCGGGCGGCGGCCGGCCACGGCCACCGACCAGCCGGCGCCCGCCAGGGCGAGGGCGACGGAGCGGCCGATGCCGGAGCCCGCCCCGGTCACCACGGCGATCTTCTTTCCACGTGCGTTCATGGGGCCGCAGGGTACGTCACACGGGACACGGGTCCACGGGCGTTCCGACAGCTGAGAGCATGGATCGCTCAGGGGTGCGAAAAGAAGACAAAAAGACTGGAGTTCCGCATGTCGGAGAGAGGCCCCTCGACGGCCCCCTCGGAGGAGTCGCCGCACGGCTCGGTACCCGTCGCCGGCGCGGTCGTCCCGCCCGGCGACGCCGCACCGCTGAAGGCCGCGCGCCGCACCGGCCTGCTCGTCACCTTCATCCTGGGCGGGCTGACGGCCCTGCCCCCGCTGTCCATGGACATGTACCTGCCCGCGCTGCCGCAGGTCACCGACGCCCTGCACAGTCCGGCCGCCACCGTCCAGCTCACCCTGACCGCCTGCCTGGCCGGCATGGCGCTGGGCCAACTCGTCATCGGCCCGATGAGCGACAAGTGGGGCCGCCGCCGCCCGCTGCTCATCGGCATGATCGTCTACGTCCTCGCCACCGCGATCTGCGCCCTCGCCCCGACCACCGAGCTGCTGATCGGCTTCCGGCTCCTCCAGGGCCTGGCCGGCGCGGCCGCCATCGTCATCGCGCGCGCCGTCGTCCGCGACCTGTACGACGGCGTCGAGATGGCCCGGTTCTTCTCCACCCTGATGCTGATATCCGGGGTCGCCCCGATCATCGCCCCGCTCATCGGCGGGCAGATCCTGCGCGTCGCCGACTGGCGCGGCGTCTTCGTCGTCCTGACCGCCGTCGGCGCCGCGCTCACCCTCGTGGTCTGGCGGGGACTCGGCGAGACCCTGCCGCCCGAGCGCCGCCACACCGGCGGCGTCGGCGCGGCGCTGCACACCATGCGCGGGCTGCTC
The DNA here is from genome assembly GCF_026627505.1 of Streptomyces sp. H27-H5. Lineage (GTDB taxonomy): Bacteria > Actinomycetota > Actinomycetes > Streptomycetales > Streptomycetaceae > Streptomyces. Next base: position 31,370 of record NZ_JAPNLK010000028.1, on the reverse strand, counting down.
GGCGACCGGGTCTTCGCCGGGTACACCCTCGCCGGCGGGTTCTCCTTCGCGGTGCTCTTCTCCTACATCTCCGCCTCGCCCTTCGTGGTGCAGGAGATCTACGGCGCCTCGCCGCAGGCGTTCAGCCTGCTGTTCGGCCTCAACTCGGTCGGCCTGATCGTCGTCGGGCAGATCAACGGGAAGCTGCTGGTGGGCCGGGTCAGCCTCGACAAGGCCCTCGCCGTCGGCCTCGCGATCATCACCACCGCCTCGGTGGCCCTGCTGCTGATGGCCTCCGGGGTCTTCGGGAAGGTCGGGCTGCTCCCGATGGCCGTCGCGCTGTTCGTGCTGATGTCCGCGATGGGCCTGCTGCTGCCGAACACCAACGCGCAGGCCCTGATGCGCACCCCGCACGCCGCCGGGTCGGCCTCCGCGCTGCTGGGCACCTCCTCGTTCCTGGTCGGGGCGATCGCCTCCCCGCTGGTCGGGATCGCGGGCGAGGACACGGCGGTGCCGATGGCGGTGGTGCAGTTGTCCTGTTCCCTGCTCGCGGTGGCCTGCTTCCTGGGCCTGTGCCGGCCGTGGCGCGGCCGGGAGCCGATGGCGGGCGCCCGGACCCGCGCGTAGGTCCTGCCGTGACGGACGCGCCGCCCCGGGGCCCGGGGCGGCGCGTCCGTCGCGTCACCGGGTCCCGCGCGGCGCCGTAAACTTCGCGGGTGAACGCCTCCGCCCCCGCACCCACCACCGCCGAAACCCTCCGGTCCGCGTTGGGCGGCCTGCTCGACGGGCTCCCCCCGAAGCAGGCCGGAGCCGCCGTGGAGCGGCTCATCGCCAACTACCGGGGCACCACCCCGACCGACGCGCCCGTGCTGCGCGACCGCTCCGACGTGGCCGCGTACGCGGCGTACCGGATGCCGGCCACCTTCGAGGCGGTGCGGTCCGCGCTGGACGGGCTGGCCGAGGCGGCCCCGGAGTGGGTCCCGGCCTCGCACGTCGACGTGGGCGGCGGCACCGGGGCCGCGACCTGGGCCGTGGACGCCACCTGGGGCGGGCCGCGCGAGACCACCGTGCTGGACTGGGCGGAACCCGCGCTGGTCCTGGGCCGGGAACTCGCGGCGGCCTCCACCTCCCCGACGCTCCGCGCGGCCGAGTGGCGGCGGGCCGTGATCGGGGCCGGGATCGCCCTGCCCGACGCCGACCTGGTGACCGTGTCGTACGTCCTGGGCGAGTTGACGGCGCCGGCCCGTCTGGCCGTCGTCGCGGAGGCCGCGCGCGCCGGTCGGGCGGTGGTGCTGATCGAGCCGGGCACCCCGGACGGGTACCTGCGCCTGCGCGAGGCCCGCGAGCAGCTGATCGAGGCCGGTATGACGGTGGCCGCGCCCTGCCCGCACGACGGCACCTGCCCGATCGAGGTCGGCAAGGACTGGTGTCACTTCTCGACCCGGGTCAGCCGGTCCTCCCTGCACCGTCAGGTCAAGGGCGGCTCCCTGCCGTACGAGGACGAGAAGTTCGCGTACGTGGCCGCGACCCGCTTCCCGGTCGCGCCGGCCACCTCCCGGATCACGCGGAGGCCGCAGATCCGGAAGGGGCTCGTGTTGCTGGAGCTGTGCGGTCCGCAGGGGACGGGCGAGGGCGGGGGCCTGACCCGGGCCACCGTGACCAAGCGCCACGGTGACCTCTACAAGGCGGCGCGTGACGCCGACTGGGGACAGGAGTGGCCGCCGCCCGCCCGGTGACGTCCGCCTCCGCCGCGTCCCCGTCGTCGGCCACGTCGGCGGCCGCTACATCCGCAGCTCCTGGGTGCAGCACTTCACGCTGCCGCCGCCCTTGAGCAGCTCGCCCAGGTCCATCGGGACCGGCTCGAAGCCCCGGTCCCGCAGGGGCGCCGGCAGGCCCGTCGCGGCCTGCGGGAGCAGCACGTGCAGTCCGTCCGAGACGGAGTTCAGCCCGAAGGCCGCCGCGTCCTGGTCCTCCACGAGCAGGGCGTCCGGGAAGAGCCGCCGGAGCACGGCCCGGCTGCCCGGCGAGAAGGCCTGCGGGTAGTACATGACCTCGTCCCCGTCCAGGACGGACAGGGCCGTGTCGAGGTGGTAGTAGCGGGGGTCCACCAGGTCGAGGCCGATGACCGGGCGGCCGAAGAACTCCTGGGCCTCGTCGTGCGAGAGGGGGCTGGAGCGGAAGCCCCGGCCGGCCAGGATGTAGGTGGCGGTGACGGCGAAGTCGCCCTCGCCCTCGTTGACGTGGGACGGCTCGCGGATGTCCGTGAAGCCGTGGGCGCGGAACCAGTCGAGGTGGAGTTCGGCCTCGGCGGTGCGTTCCGGGTAGGCGAACCGGGCTCCGAGGACCCGGCCGTCGACGACCAGGGCGCCGTTCGCGGCGAACACCATGTCGGGCAGGTCGGGGTCGGGCACGAGGGTCTCGACGGTGTGGCCGAGGGCGCGGTAGCGGTCCCTCAGGTCCTCCCACTGGGCCAGTGCGAGGGGCAGGTCCACCGGTTTCGTGGGGTCCATCCACGGGTTGATGGAGTACGTGACCTTGAAGTGCGCGGGCGGGCACATCAGGTATCGCCGGGGTGTGGCGTCTCTGCGCAATGAAGGCTCCTCATGGTGATGAGGAGTGAATCGTCTCTCCTCCGGGGCGACCGCGCAGTGAACTGACCGGGTGGTTCAGCTCAATGACCGAAACACAAGACGAAACGTCTCGCATTGATACGTTGGCCGTATGAACGAGACCCCTGCCGCGGAGCCGCGGGACGCCAAGGCCCGCACCCCCAAGGCCCCGGACGCCGCCCGCCGCAGCGACCGGTCCCGGCGGGCCATCCTGGACGCCGCCCTCGACCTGGTCGGGGAGGTCGGCTACAACCGGCTCACCATCGAGGCCATCGCCGCCCGCGCGGGGGTCGGCAAGCAGACCATCTACCGCTGGTGGCCGTCCAAGGCGGCGGTGCTGCTGGACGCCTCGCTCGCGCTGGCCGGCGAGGCGGAGGAGGACGTCGAGTGGACCGGCTTCCCGGACACCGGGGACCTGGCCGCCGACCTGAAGTACGTCCTGCGGGCGACGGTGGACGAGTTCAACGACGAGAAGTACGGGGCGGCCGCGCGCGCCCTGACCGCCGCCGGCGCCACCGACGCGGAGCTGGGCGCACGGATGACCGAGCAGCTGCTGGAGCCCCAGCTCGCCCTGTACGAGGCGCGGTTGCGCACGGCCCGGGAGGTGGGGCAGCTCGCGCCGGACGCCGATCTGCGGCTGACCGTGGAACTGCTGGTGGGGCCGCTGACGCACCGCTGGCTGATGCGGACGGCGCCGCTCACGCACGCCTACGCGGACGCCCTCGTGGACGCGGTGCTGGGCGGCGTCGGCGGGGTGGGAAAAGTCACCGCCTGACAGTCGGCCGGCCGGGGCCGGACAGGGGGCCGAGAACATATGGCCGGTTTCTATGGTTATGTGGGCCACCCGAGTTCGGGGGTGCGGTCACCCGCGGCCCCGGATGGTGGGACCATGTGAGGGTCCGCCGGGGGCAACGGTGAGGTGAGGGGATTGATGGGGTCTGAGTCCGGCCGCGTCCAACGCGGCGAGCAGAGCAGGATTTCCCAGTGGCTGCGCCGCCGGCCGAAACCCACTCCGGAGGACCCCGGCGAGGAACGCGAAGCCCTGCTGTTGGCCGTGGCCGCCGCGGGCCTCCCGATCGCCCCGGCCGCCCATCCCGCCGGCTACCGGTGTTCGTGCGACCGGATCGGCTGTCCCACGCCCGCGCGGCACCCCGTCTCCTTCGCCTGGCAGACCCAGTCGACCACCGACCGCGCGCAGATCGAGCGGTGGGCCCGCAACGAGCCCCAGGCCAACTTCATCACCGCGACCGGCATGGTCCACGACGTCCTGGACGTCCCGCTGGAGGCCGGCCGCGACGCGCTGACCCGCCTGCTGGCCGCCGGCGTCGAGGTGGGCCCGGTCGCCGAGTCCGGCGGTACGGGCGAACAGGCGCGGATGCTGTTCTTCACCGCCACCCGGGGCACCCCGGAGGACGAGGACGAGTGGTGGCCGTGCGAACTGGACTGCCACCCCGAGACGATGGACGAGCACCCGGGCCTGCGCTGGCACTGCCGGGGCAGCTACGTCCTGGTCCCGCCGGCCGCCCTCCCCGGTGACCTCTCCGTCGGCTGGCTGCGCGGCATGGAGCACCCGCTCCCCGACCCGCTGACGCTGCTGGAGACCCTCACGGACGCCTGCGCCCTCTACGCGGGCTCCTCCGCCCGGACCCCGGAGGCCGTGGCCTGGCCCCTGGGCCGCTGAAGCCCTCGGCCCCGACCGCCCCGGAGCCCGGCCCCGGAGTCCTCGACGGATCGCGGGTCCCTCAGTGGATCTGCGTCACGACCACGTCGAGGGACCACGCCTTCGCCGGCTTCGCGGGAGCCTCGGCCTCCACCGCGTAGCCGAGGTCCCGCAGGGCCGTCACCAGCTCCGCCGGCGACGCCGGGGCCGCCCCGGAGAGCAGCAGGTCCCGGACCAGGCGCCCCTTCGTGGCCTTGTTGAAGTGGCTCACCACCGACCGCTTCTCCACGCCGTCCACCATCTGCGCGTGCAGCACCCGCACCGTGGCGGTCCGGCCCGCGACCTCGCCCTTGGGCTTCCACGCGGAGGCGTAGGCGGAGGACCGCAGGTCCAGCACCAGCCCCTCCCCGGCGGCCTCCGGCAGCACCGACGCCATCGGCTCCCGCCAGTACGCGCCCAGCGCCCCCAGCCCCGGCAGCTTGACGCCCATGGAGCACCGGTACGACGGGATGCGGTCGGTGACCCGGACCGCGCCCCACAGCCCGGAGAAGACCAGCAGCGACCGCTCGGCGGCCAGGGCGGCGGGCTCGGGCAGGGTGGCCAGGCCGAGCGCGTCGTACAGGACCCCGGTGTAGATCTCGCCGGCCGGTCGCGCGACGGCCGTCCGCAGCTCGGCGTTCTTCGCGACCTCGCCCCGCAGCCCCTCGCTGAGGCCCAGGACCTCGCGGGCCTTGAACTCGTCGCCGACGCACAGCTCGACCAGTTCCTCCAGGACCGCCGCCCGCGCCCCGGCCAGCCCCGGCAGCGACAACGTCTCCGGCTTCAGCGGTGCGCCGGAGCCGCCGGCGGCCTTTCCCTCGGAGGGCGGCAGCAGCACGAGCACGGTGGTTCTCCTTCGGTACGACACGGCGCAGGGGGTGCGGCCCCCGAGCCAGGGTAGACGGCTCGACGCGACGGCGAGGCCGCCCGGCCATAGGCTCGGTCCATGCCACGCCGTCACCTGCACATGACCGGCGCAGACGGGGCTGCCCTGCGGGCCGCACTGCGTGACCTGCGGACGAAGCTCGACGTGCCGGGCGAGTTCCCCGCCGAGGTCCTCGCCGAGGCGGAGCGGGTCGCGCGGGACCCGCGCCTGCCGGCGTACGACGCCACCGACCTCCCCCTCTTCACGCTGGACCCGCCGACCTCCCTCGACCTCGACCAGGCCATGCACCTGGCGAGGCGGCCCGGCGGGTACCGCGTGCACTACGCCATCGCGGACGTCGCGGCCTTCGTCACGCCCGGCGGCGCCCTCGACGCCGAGGCCCACCGCCGGGTCACCACCCTGTACTTCCCCGACGGGAACGTCCCCCTGCACCCGGCGGTGCTCTCGGAGGGTGCGGCCAGCCTGCTGCCCGACCGGGACGCCCCCGCGCTGCTGTGGCGGTTCGACCTGGACGCCGACGGCCGGGTCGAGACCACCGAGGTGCGCCGCGCCCTGGTCCGCAGCCGCGCCAAGCTCGACTACGCCGGCGTCCAGCGGGCGATCGACTCCGGTACGGCGGAGGAGACCGTGGCCCTGCTCAAGGACGTCGGCGTGCGCCGCGAGGTCCTGGAGATCGAACGCGGCGGAATCTCCCTCGCCGTGCCCGACCAGGAGATCGTCGAACACGACGGCGCGTACACCCCGGCCTACCGGATCCCGCTGCCGGCGGACGGCTGGAACGCCCAGATGTCGCTGATGACCGGCATGGCGGCGGCCGAACTGATGCTCGCCGCCGGCGCCGGCATCCTGCGCACCCTCCCGAACGCCCCCGACGGGGCGGTCGGCCGGTTGCACCGGGTGGCGAAGGCCCTGCGGATCGAATGGCCCCACCACGTCCCGTACGCCGAGCTCGTGCGCTCCCTCGACCCGCGGCTGCCGAACCACGCGGCGTTCCTCCAGGAGTGCACGACCCTGCTCCGCGGCGCCGGGTACACCGTCTTCACCGACGGGCGGACCCCGGACCCGCTGCTGCATGCGGCGGTGGCCGCCCCGTACACGCACTGCACCGCTCCCCTGCGCCGGCTCGTCGACCGGTACACCGGCGAACTGTGCGTCGCGGCGGCGGCCGGGGTCGCGCCGCCCGCGTGGGCGCTCGACGCGCTGGAGGGGCTCCCCCGCGAGATGGCGGAGGGCAACCGGCTGGCCAACACCGTGGAACGGGAGTCCGTGAACCTGGTCGAGGCCGCCCTGCTGGCTCTGTCTCACATTCGGTGGTAGCGGAGGGTGGTGCTATCCGAGGAGGATGCGGTGGCGGAGCAGGGTGAAGCCTGCTCGTCCGTGCATTTGGCGGGCCATCCGTTTGGTCTTGGTGTTGACGCCTTCGGTGGGTCCGTTGCTGTACGGAAGTGTGACCGCGGCGATCACAGCGTCGCGGTCTCGCTCGAGGCCCCGGGTGAAGGCGTGCAGGTGCGGCAAGTCCGCTTTGCGGACCTGGGTGATCCAGTCATCAAGAGCGTCGGCGTTCTCGGGCCGAGGCTTCAGCAGCGGGGCGAAAGTCCTGACAGCGGTGGCCAGGTGGGTCATCTCGAGGCAGGCGGCGGTCAGCCGGTCCAGGAGATCGCGGTGTCCGGTCTTGAGGTTGTCTGGCCTGGTCAGGAGCATCCGGGCCAGTCGGCGTGGGGAGATGTGGCTGCGGTCGGCGTCCGCGCGGCCTTGGTTGATGTACTTGTGCAGGAGGTTGAGGCAGCCGGTGAAGCCGAGGTCCTTGATCTCTTCGAAGAGGTGCTGGACGGGGACGGCGGGGTCTTCGGCCCGGCGTTTGCGCAGGTGTTCGCGGTGGGGGTCGACGAGGCTGGAGCGGTATTTGGGGACGCGGAGCATCCGCTCGGGTCGGTCGGCGCGGGCATAGCGTTTGACGGTGTTCAGGGCCAGTTGGAGGCGGCGGGCGCATTCGAGGAGACCCACGCCCTGGTCGAGCAAGCCGTGGACCTGGTGCCAGCGTTCCAGCGTGGTCTGGGCTCGGGGTCCGTCATAGATGGGGGCGTCGAGCACGGTGGCCCAGCAGGTGCTGTGTGCCTTCACCTCGTCCAGGGCGGCCTCGCACAGGTTGTGCCACAGATGCCAGCGGTCACTGACCTGCACCGCGTCCGGCAGGGCCCGGCGGATGGCCTCCGCATAGGTCGTCGATCCGTCACGACACACGACCTCGACGCCCGGATGGGCACGCAGCCACGCTTCCAGCGTGCAGGCCGTGCGGTCGGGCAGGACATCGATCCGCTCATGAGTCTCGGCGTCGATCACCACGGTGGCATAGCGATGCCGCCGTCGCAGAGCGAAATCGTCGACGCCGATCACTCGGGGAACCCGGCCGGCCGGCAACGGGATGCCCAGGAGGGCGCGGAGGGCCGTGTGACGAGACAGGCCCATGGCGAGTGCCGCCAGCAACCGTACTCCCGCCCGGCCCGCTAACTCCTTCACCACCGCCTTGACCTGCCTGGTCAGACGGGTAGTGCGCCGCTGATAGCGCTCCAGCACCCCGGGCACCTGCTCGCGGAAGGTCTGGCGGCACCCGCGCGTGGGACACACCAGGCGCCGCACCCGTACTTGGAGCACCACCCGCCGGCCGTCGACCGGCACATCGGCCACCGTCCGCCAGTGATAGCCGTGCACCTGCCCCGACGGCACCCCGCACACCGGGCAAAGAGCGGACTCTCTCGGAGTCCGCGCCCTCACCAAGACCCGCCCGCCCTCATCGACCACATCCTCGATGACCAGCGGCCATATCCCCGAGAACACCATCTGCACAAGCTCGTTGACATCCATCACACCAACAACAACGACCTCCGCCACTCAGCGTCACCACCGAATGTGAGACAGAGCCGCCCTGCTGACGGGGCACGTCGGCGACACCTTCGACGCGGTGGTCATCGACGTCAAGGAGCGGGAGCCGCTGGTGGGAACGGTCCTCCTGGAGGACCCCGCGGTGGTCGGCCGCGTCGAGTCCCCGGCCGACGCGTTGCCGCTCGGCGAACGCATCCGGGTCCGGCTCACGGAGGCCGACCCGGGGACCGCGCGGATCCTGTTCGCCCCGGCCTGACCCGCTCCGACCGGCGTCGGCCATGGCCACCGGCCCCGGCTCCTGTCATCATCGGCCCACGGCGCCGCAGGACCGGGGCCGTGCGACGCCTCGGGGGAGGGACAGCGGATGGGTGCCGTCGACCTTCCCGCGCGCCCGTCGGCGCTCCGCCCTCCCCCGCCCCGGCCCCTGACCCGACCGCCGGCTCCCGCGCTGCGCCCCCACATCGGCAACTACACGGGATTCCGTACCGAGTTCAAGCTCCCCCGGCGCCGGCTGGAGCTGCCCACCGGCCTGGTCACGCTCGTCTTCACCTTCACCGAGGGCCTGTGGGTGGCCCGCACCGGGGTGGGCGCCGACATCGAGGGAGCCGACGGCGGGGGCGGCGCCCGTTCTGGTCGCGGCGGCCTGCGGCTACCACGACCAGGCCCACCTGGGCCGCGAGGTGAAGGCGATGACCGGGCTGCCGCCGTCCCGTTTCGCGCTGCTGCGCGGGGGTCTGCCCCCGGGTTCGGCGCTGGACCGGACGCCGGGCCGGATCACGAGCGTGCTGCTGTGAATCGGCCGCGCGTGCCGTTTTTGACAAGACAGGGCCGCTCCGGTTTGCCACGCTCGGCGCAGGACCCCGCGCTGCGTCGGCTCGTCACGGGGGTGTGAGCCGGCGCAGTGCGGTGACCAGCGCGCGCGGGTCGTCGGCGTGGAAGCGGATGGTGCGGGCCCGCCCGGGCCCGCCGAGGGGGCGGACGAAGGACACCGGACGGTTCAGTTCCAGGGTCACGGAGGTCTGGCCGCCGACGATCAGGTCGAGGAGCCCCTCCTCCTCGTCCAGGGTGACCAGCCGGCCTTCGGGGTAGCGGCGGTCCACCCGGACCGAGGCCACCGCGTCCGGCGGGACGATGAGGTCGAACAGGGCCCCGTACCGGATCCGCAGGGACCCGTCGGCGCCGACCACGTGCGGGCGCACCACGCAGGCGGCGTGCATCGCGAGGACCAGCACCACCCCGTACACGTCGAGGACGAGCACCACCCGGTGCACGATCGGCCAGGGGATCAGCAAGGCCGGCGCGACGGTCTCGATCAGCGACACGAAGAGCAGCCCGTACATCATGGCCGTCTGCGGGCCGGTGTACCCGGCGGGCACGTCGCCCGTCCCGACCCCGTGCGGTGCCCGGCGTCCGAGCCACCGCCCGAGCGAGGCGGCGGCCCGCAGTTCGTGGAGCAGCAGCCGCCGGACGGGGGCCGGGACCACCGTGCGCACGGCTCCCCGCCAGGCCTCCTTGGGGGCGGCGCCCCGGGCGCGCCGCTCGACGTACAGCCCGCGCAGCACCCGGGCCTCCAGCAGCAGCACCCCGAGCACCAGTACCTCGGCCGCGACCGGTACCCAGCCGGGCAGCCGTACCCCAGCCACCAGGCAGACCACCAGCGCGAGTTCCCCCGGTATGACGGCGGCCGCCGCCGTCCGGGCCGCCCGGATCGCCGTCATCCCCTGCCCCTCTCGATGAACCCCTCCATGACCCGGCGCACGACTTCCGCCTGCGCCGGCGGGTACTCCGCGAGCAGCGCCTCCTTGAACCCGGACGGGACCGGCCCGTCCGACGGGATCGCGGCGAACACCTCGTCGGGCACGGCCGCGACCAGGGCCCGTGCCAGGGGGACGATCCGCGGGTCGTCGACGGGTGCGCCGGCCAGCTCGTCGAGCCGCTCGTACAGGCCGAGGACGGCCGGGTCGGCGGCCAGCGTCCCGAGCAGGGCGTAGACCTCCTCGCCGATCGCGCCCGTGCCGTCGAGCAGCGTGAGGTGTTCGCGGTCCAGCGCGGCGCTGGGCGAGTGCGTCGCCGGCGCCTTGGCGAGCAGGGCGGCGAGCGCCGGCGACAGCGGCTCGACCTCCCCGGGCGGGGCGGCGAGGAGCAGGGCGAGGCGCTGCCTGCGGGCGGCCAGTTCGGCTTGTTGCCGGGCCAGGTCGGCGTCCAGTTCCGCCAGCACCTCGGCGAGTTCGCGGCCCGCGTCGTCCGCGAGGACGTCGCGGACCTCGTGGAGGCTCAGCCCGAGTTCGGTGAGCCGGCGTACGCGGGCCAGCAGGACCGCGTCGCGCACGGTGTAGGCCCGGTATCCGTTGGGGCGCCGCTCCGGTTCCGGGAGCAGCCCGACATGGTGGTAGTGCCGGATCGCCCGGGTGGTGAGCCCGACGAGCGCGGCGATCTCTCCGATCCGCATGGGCCCAGTAGAAACCCTGCCGCAGCGTCAAGGTCAAGCGGCCGCGAGGGTGCCGGTAGCATGGTCGTCACGCAGAACGACACAAGCGGGCGGCCGCGTCGGGATCCTCGGATCCCGCCGAGGAACGTCCGGGCTCCACAGGGCAGGGTGGTGGCTAACGGCCACCCGGGGTGACCCGCGGGACAGTGCCACAGAAAACAGACCGCCGGGGACCTCGGTCCTCGGTAAGGGTGAAACGGTGGTGTAAGAGACCACCAGCGCCTGAGGTGACTCAGGCGGCTAGGTAAACCCCACCCGGAGCAAGGTCAAGAGGAGTCGTCTCCGGACGGCTCTGCGCGGACGATCGAGGGCTGCCCGCCCGAGTCCGCGGGTAGACCGCACGAGGCCGGCGGCAACGCCGGTCCTAGATGGATGGCCGTCTCCCCGGCGACCGCGAGGTCACCGGGCGACAGAACCCGGCGTACAGCTTGTGTCGTTCTGCGCCACCGCCCTGACCAGGGGTTTCCTCCGGTCAGGGCGGTTTTGTGCGTCCGGGCGGCCCCGTGTGTCCGGGGCGCGCGGCGGTGTCAGCGCAGGTGGCCGGTGTCGTTCAGCAGCCGCACCGAGGCGTTGCCGTCGGCGTAGTAGGCCACGGCCGAGAGGGAGGCCGCGGACAGCTCCATCTTGAACAGGGACTCGGGCGGGGCGCCCAGGGCGAGGCGCACCAGCGTCTTGACCGGGGTCACGTGCGTGACGACCAGCACCGTCCGGCCCGCGTGCGCGGACACCAGCCGGTCGCGCGCCGCCGAGACCCGGCGGGTGACGGTGGCGAAGCTCTCGCCGCCGCCCGTGGGGGCGGCCTTCGGGGAGTCCAGCCATGCCTGGAGGTCGTCGGGGAACCGTGCGCGCACCTCGGCGAAGGTCAGGCCCTCCCACGCGCCGAAGTCCGTCTCGCGCAGGCCCTCTTCGATCGCCACGGGCAGGCCGAGCCGGTCGGCGACCGCCTGGGCGGTCTCCCGGCAGCGTCGCAGCGGGGAGCTGACGACGGCCTGTACGGTGCCCCGCGCGGCCAGCGCCTCGGCGACCGCGGCAGCCTGGCGACGGCCGGCCGGGGAGAGTTCGGGGTCGGTGCCGCCGCTGCCGGAGAAGCGCTTCTGCGGGGTCAGGGCGGTCTCGCCGTGCCGCAGCAGCACGAGGGTCGCCGGGGCTCCGAGGTCGGGGCCCCAGCCGGTGCCCGTCGCGGGCGCGGCGGCGGGTGCCTCCTCGGCGGCGGGCTCCGCGGACCCGGCGGGCTCCGCGAACAGGGTGTCGGCGGCCGGGGCCGCGGAGGCGGCGAGCGCCGCCCGGACGGCGGCCGCGCCGGCCGCCGCGTCCCCGGGCGGCCCGGAGACCGGCGGGGTCGCCAGGGCGCGCGCGGCGCTCCGGTCGAAGACGGCCGTGGAGCCCGACGGCTCCCACTGCCCGCCGCGCTTGCCGGCGTCCATGGCCTCGTTGGCGAGCCGGTCCGCGTGCTTGTTCTTCTCGCGCGGGATCCACTCGTACGTCACCTGCGAGCGGGGCAGGATCTTCGCCGCCTCCGCCGCGAGCGGCTTCATGTCCGGGTGCTTGATCTTCCAGCGCCCCGACATCTGCTCGACGACGAGCTTGGAGTCCATGCGGACGAGGACCACCGCGTCCGGCGCCAGCTCGTGCGCGGCGCGCAGTGCGGCGATCAGGCCCTTGTACTCCGCCACGTTGTTCGTCGCGACGCCGATGTACTCGGCGCGCTCGGCGAGGGTCTCCCCCGTCGCCGGGTCGAGGACGACCGCGCCGTAGCCGGCGGGCCCCGGGTTGCCCCGGGAGCCGCCGTCCGCTTCCACGACAAACCGCGGCATCAGATGCCCGAGTCGGCCGTACGGACGAGGATGCGGCCGCAGTTGTCGTGGCGCACGACCTGGTCGCGGGCCGACGCCTTGATCTCGTTGATCTCGGCCATGTCGAGCTCCAGGCGGCAGCCCTCGCAGCGGCGCTGGTAGAGGCGTGCGGCGCCGACGCCGCCCTGCTTGACGCGGATCTTCTCGTACAGCGCCATCAGGGCTTCGGGCATGGAGCCGACGATGACCTCGCGGTCCTTGGCGATGCCGGCGACCTCGGCGTCGATGCTGCCGGTGGCCGCGTCGCGGCGCTCGGTGGCGTCCGCGAGCTTGACCTCCAGCGAGGCGACCCGCTCGGTCAGCTCGGTGACGCGCTCCTGGGCGGCCTCCAGACGCTCCATGACCTCCAGGACCACGTCCTCCAGGTCGCCCTGGCGCTTGGCGAGCAGGACGACCTCGCGCTGGAGGTTCTCCAGGTCGCGGGCCGAGACGCCGACGCCCGAGTCGAGCCGCTGCTGGTCGCGGGCCGCGCGCTGACGGACCTGGTCGACGTCCTGCTCCGCCTTGGTCTGCTCGCGGGCGGCGTCCTTCGCCTGGGTCTGGACGGCGACGAGCAGGTCGCGCTGCTGGGTGAGGTCCTTGGTCAGGGAGTCGACCTCGGCGTGCTCGGGCAGCGACTTGCGCTTGTGGGCGAGCTGAGACAGCCGGACGTCCAGGGCCTGGACGTCGAGAAGTCGGATCTGGTCGGCGGGCTCGGCGTTCAGTTGGGGGCTCCAGGGTTAGAAGGGGAGGTCACGGACGGCGCGTGCGCCGTCCACGGGTCGGTGACCGTGCGCGAGACGTGGGTCCGCAGACCCCAGCCGTGGCGCTCGGAGATCGCGTCGAGCTGCGCGGCGGCCTGCTCGCACCAAGGCCACTCGGTGGCCCAGTGGGCGGCGTCGACGAGGGCGAGGGGGCTCTGCCCGCGGGCCTCGGACACCGGGTGGTGGCGCAGGTCGGAGGTGAGGAAGACGTCCACGCCGGCAGCGCGGACGTGCTCGAAGAGGCTGTCGCCGGAGCCTCCGCTGACGGCGACGGTGCGGATCGGCGCGTCCGGGTCGCCGGCGACGCGGATGCCCTGCGCGGTCTGGGGCAGCCAGGCGGCGGCGCGGGCGGCGAACTCGCGGAGGGTCTCGGGGTGGTCCAGTTCGCAGATCCGGCCGAGGCCGCGACGGCCCTCGGGGTCGGTGGGGTCGGGGACCAGGGGGCCGGTGATGCGCAGGTCGAGGGCGCCGGCCAGGGCGTCGGAGACCCCGGGGTCGGCGGTGTCGGCGTTGGTGTGCGCGACGTGCAGGGCGATGTCGTTCTTGATCAGCGTGTGCACGACGCGGCCCTTGAAGGTGCCCGCCTCGACGGTGGTGGTGCCCCGCAGGTAGAGGGGGTGGTGGGTGACGACCAGGTCGGCGCCCAGTTTCACGGCCTCGTCGATGATCTCCTGGACGGGGTCCACGGCGAACAGGACGCGGGAGATCTCGGCGTCGGGATCGCCGCAGACGGTTCCGACCGCGTCCCACTGCTCGGCCCGCGAGGGGGGCCAGAGAGCGTCCAGCGCGGCGATGACTTCAGAGAGACGGGGCACAGGCCAAGGCTACCGTCCGCCCGGACCGGCCCCGTGCTCGACGTCGGGCCGTCCTCGGGGGTGGTCGCGGGGTGTCGCGGGGCCTCTTCGGGAACACCCGGGGGGCGAGCCGGGACCCGCCCTCCTCACCCCAAACCCCCCGAAATGACACAGCACACCGGCGGCCCCGGTCAGGGGGGAACGCGCATCGGGCCACCCGTACGTGTGAAGCGCGGTTGCTGGTGTTGTTCGGCGAGAGGCGCGAAAACTAGCTTCCTCACCGGAGGTGACGGCCCGGATGACTGTCTGTGCCATCGAAATGACGACGACGGCCCCGTTCACGATCGCCGCGGACGGGTCGTACGCGGCCCGCCTGGCCGGGGACGGCGAGGCCCGCTACCCGGAGCGTTGGACCCTCTCCGGACCGGAGCCGTACGCGGTCCCGCTGCCGCTCTCGCAGCCGGAGGAGGCGGACACCGAGGTGTCGCCGCTCGCCGACGGGCGGGTGCTGATCCACCGTCGGGTCGCGGACCGGCACGCCTTCGCGCTGCTGTACCCGACGGGGCCCGTCGGGTCGGCTGGCGGCGCCGCCGGGGGGCCCCGGACCGGGGAGCGCCCGTTGGGCGCCGTGCAGCCCGTGTCCGAGGACGTACGGGTGAGCCTGCTGCCGCCGTGCCCGGACGGCGGCGTCGCCTTCGCCCTGGAGGTGGGGCCGGAGGGGACGGTCGTCTGGCAGGTGGCCGGGAGCGCGTTCGGCCCGGAGCGCGTGGCCCGGGTGCCCGGCCGCTGTTCGGGCGGCGTGTGGCTGGACCGGACGGGCCGCCTGCTGGCGCTGGACCGTGAACTGGACGGCCGTACCAAGACCGTGGCCGTCGACCTGGGCCGCGGCGGGAAGGTCACCCCGCTCCTCCAGATCGCGGAGGACAGCGACGACCGGTTGGTGTCGGCGGCCCCGGACAGCGGCCTGCTGCTGATCCGTTCGGACGCGCCGGGCGAACCCCGGCTCGGCTGGGGGGTCCTGGGCAGCTCCCGCCCGGTCCGCTTCCCGGAGTGCCTGCGGCCGGCGGACGCGGTGCCGTTCGCGGTGCAGCCGGGTCTGGCGCTGATGCCGGAGACCTGCGGGGTGGCGCTGCGCGTGCCCGAGGGCATCGTGTTGTGGCGGCCCGCCGACCGGCACGTCTTCCGCCTGGCGGCCCCGGTGGGCTGGCTCGGTGGCGGCCTGTGGAGCGCGGAGGGCCGGTTGCGCCTTCCGTACGCCACGCCGGAGGTCCCGTGCGGGGTGGCCACCCTGCGCCGGCCGATCGCCCCGCCGCCCCCGGTGCGGGTGGCCCCGGCGGACGTGGCCCCGGTGGACATGGCCCCGGTGGAGGTGGCCCCCGTGGACGCGGTGCCGGTGGACGTGGCCGCCGCGCACGTGGACCCGGCCCCGCCGGCGGCGCCCCGCCCGGTCCCGCTCCAGCAGGCACCGCTGAGCTGAGGCCCGTACGTCGGTCGCCGGCGCCCCTCTGCTAGACAGGGGGGATGGCGAACCCAGAGGCTCACGACGCGGTGCTGTGCGATGTCGACCAGGTGATCCGGTTCTACGACACGACCCGTGTGACGGAGCTGGAGCGGGCGGCGGGGCTGGCCGAGGGCACGACCGGCAAGGTGGCGTTCGCCCCCGAGCGGGAGGAGCCGCTGATGGTGGACCGGCTCACCCGCGACCAGTGGGCGGAGTCCGTCACGGCCGAGCTCGCCGGGACGTTCGGCCTGCCGGTCGACCGGGCCCGCGCGTTGGCCGACGCCTTCACCGGGGCGCCGTTCTCCGCCGACCCGGCGGTCGTGGACCTGCTGCGCCGGGTGCGGGCGGCGGGGGTGCCCCTGGTCCTGGTGACCAACGCGACCCTGGACCTGGAGGACGACCTGGAGTCCCTGGGCCTGGCCGACCTCGCGGACCACGTGGTGAGCAGCGCCCGCGTGGGCGTCGCGAAGCCGGACCGGGGGATCTACGAGATCGCCGCCGCCCGGGCGGGCGTGGATCCGGCCCGCTGCCTGTTCGTCGACGACCGCGAGGAGAACGTGCGGGCGGCGGTCGCGCTCGGCATGACGGGCGTCCGCTACCGGGAGCCCGCCGATCTGCACGCCTCGCTGGGCCTGGCGCCCGGGGCCTGACCCGGCGGGGACCGGGGCCCGTCGCCCCGGTCCCGCTCGTGTCAGTCGTGCTTGAGGCCGAGCACCTCCGTGGCCGCGAAGGTCTCGTTCGCGGGGCGGGCGTCGTAGTGCGGGGTGAGGAGCTCGTCGAGTTCCTCGTAGGAGAAGGCCTCCTTGGTGGTGTCGAACTTCGCGGCCGGCTTGGGGCGTTCCATCACGACGACGATCCCGCCGTGCACGACGAACAGTTGCCCGTTGGCCTTGGCCGAGGCGGGCGAGGCGAGGTAGCCGACCAGCGGGGAGACGTGCTCGGGGGCGAGGGCGTCGAGCTTGCCGTCCTCCGGGACCTGGAAGCCGGCGAAGACGTCCTCGGTCATGCGGGTGCGGGCGCGCGGGCAGATCGCGTTGGCCGTGACCCCGTACTTGGCGAGGGCGAGGGCCGTCGAGGTGGTGAGGCCCACGATGCCGCCCTTGGCCGCAGCGTAGTTCGGCTGGCCCGCCGAGCCGCCGAGGAAGGCCTCGGAGGAGGTGTTGACGATCCGGCCGTAGACCGGGCCGCCGGCCGCCTTGGAGCGTTCCCGCCAGTGCACGGAGGCGAAGTGCGTGGTGTTGAAGTGCCCCTTGAGGTGGACCCGGATCACCGAGTCCCACTCGGCCTCCGACATCGAGAAGACCATCCGGTCGCGCAGGATGCCCGCGTTGTTGACGAGGACGTCGAGCTTGCCGAAGCTGCTGACGGCCAGTGCGACCAGTTCCCGGGCCTGCTCGAAGTCGGCGACGTCGCCGAGGTGGGCGACGGCCGCTCCGCCCGCCGCGCGGATCTCCGCGGCCACCTCCTCCGCCGGGGCGGCGGAGGCCTCCCCCGAGCCGTCGCGGCCGGGTTGGCCGAAGTCGTTGACGACCACGCTCGCGCCGAGCCGGGCGAGTTCGATCGCCTCCGCCCGGCCCAGGCCCCGGCCCGCCCCCGTGACGATCGCGGAGAGTCCCTCAAGTGGCAGTGACATCCGTACGGTTCCTCTCTCAGAGTTCGATGCAGGTGCGCAGGGCGACGCCGGTGCGCATCTGGTCGAGGGCGTCGTTGATCTCGCCGAGCTGCACCCGGTGGGTGATCAGGCCCGCGAGGTCCACCCGGCCGGCCCGCCACAGGGCGATGGTGCGCTCGTAGGAACGCAGGACGTCGCCGCCGCCGTACATCGACGGCAGGATCTTCTTCTCGTCGAAGAACAGCGAGAACATGTTGATCGAGTAGGTGTCGTCGAGGGCACCCGCGCCGACCACGACGACGGAGCCGCCGCGCCGGGTCATCTCGTAGGCGGTCTGCGTGGTCGCGGACTTGCCGACCACCTCGAAGACGTAGTCGAAGCCCTCGCCCCCGGTGATCCGGTTCTTGGAGTCCCCGAAGGCCTCCGGGGAGACGGCCTCGGTCGCCCCGAAGCGCAGCGCCGCCTCGCGCCGTGAGGCGACCGGGTCGACGGCGACGATCTGGGCGGCGCCCTGCACCTTGGCGCCCTGGATGACGGAGATGCCGACGCCGCCGCAGCCGATGACGGCGACCGAGGAGCCGGCTTCGACCTTGGCCGTGTTGATGGCGGCGCCGAGTCCGGTGGTGACGCCGCAGCCGATCAGGGCGGCGATGTCGAAGGGGACGTCGTCGGGGATCGGTACGGCGCACCCGGCGGGGACGATCATCTCCTCGGCGAAGGTGCCGGTGCCGGCGAAGCCGAAGATGTCGTTGCTCCCGCGCCGGAAGTTGGGGGTGGCGACGTTCCCGAACGCCTCCAGGCACAGGTGGCCCTGGCCCCGCTTGCAGGAGGGACAGTGCCCGCAGGGCGGCAGCCAGCAGACCAGGACCCGGTCGCCGATCTTGTGGTCGGTGACCCCGTCGCCGACGTCCGTGATCACGCCCGAGCCCTCGTGGCCGGGGATGAAGGGGGCCGGCTGCGGCAGCACGCCGCTCATCGCGGAGAGGTCGGAGTGGCACAGGCCGGTGGCCTTGATCCGGATCCTGACCTTGCCGGGGCCGAAGCCCACGGCCTCCATGTCGTCGACGACTTCGAGCTTGTCCTGGCCGATCTCGCTCTGGAGTGCTGCGCGCACGGTGCGGCTCCTTGGGTCGTGTGGTTTGCGCGTGCTCGACGCTTACGCGTGTTCGACGACGGTGTCGGCGAGGACCGGCGCGTCGTCCCGTTCGACGGCGGTCACCGACACCCGCACCCGGCCGGGCTCTTCCCACATCCGGATGCGCAGGGTCTCGCCGGGGAAGACGATCCCGGCGAAGCGGGTGCGGTAGGCGCGGACCCGGGTGACGTCGCCGCCCAGCGCGGTGTCGACGACGGCCTTGAGGGTCATCCCGTACGAGCACAGGCCGTGCAGGATCGGCCGCTCGAAGCCGGCCGGTTTGGCGAACTCCGGGTCGGCGTGCAGCGGGTTCCAGTCGCCCGACAGCCGGTAGAGCAGTGCCTGCTCCTCGCGGATGTGTCGTTCGACGGTCCGGTCGGGCTCCCGGTCGGGCGCCTCCTCCTTGACGGAGGGTCCGCGCTCCCCGCCGAAGCCGCCTTCGCCGCGGACGAAGATCTGGGCGTCGCTGGTCCACAACGGGCCGTCGGCGTCGGCGACCTCGGAGCGCAGGACGATCACGGCCGCCTTGCCCTTGTCGTGGATGGCGGCGACGTGGGAACTGGAGGTGGCCCGCCCCTTGACGGGGATCGGCCGGTGCAGCTCGATGGAGTGTCCGCCGTGCAGGACGGCGGCGAGGTTCACGTCGATCCCGGGGGCGGCGAGGCCGCCGAGCATCGCCATGCCGGCGCCGGCGACGGTCGCGAAGCTGGGGAGGACGTGGAGTTTGGACTCCAGGGTGTAGCGCAGTTCGTCGGGGTCGGTGGCCGGGCGGCCGGCGCCGAGGCCGAGGTGGTAGAGCTGGATGTCCTTGTGGTCCCAGGCGATGTCCCCGCGGCGGGGGGCGGCTGCGAGGGCCTTCGCGGCATCGATCGGCATTGAGGACGCTGCTCCTTGTGTGTCGTTCGTGCTTCCACCGAGTGGAAGACCTCGGTGCGGCCGTCCGCACCGTCGGTCGCACCGAGGCCGTATGCGGGACCGACTCCGCGACTCGTTCTAGAACGCGTTCTAGGGTCGGTGAAGGAATGTATAACGCACGCCCCAGCACTTGGGAAGACTCCTGACTTCACGTCAGATCCTCTTTCGGCAGGACGGAAGTCCTGCCCGGGCGGGACGGGGGGCCTACTCTGGCAGGGTGGACGAAATGCCCGTTGCCTCCCGACCCGCCCGATCCCTGCGGGTGCTGCTGGACCCGCCGAACCCGGCCCTGGCGCTGCGGCTCGGCCTGGAACCGGACATCGACGTGGTGGCCTCGACCATGAGCCGCCCCGCGGTGGCCCTGGTCGAGGAACTGGACGCGGTGCCGGCCCTGCTGGCCGACGACCCGGAGTGCGCCGTCCTGCTGATGACGGGTTCGGCGCATCCGGGGCTGCGGGACGCCGCCCTGGCCGCGGGGGCGGCGGGGCTGATCCTGCGGGACGGCCCGATCGACGACCTGGCGGAGTCCGTCCGCCGCGCGTCCCGCGGGGAGACGGTCGTCGACCCGGCCCTGGCGGGCCCGTAGCGCCTCACCGCCCGCCACCCGCGCTCCGGAACGCGGACCGCCCCGACCGCGCCCCGCGGTGGGGGCGCGGCCGGGGCGGCCGGGGGCGGGCGGGCCCGTCAGGCGATGAGGTTGCCCGGGTCGTTCACGTACGGCAGGGACGCGAGCTGCCTGTCCCGCAGGGGCGCGTTCACGTTGCCCGTGCCCCCGTAGAGGTACTGCGCCGCCGCGCCGGAGGCGAGGAGGTCGGGGCGGCCGTCGCGGTCGCCGTCACCGATGCCGACGAGCGAGCCGTACTCGTTCCAGCCGGCGCCGAGCTTCGTGCGGGGCGCGAAGGTCCCGTCGCCCTTGCCGGCGTACAGCCACAGGACACCGGCCTTGTCCCGGGCGAGGAGGTCGCCCGCCGGGGTGTCCGCGAGGTCACCGACGGCCGTCAGCTCGTTGTAGATCCCCCAGCCTTCGCCGAGCTTGGTGCGCGCGGCGAACGGGGCGCCGGCGGAGCCGGTGCCCTTGTAGAGCCAGAGCGCCCCGGCGGTGTCGGTGGCGAGCAGGTCGGCGCGTCCGTCTCCGTTCAGGTCGCTGCCGCCGGCGATCTTGTCGTAGATCTGCCAGCCGCCGCCGACCTTGGCACGGGTGCCGAAGCCGCCCCGGCCCGTGCCGGGGTACAGCCACAGCACGCCGGCCTTGTCCCGGGCCACGAGGTCGCCGAACTCCGAGCCGCCGAGGTCCCCCGTCGCCTCGATCCGGTCGAAGACGTCCCAGCCGGCGCCGAGCGATTGGCGCGGCTGGGCCGTGAGTTGGCCGAACTCCTTGGAGAAGGTGGTGTCGCTGCGCCACAGCCGGCCGGAACCGTCGCGGGAGAGCACGTCCGTGCTGCCGTTGTCGTCGAAGTCGTGCGGCGCGGTCTTGCGGGTGACGGTGAACGTGCCGGAGGCGGAGGTGGCCGGACCGATGCCGTTGAGTGGCCGGACGGCCAACTCCCAGGTGTACTCGCCGTTGTAGGCGCTGGTGTGGTCCGGTCCGATCCGTCCGTCCCAGGGGAACGTCGCGTCCGGGGTGTTCGGGTGCCTGATCGAGAGTGCGCGGGTCAGGCCGGTCCGGACGTGGCGCAGGGTGAGTTCGGCCTCGACGGTGCTCCGGGACAGCCCCCAACCGAGGTGGATCTCCCCGCCGTTCTGGTCGAGGTCGACGACGGCGGGGACCCTGTTCTCGGTGATGACGACCTGGGTGGGCTCGCCGGTGGTCGCCACCAGGGTGACGGACGGCGTCCCGTCCGCACCGGGCACGATCTTGTAGAGGCCCTCGCCCCGGTCGACGGTGCCGCCGCGGACGTACAGGCCATCGGGGGCGGCCGCGGACGAGGTGAGGTGGTCGAGCAGCTTCACCTTCGTCCCGGTGGCCGGGTCGTACGCGGTGGGGGCGTACAGCGGGTTCGTGTCGCCGCTGGAGAGGCCGCCCGCCTCGCCGTACACCACCCAGCCGCCGACCAGGCCGACCTGGAGGTCGCTGCTCCAGGCGTCCTCGACCGGGATTTCGCGGACGGTGCCGGTGGCCCGCTCCCTGAGGAACACCGCCGGCTTGTCGGTGGAGTCGCCCTCGGTCCAGACGACGTGTGTCCGCGAGACGGCGACGTCGCCGCCGGCGGAGCCCGGCGTCCGGTCGGTGATCTCGTCGACGACGCCCGTGGCGAGGTCGAGCAGGCCCCACTTCGCGGCCGTGCCGACGGTGAAGGTGACCAGGGCGTCCTCCGGGGTGCCCGGGGTGACCGCGATGGCGCTCGCGCCGGCCGGGAGACCGGTCACGGTCACGGTGCCGTTGCCCTCGGTGGGGTGCGTGTGCTTGCGCAGCACCGTGCCGTTCGAGGACGTCGTGAAGACGGCGTTGGCCGCCGACCCGGCGTACGCGGCGCCGCCGGCGGCCGATCCGACGGGTACGTCGAGCACGGACATCGTGCTCAGGTTCCGGAGCGTGACCTGGTAGTGCATGGGAAAGACCAGGTAGTCCGCGGTCGCGGAGGATCGCAAGACGGTGGTGGCCCCGTAGCCCTGCGAGGCGCCGTTCGAGTACCGCGTCCAGCGCTTGTCGAAGGTTCCCTCCTGCCTCGACACGAAGCCGGTCAGTCCGGCGTCGGTCAGCTGGGAGTTCTTCGGAAAGCCGATGGCGTCGGCGGCGGTCTTCGCCGCGGGCGCCTTCGCCGTCTTCGCCGTGCCTTCCGCGGTGGCGGCGTTCGCCGGGGCGGACAGCATGCCCGCGCCGAGCGTGACGGCGAGAACGGTGGTGGTGGCGGCGAGGATTCGCCGCCGGTTCGAGCGGGCGTGAGCCACGTTCACTTCTCCCTCAAAAGCACCAGGCGCACTGTGCGCCACACCTGTGTGACCCCTGAGGGGGCGAAAAGTTGTACGAACACCCGGCTCTCCCCCGCCCGGACACCGCTCTGACCGGGGCTCCTTCGCCGGCTCAGCGGCGCAGCAGGGTCACCACCGCCGCGCCGCCCAGCCCGATGTTGTGGGCGAGGCCGACGCGGGCTCCGGCGACCTGCCGGGGGCCGGCCTCGCCGCGCAGTTGCCAGACGAGTTCCGCCGCCTGGGCGAGGCCCGTCGCCCCGAGCGGGTGCCCCTTGGAGATCAGGCCGCCCGAGGGGTTGACCACCCATCGGCCCCCGTAGGTGGTGGCTCCGCTCTCCACGAGCTTGCCCGAGGCGCCTTCCGCGCACATGCCGAGCGCCTCGTAGGTCAGCAGTTCGTTGATGGAGAAGCAGTCGTGCAGTTCGATGACGTCCACGTCCTCGATGCCGAGCCCGGACGTCTCGAAGGCGGCCCGGCCGGCCGCCGCCGACATCGGCTTGCCGACGACGTCGATGCAGGATCCCGACGCGAAGGACTCGGTGGTGTCCGTCGTCATCGACTGGCCGACGATCTCGACCGCCTTGTCGTGGAGGCCGTGGGCGACGACGAACCGTTCCGACACCACCAGGGCGGCCGCGGCCCCGTCGGAGGTCGGCGAGCACTGGAGTTTCGTCAGCGGTTCGTGGATGGTCTTGGCCGCGAGGATCTCCTCGATCGCGTACACGTCCTGGAACTGGGCGTGGGGGTTGTTCGCCGAGTGCCGGTGGTTCTTCTCGCCGACCGCGGCGAGTTGCGCGGCCGTGGTGCCGTACCGCTCCATGTGCTCGCGCGCCGCGTTGCCGAAGATCTGCGCGGTGGGCGGGGACATCTCGAAGCCGTGTCCGGCGGCCATGATCCCGTAGTGCCGGGCGACGGGCGAGGTCTTGAAGTCGCCGCCGTCGGCTCCGCCGCCCAGCGCGCCCCGCTTCATCTTCTCGAAGCCGAGGGCGAGCACGCAGTCGTTGATGCCGCCCTCGACGAACTGGCGGGCCATCATCAGCGCGGTGGCGCCGGTCGCGCAGTTGTTGTTGACGTTGTAGACGGGGACGCCGCTCAGCCCCAGTTCGTACGCGGCGCGCTGGCCGGCGGTGGAGGCCTGGAAGCAGTGGCCCACCGGTACCTGTTCCACCAGGTCGTATCCGATGCCGGCGTCGGTCAGCGCCGCGGTTCCGGCCTCGCGCACCATGTCCCAGTACTGCCAGTCCCTCGACTCCGGCTTCTCGAACTTCGTCATGCCGACGCCCACGATGTACGACTTCATGTGCCCTACCGCCCCTTCAGTCCCTGGGAAGGCCGAGAATCCGCTCGGCGACGACGTTGAGCTGGACCTGTGTGGTGCCTCCGGCGATGGTCAGGCAGCGGGACATGAGCATTCCGTGCACGGCCCGCTCCCCGGCCCCCTCCCGGACCGCGCCCGCCGGGCCCATGAGTTCCAGGGCGAGTTCGGCGGTCTTCTGCTGGTGGGGGGTCTGGACGAGTTTGCGTACGGACGCGCCCGCGCCGGGTTCCGCTCCCGAGACCTGCCGGAGGGTGGTCCGCAGGCCGATGCAGGCGAGCGCGTGGGCCTCGGCGGCGAGGGCGCCGATCCGGGCGCGGTACGAGCCGTCGAGTGCGGCGGAGTGCGCGATCAGCGCCTCCAGGCCGGTGTCGAAGGTCATCTGGTCGGCCATGTGGACGCGTTCGTTGCCGAGGGTGTCGCGGGCCACCTTCCACCCTCCGTCGACCGCCCCGACCAGGGCGTCGGCGGGCAGCAGCACGTCGTCGAGGAAGACCTCGTTGAAGAGGGAGTCGCCGGTGATCTCCTTGAGCGGCCGGACGTCGATGCCGGGGGTGGTCATGTCGATGACGAAGTAGCCGAGGCCCTTGTGTTTGGGTGCGGTCGGGTCGGTGCGGGCGAGCAGGATCCCGAGGTCGGCGGTGTGCGCGGAACTCGTCCACACCTTCTGTCCGTTGACCCTCCACGAGCCGTCGGCGGTCCGTTCCGCCCTGGTGCGCAGCGAGGCCAGGTCGGAGCCGGCGCCCGGTTCGGAGAAGAGCTGGCACCAGGTGAGGTCCCCGCGCAGGGTCGCCGGCAGCCAGGCGTCCTGTTGGGCGGGCGTTCCGTGGGCGAGCAGCGAGGGCACGACCCAGGTGGCGATGCCGAGGTCGGCGACCTTGACGCCGGCCGCCGCCATCTCCTGTTGGACGACGAGTTGTTCGACGGGTCCGGCGCCGAGTCCGTACGGCGGCGGGAGGTGGGGGGCCGCGTATCCGGTGGGCGCCAGGATCCGGCGGGCGGCGGCCGGGTCGAGGCCGCGCGCGTCCTCGATGGCGGCTCGGGCCTTCGCGCGGTGTTCCTCGGCCCGGGCGGGGAGTTCGAGGCGCAGTTCGCGCCGTGCCCCGCCGGCGGCGAGGCGCACGGCCCGTGTGCGGTGCCCGTCGCCGGCGCCGAGCAGTTGCCGGGCGACGAGGGAGCGGCGCAGGTGGATGTGCGCGTCGTGTTCCCAGGTGAAGCCGATGCCGCCGAGGATCTGGATGCAGTCCTTGGCGCAGGAGTAGGCGGCGTCGAGGGCGGTGCCGGCGGCCAGCGCGGCCAGCAGGGAGCGCACGTCGGCCGGTTCGTCCGTGGCCCGGGCGGCGTCCCAGACCAGGGCGCGGGCCTGTTCGAGGCGTACCAGCATGTCGGCGCACAGGTGTTTGACGCCCTGGAACCGTCCGATGGGCCGGCCGAACTGCTCGCGCGTCTTCGCGTACTCGGCGGCGGTGTGGACCGCCCAGGCGGCGGTGCCGCAGGCGTCGGCGGCGAACAGGACGCAGGCCAGGTCCCGGACCAGGGCGGCGTCGAGGGCGAGGAGGCGGCCGGGGGCGACGGTGATCGCGCGGGCGCGCACCTCGGCCGTGGGCCGGGTCGGGTCGGCGCTCTCGTGGGTGCGGATGTCCAGGGCGGCGGCGTCCACGGCGAACCAGTACGTGCCGTGGGCCGTCTCGGCGGCGAGCAGGACGAGGTCGGCCTCCCCGGCACCGAGCACGGGCGGTGCGAGGCCGTCGAGGAGGTGGCCGCCGCCCTCGACGGCGACGGCGGTCATGCTGCCGGGGCCCAGCGCGACGGCCCCGACGCGGGTGCCGTCGGCGAGGGCGGCGGCCGGTTCGTCCGCTCCCGCCCGGTCCAGCAGGACGGAGGCCAGGGCGCCGGCGAGGTAGGGGCCGGGCAGGGCGGCCCGGGCGGCCTCCTCCACGGCGACGGCGAGGTCGAGCAGGCTCCCGCCCTCCAGGTGGGGTGCGAGCAGTCCGGAGGCGGCGAGCGCGTCCCAGTAGGCGGGCCGCACCCCGGTCCGGGGCGGGCCGTCGAGCAGTTTGCGCACCTCCTCGGGTGGCACGGTCCGCGCCGCCCAGCCGCGCACGGCCTCGGCCAACTCCTTGTGTTCCCGCGTGATTCCGATGCCCATACGGATTCCTGCCGCCTCTCCGACGCTCCCGGCCGGCGCCGGTCGTCCCCTGAACGCGGGCCAGAGTAGAACACGTTCCATTCTGACGGAAGGTCAGATGGCGGAGTCGCCGTTGGATCAGGATGAACCTCACAGGGGGCCCACCCCGGCTTGTCGGTGGGATGTCGGGCATCCGGCGGGTTCGTCGGTGGTGCACACGCGAGGTGTCGGTGGCCGGCGCGACGGTGGAGGTCGGGTTGCCCGAGGGGCAGCCGCAGCCGTCCCCCACCAAGGGAGCCCGTCACCGTGTCGTCCGCATCCTCCACCCCGCCCTGGAACGTCCGACGGCTGCCCGGCGCCGCCGGCCGCGTCGTCCTGGTGACCGGCGGCAACGCCGGCATCGGGTACTTCGTCGCGGAGCAGTTGTCGGCGACCGGAGCCGACGTCCTGCTCGGCAGCCGCAATCCCACCCGGGCCGAGGCCGCCGCGGCCTCGATCCGTGCGCGGATCCCGGGCGCGCGAGTCCGGGCCGTACGTCTGGACCTCGCCGACCTCCCGTCACTGGAAGCGGCGGTGGAGTCCCTGGAGGTGGAGCGTCTCGACGCGGTGGTCCACAACGCCGGCGTCGCCCTGGACGACCCGCCGCGCGAGCAGACCGGGGACGGTCACGAGCTGATGTTCGGCACGAACCACCTCGGGCACTTCGCCCTGACCGGGCGGCTGATGCCGCTGCTGTCGGCCGCGCCGGCGGCCCGCGTCGTCAGCACGGGCAGTTTCGCGGCGAAGTCCGAGCGGCTCGACCTGGACGACCTCCAGTCCCGGAGGGACTACCGCCCCAAGCGGACCTACGGCCGGTCCAAGCTGGCGCAGATGTACTTCGGCCTCGAACTCGACCGCCGGCTGCGCGCCGCCGGCAGCACGGTCGCGAGCGTGGTCGTCCATCCCGGGGGCGCGCTGGACTCCCTCACCCCGTCACGGCCGCCGGTCCACGTGCGCACCACGGCGGCACGGCTGGGCGCGGCGCCCTCGGCCCTGCTCCTCCAGGGCAAGCACGCCGGCGCGTGGCCGGCGGTCCGGGCGGTGCTCGACCCGGCCGTGCGCGGAGGGCAGCTGTGGGGACCGCGCCACTTCGGCCTGCGCGGCGAGCCCCGACGCGAACCGCTGTGGGACCACCTCGCCGACACCGCCGTCGCGGCGCGGTTGTCGGACGCGAGCCGCGACCTCACGGACGTCGACCCCGGCCCCCTCCCCGGCTAGCGGGAGGCCGCGGCTCAGACGCCGCGCACGAACCGCGCGAAGGCCTCGGGGGCGACGGTGAAGACGGGGCCGTCGGGGTTCTTGGAGTCCCGGACGGCGATCAGGTGGGGGCGGGCGGCGATCTCGACACAGTTGCCGCCGGTGTCGCCGCTGTGGCTGGACTTGCGCCAGTCGCCACCGAGCGGGGCGCATTCGACGCAGTCGCCGCCGGTGTCGGAACTGTACGAGGACTTACGCCACCGCGCGCCCGTCAGGTCCTGGATGGTGTCCATACCGCTCCTCCATTACACGGGCGATCCGTACCGCCGAGTCCTCCACGGAGAGGGCGGCGGCCTGCAAGTGATCGTAACGGAGCGAACCCTCCCTGAGGGCTTGTGGATTGGCCGTCATATGGCCCTGGACGAGGTCCTCGGTGTAGACGAGATCCGGGTCCCCGTCGAACCGCAACAGGTTGAACGTGCCCGGCAACCCCGCATGGGCGCCCGCCTCGAACGGCAGGATCTGCACCCGCACCCACTCACGCCCCCGGAGTCCCAACAGGTGCGCCAGTTGATTTCGCATGACCTCCCGGCCGCCGATCTCCTGGTACAACGCGGCCTCGCTCAGCACGACCCACATCAATGGCGGGTTCTCGCGGTCGAGTATCCGCTGCCGTTCCATGCGGGCGGCCACCTTCGCGTCGAGGCCCTCGTCCGTGCGCACCCCCAGCACCGCCCGCGCGTACTCCGGGGTCTGCAACAGCCCGTAGACCAACTGCGCCTGGAAAGTGGAGATGTACTCCGCCTTGGCCTCCATCTCGGCGTACGGCTGGAACCACGTGGGGAGTTGGCTGCGCAGCACCAGCCCCACCAGTCGTGCGAACACCCCGCCCGTGTCGAGCGCCGCGTCCACCCTCTCAGAGAAACCCCTGGTCGGGACCTTCCGGGCCGTCTCGATCTGCCCGATCAGCGAGCCCGCGCAGTAGAGGATGCCCCCAGCTGCCCCTGCTTCAGTCCCGCCTCCTCCCGCAGGCGGCGCAGTTCGGAACCGTAGTAGTCCAGGGCCGAGGCGCTGGGATCGAGATCACGGATGTTGACCATGGAGCGGTCACCTCCAAGTACACGCCGTGCGGCGTTCGGTTCGGTCCGTAGCCGAGCGTAACCAGATCACCCCACGCTGGTCTCATGAACCGCACAACTGAGTATTCAGCTGGCGAAGTTGACGAGAGCTACCGCATGGGGTTCACCGTCGGTGAGCATTCCGCGCGTCACATGCGGCGCATCCTGCGCATGTACCTCGCCAGTTGGGGTCTGGCCTCGCTGACGCACGCCGCCGAGCTGGCGCTGACCGAGCTGATCGCCAACGTGGTGCGTCACGCGCCGGGGCAGGGGTGTTCCGTGCTCATCCTGTGCCGGCCGGGAGGTGTGCGGGTCGAGGTGTCGGACGGCAGCCCCGCGCTCCCCCGGGTGCCGGGGCCGCCCGGCCCCGAACTCTGCGAGGGCGGGCGCGGGCTGCTGCTGATCGAGGCGGTCACCGACCGCTGGGGCGCGGACCCGAATCCCACCGGCAAGACGGTGTGGTTCGAGTGCGACGGGTGAGGCTCCTACGCCGCCCCCGCGCAGTCCGCCGATCCGGCGTGCTCTTGGAGGCGACCGCAGGTCACGGCCCCCCGGCCGTGGCGTCCTACCGGGCGGTAGGGCAGCATGGGCGGCCACTCACCCGCAGCTCAGGAGGAACGACATGGCCAGCCCCAAGCCGGAGACCCTCGCCGCTTTCGAGGCGGCCAAGGGCTTCATGCCCGTGGGCGAGGGCCTCGCCCTGTACGCGGCGGCGACCCGGGCGGCGGCGCTCGGGCTGCCGCTCCTGGAGGTCGGCACGTACTGCGGGCGTTCCACGATCCTGCTCGCCGACGCCGCCCGTGAGGCGGGGGTGTCCGCGATCACCGTCGATCACCACCGGGGCAGCGAGGAGCAGCAGCCGGGCTGGGAGTACCACGACCCGACGGTGGTGGACCCGGAGATCGGGCTGATGGACACGCTGCCCACCTTCCGCCGCACCCTGCACCGGGCCGGGCTGGAGGAGCACGTGATCGCGATCGTGGGGCGCTCCCCGCAGGTCGCCGCGGCCTGGGGCGGCCCGCTGGGCCTGGTCTTCATCGATGGCGGGCACACCGACGAGCACGCGAGCGGCGACTACGAGGGGTGGGCCCCGCACCTCGCGGTGGGCGGCACGCTGGTGATCCACGACGTGTTCCCGGACCCGGCCGACGGCGGCCAGGCCCCGTACCGGATCTACCTGCGCGCGTTGGCCTCCGGGGCCTTCGAGGAGATCTCGGTCACGGACTCGCTGCGGGTCCTGCGGCGCACCGACCAGGGCATATAACCGGGACACCGCCAGGCATACAAACACACCACGCCCCCGGATGGAGCACGTTCCGTCCGGGCGGCGGGCGGCCGGCCTAGCATCGCCGGGTGCGCTACGACGACAGCCCCCCGCCCCCCGAGTCCGGCTCCTCGGTCAGCCCGGACCGGCACTGGTTCACGCGCCGCTCCACCCTCGCGGTCGCGGCCGCCGCCCTCGCCCCGACCTGTCTGGCGGGCTGGGTCCTGACCCAGGTCCTGACCGGGAACGGGCAGGACGACCACCGACCGCAGGCGACGCCGCTGCCCGCGTCCCACACGTCCGCCGCGGACGCGAAGCCGAACAGAGCCGCCGAGCCCACGCCCGCGAGCCCCACCCCCCACGGCGCCGCGTCCGGCTCCCCCGCCGCCGGCAAGGCCCCGCTCGCCGGCCGGACGGTGGTCATCGACCCCGGCCACAACACGGGGAACTTCAAGCACACCAAGGAGATCGACCGCCAGGTGGACATCGGCACCAACCGCAAGGAGTGCGACACCACCGGCACCACCACGAACTCCGGCTACATGGAGGCCGAGTTCACGATGGACGTGTCCCGCCGGGTGCGCGCCGTCCTGGAGTCCAAGGGCCTGAAGGTGCTCCTCACCCACGAGGCCGGAACCGAGCGCCCCTGGGGTCCCTGCATCGACGAGCGGGCCCGGATCGGCAACGAGGCGGCGGCCGACGCCGTCGTGTCGGTCCACGCCGACGGGGTCTCCGAGGGCAGCCGCGGCTACCACATCATCCTTCCCGCCAAGGTCAAGGGCGGTGGCGCGGACACCGCGAAGATCATCGAGCCCTCGCGCCTGCTGGGCGAGCGCATCGCGAACAACTTCGCCCGCACCACCGGTTCCGGCCCCGCCAACTACCTCGGTTCCGGCACGGGTTTGGTGGTCCGCGACGATCTGGGCGGACTGAACCTCTCAACTCGCCCCAAGGTGTTCATCGAATGCGGCAACATGCGTGACGCCAAGGACGCGGCGCAACTGACGAGTCCGCAGTGGCGCCAGAAGGCCGCGCAGGGCATCGCGGACGGCATCGTCGGGTTCCTCGGCGGGTAGTCCCACCAGGACCGCCCGACGCCCCGGTCCGTTCGGTCACGGAAAACCTCCGTACCATGGTGCCGCCCGCCCCGCTCCAGTCCTGATCTGCGACCGCGGCACCACGAGACGACCGAGACCGAGAAGGACACCTAAGACGTGAACATCCGCTCCCTCACTCGAGGCGACGGCGTGGTGATCGGAGCAGCGGTGCTGCTGTTCATCGCCTCGTTCCTCGATTTCTACTCCGCGACCGGCATCGACACGCCGAGTGCCTGGGACACCGACGTGTACCGCCTGGTGCTCCCGACGGTCTTCCTGCTCGGGTTCATCGCGGCCGGTCTGCTCCTCGCGGCCCGTTTCCTGCCGCAGGGCCGCCAGCTCGCGGGGCTGCCCATGCAGGCGTGGGGCACCGTACTGACCGTGGCGGCGGCCTGGGCCGCCCTGTGGTCGCTGATCACCTGCCCGAGCGGCGCCGACCTGGGCGCCGGCAGCATCATCGCCTTCCTCGCCACCCTGGCGCTGGCCGGCGTGGCCCTGTTCGGCGCGAAGGTCCCGGCGCTGGCCGGCAAGCTCGTGCCCGAGTCCCGGCCCGCCGCCGTCCCGCCGTACGGCGGCCAGCCGCAGGCCCAGCAGCAGCAGCCGGGTGCCGGTTACGGCTACCCGGGCGGCCAGCAGCCCCAGCCGTACGGGCAGACCCCGCAGCCCGCACCGCCCTACGGCGGCACCCCGCAGCCGAACCCCACGCCCGCCCCGACCCCGCGGGACGCGACGCCCGCCCCGGCGGCGGACTTCACCCCGTTCTGGTTCGCGGTGCCGGTGACCCGGTCCCTGTTCGCCGAGGACGGCTCGCACCCGATCGCGGAACTCGCGCCGGGCACCTGGTACCTGGCCGTCGACCAGCGCGGCCCGGCCACGCTGATCGCCCAGACCCAGGACGGTCGACGCGGCGTGCTGAACGAGACGTCGGACATCCAGCGCGGCTGAGGCCCCTCGCCCGCACGGCCGAACGGCCCCCGCCCTCCCGGGCGGGGGCCGTCGGTCTTCCCGGGACCGGGGTCGTGCCCTACAGTCACCTGACGCACCGTCAGAAGTGGCGGGAGCTGTCGACGGCTTCGCGGAGGGAATCTCAATGATCGTGTCAAGCCGCCTGCGTGACTGGCGGGGCGGAGGTGAACAGCCTCTTGTCACGCAGCATCGCCCAGAGCACGTCGACCCGGCGGCGGGCAAGCGAGAGCAGGGCCTGGGTG
>NZ_JAPNLK010000289.1 GCF_026627505.1 Streptomyces sp. H27-H5 | reverse complement strand
AACGCAGGGTAACCACATGAAACGTGTTACTAGGCGACTCTGGCCGTTCCACCAGGCCGAAACCACGTGACCTGCGAGAACACCGTCAACCGTGTCCAGAACCCGCCATCAGCTGCGGAACGCAGGAAGATCGAGAAGGCGGAAACTACGAGTTCAACCTGAGTACCCAATCGGACGCGAGGAGGACATCAGCCGCCCCCGGCACTACAAGCCGTGACTGTCTTCCAAGTCCCGTGCGATGCGCTGGGCGAGTGGCTCCCGAACGCTCCTGCGTGCGGCGCCCCAACTCCCGACGGCGACGAATTCACGATTGTCGTATGAACCCTGTACGGCGGAATCCGGTTTCTCGGAGCGCAGCCTCCCACCGGCCCCCGGAGGGCGGCCCCCCCACGGCTGTCACCATGACCGCAGCCCTTGTACTGGCCCTCGGTATCGCCTGTGCCGCGGTGGTGCCCGAGAGCCCCGGCCGGGGACAGCGAGCCACGGTCGACGCACGGGCGCCCCTCCCGACGCTTCAGGCGAGGGCGCCCCACCCACCCCCTCGAACGAGCTCGGCCCTCGCCCGCGCCTGGGGCCTTGCCACGCCCCCTCTCCCACCCCCGGCACCCCCGACAGTGAAACCGGCGATCGCGTTCCGCAAGGGATTCGAGGTATCGGGAGCCGACGCCACCACGCTGCCACCGGTGTTCACCACCATTCCCACCAAGGACAAGGTGATCTTCCTAACCGTCGACGACGGATACGAGAAGGACCCCGATTTCCTGCGCATGACACGCGAACTCCGCATCCCCTACACGGCTTTCCTCACGGACTCCGCGGTCAAGGACGACTACGCCTACTTCCGGCGCATGCAGAGCGCCGGCACGTCCCTGAACAACCACACCCTGAGCCACCGCTACCTACGGGGCATGGCCCACGACCGACAACGA
This sequence comes from Streptomyces sp. H27-H5, assembly GCF_026627505.1. Classification (GTDB taxonomy): domain Bacteria; phylum Actinomycetota; class Actinomycetes; order Streptomycetales; family Streptomycetaceae; genus Streptomyces. The sequence goes on along the minus strand of NZ_JAPNLK010000289.1, from coordinate 510 downwards.
CACGAGATCTGTGGACAACAAGACGTCATCCACAACGTCTTCGGTACCGCCCCCAAGCTCTTCCGTCCCCCCTACGGCGCGTACGACGGAAACACACTCAGGGCCGCGAAATCCTGCGGGATCACCCACGTGCCCCTGTGGAACACGGAGGCGTTTCCCGACCACATGGAATGGAGAGACGCCGACCGCGACCTCCACCCCGGCGACATCATCCTCACCCACTTCCGCGGGCCTCGACACTGGAAGGGGTCCATGCCCGACACACTGCGCCAAGTCCTGCGCGTCGCCACCGACCGCGGCTACGCGCTGGCCCGCCTAGACGACTACCTTCCGACCTCATAACCGGGAGGCTTGGGCGTCAACGGGGGGACTGTAAAAAGAACGGCTCTGTCCCGTAATCGGTGGTAGCGGTGCGTTGCCTCCTGTCATGCTGAGGCGTGCTTGAAGTCAACGCCCTTGTGGGTGTGGTGTTTTCGGGACTTTCCGCCTTGGTCATCGAGAGTGTGGCGG
>NZ_JAPNLK010000288.1 GCF_026627505.1 Streptomyces sp. H27-H5 | reverse complement strand
ACTTACGAGGTGCCCTCTTGCTCGGGTCTGATGGAAGCGTAGAAACTCCCATCATCCCAGGTCAGCGGGCACCTCTTCTGATTTCTCCATCCACAGCCCGACCACTACGCGGTGGATCCAGGCTCATAAATGGTCATCTGTGAGAGTTCTGCGAAAGCCCCCGGAGTGATCACGTTTCCGCAGGTCGCCGTTCGCAAAAGTCCTCTCGAAACCCGCACGTTGTGCGAGGCACTTCTGAGAGACTGCCCGCATGGATCTCACGCCCGATCGCGCCGCATTGGCGGTAGAACGTCACCACTGCACGAAATGTGATGCGCCCGGCGGCAGCGCCTGCCGCACCCGCGGCGGGAAGACCGCTGCGAAGTACCACACCCCTCGCTTCGTCCTCGTCCCCGCGCTCCGCGAGGAACTGGAAGTCCTCGTCCCCGCCGACCGGCACCCGGGCCGCGCGTGGAAGCAGGGTCCGGCGCTCGCCGTGGTGCCCGCGCCCCGCACCGAGCGCCCGGTGCGCATCGGGTACGCCCGCACCTCGACCGCACGGCAGGAGCTGGCGAGCCAGCTCGAAGCCCTCCACCGCGCGGAGTGCCACAAGGTCTTCAAGGAGCAGATCAGCACACGGGTCAAGGTGCGGCCCGAACTGGAGAAGGCGCTCGCGTTGGCCCACCAGTTCAAGGAGGCCGCCCCCGAGACCCCCGTTGTCCTCACGGTGCATGAACTCAAGAGACTGGCGAGGAACGCGGCTGAGCTGATGACCTTGTCCGCCGAGCTCCAGGCCGGCGGTATCCAGCTCGAACTCCTCACCGGCCCGCTCACCGGGATCTACGACCCCAACGGCATGGGCGCCATGTTCTTCGCCGTGCTCGCCGTGGCCGGGCAGATCGAGCGCAACTACATCCGGGAGAAGACCCTCGAAGGCCAGGTCATCGCCGCGTCCAAGGGCAACCACGGCGGACGGCCGAAGGTCATCGACAACGACATGCTGACCTTCGCCGTCGCGCTGAAGGACAAGGGCGTCCCCGTCCCGGAGATCGCGAAGAAGCTCACGATCAAGGTCGGGAAGAACGAGGGCAAAAACCCCTCGGTCGCCTCGCTCTACCGGGCCCTGGCCGAAGCCGAGGGCACCGCCGTGCACGACGGATTGCCGCTGCGGCCCAAGGCCGTCCGCATCCGCCGGCCCGAAGACCCGCTCACGGCCGAGGAGATCGACCTGCGCGATCGGCTCCAGGCCCAGCCGCACCCGAACGCCGAGCTGCGGTAGCAAGACCATCCATGGCCCTTTGAGGCTCACCTCGGCGGCCCAGGAACCAAGATCAAGTGCTTAGTGGTCTGCGTCGTAAGTCCTTCGGGGGTTGATCACGCGGCCTTGGCGGCGGAGGATTCTTCTGGGTGATCGGCGGTGTGCTGGTCGAGCCTGGCCAGGAGATCGTCCAGGTCGGAGGTGGT
>NZ_JAPNLK010000287.1 GCF_026627505.1 Streptomyces sp. H27-H5 | reverse complement strand
CTGAAGCTCCTATTGGCTGTCAAGCGGCAGTGAGCCAGTCGCGGTAGGCGCTGGCGAGGTCGTCGTCACGTCGGGTGCCGCGCTCGATGCAGGAGATGACCGCGGGCCAGACACTGAAGTGGTGGGCGACGGCGGTGAGAGTGATGTTCTTCGCCTGGCGCGCGGGCCGCAGGTCCGCGATCTCGGGGACTGCGACCGTGGTGGTGAGGCAGCGGAACACTTCCCGGACGATGGCACGTTTGAGGAGCCGGATGATCTCCTTCTTGGTCCGGCCGGCCGCGGTCTGGCGGACTACGTAGTCGCGGGTGCGGCTGTCGCTGGACATACGGACCAGCGCTATCCGGTAGAGGGCCGCGTTAGCGGCCCGGTCGCCGCCTCGCGAGAGGCGGTGACGGTTGGTCTTCCCGCTGGAAGCAGGGACAGGAGCGACGCCGCACAGGGCTGCGAACGATGCCTCGGTGCGCAGGCGGTCGGGGTTCCCGCCGGCGGTGATCAGCAGCTGGGCCGCGGTGTCGGGTCCGATGCCGTGGGCGGCCCGCAGGCCGGGATTGTGTTCGGTGACGATGCCGTCCAGTACGGCTGTCAGCGCGTCGTGTTCGGCGGCCAGGGCCTGGACGCGTCGGGCGAGGCTCTTCAAGGAGGTCAGGACGGCGGTGTGGACGGCGCCTCCCGTGGGACGCAGGCGGGCGAGGGCGTCGATCAGCGGTTTGCCGTGCAGGGCCCGGTAGCGGTCACGGATCGCGTCGGGGGCGCTGATGAGGATGTGCCCGATCTGGTTCATGGCGGCGGTGCGGGCTTTGACCGTGGAACGGGCGGCGTTGTGGAGGGCGCGTATGCCGGTGACGGTCTCGTCCTTGGGCGCGCTGGACGCTCGTCCGGAGAGTGCGGCGCGGGCGGCGGCGTAGGCGTCGATCGGGTCTGATTTGCCGCTGCGGCGGCGTTCGGCGCGGTCGGGGCGGTTGACCTCGACCACGGTCAGGCCGTCGGCGCGGGCGGCGCGGGTGAACCCGGTTCCGTAGGACGCGGTGCCCTCGACGCCGATCGCGACCACGTCTCCGTGGGCGCCCAGGAACGCGAGGGCCGCCGTGTATCCGGGGGTGGTCGTGGGGAACTCGGCGTCGGCGAGATGGCCGCCGTTGTCGGTGATGACCGCGACGTGAATGGTGTCGGCATGGGAGTCCACACCGCCGAACACCCACTGTCCGGTCGTGCCCGCTGCTGTCATGCTGGAGGTGCCTTCCTAGCAGGAGGTAGCACCGGCCGGGTGGGGCAGACAGGACATTGAGGGGGCTTCTGACCAAGCTCCTATCAGGTCATGTTCCACCTGGCCGGAGCCATGAAGAACGGGCCCGGCAGCCGGACGGTACAGCCGGAAGACAACCCAGCAGGGTGTCAGTCAGTGGCAGAGCCACGACCACCGGAACCCGCTACGAGTATCAATGTCAGTGG
>NZ_JAPNLK010000286.1 GCF_026627505.1 Streptomyces sp. H27-H5 | reverse complement strand
TACTACAGCCGGTGTTGTTGCGGTGAGTGGTCTCGTTGGCGGTAGTGGCTGATGCGTGCGCGGGTCTGGTGGCGGCGTCGCCAGCGGTTCCAGTGCAGAGCGAGGTAGGTCCTGGCGGCGCGGGCGGGGGCCAGGACGATGCGGTCGTACATGCGGCGGATCTCGTTCAGGGACAGCGGGACGGCGGCTTCCTCCTGCCTGTCGGTCGGGTCGGTGTGCTCAGGGGGTGGGGTGGTGGGGGCGTATGCGTCGGCTCCGCACGTCGGCAAGGAAGGCCAGGGCGAGCACGCACACGGTGGTCTGCCGGTACCAGGAGCACCATTTGCGTACTTCGTGCTGGTCGAAGCCGACCTCGTTCTTCGCGGCCTGGAAGGTCTCCTCAACCATCCATCGCTGGCCCGCGGCGGTGACCAGCTCGGTCAGAGTGGTGCCGGGGGTGTGGTGACACAGAAAGTAGGCGACCTCGCAGACGAGTTCGCCCTTGTCGTTCTTCTTGTTCGCCACCGTGGAGCGGCGGATCAACAGGGTCCGTGCCAGGCCGTGGGGGGTGTCGGCCAGGTGGACGGTGGCGAAGTCGTAGGCGCGCGGGCCCTTGGCGCCGTCCGCGCACGAGCGGCGCTCCATCAACGCCTCGGGCACCCTCGCCCACAGCTGCCGGGCTTCTTGGGTACGGCCGTCGGCCAGCGGCAGCACCTCGCTCTTCGGGATCGCCAGCACGTAGCGGACCTGGTGTTCCTCCAGCCACGCCCGTAAGGACCGCGAGCCGCCGTAGAGCTCGTCGGCCAGGAAGTAGCTGAAGGGCACCCCGGCCGCGAGAGTGCGCTCGACCATGCGCCGGGCCAGTTCCGGCTTGGTCACCACCGTGCGGGCCCGGTCTTCAGGTATCCCGGCCTCCTCGCAGCGCCGCCGGTGCTCCTCACTGTCGCCCGCCCAGTACCGCCCGGCATACAACTCCCGGTCGATGATCGCCCGCCCGCGCGAGGATCCGTAGGACAGGTGCACGCTGACCTGGGCGTTCTCGACCTGCCCGGTGACACCGGTGTACTGGCGGGCCACCCCGGCACTCTTGATGCCCTTCTTGATGTCACCGGTCTCATCCGCGATCAACACCGCATCCGGGGCCCGCAGCGAGTCCACCACGAACTCCCGCACCCGGTCCCGCGGCTCATCCGCGTCCCAGGAAGCCCTGGCCAGGAAGTCCTGCAACCGGTCCGGCGATCCATGCCCGGCCGCCTCCGCGACCTGCCACATGTTCTTGCGCGGCACATCGGAGAGCAGCCCGCGCACCATCGCCCGCAGATTCTCCCGCGACGCCGGCCGGCGGAACACATCGTCCACCGACGCACACAACGCCTCCAGATCCGCATCCCGGCACCGGACCTCGTCCGCGGTCAACTCATCACGCCGGACCAGACCCGGCGGCAGCATCAGCCCCATACACCGCCAACG
>NZ_JAPNLK010000285.1 GCF_026627505.1 Streptomyces sp. H27-H5 | reverse complement strand
GGGGATGTCAATTGGGTTGTGTGTGATCGGTGTTTTGCTCCGTGGTCCTGGTTCCTGCCGTGGTTACTGTCAGTTGATGATGATCAGAGAGGGAGCCGGTCGCCGAACCGGATCTTGAACTGGTTCATGGCGCGGGTCCAGCCGAGGGTTCCGGTGCCGCGGATACGGCCGGTGGGGACCTTCCCGTTGCCGTCGATGTGCCGGCCTTCGATGTTGCGGATACCGAGGTAGAGCATCTTCATCGCGGCGTCGTCGGACGGGAAGTGGCCGGAGGTTTTGATGAGTTTGCGCAGGTTGCGGTTCATCGACTCAATGGCGTTGGTCGTGTAGATGACGCGGCGGATGTCCTGGTCGAAGTCGAGGAACGGGATGAACTGCTCCCACGCGTTCTCGAACACGCTGATCGCGCCGGGGTACTGCCGGCCCCAGTCCTCACGGACGGACTCCAGGGCCTCAAGCGCGGCGGTTTCGTCGACCGCGGTGTAGATGGGCTTGAGGGCCGCGGCGACCTTCTTGCGGTCGGTGGAGTTGACGTACTTCAGCGCCGACCTGATCAAGTGAACGACGCAGGTCTGCGTGATCGCCGCCGGCCAGACGGCCTCGATCGCCTCGGGCAGGCCCTTGAGCCCGTCGCAACACACGATCAAGGCGTCCCGCAGCCCGCGGTGCTTGAGCTGGGTCAGCACGTGGAGCCAGAATTTCGCGCCCTCGTTGTCCTGCAGCCAGATGCCCAGGACGTTCTTGACGCCCTCGGTGTCGACGCCGATGACCAGGTGGGCGGCCTTGTTGACGACGTGTCCGCTGTCGCGGACCTTGATCCGGATCGCGTCGATGTACAAGATCGGGTAACACTCGTCCAGCGGCCGGGCCTGCCAGCTCGCGACCTCGTCCGCGATCACGTCCGTGACCTTCGAGACCAACGCCGGGGACACCTGGGCCCCGTAGACCTCGTACAGGTGTGCGGTGATGTCCCGGGTGGTCATGCCGCGGGCGTACAGCGACAGGATCATCTCGTCCACCTGCCCCAGCCGGCGGGTGCCCTTGGGCACGATCCGCGGCTCGAAGTCGCCCTGGCGATCCCGCGGCACGTCGATCTCGACCGGACCGGCCGTGGTGGTCAGCGTCTTGCCGTAGGAGCCGTTGCGGTTGTTCCCGCTGCCCCGACCGGCCGGATCCCCGGCCTCGTAACCGAGATGATCCGCCATCTCAGCCCGCAGAGCCCGCTCGACCACGGCCTTCATCATCTGCCCCAGCAGCCCGTCCCGGCCGTCCAGAGGGACCCCGGAATCCCGCGCGTCCGCGACCAACGCGTCAATCGCCTCCGGCGACAGCACCGCCGCCACCCGCTCCGCCGCCTCGCTGCGGTCCCGCTGAGAATTCTGCCTCGATATCACTGTGCGTCACTTTCCGTTCGAGGCAGGAACCGGACCAGACAGGAGCAATCATCCCCTACTCACACAACCTGGTATACACCCTC
>NZ_JAPNLK010000284.1 GCF_026627505.1 Streptomyces sp. H27-H5 | reverse complement strand
GATGATCTCCGGCGGAAACCGGAAACCCCGGTACGACGGCGTGTCCACGCGAAGCCCCTCCCGGCGATCCGACCAGACGGATGATCATGCCACCGGAAGAGGCCTCCACCCAACCTGACAACGCCCAACGGACCACGCAGCCAAATAGTTTCGGCTCAATAATTCGCGAGAATGGGGCGCCAGTGCCCATCCGGCTCAAGCGCATCCCCTGTCCGGAGCAACGTGCCTCATAACCGCTCGACGCCGTAGACCAGAGCTGGCACCGGTTTCCCGAATGAATGGTCATTACCGCAGCGGAAGCTTGATGCATTGCTTCCTTGTCATTCGTACGAAAATCATGGTGGTCTTTGCCTCGTTCCACAGCGGCGGCTTCCCATGCGCACCCCCGCCCTGGCACAACACACCCACCACTTCGACGCCCCCTCAACTCGGAGTCCCCTGTGACTGTACGGCTCAATCTTCTCGTCCTGACCATCGCTGCCGTAGGGGTGTGGTCCTCACCAGCCTCTGCCTCTCACCCCCTCCTGCGAGGGATGGTGATCATGCTAGCCACGGTCTCGGTTCTGTTCACCGTGCTGGCGCTCTCCGTCGTTCCCCGCATGCTGATCACCTCAATGCTCTGCCACGGAGTCCTGTTTGGGTTCTCAACCGTCCTCGCTTGCAGCGTCGGCAAAGAGCCATCACAGCCACTTTACCTTCTCAGTCTGGCAGCGCTCGGCCTGATCGGATTCGTTCAGGCGGCCAAGGGGCATGACCCCTGCGACCACGAGGCCGAACAGCGAGGCGCCAGTGTGCGGCACTCCATGTTCCTGTCGGCTCCGCGGAACAAGTCACGCCCTTCCCGGCCCGAGATGCTCCTCCCTCGCACCCCCACCGGGACACGTGTTTTCCACATCCCCCTCACCTCCACCGCCAAGCAGAGCCGGGAGGGTCTGACACGAAAGTGACCCCCGTGGTTGGGTGCTTCAGGTGACCGTCTGGCTGAAGTTTCCCCGTGATCCTGGACACTCGATGTCTATGCTGCGAGGGTGTGCTGGTGCCGCTTCCTGGTCTCGGCTGGGGTGAGGTAGCCGAGGATCTTGTGTTTGCGCAGGCGGCGGCGGTTGTAGAAGGTCTCGATGAAGTCGAAGACCTCCGCGCGGGCGGTGGCGCGGTCGGGCCAGGTACGGGTGCCGATCTCTTCTTTGAGGAGGGCCCAGAAGCTCTCGGCGGCGGCGTTGTCGAAGCAGGATCCGGTACGTCCGCAGCTCTGCCGCAATTTCAACTCTGCTATCTCACTGCGGAATTCGGCTGATGTGTACTCGGCGAGTTCAACCAGTCGTTGCAACACCGGGCTGTTTCAACGAGCGTAGCTGCTCTTCGAAGACCTCGGCGGGTGTCCGCCAGCCGAGGATCTTGCGGGGCCGGTTGTTGATCGCCATGGCGACGGCTCCGAGGTCTGCGGAAGACCAACGGGAGAGGTCGGTACCCTTCGGGAAGTACTGGC
>NZ_JAPNLK010000283.1 GCF_026627505.1 Streptomyces sp. H27-H5 | reverse complement strand
GAAAGAACCTCGGAGAACCCGCCACCGGGACGGCCACCCGGGATACCGGCCTGCCCGAATCCGGAAACCCACCACAAAAGCAATCACACCGCGTGATCAAAGATCACGCGGTGGATCGAGGCTCAGTAGAGGCCGCTGTAGCCAAGGCCTTCAAGGAGTACCGCGTTGCCTGGATGTATGCAGACCCGCCGTATTGGCAAGAGGCGATCGGCCGATGGGCTGTGGAGCACGGTGACGACACCGTATTCGAATTTTGGACCAACAAGCCCACTCGGATGACACAGGCCGTTGAGCGCCTGCGTACTGCCGTCACCGTTAAGGACGTTCGCCACGATGGCGACTACCGCCTTAGCCGGCACGTCCTTAATGCAGTCACCCGTGAAGTGCCTCAGGGCATTCTCATCACCAAAGACAGTCCGCGCTCAAAGCGGAAGATCGACCTAGCCGTTTGTGCAGTTCTCGCCTTGGAGGCCAGAGCAGATGCCATCGCTGATGGACGAATGAAGATCCGAAGGTCACGTGTCGTGGGCTTCTAAAAGGAGGCCTGCCTATGATTGTTCCACCAGGAAGCCACACCCCTTTCATAGGTAAGCCTCAGACCCCCGATCAGTGGTTGATGTACCTCTACGGGAAGCTACCCGGATTTGACCATTCTTCTCGCCTGTACTCCTCGTACTACGAGGGCCATCAGCAGAAGCTTGCGTTTTCCCAGATGCGCTACAAGCTGGCCTTTGCCAGCGTCTTTGAGCAGTGGCGAGACAACTTCTGCGGGATGATTGTGGACGCCACCAACGAGCGTCTGAACGTCGATTCCTTCCGTGTTCCCGGTGAAGAGGGTACAGACAAGGATGCTCGGGTCTTTTGGCAGCGCTCTTCCATGGATGCCTACTCCAATGCCGTACACCTAGAAGCCCTGATTCAGGGGCGGGCCTACGTCGTAGTGTGGGCAGACGCTGAAGGCGAACCGACCATTACCCCTGTCTCCGCCGAGCGGATGGCTGTCAGCTACAAGGCCGGCAGTCTCTCAGAACTGGAAGCCGCTGCCCGTTTCGAGGTCGATTCGTGGGGCCGGCAGCAGATCACCTTGTGGACCGAGAACTACGTCTACGAGGTTGCCTACGGAACTACCGAATGGGACAAGGGCGAGACTCTACCCAATCCCTTCAAGCGGGTTCCGGTGGTCCCATTCGAGAACCGATCTCGTCTCCTCGGTGACCCCTTCTCTGATCTAGCCAATGTCATTCCGATTCAGGACGCGATCAACAAGATCACCATGGATGCCCTTACAGCATCCGAGATGGCAGCGTTCCCGCAGAGGTATGTTACTGGCCTTGAGATCGTTGAGGACGCCCAGGGCAAGCCGGTGTAACTGTTTAGGGGTTTCCGCTGGTTGTGGGCAGCATCCATGGCCGTCCGGCGAAGAGGTCGCGTAGGGCGGTGAGGGGGTTGATGCCGTGTTTGCGGACGGTGGAGATGTAGGAGCGGATCCG
>NZ_JAPNLK010000282.1 GCF_026627505.1 Streptomyces sp. H27-H5 | reverse complement strand
CGAGTTGGACGGTGTAGACGTCCTCGCCCTGGGTGTCGTAGACGGCGTGGAAGAACAGACCCTGCTGGAGCGGCGAGAGCGGCAGCACATCAGTCAGACGACCGTGCTCGGCCTCCAGACCCTCGATCTGCTCCTGACTGACCGAAACCAGCGGACCCACATCGGACGGAGTCAACCCACCGGCCTCAGCGGTCGCCGCCTGCGCGGCCAGGTCCCGCAGAGCCCGGAACCAGCCCTCCGCCAGCGCCCGCACCTCCTCCTCACCGAACAGAGCCGCCGGCCACGACCAATCAGCCACCAGACGCGGACCATCCGCGTGATCAAGCGTCACCGCGTTCAGATCCAGCGCGTGCGCCAGCCGCATGCCGGGCTCACGACCATCCCCCAGGTCGACGTCGGAGCACAGCGACCACTCACCACCCTCACCCGCGGTGGCATCGAACCGACCCAGGTAGTTGAACCCGATCTGCGGACCGGCGAAAGCGGCGAGAGCCGTCGCCGTCTCGGGGTCGGTGTAACGCAGCAGGCCATAACCGATGCCGTTGTCCGGCAACGCGTGCAACTGCTCCTTCACCCGCTTCAACGCACGACCCAGATCCCCGCCTGAACCCGCGTCCAACCGGACCGGGAACATGCTCGTGAACCAACCCACCGTCCGCGACAGGTCCACCCCCTCCACCACCGACTCACGCCCGTGGCCCTCCAGATCGACCAGAACCTCCGTCGAGGCATCCGAACGCCAACCGGCGACCGCCAGAGCGAAACCCGTCAACAACACATCATTGACACCCGCCCGATACCTCGCCGCCACCTCCGTCAACAACGACGCCGTCACCTCGACCGGCAACGTCAACGAAAGATGCCGAACCGTCCCCGCCGTGTCCCGCACCGGATCCAACACACCAGACCCGACCCGAACATCACCACCCGACAACTGCCCCTCCCACAACGGGAGTTCACTGCTGCGATCGAGAGTCGTGAGACTGTCCGCCCAACGCCGGAACGAAGTACCCACCGGCTCCAAAACCGCGCCCGCGTAAGCCCGCCCCAGATCCGGAAGCAGAACCCGCCAGGACACACCGTCCACCACCAGATGATGGGCCACCAACAACAACCGGCCCGCACCCTCGAACCACACCGCCTGAACCATCACCCCCGACTCCGGCACCAACCGCGACCGCGCCGCCCGAGCCTCAGCCGCGACCGTGACCCCGTCCTCCGCGCGACGCAACACATCGACCGCCCGCACGGCACCCGGCTCGCCGACCTCCAGGTTCCACACCGACCCGCCACGCACCAGCCGCGCACGCAACACGTCATGGTGATCGAGCAGGACCTGAAGAGCCGACTCCAACCCCTCATACGAGGCACCCGCCGGCGTCCGCACCACCATCGCCTGATGGAAACCCCCCACCGGACCACCCAGCTCACGCAGCCAACCCACGATCGGAGTCTCCGCAACCACACCAAGACCCGCGCCCGGATCCTCC
>NZ_JAPNLK010000281.1 GCF_026627505.1 Streptomyces sp. H27-H5 | reverse complement strand
AGAAAGAACCTCGGAGAACCCGCCACCGGGACGGCCACCCGGGATACCGGCCTGCCCGAATCCGGAAACCCACCACAAAAGCAATCACACCGCGTGATCAAAGATCACGCGGTGGATCGAGGCTGAGTAGTACTCGGAGGCCGGGAGAGCCGGCCACGTGGGGAAGGGGGCCAGCAAGTCAGCAGTAGGGACACTGGAATGCCAGGAGGTCGTCGCCGGTGAATACCGACGAGCTGGAGTGGGCCTTGATGAAGGCCGAACGCCGGGTACTGGAGATTCAGACCAAGCTGCACCGTTGGGCAAACGATGATTCTCATCGCAGGTTCGACGATCTGTTCAATCTCGTGGCCGACCCCGCCTTTACGTTGGTGGCGTGGGATCGGGTCCGGGGAAACAAGGGTGCCCGCACGGCAGGAGTGGACGGTAGGACCGCACGCTCCATCGAGGCCAGGCAAGGAGTCGAGGCTTTCCTTGACGGGCTGCGAACTCAACTGAGAGATCGCAGCTTTCAGCCGGTCCCCGTGCGCGAGCGGATGATCCCGAAGGCGAACGGCAAGCTCCGTCGTCTCGGGATTCCGACCGTGGCGGACCGGGTGGTCCAGGCATCCTTGAAGCTGGTGCTGGAGCCAGTGTTCGAAGCGGATTTCCTTCCGTACTCGTACGGATTCCGCCCGAATCGCCGGGCTCATGACGCGATCGCCGAGACGCGCTATTTCGCTAGCCATTCTTACGAATGGGTGGTGGAAGGCGACATCACGGCGTGCTTCGACGAGATCTCGCACACGGCCCTGATGGACCGGGTGCGAAATCGGATCGGGGACAAGCGGGTCTTGCTCCTGGTGAAGGCATTCCTCAAATCCGGGATCATGTCCCGGGACGGAGCCCTCACGGACACACGCACCGGAACCCCGCAGGGTGGGATTCTCTCGCCCCTGCTGGCCAACATCGCACTCTCGGCTCTGGACGAACACATCGCCCAGGCACCCGGAGGACCGAGCAGTACCTCTGGGGAACGGCGCAAGAGGCAGCGTCGAGGACTTCCCAACTACCGGCTGGTCCGGTACGCGGACGACTTCCTCGTACTCGTCTCCGGCAACCGTGGTCACGCCGAGGAACTACGAAGGGAAGTCGCAGAGGCGTTGACACCGATGGGCCTTCGCCTCTCGGTCGAGAAGACGAGGATCACCCACATTGACGAAGGCTTCGACTTTCTCGGATGGCGCGTCCAGCGTCACCGGAAACGGGGCACTGACCGGCAGTACATCTACACCTATCCGGCGCGGAAGTCTGTTCGTTCGGCAACGGCCAAGGTGAAGGACCTGACCGGAAGGCAGAATGTTGGCCTGCCGCTGACGTCCCTACTGCACCAGTTGACCTCGATCCTTCAGTGATGAGGTCGTGTTCGTGGGGTGGTCGGTTCACCCCGGTTTGTTCTCGTGGTGAGGTTCCGGGGTCGTCGCGTGTCGCTGCGGGGTGCGCCGGGTTCCACGGGTCCGG
>NZ_JAPNLK010000280.1 GCF_026627505.1 Streptomyces sp. H27-H5 | reverse complement strand
CTCCACCGTCGTGACCCCCGTGGCGATCAGTCGCCAGAAGTGGCGCTGCACGACTCGAGACGGATCAGGCCGCCCCGGCGAACGCATCGCCGGCCGCAACGCACGATCAGCGCGCCACTGCCGACGCTGGCCTTCCGGAACATCGCTGGTCTTCAAACTCCAGTCCGCCGTGGCCACGTCGCACACCTCCGAGATCAAAGTGTTGCGACGACCGGTTGAATCCACCTTCCGAGCCGCGGTCGCTGTGGAAGATCACTCCGCGCACGTCACCGCCCCGGGTGGTCCCGGCCATGTTCAGCGCGGCCACCACCAGGTCCGCGTCATGGTGGGCGCCCATCGCATAGCCGAGCAGGCGCCGTGAGAACAGGTCGATGACCGTCGCGAGGTAGATCTTGCCCTCGGAGGTGACGATCTCGGTCATATCGCCGACCCAGACGAGGTCGGGCTCCTCGGCCGTGAAGTCCCGCTTCACATGATCCGGGGCAGCGGGCCGCTTTCCCTGCCTGGTCAGGCCCTTGCGGTGTTTCACCACGCGGGCGACCAGGCCGAGTTCGGCCATCAGCCTGGCGACGGTGTTCACCGAGACGTGCCAGCCCTTGCGGACCAGCAGAATGAAGATCTTCGGTGATCCGTACGTGCCGCCGGACTCCTTGAAGATCTCCTTGATCTCCTCGGTCAGCTGCTGTCGTCGCAGCTCACGCCCGGTGGGCTTACGGATCCGCCACTTGTAGAACCACGACTCGCTCACGCCCAGCGCGCGGCAGGAGACGGTGTGCGGAATGTTGTGCCCGGTCCTCTGGTCGCTGATCACCCCGGCCACGACGGCCGGGTCCGCGGCAGCTACTTCACCCACAGGACCATGCAGCGTTTGAGAACATCACGCTCCATGCCGAGCTCCTTGTTGTCCTTCTTCAACTGCGCGACCTCCCGCCGCAGCCGGGCGAGCTCCTCGGCCTCGCTCTCACCCCGGCCGTTGCCGGCCCGTTTGGCCCGCGACACCCAGCTCGCCAGCGTCGTCTCGTTGATCCCCAAGTCCTGCGCGACCTCGGGGATCGGCTTCCCGGTCTCCGTCACGATCCGTACAGCCCCCTCACGAAACTCAGCCGTGAACACCCGACGCTTCTCCGCCATGACTCTCAACTTCCCCTGCAGTCACGGACTCCACGCTACGAGGGGAGACTCAGAGTCCTGAAAGGCCAGGGTGACAACGATCTCGTCACCGGCCGTCTTGCTGATGGTGGTCACGCGGGCGGGGCGGATCTCGTCAAGCAGAATGACGGCGCCTTCGTACAGGTGGCGGGCCTCGGTGAACTGCATTGTGTGTCCTTCGCGGTGACGGCGTGGCGGGGCGCATTGCGCATGCACGCCAGAGGTGTTCGCGGTCCGTGGGGGCTGCTACTCAGGTTGAACTCGTAGTTTCCGCCTTCTCGATCTTGGTGAGTTCTATGGTCAGCCCGGTCTCCGTGAGGCAGCCGTTGATCAGTTCGGGGCGGTATTGGATCTTCTTGAGCTTGTGCTTGATG
>NZ_JAPNLK010000027.1 GCF_026627505.1 Streptomyces sp. H27-H5 | reverse complement strand
AGAACAAGAAGCAGGGGAACCATGATTATCAACCTCCGAACAACCGAATGCCCCCACACCCCCGAGCCATGCACACCGGATTTACTTGTTTCTTATCGACGCAGGCGGGCAGCCGGATGAGCCGCGTTCGTGACGTCAGTTGGCGCTGATCCGGCCCGTCCTGTCGCGGAGCGGGAACGGCGCCGGGCCGCGCGGGGCGTGCGCGTGGGGCAGCGGGCGGGGAGGGTCAGGCGGCAAGCGCCCTGAGGAGTTCGTCGCGGGTCATGGCCGAGCGGCCGGGGATCTCCGCCGTGGTGGCCTTCTTGTAGAGGTCGGACTTGCTCAACGACCCGAGTTCGGCCGCCTCGGGTGCGGAACGGCCGCGTTTCCTCGCGGCGGGCTTCTTCCCGCCCGGGGTGGAGGCGGCGGCCCCCCTTGGCGGTGCCGGCCTTGGCGGATCCGGTCCGAGGTCCCGCGCTGCAACTGATGGAAGGGCACCGTGTGGTCGTCCGTCGCCGTGTGGAGGCCCACGGGCAGGCTGACCAGCCCGAATGTGAGGTTCCCGGCCCACACCGGTCGCGCCACGGCCACCACCGTCCTCTCACCACCCCCGGCCTGCCCCGGCCCGTGCCTCACCGGCACACGGGGGCGGTCCGTCCTCACGTTGCCACGAGTCGTGACGGACCGCATCCGCGCGCGACGGAAGGTCACCGTCGGTGCTCCGGAGCGCCGACCTGCGGGCGGGGGCCGGCGGCGCCATCATGAGTCCCGAGCGTCGCTCATCAAGGCCCGATACCGATCACGTCTGGAGTTGTGCCGTGCTCGAACGCAAGCGCCGCAAGGACCGCACCGAGGTCACCTTCGTCCTGCCCGCCGAGACCCCGCCCGGCCCGGTCAGTGTCGTGGGCGACTTCAACGCCTGGACTCCCGGCACCCACGAGCTCCGGCCACGCCCCGACGGCACCCGCGCCGTCACCGTCGCCCTGCCCGCGAAGGCCGACCACTCCTTCCGCTACCTGGCCGCCGGCGACTACTGGTTCAACGACGACACCGTCGACGGCCGGCACGACGGAAACAGCCACCTCACCACCTGAAGGGGCCCGACCGGCCCCACGGGACAGCCACCGGCCCCCGCGCCGGCGGGAGATCGACCCCGCCGTCGCCGTGGCCTCGACCCCGCTCCGCGATGCGGCACACGGGGTACCGCGCCGCGGACGATCGGTGCCGGTGGCTTCTCCACCGGACCCCGGAGGGGTCCGCGCGTCCTCGTCTCAGGGCTTGGCGGCCGGCGGGGGCCGGTCAGGGGCACGACTCCCCGGTCTTGACCACCGTGAAGGCGACGGGAGCGCCGGACAGGGTGGCACCGGCCTTCGGAGTCTGCGTGCAGACCTTCCAGTTCGATTCCTGAAGGACCATGCGGCCCTGCGCGGTGGCGTCCTTGACGGTGATGCTCGCGTTCGAGGGCAGCGCGCCGCGGACGGCCTTCATGCCCTGACCGACGAAGTCGGGCATGGTGTCGCCGGCCGGCTTGGGTGCGGCGACGTCGCCGTCGGGGCAGGTCTCTTCGAGCTTGACGGTGCCGAAGTCGACGGTGGTGCCGGTGTCGACGCCGCTGCCCGCGGCAGGGGTCTGCGTACAGACCTTCCACGCGCGGTCGAGCACCTGGTTGCGGTCGCGGCCGAGGCTGTCGTGGGACTTCAGGAGGGGGAATCCGGCTGCCTGGGCTTCGTCTTGGGCGCTCTGCAGTCCCTTGCCGACCAGGTTCGGCAAGGTGGCTTTCCTGCTCTTGGCCGGGGGCGCGGTGGTCGCGGGAGGCGCCGCCGAGCCGGCGGGCACCGAACCGCCGGGCTTCGGATCGCGGCCCGCGGGGCTCTCGGTCGGCGCTTCGCAGGCGGTGAGGGCGAGGATCCCGGCGGCCACGGCGACCAGGGCGATGCTGTGTTGAATGCGCATCAGGACATCGTGTCCGCCCGGAGACCCGTACGAGGGGTCCGTGACGGCCCTGTGACATGCGACGCCGTACCGGATGCGCCGGGCGCTCGCGCCCGACCCGGATGAACGACGTCGTGCTCCCGCGACCCCGGAGGCCGGCGGGGGACGCGACTCGTCAGGTACGGGTGGGGGTGGTGTACCGGGAGCCGTCGAAGAAGAGCCTCACGAGGTTTCCCGCACCCGATCCGTACCGGTGGGTCCGTCCTCCCGGGACGGTGACCTCGATGGTGATGCCGAGGATCCGGGCGGCGGTGGCCGCGTCGTTCGCGGCCTCGCTGCCGGCCTCCCCCGGGGCGTCGGCCCGGCGCCCGAGGAGCCAGCGGAGGTGTTGGAGCGGGGTGAGGCCCAGCTCCTCGACGGTCAGCGAACCGCCGAGCAGCACCGCGTGCGCCGCCTGACCGGCGGTCAGGCTCACGTCCGTGGCGGCGAGATCCGCCACGGGCACGGGTTGGCGGCGGTCCAACAGGCGCCTGCCGCCCTCGTCGTCGAGCGTCGCCAGCAGGGCATCCTCGAAGGACGCCCCCTGCCCGTCCGGCCCGCTCCGTCCGGGGGGTGTGCCGGTGTCGGCCGGGGTGGGAGCGGGGCCGATCTCCTGCCCGGCCCCGGGAGTGACGTCCTGCGGCGCCGTCTCCGGCGACCGGCCCCGCTCTCGCACCGGGGGCGTCGGCACGGTGGTGGGGGGGCGCGGGGTGTCCGTGAACGGCCGTTCGGTCCCGGTTCCCTCGACGGCGGACGACCGAACGGTGGGCGGGGCGGTGGGCGGGGCGGCCTCCGGTACCGGAGGCGGCGGCGGCAGCGGGCGGACGGGATCCGGGACGGCGAGGCGGTAGTGGCGGTCGTCCAGGAGGAGGACCACGTGGGGGCGGGCCGCCTCCGTGGGGTCGACGAGTCCCTGGAGTCGGCCTGAGCCCGGTCGGTCGCCCGGGGTGAAGGTCTGGAAGGTTCCGTCGCCGAGGACCACGGTCACGTCGATGCCGAAGGTACGGGCGGCGAGGAGCGGGAGGAGGTCGGCGGCGGCGTGGTCCCATCCGGTGTCGTCGTCGCTGTCGCCGGGCCTGTTCAGCTGGGCGGTGCCGAGGGCGGCGCGGGCGGCGGCGTCCAGGGTGGCGGCGTGCGGAACGACGCCGAGTTGGTCGAACTCGCGGCGGCCGGGCGTGCCGGCGGTGAGGTCCGGGGCCGGGCCGGTGGCGTCGATGTCGGCGGCGGTGAAGACGTCGCCGTCGTCCGGGGCCATGGCGGCGAGGAGGTCGGCGTCGGCGGGGTCGGTCAGGCGGGCGGCGAGGAGCCGGCGCAGGGCTCGGGGGGTCCCCGGATCGGCCGGGTCGATGCCGTGCCGGGCCCGCAGGGCGGGCGCGGTCCTGGCCAGGCCTTCGGCGAGCGCGTGGAAGAAGCCGTCGCCGTCCCGGGGCACCTCGTGCACGGTGTACGCGAGGTGGTCGGGCGAGGTCAGCCGTGCGCCGTCGGTGGACGGGGTGTAGCGGGGCGTCGGGGGCCGAACGGCGGTGCCCGGCGGCGGGGGCTTCGGCGGGGCCGTGTACGTCACCGGGGCGGGTTCGGGGAGGCCGGCGAGGCGCCGGCGGCCTTCGGCGGTGGCGTGGAGCCGGTGCCAGCGGGTGAGCCGGTCGGTGGCGGCGCGTACTCGGTGGAACTCGGCGGCGGCGGCCTCCGCCGTCCGGGCGAGGGCGTCGAGTTCGGCCCGGCGGGTGTCGAAGGCCCGGTCGGCCGCGTCGGTCCGGGCGGTCGCCCGGGCGAGGGCGGCGCGGGCGGCTTCGTCGGCGCGGACGGGGCCGGTGAGGCGGCGGGCGGCGGCCGTCTGCCGGGCGCGGGCCGCGGTGGTCCGCCGGTCGGCGCCGGTGCGCAGTGCGGTCGCGGTCCGCCGGGCCCGCTCGGTCCGGGAAGCGGGGTCGGCGGTGGGCGGAGCGAGCCCGGGGGCCGCCGCGGTCTGCGGCGGCGCGGTCCGTTCGGCGGCGGCGAGTGCGGCGTCGGCGGTGGCGTGCAGACCGCGGGCGGTGGCGACGCGTCGGGCCGCGGCGTCGCGGAGCGCGGTCGCGGTGCGCCGGGCGGTGGTGAGGCCGTCCTCGGCCTGGCGTACGGCGTCGGGGTCGGTGTCGCCGCCGGGCAGCGCGGCCCAGCCGTGGAGGGAGTCCAGGACCTCGCGGGCGGCGTCCTCGGTGGCCCGGGCGGTGCGCTCGGCCCGCTCGGTGTCGGCTTCGGCCTGCCGCAGGTCGGTCGACGCGGTGTCGAGGGCGTCGGCGGCGCTGTCCAGGGCGGTCGCCGCGGCGTGGTCCCGTACGGCGTCGGCCTCGGCACGGGCCAGGGTGGTGTCGGCGGTTTCGGAGGCGTCCAGGAGGGGGGCGAGGCGTCGGGCGGTGCCCTCGGCTGCGGTGCGGGCGGGGTCGAGGGCGGTCCGGGCGGCGTCCCGCCGCTCGCGCAGTCCGGTCGAGGCGCGGCGCTTCTTCCAGTACGCCTGGTCCGCCTCGGTCCAGGCCTTGGCCGCCTTGCCGGTGGCGTCCCAGGCGGCGGAGACCCGGGCGGGGAAGCCGGTGTCGTCGATCAGGCCGAGTTCCCGGGCGACGTCGTCGCGGATCCAGGCCAGGGCGTAGGTCCGCGAGGAGACGGCCTTGGGGCCGCGCGGCGGGTGGCCGAAGGTTCCGGCGAGGAATCTGCCGAGGCCGCTGTCCTTGATGCCGCGGTGCACCTCGGCGACGCTCAGCCAGTCCGTGGGGACGGCGAACAGGAAGGCCCGGCCGGTCTTGGGTTTGACGTTGAGCGAGGAGAGTCGTTCCTCGCCGACCGGGGCGCCGTCGCCGTCCGCGCCTTCGGGGCCGGTGGTGTTCGCGGTCAGGGGATTGAGGCCGGTGTCCTCGGTGCGGATCGCGACACCCCCGCCGAACGCGGAGTCCTGGGCGTTCTCGTGGCTCACGGAGGTGCCGACGCCCTCGGCGCTCTCGCGCAGGACCTCGAGTTTCTTGCCGTCGGCGACGGACAGCAGGACCGCCCGGGAGAAGTCCGGTTTCGCGTGCAGGGAGAGCCGGGCGGAGTCGGTGCCGGCCGCGTTGCGGTGGGTGAGCCCGGGGACCTCGTATCCGGCCGGGGTGAGGGCCTGGTCGTAGAAGGTGGACAGCGCCGTGTCGGTGGTGCCGTCCTCCAGGGTCTGCGCGGCGCCGCCGCCGGGTCGGGTGAGGGCGGTTCCGGCGGCGCGGGACAGGAGTTCCCCGCGCCGCTCCCGTGTGACGTCGGCGTCGTCCAGGTCGTCGAGGGCGAGCCCGTAGGCCTCGCCGATGGCGCGCAGGCCTGCCTCCCGGACGTGTTCCAGGCCGATGATGCGGCGGACGTGGAAGCCGTTCTCGGGGAAGGTGAACGGCCGTGCGGTGCCGTCTCCGTGGAGGGTGTCGGGGCCGAGGAGTTCCGGGCGCGGGCCGGACCGGGGCGGGGTGGCGACGGTGAGGTCGGGCGGGGCGAGCCGGGGGTCGGGCGGGGGGTCGGCGGGGTCGGGGTCCGGGGCCATCAGGCTGAGCGGTACGTGTTCGCTCAGGTCGCCGATGGCGCCGGTGGCAGAGATCCGCTGCTTGCCGGCGAACCGCCGCAGCGCGGTGCGGGCGGCTGTGGATCCGGCGTCCGGGCCCGGTGTCCCGGGGGTTTGCGGGGCGTCGTCGAACTCCAGGGTGAGGCGCAGCCGGCAGGGGGTGGTGGTCTCGGCGTGCGGTTCGGTCGACGCCGCCCGGTAGGTGGTACTGGTGGAGGCGGACAGGGAGGTCGAGACCGAGCGCCGCGAGGTGCCGGTCTCGGTGTAGGTGGGTCCGGAGGCGACCGCGGTGGGGTCGCCGGTGTACACGCTTTCGCCGACGAGTACGCCGATGTCCCGGCCGGAGGTGAACTCGGCACCCTCCTGCCGGGTTTCGACGGCCCGCCGGTTCTCCTCCATCTCGGTGCCGTGGTCGAGCATCCGCAGGACGGGGGTGCCGGGGAGGAGTTCCACGCGGATCCGGGCCCGGCGGCCGCCGATCCGGACGCTGCCCCAGCCCCAGCCGCCGGTCCGGGCGGGGGTACTCGTGCCCGTTCCGGTCATCTCCCGGTGCAGGGCGCGCAGGACGCGGGAGGTCACGTGCCGGCGGATGTCCTCCTGGGCGTCGTCGTCGACGCCCAGCGCGCGCACCTTCGCCTGGAAGGCGGCGAGGACATCGGTCGGGTCGAGGGTGTTGACGGGGTACGTGCCGAAGGAGTTTCCGCGCGTCCAGGGTTGCGGGGACCAGCCCTTGGCGGTGTAGCGGGGCACGTCTCCCATGCCGTCGTCGAGGAGCCCCAGCAGGTGGGCGCTCTTCTCCGGCACGTGGGCGAGCCAGCCGCCGGGAACGGTGGTGACCGATCCGGCGGCGCCGGCGAGGGAGGAGGGGACGACGGGAAGCCGGGCGGCGGTGGCGCCGAGCATGCTGGACACCATCGCCGTGCCGTGCTCGACCGTGCCGGTGATCAGGACCTGGTGGCCGAAGCTCTTGAGGTTGAGGTCGGCGACGACGCTGCGGGCGAGGGTCCGGTTGAGCTGCGTGCTCTCGGACCAGGGGTTGACGACGAATCCGTAGGCGCCGAGGGGGCCGTGGGCGTTGGCGTGCGGTTTGGCGTAGGTGAGCTGTCCGCCGAAGGAGTGCGTGACGCTGCGCCCGGTCTTGCCCGTCGCCTGGGTGGCGCTGCCGAGGACCATCTCGGTGTCCATCTCGACCGGTCCGGTCAGCGCGTGGATCCCGCGGACCGCCGTGTAGTGCCGGAAGGTGCCCCACAGGGTGCCGTACGGCGGTTTGCCCATCAGGCCGGCCAGGGCGAAGCCGAGCGGGCCGGAGCTCTGGTCGAAGTTGGCGGTGGCGTACTGCGGTTGGAAGGCCCGCATGACGGCTTCCCGGGCCGGGGCGCCCTCGTGGGAGAACTGCCAGGAACCGCCAGAGGCGGTGCGCACGACGTCGGCGACGGCGTCGACCAGGGCGGGTGGCACGAGGACGGTGACGGTGAGGAAGGGGTGGTGCTGAAGGTCCCGGAAGAGGCGGTCGCCGCGCCGGTGTGCCCGGCCCCCGGCATCGGGGTCGCCGGTCGCCGCGAGGTTCCCGGTGGCGAGGGCGTGGGCCCGGCGGCGGGGCATGGGCGTGCTCGCCGGTGGGCCGCCGAGGGCGCGGTACGGGTTGGGGGCGCCGGGGCGGTGCGGGTCGACCGCGGGGGCGTGCCGATCGGGGATGCTGATCAGGACCTGCCCGGTGACCGGGCCCCCGCGGACGGGGATGCCGTGCGGTCCGGTGCCGATGAGCGGGGCCCGGGGGCTCTGGAAGACGAACGGTTGGGTGCCGAGCAGCCCGAGGGTGGCGACGCCGCGCAGCATCCCGCGGAAGCGCCAGTACCCGCCGTGGCTCACGCTGAGCGCGAGGTCGTAGCGGTAGAGGTGGGAGGGCTTGGTGCTCACCGACATCGGCTCGTTGGTCGCGGAGGAGCCGTGACCTGATTCGGAGTCGTGCCGGACCGTGCTCCGCCAGCCGAGGGAGAGCACTCCGGCGTTGCCGGGGGCGCCGATGGCCTCGCCGGCTCCCGGGTCCGGGTCGCGGAAGGCGAGTTGGAGGTCGGCTCCGCCGCCCGTCGTGCGCGTGCGGCTCTCCTGGCCGTCGAGCCGCTGGCCGCCCGGCGCGCTGTGCCGCAGCTTGAGGTCGTCCTGGCGGCCCTCGTACCGGCGGTTGGTGAGTTCGCCGTGCACCAGCACGTACCGGTGGCCCTGGCCGAGGGTGCCGGGTTCGGTGAGGCGGATGCGGATGCCGGTGGTGGTCAGGGCTTCCAGGCCTGCGGCCAGGCTCAGGTGCGAGAGGGCGGCCAGGACGGTCAGCGTGTTCGACAGGGCGGTCTGGTAGGCGTCGGCGTCGTTCCACCGGGAGGCGGGGCGGGGCGGTCCGAGCGGGCCGGCGCTCTCGCCGGCGGCCCGGGCCCGGGCGAGGAGGCTTCGGCGCACCGGCGGGGCGAGTTCGTCGAGGGGGGCGACCATCGCGGGATGGGTCTGGGCGAGGGCGGTCAGTACCGTGTCGGTGAACGCGTCCAGGAGGGTGCGGGGGCGGCCGTCGACCTCGTGGGTGCGGCGGCCGTCGGCGTGGGCGAACTCCTCGACGCGGTGCATGCCGAGGGTGGGCGGGTGGTCGGGGGTGAGGTAGGCCGGGGCGTGGGGTTCGGGCGCGCCGTGACGGAGCGCCAGGGTCGTTCCGTCGTCCCAGCCGGCGAGCCTGCGGGCCTCCGTGCGGGTCATGCGGTCCAGGCTCCAGGTGTGGAAGCGCTCGGCCGGCTCTCCGCTGCCTGCGTGGCGCACGTACACCGTCTTGCGGACCAGGTACAGGCCGGTCGGTGCGCCCTTGACCTGGCCGGAGGTCTTGAGTCCGCCGAAGCCGCCGAGTGCGGTGGTGCGGGACACCGAGAAGAGGTGGCGGAAGGCCGGGCCGAACTGGAGGCGCAGGTTGAGTACGTCGCCGCCCAGGTCGAGGAAGTTGAAGGCGGGGCCGAGCACGCCGTCGATGCCGAGGTTGACGCCCTTGGTCAGGGAGCGGTCGTTGCGGACGGTGGAGGTGGCGATGTCACGCAGTTCGGCGTCCGGGGTCTCCGTGACGAGGGTGGCGCGGACGGGCACCACGCGCTCGACCACGAAGACGCCGAGCGGGGTGCGGCGGCGGTCGTCCGCGAACAGCGGGGCGGTGGTCAGCCGTCCGGCGGCCAGCATCCGGGCGTGCCGCTGGAAGGACTCGCCGGAGAAGAACGCGTCCAGCTCCTGGTGCGCGGAGCTGCCGGGCACGGCGCCGATCCGGGCGGCGGCCCAGTCCCGGATGCGGCTGACGGGGCCGAAGCCCTCGGTGCGCACCAGCCGGTATTGCGTCTGGTGGTCCATGGCGATCGAGCGGGGTGTCCGGCCCGGCTTCGACGGCTTCACGGCGCTGTCCGGCAGGCGCAGGGCGAGTCCGTCGCGGACGGTGAAGCCGACCTGCGCCGCGCGTGCCGGGCCGGCGGTCCCCGGCGGCGTCGGGTCGGTGATCAGCCGGCCGTCGGCGTCGGTGACGCGCAGGGTGAGGTGGAGGTCGTCCAGGTAGACGTGGGAGCCGTCGAGGGTGCGCGTCTCCGCCTGCGCGGAGGCCTGGTCGAGGTGGCCGTAGCCCACTTTGGTGCTGAACCCGCCGCGCAGGGTGAGTCGACCGAAACCGCCGAACGCGGCGGCGGAGGAGGGCCCGAGGAACGGTCCGCCCAGGCCCAGTTGCGTCGTGGACCGCACGCTGCTGTTCCGGCCGGCCTGGACGATGGCCCGGTCCATCGTGTCGATCTTGGTCGGGCTGCCGTACGTGTCGGCGAACCGTTCCCAGTTTCCGTGGTGGCGGGCGGTGACGTGCAGGACCCTGGCCTCTCCGGCGGCGTTGGTGTACGGGAAGGCGAGCCCGCCGATCAGGGCGCGGGGGCGGCGGCGCAGGGCCGCGCGCAGATCCGCCAGGGGGCCGGCGCCGGCGGGAGTGCCGGGTTCGGTTGCCGTGGGCCGCAGGGACGCGTCGCGCCGTACCAGGGCCTCGGCTTCGGCGGCGATCAGCTCGGCGCCGCGCAGGACGAGGCTGCTCTGGCCGAAGGTCGCCGGTTGGGAGAGGAGCTCCTCCATCAGGTCGGCGGGGGCGTCCGCCAGCAGGGAGGCCAGGTCGTCGATGTACGCGGGGATGCCCGTCCCGTCCGTGAACCGGGTGCGACCGCCCCTGGCGGCCGGCGCCGGGGCGCCCCGGTCCAACCGGGGCGGGCGGGTCCCGTCCAGGCGGTTTCCGGTACCGGTGGCGGGGGTTGAGGGGGCCGGGGTGGTGGAGGCGACCGGCGTGGTCGAGGAGGTCGCGGTGGTCGACGAGGTCGCGGTGGTGGGGGCCGCGGGCGGGATCGGAGGGTGCCCCGACACGGGCGCCTGGCCGGGCGTGGTCGGTGGCGGATCCGCGGGCCGGGGCGCGCGCGGCTCCGCGCCCCGGGGGCCGCCGACCGTACGGATCGGCCGCGCGACCGGATCGGGAGCGGGGTGGCCGGGCGGTGCCTCGGTGAGGTCACCGACGTGGGCGGCCAGGAGACTCAGGTGGCGGCCTCGCAGGCCGCCCTGCGCGAGCCCGGGCGGAGCCGGCCGGGTGTAGTCGCCGAGCAGGCTGCCGGGGATGTCCGGACGCCCGGTGGCCTCGACGCTCCGGGCCTCGTCGCGCAGGCCGAGTTGGTGCGCGATCTCGTGGGCGTAGTCGACGGGCTCCGCGTCCGCCCACCAGGCCGTCCGGGTCATCGGCTGGTCGCGGCCGGCCAGGGCGACCGTGAGTCCGTTGGGGTGCGGGTCGTCCGCCGTCTGCTCGACGGTGACGTGGAGCCGCCCACCGTCCGGCAGCCGGTGCGCCGGCTCGTTGAAGTACGCCTCGACCCCGCCCCGCACCTTGTCCCACACGTCCGCCGGCAGGCCCTCGGGGCCGGTGGCGACGCGGACGGTGAGGTCCGTGACCAGGTCGCCGTCGTGGGCGACCTGCCGGACCTCGAACTTGGACCGCACCACGTACCGGGTGCTCTCCCCCGGTCGTGCGGGATCGGCGGGCGTGGACACCGGGTCGACCCAGGTGTGTGCGCGCGTGACCGGGGGGACGGCGGCCCGTGCGGCCTCCCAGGCCGCGTTCCCGGTCAGGGGGGTGGCGGGGACGGGAGGGATGACGGCGCCCGGCTCCCGTGCGCCGTCCGGCGCGTCGTCTTCCGTGTCGTTCGCCGCGCTGTCCGCCGCGTCGTCTTCGGTGTGGTCCGCCGCGTCGTCCGCCGCCTTCTGTTCGGGCGCCGACCGGCCCCGTTCGCCCTCCGCGTCGGCTTCGTGCGTGCCGGGGTCCCGGCGGGTCGGGGGCGCGCCCGCGTCCCGCCCGGCCTTCGAGGCGTCGGGAGTGGCGCGGGGGTCCGTACCGCCGTCGGCGGCGGGACCGGACGACGTGGGGCGCGGTACGGCCGACACCGGGTCCGGCTCCGTACCCGGCTCCGTACTCTCCGCGGCCGGTCCGTCTCCCGCGCCGGCAGCGGGAGGGGGGCTGCCCGCGGGGCGGGCGGAGTTGACGGTGTGCGGCGCGGGGGGTTCCGGTGCTTCGTCGCCGGACCCGTCGGCGTACGGTCCCGTCCCCGCGGTCCGCTCCGGAGCTGTCGCCGCCTCCTTGACCGCGGGCGAGGAGGACGGAACCGAGGCGCCGCCCGTCGAGGTACCCGGGCCGGGGGCCCAGGGGCCCCCAGGGTCGGCGGGGACAAGAGCCGGGCCCGGGCCCCCCGGGGTGATGGTCGTGGTTCCCGTCGTACGGCTCGTGGGCGGGTGGGGGTCGAGGTCGGCGGGGGTCGCACGGCCGGAGCCGTCGTAGGCTGCGGGGACGCTCGACGTGAGGACGCGGGACGGCGGACCGGGCGGGACGGGCAGCGCGGGCGTGTGCGGCCGTGCCGACGGGGTGGGCGCGGACGGCCCGGCGCCCGAGGGGTCGGTGCCCGTCGCGATCGGCGCCGCGGAGGGTACCGGCACGGGGACCGGGGCCGGGAACGCCGCGGGGACGGTCGGGGCGGCGCTGCCCGAGGAGCGCGGCCCGCCCGTGCCTCCCGGACCACCGCGCCCCGGGAGCCGGTTGACGGACGAGGGATCACCCGCTCCGAGGTCCGGGAGGAGGGCACGGTGCAGCCAGAGGGCGCCGCCGCCGACGGCGCCCCCGGCGATCGTCTCGAACGCCGAACTGGTGCCGGATCCGACGAAGGTGTCCCACGAGAACTCCCAGGTCCCCTCGAAGACGCCCTGGATCAGGGTCTCGCCGGCGGCCTCGCTGACCGCGCCGACGACGAACGCCTCCGCCACCTCGTTCACCCCGTCGAGCAGGGTGGTGAAGCGCGGATGGTCCTTGGCGAAGCGGTCGAAGTCGTCGAAGGAGTGCTTGAACCAGTTCCGGAAGTGGTCGGCGGCTCCGCCGAGGGCACCGCCGAGCAGACCGACGACCGCGCCGAAGGCGGCGGACTTGCCGACGTCCTTCCAGTCGATGCCGTCCGGCCGGCGGTCGTTCGGGTTCAGGGCGATCTGGGCGAGGCGCACGGCGAGGGTCTGGAGGGCCTCTTCGAGGGCTCCGGTGAGGCTGGGGGCGAGATGGGTCATGCGCAGGAGGCGGTCCACGACGAGGAGGACGGCAAGCCGGCTCCGGGCGCGGGCCAACGCCATCTGCGACACGGACGTACCACCGGTGATCACGGCGAGGGCCGCCAGCAGGGCCAGTTCGAGGAGGAGCGCGACGATCTCCGCGATGATCTCCCACTTGGCCTGCTGGATGTTCATGGAGTGGTCGACCTGGCCCCGGGCGATGTCGTCGAGTTGGTCGGTCATCGCGTCGAGGTGGTTCACTCCCCCGTCGTCGGTGAGCAACGACAGGCCCCGGACGTAGCGGTCCGCCACCTCCCGGGGCAGGGCGGTGGACGCCTCCGCGATGGACTGCCGGATCTCGTCCCGCAGTTCCCTGATGCCCCGGCCGAGCCGCAGGTACAACTCGCGGCTGTCGTAGGCGAGGTTCTCGCGGGCCTGCACCGGCATTTCGCCGATCAGCACCCACAGCATCCGCCGGACGTCCTCCGGGAAGTCGATCTCCTGCATCTAACGCTCCGCCCGGCGCGTTCCGTCCGGCGCGTCGGACGGTGAGGGCGTGAGGTTGTCTTGACGCACGGTCGGACTCCGTCGGGTGGGCGGCGGTGTGCGGCGCCAGAGGGGCCGGGGATCGCCCGATGCTAGGCCGAGGAGCGACGCACCACCCAACGTCGAATGCCGGGAAGATGACGCTTCGCCGGGTTCCCGAAGAAGAGCGGGGCAAGTGTTCCGGCGCCCGTTCCCCGGGCTTAAGTCCACTCACCCCGCGGCGATTCCCACCGACCGCGCGAGCCGCCTCCGCTCGATGCGGAGACGGGTGCCGGATGCCGGGTGTCGGTGTCGGGTACCGGATCCCGAACGCTGCGTGCCGGGTGCCGGGTACGACCGTGCCCCGGGCGGAGGCCGCCCGGGGCACGGATGGATCGCGTCAACCGCCCACGCGGGACGGGAGCCGGATCAGGAGAAGGACCACACGTGGTCGTCGCGCTTGTTGCAGTCGAAGATCGTCAGTCGGGCGTCCTTGCCGCCGCTGCCGTGTTCGCCCGACACGTCCAGGCACTGGCCACCGCTGGACTGGTTGCGGATCCAGAACTTGCCGTCCGAGCGCTTCTCCAGGTACCAGAGCTGGTTGTCGGCGCTGGTGGGGCGGCAGTGGAACTCGGACACACCGGTACCGGCCTCCTGTCCGGCGAAGTTCGGCAGGTCCAGGCAGAGACCGTCCTTGCTGTTTCGGATGGTGAAGAGGTCGGCGCCGTCGGGACCGGCGCCGGGGCGGCTCACGACGAGGTCCCAGAGCTGGTTGTCCCCGGTCGTCGTGTTGCAGGTGAACTGGTTGACGGGACCGTCCACCGTGCCCTTGCCGTAGTTCGGGACGTCGGCGCACATGCCCGTCATGGCGTTCTTGAGCGGCACGTTCCGCACGGTGCCGAAGTTCGCGCTCTGCGGCAGGGCATCCCCGGCACGGGTCGTGGGCTTCGCCGCGACCTTCTTCTTCGGGGCCGGCTGGGCGGGGGTCTCCTTCTTCGGGGCGGGCTTCGCCGGTTCGGGAGCCTTCCTCGCGGCGGGGTCGCTCTCGGGCTGCTCCTTCGGGGCGGGCTTCGCCGGCTGGGGAGCCTTGTTCGCGTCGGGCGCGGCGTCCTTCTCCGGTGCCACGTCGGCCACCTGCTTCACCGCGCCGGGGTCGGGGGCGTCGGCCTCCGCCGGTGCGGCGCGGCGCTCCTGCGCGGGGGCCTCCTTCTGCCGGGGCGCCGAGAGGGCGGGGGACTCCTTCGAGGCGACGGACTTGTCCTGCCCCGAGGCCTTGTCCTGCTCCGCGGCCTTGTCCTGGCCCGCGTTCTTGTCCTGCTGTGGGGCCTTGTCCTGCTGTGGGGACTTCTGGTCCGCCGGGGTGTTCCCCGGCGATCCGGGTGCCGGTCGCGCCCCCGTGCCTGCCGCGCCCTGCGCGGTGGCCGGCGGCGCGTTGGTGCCGGTACGCCCGTCGTTGCGCTTCTCCACGTCGGAACCCACGTTCGCGCCGGCCGGGCGCTCGGTGGCCCCCGACTGGCGGTCCGGCACGGGGCCCGTCCGGGGCGACGACGCGGGCTTGCGGGTGGGGGCGGCCGTGGCGTAGTCGTTCCCGACCTGCCCTCCGTTCGGAACGAGGTTCTCCAACACCGTTCCACCGACGGGTACTTCCTGTACCGACGCCTGGTTGCGGTGATCGTCGTTGCCGAGGCCGAGCAGGAGGAACGGCGCCCCGATGAGCACGGTTCCCGCTATCGCCGCCGCGGCCAGCAGCGGCTTGTTGGGTCGTCCACTGGGCGGCTCGTCACCTCTTCCGGCCGCGACGGCGCCGCCGTGCGGTGCGGACGGCGCCGTGGTCGATACGGCCTGGGCCTCGCTCCCGCGCCAGGTGGCGGCGGCCCTCGCCACCGCCCCGCCGGCGCGTGTGGCGGTCCGGGACCCGCTCCGTACCTCGGTGGCCGCCTGGGTTCCCGTCCCCGTCCCGGTCGTGGACGTGGACGTGGTGGTGTGCGCGGGCCCGGATCCCTCGGGGGCCGCCCCGCTCTCGCGGTTCACGGCGCCCGATGGGATCGCCGGTACCGGCGTCGTGGCGGATCCGCGTGGTGCGAGCGCGGAGCCGGGTTCTCCCGGCACCGCGGGCAGGACCGCCGCGAGTCTCACGGCAGGGCTCGACATCTGCGAGCCGCCTTCTTGTTGGGGCATTGACACTCCTCATGCCTCGTTCGAACAGTCGGTCGTCGTGGTGCGCCTTGGTGGTCTCGCGGAGGACCGCGACGGGGCGCGGCCCGTGGATGGTCAGTCGGTGTCCGGTCCGGCTCCCCCCAGCGGTCCCGCGCAGCGCTCGGGCCAGACGAAGCCCGCCGGGGCGGCGGTGCGTCCGCGCAGCGCCTCGTCGAGACGTGCGAGCACCGCCCGGTCCTCGGCGTCCGGTTCCGCGTACCGGGCGGGTGGCGGGGCGGTCGCCGGAGTGGACAGTTGACGCAGCAGGACGAGCGGGTCGGGGCCGTCGCCGCGCACTTCGAGCACCCGAAAGGCGGTGCCCGGGGCGAAGACGATCTCGTCGTGCGCGGCGGACGAGCCCGCCGCGCCGAAGAGTTGCCGTACCCGGCGTCCGGTCACCGACCAGATCGCGAACCGGGCGCTCCCGATCTCCGGGCCCGTCCCCCCGCACGGCAGGGCGCTCACGGCCGCCGGTTCGCGCAGTACGGTCCCGGGCCGGGGAAGTGCGGCGTCGGCGCCGTCCGGCGTGCCGGGTCCCGTTCCGGGTGGCGCGCCTCGCAGTGCCGCGCCCCGGAAGGACGGCAGCCGCCGGAGCGCCGACGCGACGCAGGCCGCGTACGGCAGGAGTCGACCGCCCCCGGCACGCAGGGCCCGGTCCAGCTCCCGGTGGCCGAAGGGGCCGTCCGGGGGTCCGAGGTAGAGCAGCAGGGCCACCAGGTCGGCGCGGGCGGCCACCTGTTCCGCGCCCCGCAGCGCGGGCAGCCGGGTCAACGTACGCGCCACGGCGGCCGCATGGCGTTCCCAGGCCGTGTCGGCGAGCGTCCGGAACGCCGTCCGTTCGGCCTCGGTGCTGTGGTGCTCCGGCAGGACGGGCACCGGGGGCAGCAACCCCCGCGGCGGCGCCGACAGGCGCGCGGAAGCGGGTCCCGCCGACGGAACGGCGCGCTCGGGCGTCGGGCCCGGTCGGGGGTCCGGCTGCGGATCGGACTGCGGGTCCGGCTGCGGGTCCGGTGTGCTTGGCGGGGGCCCGGCCGGCGCGCTCTCCAGACCGGCGACGGGACGGGTCGCGGGGCCCGGGTCCGGGGTGGGACGGGCGCCGGAGGGAATCGCAGGCGGAGAGGGCGAGGACGCGACGGGCGGCGCGGGTGAGGGACCGGTGCGGGGCACGACGCCGGCCGGTGTCTCGGGAGACCGGACACGGGCCGAGGCGGAGGCGGTCACAACGCCGGCCGGCGCCGACGGACCGGCACCCGCGACGGCCGGGCCACCGCTCGCCGCAGCCGCCGGGGCGGGAGCGCTCTCGGGGGCACGGGATCCGTCCCCGGAGGAGCCCGCACCCGGATCCGGGAGGGTCGCGGTGGTGGTCACGACGGGCTGCGGGGCGGTCGACGGGCCGGCCGGCCCGGCTTCCGCTCCATGTCCCGGGCCGGCGGCCGGGAGGGGCGCCGAACCGGTGACCGGAAGCGGCCCCGAACCGGTGGACGGGAAAGGCGCCGAACCGGTGGCGGGGAAGGGCTCCGGGCGGGCGGGCGGGACCGCCCCCGGGCTCGGGCTCGCAACCGAACCCAGGCTCGCAACCGACCCCGGGCTCGGGCGCGTGGCCTCGGGGTCCGCTCCGCGCGTCTGCCCCGCCGGACGTCGTACCTGGGGGGCGGGGACCGCCGTCCCGGTGGTCGAACCGGTCGGCGCCGCGACGGGCGGTCCGGCCGTGGTGGGGACGATCGGCCCCGCGACGGCGGCGGTCGACGCTCCGGTGGCGGGCTCGGCACGCAGCGCCCCACCGGGGCCGAGGCGGGCCGCGCCTTCCGCGGGACGGCCGAAGGTCGCGAAGCGCACGCTGCGGACACCGTGCAGAGCCGCCAGGCGCCGCAGTTCACGGCCGCCGTCCAGGGCCTTGCCGTGCACGTGCAGCCGGGCTCGGGTGCGCAGGTCGGGCTCCAGTCCGTCGAGCAGTTCGGACAGGGCCGGCCAGAGCGAGGTGTCCAGTTCCTCTCCGGGGCGTCCCACCTCGATCGCCGGACCGTCCGCGTCCACCGGACGCGCCGCCAGGGGCTGCGGGCCGTCGTCGCGAGCGCCGATCAGCAGGCCCGCCCGGCTCACGGAGACCTGCCAGCGGTCGGAGAGGTGCACGACGCCGTGTTCGGCCGGCTCCCGGTCCGGTAAGGGTGGGCTCCAGTGCAGCAGGCTCGGCTCCGGGGCGCCGGGGGCACAGAGCACCGAGTCGACGAAGGGCTGCCAGCGCGGTGCCCCGTCCCGGCCGACCACCATGGACCGCACGGCCGACTCGGGCCCCGGGCCCGAGGCGACGATCAGCGGGAGGCCGCTGTAGACGACGACGCCCGCGCCGACGAGGTCGGCGGCGGCCTGCCCGGCGTGCAGCACGTCCCGGCGGCCGCCGGGGGCCACCCGCAGCGCGACCCGCGCCTCGTCGGGTAAGGAGGCGACGACGTCGGAGACGTCCTCGGTGTCGACGTCCTCGCCGTCCGGCACCCCGAGCACCAGCAGCGGGCCCTGGCCGTCCATCGGTACGGCGTAGCAGAGGTCGCCGGGCCGGGGTGCCGGACCGTCACCGGACCGGATGAGGACCCCTGCCGGGATCTCCTCGACGACGCGACCGCCTCGGGTGCGGGACGGCAGTCGGACGGGTCGCCAGACGGGCACCGGCTGGCGCGGCCCCAGCGGTACGGGGGCGACACCCGGGCGGAAGCGCCACCACCCGCGCTCCCCGCCGCCTTCCCCGCCGGGCGGTCCGTGGACGAAGAGTCCGCCGCCCGGCACGCAGAGCACCGTTCCGTCCGGGGCGACGACCTCGAACTCCCATGTGTCGGCGATGCGTTGGGCCACTGCCGGGTTCCCTCCCGGACGACCGTCGCCGGAGCCGGACATGACCAGTCGCACCGCGGTGGCGCCTTCGTCGCGTACCCAGTCGAGGAGGTCTCCGAGCCGTGGCCACAGCGCGGGGGCGGACTTCTCGTCGGCGCCGGCGACCACGGTGACGGTGCCGGGTTCGTCGGTCTCGGCGCACCGGACCAGGTCGGCGATCTCCTCCGGCCCGAGCAGTTCGTCGGACGGCTGTCGGAGCAGCAGGACCCGGTCGTACTCCTCGACGAGGAAGCCCCCTCCTCCGGCCGTGCCCTCCTCGGACGGACCGGCCTGCGAGGTGCCCTCGTCCCTGCGTCGGTTCCAGAGCATCACCGGCGATCCCCGTCCGTCGCCGCCGTGCGGCCGTCGTGGCTGATCCTCGTCATCGCTGTCGTCATCGTTCCGATCCTGGCCGGCCGGACGGCAATCGACCGGCAGTTCGAGTCAACGCTACTCCGGCGTACGGTAGTTGACGGCGAGGTAAAGGATCCGACCGTCATCGATGCCACGGGGCGGGGGTGCGGGTTCGTCATGACGCGTCTCCTGTGACCACGTACGCCGGGTCGCCGGAGTTCACGGACGTGCCTCCGTCGGTGCCGGTGCCGGCGAAGGTCCCGCCGGCCGGGGCGGCCGTGCTCCGGATCCCCAGGGCCCGCGCGACGGCCTCCCACACCGCCGCCGCCGGCGCCTCCCCCGCGGGGCCGCTCAGCAGCCACCGCAGGTGTTGGAGCGACGACAGGCCGAGTTCCTCGACCGTCAACGACCCCCCGAGCAGGACGGCTTGGGCGCTCTGCCCGGCGGTGAGCACCACCCCGGCGCCGGTGAGTTCCGACACCGGGACCGGCCGGCTGCGGTCCAGCAGCCGGGTGACCTCCTCGGAATCCAACGCCGACAGGAGTGCCTCGTCTATGTCGAGGTCCTCGATCCCCGCCGATCGGGCGCGGCCGATCAGCGCGTCGTCGGTGCCCTGGGTCGGGGCGGGTACGGAGTTCAGCGCGGGGGCCGGTGTGGTGGCGGGGGCGGTGGCGGGGATCGCGTCGCTGCCCCAGTAGTGGCGGTGCCTGGGTGAGTAGTGGACCTCGACCACGGGGGCGCCCTGGGGTCCGTAGCGCTCCAGGACGCTCGACGGGCCGCCGACCCACTCGGGCTGGGCGACGTCGACGGCGACCCCGAGGACGTGCGCCGTCAGCATCAGGAACACGTCCCCGTAGTCGGAGGCCCAGCTGTTCTCCCAGGTCCGCACCGCGTTCAACAGCCCCTGGAGTTCGGTGGTGTCGAGCGGCGCGGTGCTAGTCCGGTAGACGGCCTCCAGTTCGTCCCGCAGTTCGCCGTCGGTCAGGGCGGCGGTGTGGCCGACGCCGTGCCGCACGGCGAGCGCCAGCAGGTCGGCGCGGCTGGTGCCCGGGTCGTTCAGGTGGCGGGCGAACTCGTCGGCGACCGAAGCGCGCAGTTGGAGGACGACCTGGTCGGGCAACGGCGTTCCGCCGAGCGACTGTTGGACGCGGTGCGCGATGGTGGTGCGCAGGGCGGCCACGGCCGCCTGCGACGGGTGGTGCGGGGGCAGCGCGCCGGTGTACGACAGTGCGGTGGCCTGGGCGTGCAGGTCGGCGCGGACTCCCGCGGTGTTCGAGAGCCAGGCGAAGACCGCCGGGTCGTTGGTGGCCAAGCCGGGCAGCCGGTCGCGGACCAGTCGGGGCGCGCCGGCGAGGAACGCGTACGGCAGGCACTCGCCGTTCGCGACGGTACGCAGCGGACGGCCGGCGGCAGGGCGGCGCGACGACTGCCCCGACGCGGCCGGGGTGACCGGCCCGGTGCCGACACCCGTCCCGGGTCCGGTACCCGCCCCCGTCCCCGTTCCGGGCAGGGTCTGCGTTCCTCCCACCGTTCCCTTGGGTGCGGACGGGAGCGGGGGCTTCACCCCGTTCTTCCCCCGGGGCTTCTTCGAGGAGGCCGCCGTCGTGGTCCGTGTCGCCGGGGTGGCCGTGGAGCGGGTGGCCAGGGCGGTGCGCGGGCCGCGAGCGGGGGTCGACGTCACGGAGGACAGCGGGACGTCGATCAGGCCCTCGCCCGCGGTGCGGCGGGCGGCGCCGAGGGTGCGGGCGAGGCCGGCCAGTCGTCGAGCCGCGGTGGTCTGGATGGCGGCCTGGCGGATCTGCTCCTTTCGCGCGGTATCAAGGGCCAGGTCGACGGCGTCGAGGGCCGTGCGCCGCCGGTCGCGCAGCCCTTCGGCCGTGTTCCGGCGGTCGGTGGCGGCGCCGAGATCGGTGCGGCGGTCGTCCTCGGCGGCGCGGGTGGTCGTGACGGCCGCCGCGAGACCGGGCAGGCGCAGACCGGCGGCCTGCGCGGCGGTGCGGGTGGTCGCCAGATCGGTACCGAGGCTGTTCAGCCGGGTGCGCAGTCGGGTCTGCTGCCCCTGGATCCGGGCGAGTTCGGTCCGCGCGCGCTGTTCACGGGCCTGCACGGCCGCGACGCTGAGCGGCGGCCGGGGTGCCTTCGTCTGGCGTGCCATGTGCCGCAGTTCGGCGGCGGCGGTCCGGGCCTCGACCGACCGGGCGCGCTCCTCGCGCCCGGTGGCGGCGAGCCGGCGTTCCACGGCGGTGATGTCCCTCTCCGTCCTCCGTATGCGGCCGTTCAGACGGACTTCGGCGCTCTTCCCGTGGGTCAGCGCGGTGCGGGCCCTCGCGTGCGCCTTGACCGCGCCCCGCAACTCACCGACGGCCTGCCGGTGGGCGGTCTCCGCGGTGGCGAGTGCCTTCACGGCTCCGTCGAGGGCGGTCACGGCGGCGGCCCGCGGGGCGCGCAGGTCGCTCTCCCGCCGTCGGGCCGTATCCTGCCCGCGCTGGGCGTCGCTGTGCTCGGTGATGGTGTCGGCCAGGGAGTTCCAGGCGGTGACGGTGGCCGCGTCGGTGCTCGCCAGGGAGCCGTCTTCGCCGAACACCCAGTGCTGGAGCCCGTCGTCCGTCCGCAGCACGAGTTCCACCGGCCGGGCGGCCAGTACGGCGGTGCGGGAGGCCGCGTAGAGGGCGCGTCCGAGGAGCGAGCCGTCCGGGTCGGGGCCGGGGGCGAGCCAGATCTGCGCGGCGTCCTCGTTCAGGTCGAGTACGCCGGCCAGCGCGGCGGGCAGGTCGCCGACGGGGTGCCTGGTCCAGTCGCGGAGGTCGGCCGCGGGCTGCCCGGCGAGCATCGACCGGAGGTCGTACACCTGGGGGTCGGTGCGGGCGTCGGTGATGCCGTGGCCGAGCACGTCGCGTTCGGTCAGGCGCATCTCGGCGCTGCCGGTGACGTACCGGGTGCCGCCCGGCCCGGTGACGGTGATCAGGACGTCGACCATGGTCTCGTGACTGCGGGTGCCGCGTCCGCCGTCGGCCGGCAGGGAGGTGCCGCCCAGCTTGAACCATTCGCGGCGGCTCGCGGTGACGGCGGTGCCGGGCCCTTGGGTCGGGGGCTGCCGGCCGAGTACGGGAAGGCCCGCTCCGAACAGGTGGTTCGGATTCAGCGCGTCGGCGGTGTGGGCGGTCTGCAGGACGGTGTTGGAGGCGCCGCCGACCGTGAGGGCGGTCGACGCGGTGGTGCCGGGCAGCCGCAGCCGGTCCAGGGTGACGTCTCCGGCATCGGTGATCCGCCGGGGGTTGCGGACCTCGATCCGCAGGCCCGGCGGGGCGTCGGCGTCCTGCTCCGCCGGATACGCGCCGGGCATGGAGGAGGTGATGCCGGCGCCTCGTGGCAGGTCCACGCTGATGTTCTCGGCCTGGATGAGTTCCCCGATGCGAACGGCCGCGGCCTCGGCGGACTCGGAGAGGGACGTCGAGGAAAGGCCCGGTGCGAGGTCCGGCGCGACCTCGACGAGGGCCCGGGAGAGTTCGCGGTAAGCGTTGAAGTGGAACACGGGGGCCGGGCCGGTCGGCACGACGCGCTGCCCGGCCCCGATGCGGCGGCCTCCCGCGGCCGCCGGAGCGCCGGCGGCCCGCGGGTCGACGGCCGACACGGACGGCGCCAACGGGTCGGCGGGCGCCGGCGGATCGACGGCCTCGCTGCCGGTGAAGCGCAGGGTGACCAGGGCGGGCACGGTGGCGGTGCGTTCGGGACGGCCGAACAGGATGCGCCGGGCCCACTCGATCCAGCCGGTGTTCTCGTCGAACCAGCCGATCACGCCGGCCTCGACCATGCCGCCGGGGATGTTGAGCGGCCATTCGGTGACCAGTTCGGAGCGGACGGAGGCCGTGTACTCGTACTCCACCTCGAAGTCCGCCGCGTTGTCGGTGCGCATCCAATAACGGTCCTCGTCCGTCGAGGAGGTCCTGGCCGTGTCGGAGCTGCTGGTGGTGTAGGTCAGGGCGGGGCCGGTGCGGTCGGTTCGGGTGTCGTCGGCCGGGCGCGGGTAGCGGGCGTTGGGGGTGAAGGTGGTGGCGCTCTGGCGGGTCGTGGTGGTGCCGACGGAGGTGTTCGACGGGGCGTGGACGTGCACCTGCTCCTGGCCGGCGCCCGCCCCGGCACGTCGGCCGCGCACGGTGCGCAGTCCGGCGGTGTCCTGCCGGGGCCTGGCCTGGAGCGACACCTCGACGAGCCGGGCGCCTCCCTTGGCGACGTGCAGGAAGTGGAAGCGCTGTGCGTGGCCGGGGCCGCGGGCGGGCAGGGCGCGCAGGGCGGTGGACGTGGTCAGGTCGGCGATCCGGGTCCGAACGCCGGACAAGTACGCGGCGTGGCCGGGGCTGGTGGAGCCGGGGGCCTCCTGCTCGACCAGCCGGGTCAGTTCGGTCCGCAGGGCGTCGCGGCGCTCCACGGGAGCGGTGGCGGGCGGAACGGGCGGCGGCGGGGCGCTCGTGGGCGCGGCACCGGGGTTCGCGACACTCGTGCCCGGGGCGGGCGCGTTCTGGGCCGGCGTGTTCTGGGCGCTCGTACTCGCGGCGGCCGTACTCGCGGCTGTCGTGTTCGGCGCGGTCGTGTGGGCCGCCGGTGCGAACTGCCGGACCGAGAGGATGCCGGCCAGCCCGGGCTCCCCGGTACGGGCGAAACGATCCGGCAGGGGCAGATCGGCTGCGGGACGCGGGGTCGGTGTCAGCGAGGCGACGGTGCGGAACCACTCGGAGTCCCGGCTGAGTTGGGTGTCGCTCATCAGGAACTGGGCGCCGCGCGGGATCTCCACGGCGATCGTGACGGGATCGGCGCCGGTGACGCCCAGGGTGTTGCCGACCAGGTTGCGCCGGCCGTGGCGCACGGTGACGAGGATGGTCGCGCCGGTGCGGATGCGGTGCTGCATGCCGCCCTCGGTGGGCGTGCGCGTCACCCCGGTGGAGGAGGTGACGGTCTTGCTCGTGTCGGTGCGGCGGGTGAGGGCCTGGCGGCCCGAGGGGTTGAACAGCGTGCCCGGTTCGGACGCCGGCGGGTCGTCCTTCGCCGCCCGGGCGACCTTCCCCGCGCCGCCCTCGGCGGCGTGGGGAGCCGGAGCGGGGCGCTGGGCGGCGGTGAAGGACCCGGCGATCTGGTGGGTGGTGCTGTCGGCGCTCTGGTGCGCGAGGGTGTCGGTGGCTCCGACGTCCGTCTCCAGGTACTGGCTCGCGCTGTTCGGGTTCTCCGGGTCGTGCAGGTAGCCCTGGAGTTCGACGGAGAACTCGTGGTCGGCGCCGAGGCCGGGCAGGGTCAGACCCTCGATGACGTAGCCGCCCTTGAAGATCTGGTGGGAACGGGCGATCAGGTTGGCGGTGCCGAGTCCGGCGCGCAACGCCTCCCTGAACGGCGTGCTCTCGTCGGTGGGGTCGGCCCCGTCGAGGTTGTCGACGAGGCCGCCGGCCTTGTTCGCCAGATCCGTCAGGAAGCCGGTGGTGGCGTCCCAGGCCTTGTGGAGGGCGCCCTTCGGGGGGTTGCCCGGGTGGGTTCCGGTCACGATCCGGTCGAAGGCGTCGACGAGGGCCGCCGAGCCCTGGAGGCTGTCCATGATCGCGTCGTCGGGGAGGCGGACGACGTTCGGTACGGGGTTTCCGGTCCGGTCCGTCATGGCCAGGCGGGTCCGGTCCGCCGCGTTGACGGCACGTACCCGGGGGCCGGCGGGCGCCGGGCGGGCGGCGCCGGCCGGCTGGGTGCGGTGGTGCGGGACGGCGAGGGTGAGCCGCCCCGGGACGGTGTGGACGGGCGGCCGTTCCTCGTCGGGCGGACGGGGGCGGGTGCCGGGCGGGTCACCGGGGTCGGCGAAGCGCTTCTTCGGCCGGGTGCCGTCCTCGTACAGGTCCAGCGCCAGCAGCGCGGGCACCTCGAAGACCTCGGCGTCCTGGCCGCTGCCGATGAAGAACTGGTCCTGGCTGTTCCCGGAGCCGGCCGCGAGGGTGTCGGCGCTCTGCCGACCGTACGTGTAATCGCCGGCGCCGGCGAGCGTCCACGGCGCCTCGTCGGGGTCGCCGACCGGGCCGGACGGGCCGCCGCCGATGCCGACCTGCCAGCCGTGGGCGCGCCCCCTGGACTCGTTGCCGGGGACGCCGACGGAGGAGATGCCCATGACCTGGATGCCCGGCAGGGTGCGGCGGTGGCGGGTCCGGGCGGCCGGGTCGCGGGTGGCGCTCAGGCGCAGCTGGACGCGGCGGGTGCCGCCGGTGCGCGACGGCAGCTCCATCCAGAACGGCCGGCCGCCGTCGAGGAGGGCGTCGGCCGAGGCGCGCAGGCCCACTTCGGAGCGGGCCAGTTCGAAGCGTCGCAGGTTGGCGAGCTGGGCCTGCGCCCGCTCCTCGTCCTCCACGTAGGGGGCGCGCGGGCGTTGGGTGGGCGGCAGGAATCCCTCGTCCCGCAGCCATGCCTCGGCCCGCCGGAACATCGGCTCGGCGCCGGTGACGGCCAGCGGGGCCGCGGACAGGCCGATCGACGCGAGGTTCTCCAGGTCGTCGGGGAGCTGCCGTGTCCCCTTGCCGACGGCGTGCTCCTGGCCCTGCGCGTCGGCCGCGGCGAGCACGCGCATGCGCAGGCCCCCGTCCCAGGGGCCGGCCTGGTGCGTGGTGCTTCCGCCGCGAGCGCGCACGAGGGTGACCCGGTAGGTGACCCGCGCCGGGGTGAGCAGATGGCTGCGGTTGGTGCGTACGGCGTGCGCGAGGGTGGCGGAACCGCCGGCCGAGAGCGAGGAGTTGGTCTGCCACTTCCCGCCGCCCTTGAAGGCGATGGTGCCCTGGGCGCGCGAGGAGGCCCCGGGATGGCCCTGCTCCGTGTCGGACGTGAAGACGGGGGCGACGCTGCCGTCGACCGCGACACCGCTGGCGTACTTGACGGAGCTGTCCACCTTCACGATCTCGGAGACGTGCGCCTCCAGGTTGATCTTGCCGTCGATCGAGCGGTGGGTGGGGCCCGGGTCGGGTTCGACCACGGTGGTCAGCCTGAGGACGCCGATGGCCTTGCCCCGGTCGTTCAGCAGGATCGGCGAGTACAGGCCGCCGCCCCGCTGGAGGGGAAGGGTGCCGCGCAGCACGGGCTCGGACAGGAACGCCTCCAGCTCCTCCGCGGCGGCGTCCGACAGGTCCGACAGGTCGTCGCGGAAGGCGTCTCGGACCTCGGAGAGCAGTCGGGCGGGTTGCGTGACGGTGTCCACGCCCCACACCGGCAGGTCGTCGAGGGCGGCGGGCGCCGGCATCGGGCCGTTCGGTTCCACGGCCAGGTGCTGCGGGAACCAGACGGTGACCGGGCCGTGCCGCTCGCCGTCCCCCCAGCCGGCGTTCCCGCTCCCCGGTCCGGCGGCCGCCGGCTGGTCGACCCGAAGCTGCCACTCCGAGACGAACTCCACCGGCTGGGACAGCTCGTTGCTGCGCTGCGCGGTCATCGTCTGCACCGCGGAGGTGACGGTGCTGCTCGTGGAGAACTGGTTGTGGGTCAGCGTGACCGCCAGCGCCGCGTCCACCCGGCTGACCGGTCCCGCCCGCCCGACGGTGAACGCTCCGGACCAGGTGACCGGCACCGTGCGGACGTTCCCGGAGTTCTGGGACACCGAGGACTCGGAGCTGCCCTGGCCGCGACGCTCCACACGGCCCTCGGGGTCCTCGACGCCGTGCTCGCCGTACCGTCGGGACCGGGCGGGGTCCCGCAGGCCGAGCCGGATGTCCACGGGGCGCTCCCGGCCCTCGTGCGTCACCGTGATCCGCCTGCCGGTACTGCGCAGGTACGGCAACTGCCGTGCCAACTCGACGGCGTTGGCCCGCTCCCGGAGCTGGACCCGCACCGGATGGTCGTGGGCGGCGCCGGCGGGAATGCCCAGACGGGTCAGGATCTGGCGGTGCAGCCCCTCTACGACGGCGTCGGACAGCGGTTCGACGTGGACGAGGCCGACGGTCCCGTCGTACCCGGTGCCGTAGGTGGTCGCGTACGTGGAGAGGGGCGCGCGCCAGTCGCGCGGAGCCCGGGCTGACTCCCAGCGGTCGTCGTGCTCGTCCGGGGGCAGCGGGTCCGCGTCCGACGATCCGGCCCCCGGGGTGGTGGCTCCGGCCGCTGGGGTGCCCGCCGTGAGCGGGTGGTCGCGCACCGCGGGACCGGAGTCGAGGGCCGACTCCAGGGTGCGCAGGTCGACTTCGGTGACGACTCCGGTCGCGGGGAGCCCACCGGTGTCGGCCATCACCCCGGTGGAATCGGCGGCGAGGAGCCGGCGGAACAGCGACTCGGGGTCGCGTCCCCGGTCACGCATCCCCGTGTAGTGCAGGATCTCGTGCAGGGCCACGGCGTCGTCGCGCCCGGGTCCGCCGCCGAGCCGGATGTGCAACTGGTCGCTGCGTGCCGGGTCGTCGCCGCGGCTGAGCTCCACGGCCTCGGCGTGGTCCGGGGCGTGGGTCAGCACCAGGTCCACGTGCAGTTGATCGCCCGAACCCGGCAGTCGCAGGCCGTGGTTGACGTGGGCGGCGAGGAGCGCGCGCATCCGCTCCTGGAAGGCGGGCAGCCCGGCGGGGTCGAAGCCGGGTCCGAACCGGACCGGCAGGTGCAGGCCGACGACGCGCACCCAGCGCCCGTCGTCGGCCTGGACGCGCCGGACACGGGCACGAACCAGCGTGGTGAGGCCGTGCAGGGTGCCCGGCGCACGCCTCTCGTCGAGCGGGTCGCTCGCGGGGTCGAACCAGTCCAGGTGCAGGGAGAACGCCGGAGCGGACGCGCGCCGATGGCTCCACTGCTCGAGCCGTACGGGTACATCCGCCGCCGCCGTCGCCGTCTCCTCGGCGGGCGGCGGTTCCTCACCGTCACCGTCCCGCTCGGCGGAAGCGGGCACGGCGGCGGGGCGAGCCGTACCGGTGGGGCCCGTCCCGGTCGGGAGCGGCGCGGGTTCCCCCGGCGCCGGATCCGGGAGCCCGCTCGTCGTGGCGGGGGCCGGGTGCAGGGGGGTGGGCGTCGCGGCGCCGGGTGGGCCGCCGACGGTACGGACCGGCACCGGGGCGGCCGGTACGAATCCGGTGTCCGGGTCCGGGGCGGCGCTGGGGGCGTCGATGAGGGAGGCGAGCAGGCTCAGGTCACGGCCGCGCAGCCCTTCGCGGGGCGACCCCGCGGGGACGGGCCGGGTATGGTCGCCGGCCGGGCCGGCCGGGATGTCGCCGTGCAGGCCGAGCTGTCGGGCGATCCGCACGGCGTGGTCGGCCGGGTCCGCGCCGGTCCACCACGGGGTGCGAGGGGTCTCCCCGTCGCGTTCCGCCGGGGTGCCGGTGAAGCCGTCCGGGGGCGGGGCGCCCGCCGCCTGCTCGACGGTCACCTGGAGCAGGTCGCCGCTCGGCAGCCGGTGGCCCGGCGCGTTGAAGTACTCCTCGACGCCCGCGCGGACGCGCTGCCAGGCATCCTCGGGCATGCCGTCGGGTCCGGTCGCGACCTGGACGGTGAGGTCGGTGACCCATGCGCCCTCGTGCTCGACCCGACGGACGTCGAACACCGACCGGATGGTGCGCGGGACGCTCTCGCCGGGCCGTGCCGGATCGGCGGGCGCGGGCACGTCGTC
The DNA here is from genome assembly GCF_026627505.1 of Streptomyces sp. H27-H5. Taxonomy (GTDB): domain Bacteria; phylum Actinomycetota; class Actinomycetes; order Streptomycetales; family Streptomycetaceae; genus Streptomyces. Next base: position 62,940 of record NZ_JAPNLK010000027.1, on the reverse strand, counting down.
GGTCCACGGGTGCTCCCGGGTGACGGGCGGTACGGCGGACCGCGCCGCCTCCCAAGTCGGGTTGCCGGTCCGCGGGGCGGGGCCGCCGTGCGGGGCGGCCGACGCGGGGGTGTCCACGACGGTGCCCGGCGGCTCGGCGCTCTCCCGGGCCGGGGGCTCGTCGCCGGGCGCGGTGGAGGTGTCCGGGGAGGACCCGCGGACCCGGCTCGGCGGGTCCGCGGCGCCGCCGGGGGTCGTCGGGCGGGGGGCGGCGGTTTCGAGGGCCGGGTTCGGGTGCGCCGCCCCCTCGCCGTCCATGTCACCGGGCGTGTCGTCGGGTGCGCCGTCGGGCGTGCCGCCGGCCTCGACGCCGACGGGCCGCACGTTGCCGCCGGACCGCGCTCCCGTGCCCGTGCCGGCGCCCTTCTCCGTACCCGTGCCCGTGCCGGTACCTGTGTCCGCGTCCGTACCCGTGCCGTTGCCCGTACCCGTGCCGATGCCCGTGCCCGTACCGGTACCCGCGTCCGTGTCGGGGCCCATGGCCGCATGGGCGTCCGGGTCCGCGTCGCCGTCCACGTCCTCGAAGACGGTCCGTGGCGCGTCGTCGGGCGCGCCGCCCGTTCCGGCGGCGACCGGGAGCGGGCGGGCGCCGGTTCCCGGGGCGGCCGGGGCCGGTGGGGGCACGGTGCTGCCAGCCTCGGGCCCGGAGGGGGCGGGCACGGTGCGGTCCGTGCCGCTGTCCCCTGGGAGGACGCCGTCGGAGGCATCGGGCAGATCGGCGAGGACCCCGGGCGGCGGGGTGCCCGTTCCGATCGGTCCGGGCGTCCGCCCGATCGCCTGCGGGGGTGTGGGGTTCGGGGCGGTGACGTGCGGCAGCGGGTCGGGGGCGGAGGCCCGTCGCTCCGGTCCGGTGGGCCCGTCGGGACCGGGGTCGCCGGGCGCGGTGGGCAGGCCATGGGCGAGGAGCGTCGTCGGCGCCATCGGGAACGGGGCCGGCGGGGTGGGCGGGGTCGGGGTGGGCGCGGTGGACGGCTGGTCGCCGAACGGGGCGTCGTCCCCCACCGTCGCGGCCGGCAGCGCCGGCGGCACGGGTGCGGGAACCGGGGTCGGGTTCGGTGTGGGAGCGGGAACGGGAACCGGGGCGGAACGCGGCGGACCGTCGAAGCCGCCGGGGCCGCGGCCGTCCGGACCGCCGGAGAAGTCGATGTCGTTGAGATCGGTGAAGTCCCGGGAGTCGGTCAGCCACTTGTGCAGCCACAGACCGCCGCCGCCGAGCGCTCCGTCGGCCATCACCTCGAACATCGAGCTGGTGCCGGAGCCGACGAACGTCTCCCACTTGAACTCCCAGACGCCCTCGAACGCTCCCTTGACCAGGACCTCGGCCGCGGACTCGCTGATCGCGCCGACGAGGAACGCCTCGCCGAGGTCGTTGACGCCGTCGAGCAACTTGGTCGTGAAGGGGTTCTTCTTCGCGAAGTCGTCGAAGGAGTCGAAGGTGTTCTTGAACCACTTCCCGGCGTGGTCGAACGCGCCTCCGAGGACACTGGCGAACCCGCCGGCGAGCGCGCCGAACGCGGCCCCCTTTCCCACGTCCTCCCAGTCGATCCCGTGGGGCCTGCGGTCGTTCGGGTTCAGGGCGATCTGCGCGAGTCGGACGGCGAGGACCTGGAGCGCCTCCTCGATGGCGCTGGTGAGGGTGGGCGCGAGGTGGGTCATGCGCAGCAGCCGGTCCACGATGAGCAGGACGGCCAGCCGGCTCCGCGCCCTCGCCAGCATCATCTGGGAGACGGACGTGCCCCCGGTGATCACGGCCAGCGCGGCGAGCAGGGCGAGTTCGACGAGAAGGGCGATGATCTCGGCGATGATCTCCCACTTCGCCTGCTGGATGCTCATCGAGTGGTCGATCTGGCCCCGGGCGATGTCGTCGAGCTTGTCGACCATCGCGTTGAGGTGGTTCACTCCCCCGTCGTTGGTGAGCAGCGACAACGCCCGCACGTACGGGTCGGCGACGTCGTCCGGCAGGGAGGTGGCGGCCTCGGAGATGGAGAGCTGGATCTCGTCCTGGAGGTCCCGGATGCCGCGGCCGAACCTCAGGTACAGCTCACGGCTGTCGTACGCGAGGTTCTCCCGGGCCTCCAACGGCATCTCGCCGATGAGGATCCAGAGCATCTTCCGGACGTCGTCCGGGAAGTTGATCTCCTGCACCCGTGTCTCCGCTCACCCATGCCCCCATCCGTCCCGGTCCGCCGCGTGGCGCCCGGTCAATGGCGTCCTCCGGTGCCCGGGTCGTCGAAGACGGATTCGGGGGTCCGGCGCCGGTGCTCCGCGATCTGCTCGGTGGAGTACGAACGGGTGCGTTCGATGTTGTCCAGGTTCGCCAGCGTGGCCTGCACGAGTCCGTCGAGAGCCTCGTACAGCACCCGCCCGGTGCCCAGGCAGTACTCGTTGTTCCGTTCGTAGACCGGGCGGACCTGGAGGGCGAAGTCGTCCGTCCAGCCGGGCCACGGGGTGTAGTTGCGCTCGTCCGCGATGAAGCTCCGGCTGAGGCCCTCCGCCAGTTCGGGCAGTCGCCGCATGCGCTCGACGGCCCTCCTGAGCGCCTCCGGGCTCGCCTCGTACACACCGCTCATGACCGGCTCCTTCCCCTGTGTCCGTCGTCCGTGTCCTCGTGGATCTCGTCGCGCAGCCGGTCCCCCGGGCGCCGGACCGGTTCGCCTTCGGCCTCGTCGAGCAGGGCGGAGCCGTAGATCCGCTCCCAGTCGACGGTCATGCCGCGCAGTTCGGGCACGGCGGCACTCGGCCCGGTGAGGGGGCCGAAGAGGTCCATCACCTGGCGGGCCATCTGCGCCCGGCCCCGTCCGGCGGCTTCCATCACCGAGGCGGACAGTTGGGCCGGGTTCATCGAGCGGTACTTGCCGTCGAGGAAGGTGACCCCGGTCAGTTCGCCCCGCGAGCCGACCGTGACCTCCACGGAGCGGTCGCGTGAACGCACCGTCGCGGCCGCGTCGGCGAGTTGCTCCTCGGCGCGGGCCACGGCGGCCTGGACGGACTCCAGTTCCGCCATGGCCTTGGCGATGCGCTGCTCCATCGGTTCGCTCACCGGTGGTACCTCCGGTCGGCCGGGTCGGCGCCCGGATCGGCTGCCTGGCGGGTGAGGGGAACGGCGGCGGGCGTCATCGGCCGATCACGGCGGGGGCGCCTCCCTCGTCGGTGCCCCAGACGTCCTCTTCCTCCTGCACCCACGCGTCGCGGGTGCGGTCGCCGCTCTGGGTCTGCTGCCCGCCGGGGGCGGCGCCGCCCATCGGGGCGAACGGCGAGGCGCCGGTCGTCGTGGCGGTCCGGGGGGCGGTGACCCGGACGTCGTTCTCGTCCTGTCCGCTTCGCGGGCTTCCCGGGCGTGGTCGTCCACCGCGCGGGCCGCCGTTCGTCCGGCCGTCGTCGATGACGTTGCGGACCCGCTCGGAGGTGCCCGACCCGCCGCCGCCCCCGCCGCCGCCCGTTCCGCCCATGGGACCGCCCATCCCGCCCATCGGTGCGCCCATCGGCCCGGCGGGACTGCCCGCGCCGGAGCCGGAGCCGGGCAGCGAACCTGTGTTGAGCGGTGTCCCGACGTCGCCGAGGGCGCCGTAGGCCGGAGCGGGACCGGTGGCGCTGCCCGCGAACGACGGCTGGTACGGGGTGTGGTCGTACAGCTCCTCCTCGTACGAACCCAGGGAACCGTCGTGGGAGGAGGGGCGGGAGACGCCGGGGAGCGAGGAGTGGGAACCGGGGGCGGCGGGCAGGGTCCCGTCGCCGCCCACATGCCCGCTGATCACGGTGCCGTCGGGGCGGGTGGTGATGCCGATGCCAGTGTCGGGGTCGATGGTGGTGGTCGTGCCGTCCGGGTAGTCGGTGACGATACGGCCGTCGGCGCCGATGTGGGACACGCCGCCGTCGGAGTGCGGCAGGCGGTCACCGATGTTGAGGGGGCCGGTCGTGGAGGTGCCGTCGGGGCGGGTGACGGTGGCGGTGTGGAGGTCCGGGTCGATGGTGACGGTGCTGCCGTCGGGGTGGTGCGTGACGATCCGGCCGTGGTCGTCGATGGTCGTCGCACTGCCGTCGGGCATCGTGAGGCCGTTGTCCGCGTAGACGGGGCCACCGGTCGGGTCGGGCATCAACGAGGACAGGTCGCCGGGGTTCAGCTGCCCGCCCGGCAGGTCGCCCGGGTTCAGCCGGCCGCCGGTCAGGTCCACGGAGCCGGGCCGGTCCAGGCCGGGAAGTTGCCGGCCTGCGGCACTCTCGTGTGCGGCCTGGGCCTGTTCGATGGCGGCCTCCTGGCGGGCCTGCGCCTCGTTCTGGCGGGCCTGCGCCTCGGCGCGCTGCTCCGCCTCGCGCTTCTCCTGCTCGGTGAGGAGTTGCTCCTGCCGCAGCTCCTGCTCGGTCTGGAGTCGTCCCTGCTCCTCCTGCCGTTCGCGCTGCGCGGCCTCGGCCTTCGCCTGAGCCTCTTCCTGCTTGGCTTCCTGCTCGCGCTGCCTCTCCTCGGCCTTGGCCTCCGCCTCGGCCTGCTTGCGCTCCTGCTCGGCTTCCTTCTGCTCCGCCTTGTCCTGCGCCTGGGCCTGCCTGCGCTCGGCCTCGGCTTCCGCCTCCGCCTGCTTGGCCTCGGCCTCCCGTTCCTTCTCCTCGGCCTTCGCTGCGGCCTCGGCTTCCTTCTGTTCCTGCTCCTTGCGGGCCCGCTCCTGGTCGGTGCGCGCCTGGTTGAACTGGGTGGCCTGGACCTGCTCCTGGCGTTGTTGGGCCTCTTCCTGCTTGCGTTGTGCCTCTTCCTGCTTGGCTTCCTGCTCGCGCTGCTTCTCCTCGGCCTTGGCCTCCGCCTCGGCCTGCTTGGCCTCCTGTTCGGCCTCCTTCTGCTCCGCCTTGGCTTCCGCCTCGGCCTGCCTGCGCTCGGCCTCGGCCTCCTTCTCGCCGGCCTTCGCCTCCGCCTCGGCCTCCTTGCGGTCCTGCTCGGCCTTGGCCTGGGCCTCCTTCTCGCCCGCTTCCTTCTCCTTGCGGTCCTGTTCGGCTTTGGCCTCCTGTTCCTTGCGTTCCTGTTCCGCCTTGGCCTCGGCCTCCTTGCGTTCCTGCTCGGCCCGGAGCCCGGCTTCCTTCTCCTCGGCCTCCTTCTCCTTGCGCTCCTGTTCCGCCTTGGCCTCGGCCTCCTTCTCGTCGGCCTCCTTCTCCCGGCGCTCCTGCTCCTTCTTGGCCTCTTCCTCCCGGCGCTTGGCCTCCGCCTCCGCCTTGGCGGCCTGTTCCTTCTGCCAGGCCATGAACTCTTCCTGCTTGCGTGCGGCGTCCGCCGCGGCCTTCGCGGCGTCCGCCTCCTTCTTCTCGTTCTTGTCCTCGGTGTAGGAGCTGGTGAGGTCGCTGCCACCGCGGGTGCGGACGGAGCCGAGGTCGAAGTTCTTGGTGCTCCAGCTGTTGTGGACCTGGCGGATCGCCTCGTTGGCGGGCACCTCCAGGCTCTCGATGACGGACGCCTGCCAGTTCTGGACGGCCCGCTCCCCCACCTTCTTCCAGGTGGTGAGGTCATCGAGCTGCCCGAAGTTGTCACCCATTCCGAACCGGGTGGCGGTCTGATCGAAGCCCGAGGTGGCGTGATAGGTCGTGGTGGCTCCGTACCGGTTGGCATGCACCTTGTAGGTGATCATCTTGATGTTGCGTTCCCACACGTGGTCGGTGATCTCCACGAGCAGGTCGTGCAGCCACCGCAGCGGGTTGCCCTCCATGTACTCCCAACGGGCCCAACTGCGCTGGAGGGTGGATGCGGCGTTGCGGAAGTCCGTCTTGGCCTGCCGGAGTTCGTCCCCCTGCTTGGATCCCGTCGCGCCGGAGGGACGCATGTCCTTGGCGTAACCGTCGTACTGCTTGCCGAGGGTGTGGACGAGGTTCCAGAAGACCCCGGCCGCCTGACCGCGCCAGGCCTCGTTCTGCTCGACGCCGATCCGGCGCTCCCACTCCTCCACCGCGTCACGGCGGTCGACGAAGAACTGGGCGGTCCGGTCGAACGCCGAAGCCGCGGTGTCGAAGGAGGTGAGGGTGACCGCCTGGTCGTTGGGGACGTTCTTGCCGTTCCAGTGGAAGCCGTGCGTGCCGTCCCGGTCGTTCAGCAGCGCCTCCAGTGCCCGACCGGTCCCGTAGCTGTACTGGGTCAGGGGCTGGGTGGTCCAGACGGCGGCGTCCCCCGTCAGGCCCAGGTGGTTGTCGTACTGGCTCTTGAACTCCCCGCCCTCGACCACGCCACCGGCCGGGGGGCCGTCGCTGCCCTTGTTTCCCAGCAGGGTGATCCGGGCCTTGTACATGGAGACCTGGTCGCCGCTGGACGGGTTGTCGCCGCCGGTGAGGTAGAAGGGGATGACGAAGTCGGTGTTCTCGATCCGCCACCCCGCGTTCTCCACGCGCCAGTTGAAGTCGTTCGGGTCGGCGTAGTCGACGTGGGACTGCTTGCTGATCTCCACCTTCATCTGCGGGATGCCCGCGTTGCCGGCGAGTTCGTCGAAGAGCGTGTGGCGCAACGGCGCGTCATAGCCGGTGAAGAGTTTGACGGCCTGGTGCCAGGCATCGTTGTCCGAGGTCAGCGGCTTGATGTTCTCTTCACGCACGGTCGGGCTCCGGGGAGTCGGGCGGACGGGAGGCAACGCGGCGAGGTGCCGTGCCGGGCGCCGTGACACGGTGAACCTTTCCGGTCACAGCACTAGTCGTCGTCCTCGTCATGGCCGCCGAGGGATCCGTCGACGTCGGAGAAGATGTCGAGGAACTTGTCCCCGTCGATCTTGGCCAGATTGTCGCCCTGGGCCTTGAGGAGGGTGTCGATGCTGGTGCGCAGATTGTCGTCGATGTCATCGAAGAGGAGTTTCTGGTCCTCCAGGACGGTGGTCACGGACCCGATGAGGTCTTCGACCGCCTTCTTGATGTGTTGGCCATTGGTGGCGCCGTCCTTGGCCATTCCCCCGATGGTGAGGGGAAGTTCGGCGCCCGGCAGCACCCAGTCGCCGTGGGCTCCCGTGGACAGCAGGGCGTCCAGCGCCGGTACCACCGCACCGTCCGGGCCCACGCCGTCGCCCATGATCTTCTTGATCTCGGCGATGAAGTTCGCGATGTCGTTGTTGAGGAAGTTCTCCAGCCAGGCCTTGTCCAGGTTGACCGGGGTGTTCTCCGCCATGTCCCGCTCCTGATCCCGCTCTTGCTCCTGCCGGCGCTCCGGCCGGTGTAGCCGGTCCGGCCGCCGGGTCCGCCGGGTCGTCCGCCGGCCCGGCCGCCGGGTCGCGGGGAGCGCTCTCTGCGCGCCCCGCGGACCTGTGGGCCCGTGCCGGCTTCGGGGTTTCGAGGGCCGGGTCAGCGGCCGATGCGCACGTCTCCCCACATCTGGGTGAGGGACTTCTCGCTGTACTGGTAGTTGTCGGACACGTCGGTCAGCAGTCGGGAGTGGTTCGCCAGCAGGTTCTTCATCGCCTCGACGGCGTTGTCCCACGCCTGCTGCTTGGTGTTGTAGACCTGACGGTCCTCGCCTTCCCAGGTCTGCTTGAGCTCCTGGAGCTCGGCTTCGAGGTTGGCCAGAACGCCGGCGATCGCCTTGGTCTGGGTGACCATGTCGTCCGCCGCGTTCGACATGTGCCGGTAGTCGACGTAGATGTGACCGTCGGTGAAGTCGCTCATCGTGGGGCCTCGTCTCACAACTGGAGGGGGACAGGAAGGGAGTCGGTCCTCGCGGTACCGGGCCGGCCGGAAGGCGGTCCGGTCCGACAGAATGGCCTGATCAGCCGCTGAGCGTGTCGAACACCGACTGCGACTGGTTGTACGCGGTGGTGATGCTCTCGTTGTTGGACCCCTGGGTGAGTCCCTGGGTGCGCAGCGTCTCGTTCAGGGTGTCGACCATGTCCCGTACGTTGCGCGAGATGATCTCCGCCTGGTCGTCCCACAGCTTGAGCAGGTCCTGGAAGGCCTTGCCGTCGGAGCCTTTGAGGCCGGAGGACAGGTTGAACTTCATGTTCTCCACGTCCTGTCGGCAGTTCTGCACGCCGGTGAACGCCTGCTCCAGTGCCATGATGCCGTTCCGGGTGGCCTGTTCCTGTGACTGCTGGAAGCCTGCCATGTGCCGCACCTCCTGGTGATGGTCACCGCCGAGTCCCGCAGGGACGCCGGGGGCGGCGCCTGCGGACGGCCGTCGTCAGTCGACAAGGTACTCAACCGGGCTGACAAGAACCGCAGTTGTCGTCTGCTGCAACATGGCCGCAACCTGGATTCTCAGTGATGCCATGTCAAGAATCCAGCTTCGTAGGCCACGGACCCTGCATTTTGCGTCATCTACACGGACAGGACGCCTGTTCCTCCCGGACGGTTCTCCGACGCGCCGCTCACGGTCGCCGCGCGGTATCGGATACGGCGCCGCCGGCCGGGCAGGGCGTCGCGGTGGTGGTTCCGCGACCGGCCGCGGCGGCCCCCGGGCTGAGGTCGGGTCCGGTGGGGAGCATCGCCAACAGCGGTGAGGGCAGTCCCCGGGCCTGACCCCCGGCGTAGCCGAGGGCGGTGAGCGTGTCCGCCCCGACGATCCGGTACTTCATTCCGCTGTCGGTCACCAGGTAGAGCGTGGAGCCGATCTCGCCGCCGCCGGCGCCCAGCGCGCGCACCAGGGCGCCGCCGCCCGGCCGGACCGTGATCCGCTCGACGGCCGTGCAGGCCGGGGTCAGGCCGTCCGGGGCGGGCTGCGCGGCCGGGCCGAGGCCGGCCGCCGGGGAGAGCGCGACGCTCACCCGGCTGCCCGCACCGCCCGACTCGATCCGGACACACGCCGTCGACCCGGTCGCGGGGACGACCGCCCGGGGCGGCGCCTCGGGCAGATCGGTGGCGGCGCCCCGGGCCGGCAGGGGGGCGGTACGACCGTCCAGGGCGTCGGCGCCCAGCTCGGCGGCGGCCGGGGCGGCGCCCTCGTACGCCGTGAGGCGGGTCCGCGGATCGCCCAGGACCAGGGCGGCGCCCGTCGCGGTGAGCGGGGCGAGGCCGTCTTGGCGCAGCAGGTAGTAGCGGGCGGTCGAGCCGGGCACCGTGATCCGGAAGACCTGGCCGACGCGGGTCTCGCGGCCGGCGAGCCGCGGCCCGGCCGTGCCGCGGCCGGTGACCTCCGGCGGGGTCAGGTCGGGCCCCTCGGGCAGGGCGTTGAGGAAGGCCGCCGAGACCCGTGTGCGGGGCCGGGCGTCGTACCCCAGGGCCTGCGCGGCCTTGGCCTCGTCGCCCAGGCGCAGCCGGCTGCCGCGCCACACCAGGTACTCCGCCCGGTCGGGGCCGACCACCAACAGCGCCTCGTCGTCGCCGAGCCCGCGGCCGCCGGTGGGCGCGCCGACCGCGAGGACGGTGGTGGCGGGGCCGCCCGGGGTGCCGGAGCACACCTGCCAGGGCCCGGTGTCCAGGCGGTCGGCGGTGGGCAGGGTGTCCGGTGCGCCGGCGATGCCGGCGGGCGCGCCGCGCGGGGTGTCGGCGAGGGAACGGCTCCCGACCGAGGTGACCTTGAGGTCGGCGCCGGCGAGCAACCGCGCGGAGGTGTAGTTGCGCACGGGCCGGAGCCGGCCGTCCAGGTAGAGGTAGCGCGAGCCGGTCTCCTTGGCGACGACGAGGGTGCCCGGCTGCCGCCAGGAGTCCTTGGTGCCGGGTTTGAACAGGCCGAACACGAACGCCCCGGCCGACAGCAGGACGGCGATGACCACGCCGATGGCGATGCCGCGGTTGGTGCGTCCCTGCGGGCTCTCCGGGGCGTCCGGGTCGCTGCGGAGCATGGCGGAGGTGAGACGACCCATGACGAACATGTGGGCCTGGACCTGGTCGCGTTTCGACTGCACTGTGCCGCTCCCCCGGATCAGCCGTTGAGGGACCGAAGGGCCCCGTAGACGCCGAGCACCCACAGGACCAACGGCAGCAGGGCGATGGCCGCCGCCGAGTGGAACAGTTCCGCGGCGCGGCCCCAGTACGGCACGAGCCGGCGGCCGGGCACGGTCCAGGAGGCGATGGCGAGCGCGGCGGCGCCGGCGAGCAGCCCCACCACGAGCAGGAGTCTGCCGGACGGTGTGTGGGACGCGGCGGCGGCCCACACCAGCAGGACCGGTCCCCAGATGCCCGGCACCACCAGGGACATCCGCTGCCACACGTTGCCGAGTCCGCGGGAGTGCAGCAGGAGGAGCAGCGCGAGTACGGCCGAGGTGCACACTTCCGCGAGCCCGGTGTGGCGGGCGAGCACCGTGAGGCAGCCGGTGCAGACCAGCCCGACCGCCCCGTACAGGGAACTCATCCAGCCGTCGGCGAGCACCGACCGCGCGGTGACCGTGCCCGTCGGGTGGGGTTCGATGCCCTCCTGGAGCTGCTGTGCGTTGGTGGGGAGCGGTGGCATCCGCAGGCCCGCCATCCGGAAGGAGAGCGAGGGCACGAACGCGCCGAGGAGGACGGCGAGGAGGGCCGTCACCGCGACGGCCTCCCCGAGCGGCAGTCCGGCGACGAGCATCACGGCGCCGGTCAGCGCACCGAAGGCGGCGAGCACGGCGGGGGCCAGGAAGAGCGCGGCGTACGCGGCGACCGCGGCCAGCGCCAGGACCGTTCCGCCCGCTCCGGCGACGGACGCGGCGAGCAGCCGGGCGGCCAGCCCCTCCTGGCCGTGCGGGCCGGTGACGGCCCCGCCGGGCAGGAGCCATCCGGCGAGCGCGAGGTAGGGGCCGGCCATCAGGCCCAGGGCGGCTCCGGCGCCGCCGTCACCGACGGCGCGGGCCGCCGCGGCGGCGCCGGCGAGGAGCAGCAGCGCCGCCACGGCGGCGCACACGGCGCGCGTGTCGCCGGAGCCGCCCGGCAGGGCGAGGACCGCCAGGCCGGCGAGGAGCGCGGTGACCGCGGAGGCGCGCAGCAGGGCGCGGGCGGCGGCGGGGGTCCACCCGTGGGGTTGCCGTTGGAGCGCCGTGGCGATGCCGTCCACCAGGTCGTCCAGATGCACTTCGGGCAGGGCCTCGGTCCGGGGGCGCAGGTAGAGGGTCTCGCCGTCGCGCAGGTCGAGGGAGTCGAGGGTGCGCTCCTCGTCCAGTGGCTCGCCACCCAGGCGTTGGAGCACCCAGCCGCCGTGGTCGATGCCGGCTTCCGCCAGGTCGTCCCCGGCGTAGCCGAGGACGGCGGGCAGCAGATCGGCCACCGGGACGTCGGCGGGGACGGCGAGGTCCACGGTGCGGGCGGGGGCGCGTACGGTCAGGCGACACAATCCGGCCACCTGGTTGTCACTCATCGGTCTGGCTCACGCCTCTCCGGGTTCGATCGGCAGGCCAACGGGCGCCGACGGAGCGCTGGTTGGGCCTTGGGCGGTCAGCACGAACGATCGTAGTATCACTCACCTGTCCGAGGTATTCGCCGTCTGTGCGTGTGGCGACGCCCGCGACCCCTGGTGCGAGGAGTCCGTTCGGTGAGTGTGGTGCTGTTCCGAAGGCCGGCCCGCAGGCGTGGCCCGGAGATGCCGGACGGGGAACTGACCCTGCAGGAGCCTCCCGTGCTCCCGGAGGTGGTGCCCGACTCGTCGGCCGTGTGGACGTATCTGCCGATGGCGCTGATGTCGGTGTCGATGATGCTGATGTTCATCCGGCCCGGGGCGGCCGGTGGCGGCGGGTTCATCTACCTCGCGCTGGGGATGATGGTGATCGCCTCGGCGGCCATGATGCTGGGCCAGGTCATGCGCCGCAACAGCGAGCGCAAGCAGCGACTGAAGGGCGAACGACGCGACTACCTGCGCTATCTGACCCAGACGCGGCGCAAGGTGCGGGCCGCCGTCATCGACCAGCAGCGCGCCCTGGCCTGGCGGCACCCGGACCCCGCCGCTCTGTGGTCCGTGGTCGGCACCACCCGCCTGTGGGAACGGCGGCCGCAGGACGAGGACTTCGGCGAGGTGCGGGTGGCGGTCGGCGACCAGAAGCTGGGGCTGCGGCTCAACCCGATGGCGACCAGTCCGGTCGAGGACCTCGAACCGCTCGCCGCCCACGCGCTGCGCAGCTTCATCCGGGCGTACGCGACCGTGCCGGACCAGCCGATCGCGATCAACATGCGGGCGTGGGCGCGGGTGTTGTTCCGGGGCGACGAGGAGCACATACGCGCCCTGGCCCGTGCGCTCGTCGCGCAGTTGGCCGCTTTCCACTCCCCCGACGACCTGTGGATCGCGCTGTGCGTGTCCGACGAACGCCGCCCGGAGTGGGAGTGGGCGAAGTGGCTGCCGCACCATCTGCATCCGCAGGAGACCGACGGGGCGGGGCCGGCGCGGATGACCGGTTCGGCGCTCGGTGAGCTGGAGGACCTGCTGGGGGCGGAGTTCCTGGAACGTCCGCCGTTCGACCCGGAGTCGCTGCCCGGCCGGGAGGAGCCGTTCACGGTGATCGTGGTGGACGGCGGCACCGTCCCCGGCGGGCACCGGCTGGACGGGCCCGGGCTGCGCAACACGGTGGTGCTCGACCTGACCGGGGCGCTGAGTTGGCGTCCGGGCCGGGTGACGCTGCGCTTCGAGGTGGCCGACGGCGACTTCCGGCTGGTGCGCACGGACCGTGACCGCAAGGAGCAGGTCGCGCCCTTGGGCCGTCCCGACGCCTTCGGTACGCGGGGCGCCACGGCGCTGGCCAAACGTCTGGCGCCGTACCGGATGGGCATCGGCACGGACAGCGCCGAACCCCTTTCGACCGACGTGGAGTTGACCACGCTGTTGGGCATCTCGGACCTGTACGGGCACGTGGCGGACACGCTGTGGCGGCGCGGGACGGGGCCGAGCCGGCTGCGGGTGCCGATCGGGGTGGGCGCGGACGGGGTGCCGGTGGAGCTGGACATCAAGGAGTCCGCGCAGGGCGGCACGGGTCCGCACGGCATGCTGATCGGTGCGACCGGCTCCGGCAAGAGCGAGCTGCTGCGCACCCTGGTGCTGGCGTTGGCGCTGACCAACTCCTCGGAGACGCTGAACTTCGTCCTGGTGGACTTCAAGGGTGGGGCGACCTTCCTCGGTCTGGACGAACTGCCCCACACCTCGGCGGTGATCACCAACCTGGCGGACGAGGCGGCACTCGTCTCGCGCATGCAGGACGCCCTGCACGGTGAGTTGATCCGCCGCCAGGAGCTGCTCAGGGCCGCCGGGAACTACACGTCGGCGTTGGAGTACGAGAAGGCGCGGGCCGCCGGGACCCCGCTGGCCCCGTTGCCGAGCCTGTTCGTGATCGTCGACGAGTTCAGCGAACTGTTGGCCGCGCACCGGGAGTTCATGGAACTGTTCGTGATGATCGGCCGGCTGGGCCGCAGCCTCGGCGTGCACCTCCTGCTGGCCTCGCAGCGCCTGGACGAGGGCCGGATGCACCAGCTGGAGAGCCATCTCTCGTACCGGATCGGGCTGCGCACCTTCTCGGCCATGGAGAGCCGCGGGGTGCTGGGGGTACCGGACGCCTACGAACTGCCGTCGGCCCCGGGCGGAGGCTTCCTCAAGTCCGGGGTCGACGCGCTGACCCGGTTCCGGGCGGCGTACGTGTCCGGGCCCTACCGGCACCGCAGGGGCGGCGCGAGCCAGGCGCGGGCCGCCGGCCAGACCGTGCCGTGGAGCACGGGGTACGTGGTGCCGCGCACGGTGCCCGACCTGCCGGCGCCCGAGCCCGAGGCGGAGGAGAGCGGCGACTCGCTGCTGTCCGTGGCCGTGGAGCGGCTCCTCGGCGCGGGCCCGCCCGCGCATGAGGTGTGGTTGCCGCCGCTGGACCTGCCGGCGACGCTCGACCAGATCCTGCCGCCGCTGACGCCCGACCCGGAGCGCGGTCTGACCACGGCGGACGCGCCGGACCGGGGGCGACTGAAGGTGCCGATCGGCATCGTGGACCGGCCCTTCGACCAACTGCGCGACCTGTTGACCGTGGACCTGTCCGGGGTCGGCGGGCACATCGCCGTCGCCGGTGGCCCGCAGAGCGGCAAGAGCACCATGGTGCGCACCATCCTGGCGTCCCTGGCGCTCACCCACACTCCGCGCGAAGTGCAGTTCTACTGCCTGGACTTCGGCGGCGGCACCCTGTCGGGGCTGGCCGGGCTGCCGCACATGGGCGGTGTCGCGGCGCGCATGGACGGCGAGCGGGTGGGCCGGACGATCGCCGAGGTGACCACGCTGCTGGCGGCCCGGGAGAAGTTCTTCCTGGAGCACGGCATCGACTCCATGGCCACGTTCCGGCGCCGCAGGGCCGCCGGCGAGTTCCCCGCCGAGGACCACGGCGACGTGTTCCTGGTCATCGACGGCTGGTCCACGGTGCGGCAGGACTACGACCGTCACATCCCGACCTTCGGCGCCATCGCCGCGCGCGGCCTGAACTACGGCGTGCACCTCATCGTGACCACGGCGCGTTGGGTGGAGCTGCCGTCGGCGGTGCGGGACCAGGCGGGCACCCATCTGGAGCTGCGGATGGGCGACGCCATGGACTCCGAGATCGACATCCGGCGGGCGGCGACCGTGCCCCGGGTGCCCGGCCGGGGGCTGACCCGGGAGGGCAAGCTGCACTATCTGACCGCCCTGCCCCGCATCGACGGCGGCGAGCGGACCGACGACCTCACGGAGGGCGTGGCCGGTCTGGTCGCGGCCGTCCGGGAGAGCTGGAGCGGGCCGCCGGCCCCGCAGGTACGGATGCTGCCGACCGAGCTGCCCGTGGCGGAGCTGCCGGCCCCCGAGGGGGACTTCCGGGTGCCGCTCGGCCTGGAGGAGGACGAGCTGGCCACCGTGTGGCACGACTTCAGCGAGAGTCCGCACATGATCGCGGTCGGGGACACCGAGAGCGGCAAGACCAACCTGCTCCGGCTCGCGGCCCGGGCCATCATGGACCGGTACACGCCGGCCGAGGCCAGGATCATGGTGGTGGACTACCGGCGCGAGCTGGTGGAGGCGGTCCCGGACACCTACCGGCTGGGGCACGCGGTGTCCATCGACGCGCTGAAGGACCTGGTGGACGGCGCGGCCCGCGCGGTGCGGACCCGGGTGCCGGGGCCCGACATCGCCCCGGCCCGGATGCGGCTCGCGGACTGGTGGACTGGTCCCCGGCTGTTCATCCTCGTCGACGACTACGACATGGTGGGCAGCAACCCCGCGAACCCGCCGTTCGAGCCGCTGCTGCCGCACCTGTCGCTGGGTTGGGAGGTGGGCCTGCACCTGATCGTCGCCCGCTCCGCGAGCGGCGCCGGGCGAGGCATGGGCGACGCGCTGATGCGCCGCCTCCAGGAGGTCAACACGCCTTCCCTGCTCTTCTCCTGCCCGCCGTCCGAGGGGTACGTCCTCGGCAACACCAAGGGCCGGCTGCTGCCGCCCGGACGCGCCACCCGCATCGCCCGGCGCCGCACGGTGCAGATCCAGACGGCGTTCCTGGGGGACCCGGAGTCCTGAGGGGGGCCCCCGGTCAGCCCGTGCCCGGGGGGCGCCACCGGCGGGCCCGTCCCCGGGGGACCACCACCGCGGCGGCGGCGACCAGGAGCACCAGGCCCCCGCCCGCCGCGGCGACCACGAGGGCCCGCTGCCGGGGTGCGGCGGGCGCCGGGTCCGGCACCCGGGCGGGTTCGGGGCGCGGGCCCGGGGCGGCGCGGTCGGTCAGTACGGCCGTCAGGGCGGCGTACGGGTCCAGTCGTGGCGTCGTGTCCGGATAGCCGGACACGACGAGCCGGTCGCGGACCTGGTCGGCCGTCAGCTCGGGGTGGCGCGAGCGGACCAGGGCCGCCGCCCCGGCGACGTGGGCGGCGGCGAGCGAGGAACCGGACCCGAGGTAGTGGCCCGGGCCCCGCGGTCCGGGGCCGACCACCGTGTCCCCGGGCGCGGCCAGGTCGGCGCCCACGGCCGTCGGCGCGCGGTCCGGGCGCCCGCCGCCGGGCCCGTAGTCCATGACGGACAGGGCGTGCGGGGCGGCCGCGGGCCAGTACCAGGGCTGCGCCGGGGGGCTCGCGCCGCCGGCCTCGGGGGGCAGGTCGGGGGCGAAGGGGGCGACGACGAGGGCGTCCTTGCGTGCCGCGTACGCGACCGCGTCCGTGAGGACGTCCGCTCCGGTCGCCAGCGCGGAGGCGACGTACACCACCCCGGCGCCCTCGTCGGCGGCGGCGCGGATGGCGCCGGCCAGCGACTCCGGTGTGGCGGCGCCGCGTTCGTCTGTGCCGCGCACCGCCAGGAGGCGCGCCGCGGGCGCCACGCCGACCGTGCCCACGCCGGGCAGTGGCGCGCCGGCGATCAACCCGGCGGCGAAGCTGCCGTGGCCCACGCAGTCCTGGTCCGCCGGGCCGAGGTGGCGGACCCGGCCGGCGAGCGACGGGACCCCGGCTCCCACCCCGGTGTCGACCACCGCGACGGTCACCCCCGCGCCCTCGGACACGCGCCCGGCGCGGGCCAGGCCGAGCGCCCGCACCGGCCAGGGCTCCACCTCGGCGACCTGCCCGGAGGCCGCCGCGCAGGGTTCGTCCGCCGTCAGCGAGGAACGGACCACGGGCAGGGCGATGGGGTCGGAGGCCGCCACAGCGGGCGCAGGCCACGCCGCGGAGAGCATCACCGCGGCCAGTGCCGCCGCCGAGGCCGGTGCACGGGAAAGCGCGTGTCTCATGGCGCGCATCCTAGGCGGTGTGCCCTGTTGCGCAACGCGCCGCCCGACAGGGCACATTCGGCCCGCATCCGATGGCCGCGGCGTGAACTGGCCTGCTCCACCTGGTAGATCACCGTCCCCCTCACGTAGCCTGCAAGCGGTGCGTCGCGTCGTCCCCACAGGGGGCGGAGACGACGTCGGAGCGAGGAGGACCAGCGTGTCACGGCAGTTGCTCACCGTCAGCCCGGAGGAATCCCAGGGGTTCCGGACCATCGGTGAGGCCTTGGCACAGGCCCGCACCGGAGCGGTGATCCGCGTACGACCCGGCCGGTACCCGGAGAACCTGACGGTCCGCAACCGGGTCACGATCGTCGCCGACGGCGAGCGCGGCAGCGTCGAGATCTGCCCGCGCCGCGGCAGCGCCGTCTCCCTGATCGCCGACGCCGTGATGCTGACCGACCTCACGCTGCGCGGCGGCACGGAGGACGTGCCGGTGGTGGACGCGGTGCGCGGCCAGGTCGCCATGGACGGCTGCATCGTCGTCGGCTCCGGCTGGACGGCCCTGCTGGCCCGGGAGTCCGGGTCGCTCGCGGTGCGGGACTGTCGGATCAGCAACCCGGTCGGGGCGGGTGTGGTCGACACCGCGCCGACCGGGACGGTGGTCGCCGGCTGCGTCATCGAGAACCTGGGCACCTCGGGCGTGGTCATCGGCGAGCAGGGCCGCACCACGGTCCGCGACTGCCGCATCCGCGACGCCCGGGGCAACGGGGTGCTCGCCAACGGCGAGGCGCAGGGAGTGGTGGAGGACTGCGAGATCACCGGCACGGAGAAGCCCGCCGTGGCCCTGGAGGGCAGTAGCGCCACCCGTGTGCTGCGCACCCGGATCCACGGCGCGGCCGTGGGCGTCTACGTGACCAGCGACTCCCGGCCGGTGCTGGAGGAGGTCACCGTCTCCGACACCAACGGCCCGGGCATCGTGGTGGCTTCGGGCGCCGCCCCGGAACTGGTGCGCTGTCGCACCTCGCGGACCAAGGGGAACGGCCTGGCCGTCACGGAGCGGTCCCGGGGCGTGTTCCGGGAGTGCGAGTTCGACACGGCCGGCGGCCCGGCCGTCCGGGTCATCGGTTCCGGCGCGCCCTCGTTGACCGACACCACCGTGCGGGACTGCGCCGATCCGCTGGGCGCCGTGGTGTTGGACGAGAACTCGGCGGCCGAGTTCGACCGTCTGCACGTCGCGGACGCGGCCGGCACCGGGATCCTGATCCGCGGCGGCGCCAACCCGCTGCTGCGGCACGCCCGCGTGACCTCCGCGGGGGGCCACGGCGTGGAGGTCGTGGACGAGGGTCGCGGTCGGCTGGAGCTCTGCGAGATCGACGGGGCGGGGGCGTGTGGGGTGCGGATCGCCTCCGGCGGCAACCCCCACCTGCGGGACACCGCCGTCCGCGCCTCGGCGGACACGGGCGTACGGGTCGGTGCGGACGGGCTGGGCACCGTACGGGACTGCCGCGTGCACGGTTCCGGCGCGTCCGGTGTCGGGGTGGACAAGGGCGGTGAACTGTCGCTCCTGCGTACCGAGATCACCGACTCGGGAGCCCATGGGGTGATGGCCTCCGACGGCGCCCGGCTCGCGCTGGACGCCTGCCTCGTGAGCGGCAGCCTCGGCGACGGCATCCGGGTGGACAGCGCGGAGCCGATCACCGCGACCGGTTGCGCGGTGCGGGACAACCGGGGCGCCGGCCTGAAGCAGACCCGGGCCGGCGACCGACTCACCGTGGAGAACCTGACCAGCGCGGGCAACGGCACGGCCGACGCGTGGGGCGCCGAAGCGGCCGGGGTCGGGGAGTCACGGGGTCCGTCCCGTGTCGCTCCGCGCGGTCCGCAGGAGGAGCTGGAATCGCTGATCGGCCTCGCGGACGTGAAGCACCAGGTGAAGACGCTGGTCAACCTGAACCAGCTCGCGCAGCGCCGGTCCCGGCTCGGCATGCCGATGCCGCCGATGAGCCGCCACCTGGTGTTCTCCGGGCCGCCCGGAACGGGCAAGACCACGGTGGCCCGGTTGTACGGCGGCATCCTCACCGAGTTGGGGGTGCTGCGTTCCGGTCATCTGGTCGAGGTGTCCCGGGCCGATCTGGTCGCCCAGGTCATCGGCGGAACGGCCATCAAAACGACGGAGGCGTTCAAGGAGGCCCTCGGCGGGGTGCTGTTCCTGGACGAGGCGTACACGCTGTTGTCCGACGGCAAGGGCGGCGGCGCCGACTTCGGCCGGGAGGCCATCGACACCCTGCTGAAGCTCATGGAGGACCACCGCGACGAGGTCGTGGTCATCGCGGCCGGCTACACCGACGAGATGGCCGCCTTCCTGGACTCCAACCCGGGTCTGGCGTCCCGTTTCACCCGCACCATCGACTTCGCGAACTATTCGGTGGAGGAACTGGTCACCATCACCGAGCGGATGTGTGAGGCCCACCACTACGCGCTGGACCCGCGCACCCTCGACGCCCTGGCCGGCCACTACGGCCGGATGGAGCGGGGCGCCGCCTTCGGCAACGGCCGTGCGGCGCGCCGGGTGTTCGAGGAGATGGTGGATCGACAGGCCTTCCGGTTGGGCTCGATGGCGGATCCCGCCGAGAGCGACCTGTCGCTGCTGCTGCCCGAGGACGTGGCCGTCGAGCAGGGGGGCGCCGCACGGGACGCCGACAGCTCCGAGGAACTGCTCACCCGTCTGGAGGGCATGATCGGTCTGTCGGCGGTGAAGCGGGCGGTGACCGATCAGGTGCATCTGCTCGCCACCGCCCGGCAGCGGCGGGCCGCCGGGCTGCCCGCGCCCAGGATCAGCCAACACCTGGTGTTCTCCGGCCCGCCCGGGACCGGCAAGACGACGGTGGCCCGGCTGTACGCGGGCATCCTGCACTCCCTCGGGGTGCTGCCCAAGGGCCAGTTGGTGGAGGTGGCGCGCACCGATCTCGTCGGCAGGTACGTCGGCCACACCGCGCAGCTGACCAAGGAGGTCTTCGAACGGGCCCTGGGCGGTGTGCTGTTCATCGACGAGGCGTACACGTTGACCCCGGAGGGTTCACCGTCGGACTTCGGGCGGGAGGCGGTGGAGACGCTGCTCAAGTTGATGGAGGACCACCGCGACGAGGTCGTGGTCATCGCCGCCGGGTACACCGCCGAGATGCGCCGGTTCCTGGACTCCAACCCCGGGCTGACCTCGCGCTTCACCCGCACGGTCGAGTTCGAGGACTACACGGTGGAGGAGCTGGTGGGGATCATCACCGCGCAGGCCGCCGACTCGGGTTACGACTGCCCGCCGCCGACGGTGGAGGCGCTGCGCGCGTACGTGGCGGCGCTGCCGCGCGATCGTTCGTTCGGCAACGCCCGCACGGGACGCATCCTGGTGGAGGAGATGATGACGCAACAGGCCCGCCGGCTGGGTGCGTTCACGGCTCCGGGCCTGGACGATCTGCGGCTGCTCCTCCCGGAGGACCTGCCGGGCTCCCGGCCGACGCCGGTGTGAGGCGACGCGGCCGGGCGCCGCGCGCCCCGGTCCGGTGGGGTGTCAGTCCCGGACGAGCAGGACGACGAAACCCACGACGACCCCCAGCACCAGCCCGAGGACGGAGTACCGGGGCCTGGACTCGCTCAGCACGGGAAGGAAGCGGTCGACCGAGAAGCGGCCCGGCCCGGTGAGGGTGAGGGCGACGACCCCGGCCAGCAGGGCCAGTTCGAGTTCCACTCCCCTGGGGGCGAAGAAGCTGTTCACGCCGCGAACGGCGAGGATGTTGACGAAGGTGCCGATCAGGACCGCTCCGGCGAGCGGGGTGAGCAACCCGAGGGCGAGGCCGAGGCCGCCCAGGGTCTCGGAGAGACCCGCGATGACGGCCATGGCGTCGCCGGCGGGGTAGCCGCTCATCGTGAAGCCCTTGCCGGTGGCGGTGAGACCGGGACCGCCGAACCAACCGAAGAGTTTCTGCGTGCCGTGGCCGGCCATGGTGAGACCGACGGTGAGCCGCAGGACCAGCAGGCCGACGTCGTGGGTGGCGGTGGTGGCGGGAGCCGGGAGCGTGCGCAGGTTCCCGTAAGCCCGTCGTTCGTAGGCCATGAACGTCCGTTCTTCGTCTCCGGCGGGTGGCTGCCACCCTATGCCTCCCGTCCGGAATGTCCTGGTAGTGACGTCGCCGCTGTCGGCCGAAAGTGCCGGCGGCGCGGCGCCCCCGGCCCCGTGCCGGTCGCCCCGCGCGTCGTCCCGGTCATCCCCGCCCGGGGACGCCGCTCGCCCGCGCGTCCGCCGGGGCCCGCTCCCAGTCCATCCGGCACCAGGGAAGGACGAGGTCGGCCTGCGCCGTGACCGGCCGGGGGGCCAGGGAGTCGATCGCGACGGCCTCCCGGTGGCGGGCGTACACGGTGTCCACGTAGCGGTGGCCGGTGTCGGCCGCGACGAAGAGGACCGTACGCCGCGGGGACCGCGCCCGTTCCCAGCGGGCGGCGAGGTAGGCCGCCCCGGAGGACAGCCCGGCGAACACGGCGTGTCTGCGCAGCAGGTCCACACTGCCGGCGAGGGCGGCGTCGAAGGACACCCAGTGGAGCGTGTCGTAGGACGCGTGGCCGACGTTCCCGAAGGGGATGGAGCTGCCGATCCCCGCGATGATGATCTCGGGGTCGCTCACGTGACCGGCGCCGAAGGTGACGCTGCCGAAGGGCTGGACGCCGACGAGCTCGACGCCGGGCGAGTCCTCGCGCAGGTAGCGGGCGAGCGCGCCCGTGGAGGCGCCGGATCCGACGCCCCCGACGACGGTGAGCTCGTCCGTGCCGGTGGACTCCCGGATCAGGCCCGCCACGGCGCGGTAGCCCAGGTAGTGGATGTCGTCGTGGTACTGCCGCATCCAGTGGTACTCGGGGTGTTCCGCGAGGATCTCGTGGATGCGCTCGACCCGGCGCTTCTGGTCGAGCTTGAGGTCGTCGCAGGGCTCCATCCGCTCCAGGGTCGCCCCGAGCACGGCGAGCTGGGTGCTCAGCGTGTGGTCGACCGTCGCGGAGCCGACGATGTGGCAGCGCATCCCGTGGCGGTGGCAGGCCAGGGCGAGGGCGTGGGCGTAGATGCCGCTGGAGCTGTCCACCAGGGTGTCTCCGCGCCGCACCGCGCCGGTGTCGAGCAGGTGGCGTACCGCGGCGAGGGCGGAGACGACCTTCATCGTCTCAAAGCGGAGACAGACGAGCCGGTCGTCGAGGCGTATCAGGTCGGGTCGGCCGATCGACTCGGCGATGTGCTGGTCCACTGCGGAACTCCTTGGTCGCGGGCAGGGTGGTGGGGGTGGAGAAGACGCGGGTGGTGGGAATCGCCCGGTGTTCCAGGGCCCGTACGCAGCTGCTGATCCGGCGCCGGAGGCCGGGGGCGGCCGGGTCGAAGAGCACGCCGGCGACGGCGCCGCTGTGCGCGATCTGGACGCCCGCGGCCCCGAAGCGCGCGGCGACGTCGGTGAGGCTCTCGAACTCCGGGTGGCACAGGACCTCCTGCCCTCGCCGGGCGCTGGCGGTCGCGACCTCGCCGAGCAGGGCGACATCGCCCGTGGCCACGGCCTGCCGCAGCAGGACGCGCAGCCGTTCGCAGGCGCGCACGTCGCCGTCGTCGTGGGCGCGGACCGGCAGGGAGAGCGTGTCCACGGGTGCGCCCGCGCCGAGGGCGCAGCCCACGACGACGACGGATGGCAGGGCGCGGCCGAGGACTTCCAGCACCCGACCCTCGCGCTGGGCGAAGAGCACGGGGCGGCCGTCGAGCATCAGCGGATCGCAGGCCAGCTCCGCCCGGACGGCCAGCCGGGCGATCGTCTCGGGCGGCAGGCGCGTTCCGTAGGAGTCCGCGACCGCCCGCACCACGGCGACGACGTCGCTGCTGGAGCTGCCCATGCCGAGGCCGACCGGGATGTCGCCGGTGATCCGCAACTCCCCGCCGCAGGGGGGTTCCGGGTGCCCGGGCGCGCACGCGGCCATGGCGAGGGCCGCCGCGCGGGCCGCCTTGGTGCGGTCGGCCGGCACCACGGTGAGCTGCTGCGGGGAGGTGCCCGGGCGGCGGGTGAACTCGGCGCGGCTGCCCGGTCCGGGCAACGGCAGGGTGACCAGGCCGGCGCAGCGTCGCCCGGTGTCGTCGAGGAAGACGCCTTGCAGGATCTCGCCGTGGTGGCCGGGGGCGTGTCCGGTGCCGGTACGGCGGGCTTCGGGACGCCGCCCGGTGCCGGGCGTGCTCCGGCGGGCCGCGGGGGTCATGCCCCGGCCTCCGCGCGGTAGCGGTACAGGGCGGTGGGGTCGGCGCTGAACTGGGAGAAGGGGAAGGGTTCGGCGGACAGGGCGGTGACCCCGGAGCCCAGGAAGGCGCGCGCCACGGCGCTGCCGCTCTGCGCGTACACGACGAGGGGCACGCCCCGGGTGCGGCAGCGGTCCAGGATGGTGTCGAACGAGCCGTTGCCCAGGGTCATTCCGGTGGCGACGACGACGTCGGCGCGCTCCAGTACCTCGTGCATGTCGCCGGTGACGGGATCGCCCCAGCGGGTGGCCTTGAGGTTGAGGTCGCACGGCAGCGGGTCGCCGCCGCGTTCGCGGATCGCCTCGACCAGCGGGTCGACCACGCCGATGAGGCCGACCTTGGCGCCCTCCTCGATGGTGAGCAGTCCGGCGATCGCCGCGTCGCGGGCGCGCGCGCGGACTTCGGGGGTGCCGGCGGGGAGGACGACCCGTTCGGCGCCCGTGCCCTGTCGGGTGTCCGGGTCGGCGTCGTTCGCGTCCGCCGCCTCGCGGTGCGGGCGCCGCTCGGCGAGGTAGGCGTCGAGGGCGGCGATCCTCAGCGGGCGTGGGCCCTCGCGGAGCAGGACGTCGAGCGCGGTGCCCGAGGCGTCGCGGCAGACCGACGAATCGATCTCACCGGCCTCGAAGGCGCAGGCGCCGAAGGAGCCGCCGAGGCGCACCAGGACGTACTGGTTGAGGTAGGTGGTGCGGCCGCCGGCCAGCCGGGTGCCGTGATGGGTCCAGAAGACGCTGGTCGCGACGAGGTCGGAGGGCAGTGGGCCGTGTTCGCCGTTCAGGACGGCCTCGACGAGGGCGTCGACGGACGGCAGGGGCGTGGTGGTCGTCGGGGTGGTCACGGGGTTCCTTGTCACGGGGTGGGTCGGGGTGTGGGGGCGGGGAGGGGGCCGTGGTAGACGAGCGCGGGACGGCCCAGCCGGTCGGTGGTCAGTTCGGCGTCGACCTCGAAGGTCTCGGCGAGGTGCTCGGGGGTGAGGACCTCGGCGGGGCTGCCGGAGGCGACCAGCCGCCCGGAGCGCATGAGCACCAGGCGGTCGCAGTACCGGGCGGCCAGCGAGAGGTCGTGCAGGGCGACGAGGACGGTCTGGTCGGTGCGGGACAGGAGTTCCATCAGCTCCAACCGGTGTTTCACGTCGAGGTGGTTGGTGGGCTCGTCCAGGAGCAGCGCGTACGGCTGCTGGGCGAGCGCGCGGGCGATGTGGGCGCGCTGTCGTTCGCCGCCGGACAGGGACTTCCAGGAGCGCCCGGCGAGGGCCGCGAGTCCGACGCGGTCCAGTGCGGCGCCGACGATCGCCCGGTCGGTGTCGCTCGGAGGGCGCCAGCGGTCCCGGAAGGGGGTCCGCCCCAGTCCGACGACGTCGGCGACGCGCAGGTCGGTGTCGAGTCCGCAGTCCTGCTCGACGAAGGCCAGCCGGCGCGCGATCCTGCGGGCGCTCCAGTCCCGCACGGGCAGGCCGTCGTAGCGGACCGTGCCGGCGTCGGGCGCGCGCAGCCCGGCGAGGCAGCGCAGGAGGGAGGACTTGCCGGAGCCGTTGGGGCCGATCAGTGCGACGCTCTCGCCGGCGGCCACGTCCAGATCGACGCCGCGTACGACGGGGGTGCCCGACGCCGACCAGCCCAGTCCTTCGGCGGTGATCCTCACAGGTCTCCCCTCCTGCGCAGGACGGCGAGGAACAGCGGTACGCCGATCAGGGCGGTGAGCACGCCCACCGGCACCTCCCGGGGAGCGAAGGCGACGCGGGCCAGGGCGTCGGTCCACACGAGGAACACGGCGCCCGCGAGCGCCGCGCAGGGGAGCAGCACCCGGTGCGAGGGGCCGACGAGGAACCGTGCCCCGTGGGGCACGATCAGCC
This sequence comes from Streptomyces sp. H27-H5, assembly GCF_026627505.1. Taxonomy (GTDB): domain Bacteria; phylum Actinomycetota; class Actinomycetes; order Streptomycetales; family Streptomycetaceae; genus Streptomyces. Next base: position 38,243 of record NZ_JAPNLK010000027.1, on the reverse strand, counting down.
CCACGAAGCCGATGGCGCCGACGGTGGCGACCGCGACCGAGGTCAGCACGGCCGTCACGACGAGCAGGAGCATCCGGGTGCGTCGTACGCCGATCCCCAGGGACGCGGCGGTGTCCGCGCCGAACGCGAGAGCGTCGAGGGCGTTCGCGCACAGCCACGCGGCGACCAGTCCCAGCGGTGTGACGATCGCGCAGACCACGACGGCGTCCCAACGGGCGGGGGCCATCGAGCCGAGCAGCCAGTGGGTGACGGCGCGCGTGGTGTCGGCGTCCGCCGAGGACATCAGGACCAGCGAGGTCAGAGCGGTGAAGAGCTGTCCGACGACGACGCCCGTCAGGACGATGCGGACCGAGTCCAGCCCCGTGCGGCGCAGCAGTACCGTCAGCAGGGCGAAGGAGAGGAGCGCCCCGGCGAGGGCGCCTCCGGTGACCCCGAGGGCGCCGACGCCGGCCAGGGGCAGGACGACCACGACGACGGCTCCGGTCGACGCGCCGGAGGACACGCCGAGCAGGTACGGGTCGGCGAGCGCGTTGCGGGTGACGGCTTGGAGGACGGTGCCGCAGACGGCGAGGGAGGCGCCGACGAGAGCGGCCATCAGGACCCGCGGCAGCCGCAGGTCCCAGACGAGCGAGTCGGTCAGCGGTGGCAGCGGCTCGCTGCCCAGGCCGAGGTGCGTGCCCAGGACGCGGGCGAGGTCGCCCCATCCCACGGGGGCGGTACCGATGCGCAGGGCGACCGCCACGGAGGCGGCCAGTACGAGGACGGCGCCGACCACCGGCCACGCCCGGACCGGTGAGGTCCGGCCCACCGGTGGCGGGGCGCCGGCCGTGGTCGTGCCGACGCCGGGCGATGTCGTCCCGGCGGCGGGTGCCGACGATTCCTCCCCGCGAGCGGTCGGGTGCAGCAGGTCCGACGGTCCCGGGGGGCCGGCGAGGTCAGCGGACATGCCCGAGGTCCTTCATGCCCTCGGCCAGCAGGCCCAGCGCGTGCACGGAGCGCACGGAGGGGTCCAGCTCGATGCCCGGCACCACGATGATCTTGTTGTCGCGTACCGCCGGCAGCTTGGACACCAGGGGGTCCGCGGCCAGCGCGGCCCGCTTCTCGGCGGCGCTGTCACCGGGGCGTCCGCGCTCGGACAGGTCGCCGATGACGATGAAGTCGGGCGCCCGCTTGGCGACTTCCTCCCAGGAGACCTCCGGCCAGTCCTCGTTCACGTCGTCGAAGGCGTTCCTGGCGCCGACGATCCGGCTCATCTCGCCGGGCAGGCCGGTCTTCCCGGCGACGTACGGCATGCCGTTGAAGACGGAGTAGAGGTAGACGACGGAGGGCTTCCTGCCGTCGCGGGCGGCGGCGGAGGCGTTCTCGCCGGCCTTCGCGACGGCGGCGCGCTGCCCCTCGGCGAGCTTCGCCGCCCGCTCCTCGACACCGAAGACCTTGCCCAGCCGCTCGTAGTCGGAGAAGAGCAGCTCGAAGGGGGTCTTCCCCGGCTCGTGCGACCGGGGGCAGTCCACTGCGCTGACGAAGGTGGGCACGTGGAGGGCGCCCAACTCCTCGCGGGTTCCCGCGCGGTCGCCGGTGTACAGGTCGGCGGAACCGGCCAGGACGAAGTCCGGCGCGGCGGCGCGGAGTTGCTCGCCGGTGGCGATCTTGGGGGCGATGACCGGGATCGCGGCGTACGCGTCCCGGTACCGATCGGGGATCTTCGTCTTGAGGTTGGCCGTCCCGGCCATCCGGTCCTGGAGTCCGAGTTCGAGCAGGGTCTCGGTCGAGGTCTGGTCCAGGGCGACGGCCCGCTTCGGGGGCTCGCCGAGGTCGAGCTCGCGCCCGCAGCTGGTGACGGACGCTCCCCTGGCAGGCGATGCGGGGTCGTCGCCCGCGGCCGCAGGATCGTCGCCGGCGGTCGAGCAACCGCCGGTCGCGAGAAGGAGGGTGAGGGTGGCCGCGGTCACGAGCCGGGCGCGGTGGCGTGGACGCATTCGAGTCTCCGATCGGAAAGAGGGCGTGGCTGTCGCCGTGCACTGCCGTGGTCGCCCACGGGGCAGGAGCACCACGTTCGAAGAGTACTGTAATGGTTATCGTTTTCATTAACACCCCCGGGGCGGCCTTCGTGAGGCGCGACCCGACCCCTGCCGACCGATGAGGAGCACCGCACCGTGACGACCACACCCGCCCCCATGACACCCAGGACCGCCCCGCCGCCCCCGCGTTCCGTCCTGCGCGACCCCGCCTTCCTGCGCCTGTGGGCCGGGACCACCGCGTCCGGACTCGCCACCTGGGCGTTGCCCTTCGTGTTGGGCCTGGCGGTCCTGCACCGCGAACTCGGCGCGGCCGGCCTCGGACTGGTCCTCGCCGCGCGCACCGCGGGGTTCCTCGGCGCCGTCGCCGTCGGAGGGGTACTGGCCGACCGTCACTCCCGCCGGGCGGTCGTGCTCTGGTCGGCCCTGGCGGCGGCGGTCGCGGCCCCTCTCCTCACGGTCGGCCTCGGCCGCTCACTCGTCCTGATGGCCGTCGCCGCGGCCCTCGCGGGAGCGGGTCAGGGAGCCTGCCGCCCCGCCTTCCAGGCCCTCACCGCCGAGGTCGTCGACGCGGATCGCCGACAGCGGGCGAACGCCGCCATGTCCCTCTCGGTACGGACCTCCACGCTGGCCGGGCCCGCCCTGACCGCGCTGCTCGCGGGCTTCGTCGACGTGCGGACGCTCCTGTGGGGGATCGGCCTGCTCTGGCTGGTCGCCGCCTTCGTGCCGGGCCGGGGAGCCTCTCCGGATCCGTCCACCGAGCGGCCGCCGCACGTGTCCTTCCGCGCCGAGTTCATCGACGGCATACGCGAGGCCCGACGCCACCCCTGGTTCCTCGCCGGGCTCGGAGCCCTGACGGCCGTCGTCGCGCTGGGCTACTCCGCCACCAGCGTCGCCCTGCCCCTGATCAGCCGCGACCGCTACGGCACGGAGTGGGTCCTCGCCGCGGCCATGACCGCCTACACGGTCGGCGCGCTCGGCGGCGCCCTCCTCACCACACGCCGGCGGCCCCGCTCCCCTGGCTGGATGGCGTTCGCCGGCCTGGCCGCCTACGGCTTCGCACCGCTGAGCCTGATGCTGCCGGTGCACCCGCTGGTGGTCATCGCCGCCTACGTGGTGGCCGGGATCGGGATCGAACTGTTCAACGTGCCCTGGTTCACGGCCGCCCAGCGCGAGGTCGCCCCGGACAAGCTGGCGCGCGTCTCCTCCCTGGACTTCCTCGTCTCCTACGGCCTGGCCCCGGTCGGCCTCGCCCTGATCGCCCCGGCCATCGACGTCTTCGGGGTCACACCGGTGCTCGCCGTCTGCGCCGCGGCCTGCTTCCTCGTGCCCGCCGCCGCGGCGCTGGCACCCACGGCCCGCCACTTCGGGCGCCCGTCCACGGCCGCCGACTGACCGAACGGCCCCGGTCGCCGTCCCGGCCGGGGCCCCGCCATCACCCGCGTCGGCGCCGACCGCGCCCGCGCGGCGATCCGTACGGGCCGGCGCGCCCCAACCCCGCCTGTTCTGCGCCGGGTCGACGCCCGTGCGGCGCAAGGCGGCGCAAGGCGGTGCGGTGGCAGGGAGGTGGCAGGGAGGTGGAGCGGTGGCTCGGTCGGGCCCGTCAACCCACGCCGGGCGTCGGCGTGTCCGGCCGAGACCTCCCCGACAGGGCGGCCCCCGCCGCCCTGTCGGGACCTGGGCCCTCAGCGGCGGCGTGCGCAGGTCCAGGCCCCCATGCCCTGCATCCTGGCGAGTCTCTTCGCCGTGGCGATCTGCTCCGCCTTCGTGGCGAGGTCGGCGCGTGGTGCGTATCTGCGGCCCCCTGCCGCGTTCCAACTCGACTGGGTGAACTGCAAGCCGCCGTAATGGCCGTTGCCGGTGTTCGTCCGCCAGTTCCCGCCGGACTCACAGCGGGCGATGGCGTCCCAGTCGGCGTTCGGTTTGGAGTGGACCGCAGCGGCATGAGCCCCGGAGACATCCAGGAAAGCCGCAGTCAACACGACTGCGGAGGCCAGTAGTTGGCCCATCATGCTCCGGCTTCGGAGGTTCTTCCGGTTGCGCGACATCAGTCCTCCTTCGCTGTTGGGGCGGACCTGCCACGAACAGCGGGCGGGCCCGCATACGACCGTCCTCGGGTCGTGGCCACAGCACAGCACAGGCCGGCACGCTTCCAGCGGTACTTGCGGTCGGCGAAAGAATGACGCCACCCGAACGGACGCTCCGGGCTCCCCGGTGAGGCCACCCCGGCGCAGAAACGTTCCTGCTTCCGAGGGGTGGCCGCGGGACCCGGCGGCGGGCGGCCCTCAGCCGTGCGCGACGCTACTTCGGTACGTCGATGTGGAGGCGGACCGTCGTGCCCTGCTCGGGGGTGGAGCGGATCTCCACGAGGTCGCACAACTGCTGCGCGAGCCAGAGGCCCCGGCCGCCGATCTGTTCCGGTTCGGGACGGGTGCGGCCGACCATCACATCGGGGATGTAGCCGGAGTCGCGGAACTCGCAGAGGAAGGTCGAGTCCTGGGCCCAGGTGCGCAGGGTTCCGTTGCCCCCGCCGTGGCGGATGCTGTTCGTCGCGATCTCCGTGACGGCGACGGCCAGCTTCGGCAGCCGGTCCGGCGGGACGCCCGCGTCGGACGCGCACTGGGACACCTTCGAGCGGATCGCGGCCAGGTCGCCGTGCGCGTAGCTGAGCTCCTGGAACGGATCGCACGGGTCGGCCAGGACCTCGAAGGGGTAGTCCTCGCCGGTGAGGAAGCCGTCGTTGCGCACGTACCGCCCGTCCCGGCGGATCAGCGGGTGACAGCGGGACAGGGACCGCAGGGCTTCCTCGTCCTCGTCCGCCGCGTCGTAGGGGCACAGCATCGACCAGGTGGAGCTGCGCGCGAAGGCCCGGTTCAGGAGCCACTCGTGGTGGCGCAGCTCCGAGAGGTGGGCGGCGTTGCGCGCCTGGCGCCAGGCGGTCTCGCCGATGCCCCGCACCGGCCGGTCGCCCTCGCCCCGCTCCCTCATCCACGCCGTCCAGGCGGCGACGAGCCGGCCGGGGTTCGGTCCGGCCGTCGTGGTGTCGACGAAGGTGACGGCGGGCTCGTCGGCGAGTTCGCCGCGCAGGAGTGACGCCTTGTCCGTGGGGACGGCGACGACCACCGCCTCACCGCCCTCCAGCGCCTCGTGGATGAAGCCCAGGGTCCCGGACAGGAACTCCGCGTCCCCGCGATAGGGGTACAGCTCGTGGTGGAACGGGTCGCCGTCGCGGTCGGACGGCTTCGAGGGACGAATGGTGCTCATGCGGCCATCACCACCGGCACTCCGGGGGCCGCGTAGCCCGCGAGTTCCCAGCACAGGCGCACGGTCTCATTGGCGCCCTCCACCAGAATACGGCGGTCCGGAAGGTGGCGGGCGGCGTCGACAAGTGCGTGCATCCCGGCGGCGTCGATCATTTCGAGCGTGTCGAAGCGAAGCCTGATCTTCGGCGTGTTCCGTACAGCGGCCCGCACCGCGGCGTTGAACGTTGCCGCGCAGTCTGAATCGATCACTCCGTCCACGCTCCACCCGTCGGCGCCTGTGCTGAACATCCGGAAGGTCGGACGCTGTGCGCGCGTGCCCATCTCGTGCGGATGCACGCACGCGATCCGCTCCAACGCGGCCGCGTCCCACAGCGAGGGTCTGAAGGCGCAGACGACGATGGCGCCGCTCTCCGCGGCGAACTCGTCGAGCCGCAGTTCCTGCGCCAGCAGGTCCTCGGCCCCGTCGGGCGCCGACGCGGGCACGCGCTCGGTGAGGACGCGTACCGAACGGAATCCCTGGCTCGTGGCGGTACGGACCTCCCGACGGACCGCGGCGAGGATCGACTCGGAATCCGCCGCCCTGGGGAAATCGAGGATCACCGCGGCGGACGGCAGGGGCTTCGCGGAACGCGGGAAGCCGGTGGGGCCGATGACCAGGACCTTGTCGCCGTACAGGGCTCCGTCGGCCACGTAGGCCCGCGCGTCCGAGAGCAACGTCGCGGAGGGCCGCATGAGCCGGCAGACATGGTCACCGAGCTCGACCTCGTCCAGCGTCGCCAATGTCCGCGCCGCGCGCACCTCGCCCCCTTCTGGTCTTCCGACCCGTCCCACCGACCTGAGTACCCCACATTACCGGGCGTCCGTGACGACGAACGGTGACCGACCGACTGCGGGACGGCTTACACCCCGCCGCTCGACCGCTCCCGACCGCTCCCCGCGCACCGGGCGCCGACCGGGACGTGCGCGCGTGGCGTTGCTCCGGGTGAGGACCGAGGGGCGTGGGTGCGCCGGCAGGTGCCGGTGCGGGGCAGCGCGACGACGTCGCGAATGCCGAATCGATTCATCTGACACCTACGTCAACACTGCGTGAAATATGCGGGGTTGAAGCGAGATCCGGTTGCGAGCCCCGGGGGTGCGCGGATCACGGAACCGACACCACGGGACACCGTGCGCCGGGAAGGAAGTGGTTGCCGTGCGTAGTTTTGAAGCTGCACATTGTGATCACCTCCTCGGTCTCGTCACGTCGGGAGTGATCTCTCGACCCGCCCCGTCACCACCTCGATGAGGGAGTGTCATGCCCCGGTCAACGGCGCGCGATGTACTGGCGGTGGCCGCCCAGCCCGTCCTGCTGCTCGCCGCCGTCGGTGTCTTCGCCCTCACCGAGTGGCGCGGAGGGGAACCGGGCATGGCCACCTTCCTCTTCCAGTTCCCGGTACTCGGCCTTCTCGTCGCACTGGAGTTCCTGATCCCCTACGCCCCCTCGTGGCGACCGGACCGGCGGGAGTGGGGGTACTACGCCGTGTACTACGTCCTCACCGCCATCGGGGGCGCGCTCGGGCAGAACCTGGTGCTCCTCGCCGTCGGCGCGGTGGCGACCTCGCACCCGCCGCTTCCCCTGTGGGCCGAGATCCCGCCGGCCCAGACGGCCCTGGAACGGGTGACGGCCCGACTGCCGGGCCTGCGGCCGGCCGTGCCGCAGGAGGAACTGCGCTGGCGCTCCAAGGAGTTCTTCAGCGGTCTGCGGTTCCTGCCCGTCACCTGGTAGGGACTGCGTCGCGCGTCGCGGCGTGGGATCACGGGCGGCTCGTCGCCGTCGGCGCCGCGTTCAGAGTCGGACGACGACGAGGGCGGTGTCGTCGGTGGAGCCCCCGGGCGGGAGGAGGTCCAGGAGGATGGCGTCGGCGAGGCCCTCGGGGTCGCTGCCCCGGTGACGGGTGAGGGCCCGGGTGAGGCGGGCGAGGCCGACGTCGATGTCCTCACGGCGACGCTCCACGAGTCCGTCGGTGTAGAGGACCAGGGTGTCACCCTCGCCGAAGCCGGTGACGGCCTGGGGACGTGGCACGTGTTCCGGGCGGGCACCGAGCGGGGGGTCGGTGGCCTGGTCGAGGAACTCGACGTCGCCGCGGAGGTGGAGCAGGGCGGGCGGGGGGTGCCCGGCGCTGCTGTAGGCGAGGGTGTGGGTCTCCCAGTCGACGTACGTCTCGACGGCGGTGGTGTTCTCGGCGCCCTGGACGGAGCGGGCGTACAGCCCGAGGACCTCCAGGGCCCGGGCGGGCCCGTCGGCGACGAGAGAGGCGGCACTGAGGGCGCTGCGGAGCAGTCCCATGACGCCGGCGGCGTGCAGGCCGTGGCCGACGACGTCACCGACGGCCACCGCGATGCGGTCGCCGGGCAGGTCGACGAGGTCGTACCAGTCGCCGCACACGTTGAGGGCGCCGACGGCCGGCCGGTAGCGGACGGCGGCGCGGTGGTGGCCGACGTCGCCGGGGGCGGGCAGCATCGCCTCCTGGAGGACGAGGGCGACCTCGCGTTCGCGACTGTGGGCCTGGCGCAGGCGATCGTTGACCTCCTGCAGTTCGCGGGCGCGGGTGTACAGCTCGGCTTCCAGGACCCGGGCGCGACTTCCGTCGGGGGCGCCGCGCGCCACGATGAGCTCGGTGACCTCCGCCACCCGGTGCACGATCAGGACGACCCGGCCGTCGGAGTCGAGGACCGGGGCGTTGACCGGGCTCCAGTACCGTTCCTGCCACTCGCCGGGCCGCTCCGAGGACTCGACGTCGTAGCGTTGCAGGGCCATGGTGTCGCGCTCACCGGTGGCGAGGACCCGCCGGAGCGAGGCGTGCAGGTTGTGGGCGCCGCTGGCGCCGACCTGGTTCGGGTTGTCGGGGAACACGTCGAACAGGTAGCCGCCGATCACCTGCTCGCGGGTGCGACCGGCGGTGCGCAGGAACTCCTCGTTCGCGTCCAGGAACACCAGGTCGGGGCTCAGCAACGCCACCATGCCGGGCAGCGTCTGGAACACCGCCGCGTAGTCGATCTCCGGATCCGTCATGCCCAGCCCGCCTCAGCGCCGGCCCACCCCCGGTGATCCCCACGATAGGGCCCGGCCGATGTTCGCGCCGCCCCGCGCTCGCGGGTGTCCCGTCGATCAACCGGACCCATGGCCCGATACTGGACCCATGACGCGGAAAAGCGGCACGTCACACGGTCCGCCCACGCTGACCGTCAAGGGCCGGGACCTGCGGTTGCGCACCCTCGGCCTGCTCCTCCTGGTCGCCCTCGTGATCTGGTTCATCGCGGCCGATACCGGATCCGTGACCGTCAGGATGTGGATCCCCACGGTCACGATCCCCCTCTGGGCCGTACTCACGGTGACGCTGCTCGCGGGCATCGTGCTGGGCCTGCTCATCGCCCGCCGCCGGGCCAGACGCTGAAGCGCGCGTCCCCGACCGGAGCGCCCCGGCGCGGGAGCGCGGCGACGGCTTTCGACTGACGGCCCGCGTGTGAAGGGCCGGGGCTCACGACCTAGAAGGCCGAGTGGGCGAACCAGTGGGCGGGCAGGTCCGCCTCGCCGAGCAGGTGGAACGCCGCGCTTCGATGGTCCAGACGCCCGTAGAGGGCCAGCAGGAGGTCGGCGGCCGATCCCCGGACCGTGGCGTCCGCCGCGCGGGGCTCGGCGTCGTCGGCCACCAGGGCGAAGCCGTCGGGGCGCAGCCGGACCGTCCAGGCCTCGTCGCCGTCCGTGCAGCTGAGACGAAGGGTCCGGTCGGCGGCGCGCAGTCGGGCCGTCAGCGGTGCGAAGGGGAAGGCGAACGGGAGGTTGGTGAGGAACTCGTCGATGCCGTCGACGGCCAGGGCGCGGTCGACGTGCGGGGTGAGACCGAGTGCGAGTTCGGCGTCGACCCGGTGGACGAGGGTCTCGAAGAGCATCCGCCGGACCCAGAAGCGGGCGTGCTGGTCGACTCCCCAGGCCCACATCGGTGCGTCCGGGTCGGTGGCGGCGAACACCTCGGCGGCCTCCGCCGCGCTCGCGGCCAGCCAGTCCGGGAGGGCGTCGGGGTGCTCGGGCAGGCGCAGGTCCACCTCACGGTTGGTCGGCGGCTGCTGAATGCGCCGGCGGAGCAGCTCGGTGAACCAGCGGTGCACGCTTCCGACGTGCCGCGTGAGGTCCTCGAGTGTCCAGTCGGGGCAGGTCGGTACCGGGGTGGAGAGGTCGGCCGCCGTGATCGTGGTGACGAGTGCGGCGGTCTCGGTGGCGACGGCCGCCTCGTGCTGGGCCGGGTTCATGCCGTGCGCCTTCCCTCGGGTGATGCTGCCCCGACAGTGAGGATACTTGAGAGGATTGATAGTTCATGGTGTGAAGCATATTGAACCTAATGCGCGGACGTCGAGGGTGTCAACTTCCGGTGAATGCCCCACGCCCGTGCGGGGCGGATCCACCGCGCCGCCACACCCGTGACCCCCGGGGCGCCCGCGGAGTGGGACACGGTCACGGGCGCACACCTGTCGCTCGCCCCGGTGGCGGCGAAGTACCGTGTGCACGTGGCTTCAAATGGCCGAAGACGGGGGTCGTGGCGATGACGAGCGGGGTTCGGGCGCAGCAGCGGGAGCAGACGCGACTCACTCTGCTGCGGGAGAGTCGGCGCCTCTTCTCCACCTTGGGGTACGCCTCCGTGGGCCTGTCGGAGATCGTCCGGGCCGCCGGGGTGACCAAGGGCGCGCTGTACCACCACTTCGACAGCAAGGCCGACTTGTTCCGGGCCGCGTTGGAGCAGGTGCAGCAGGAGGTCGCCGCGCACATCGCGGCGACGGCGGACGCCCAGGAGGATGCCTGGGACCAACTGGCGCACGGCTGCCAGGCGTTCATCAGCGCCTCCACCGATCCCGCGCTCCAGCGCATCATGCTGGTCGACGGGCCGGCCGTGCTCGGCTGGCGGGAATGGAGGGCCATGAACGAGGCCACCTCGGGCCGTCACCTCACCGAGGCGCTCACCCTGCTCATCCACGAGGGCACGATCCCCGCGCAGCCGGTCGCGCCACTCATGCACCTGCTCTCGGGGGCCATGAACGAGGCGGTGCTGTGGCTGGCCGCGTCGGAGGAATCCGCCGATCTCACGGACACGCGGCAGGCGTTGGCACGGATGCTGGAGGCGCTCCGCGCGAGGTGACCCCGGGTGCGCACCGGGCGCCCGGCCGTGCGGGCCCGGTCCGGGCCGGCGCGCCGGGCGTCGACGGAGCGGCGCGCCCCGGACTCCGCCCCGATGCCGCGCCTATCGGGCGCGCCTCGCGCAGTTCAGGCAACCGCCCTGCCCGCCGCGGATGTTGTCGAGGGTCGGTGCGCCGATGTGGCCGCACCGCAGACACCGGCACTTCCACGGGTCGCGCACCCGGCCGGCGAAGGGTTCCAGCGGCTGCATGCCGATCGCGCGCATGTCCGCCTCGGCGACCGTCGGATCCACCGGTGCGCGTCCGGCGCAGACCAGACAGCCGCTGCCCGCCCGTATCCCGAACAGCCGCGGGTGGACGACCCGCCCGCAGGCCAGGTGGCGGCTGCGCCATCGTGCTCCGGCGCCCGGATAGGGGTCGAGGGGCTCGAACCCGGCACCGCGCATGTCCGCCTCGGCTCGTTCCCGACCGGCGGCCAGTCTTCGCTCGTCGGCGGCGGCCCGGCCGCACCGGCGACAACCGGAGGTACGGCCGGAGCGCACCGAGCCGAGGGTGGACGCGACCGTGTGCGCGCTCTTCAGACAGCGGCAGTTCCAGGCCGTGTGCGACCCGGGGTAGGGCTCCAGCGGTTCGAGTCCGGCGGCACGCATGATCGCGGCCGCCACGGCGGGATCGATTCTTCCGGGCACGACTCGGCTTCCCCCTTCGACGAGCGGCCCCCTCGGCCGGCGACCGGTCAGTTCGGTGCGACGACGTCGATCCAGACCCCGTTGGGATCCCTGACGACGAGATGTCCGCCGTCCGGGGACCGCCGCGCCCCGAGGGCGGCCAGTCGCTCCCACTCCCCCGCCCGGTCGTCGACCTCCAGGGTGATCCGCACCGCACGCACCGGCGTGCGGAACTCCTCGGGCAGTGCGGGATGACCGTGGTCGACGAGGGCGATTTCGTGGTGCCGCCCGGGCCGGCCGAGGCCGGCGTACCACTCGGTCGGGTGGGTGGCGGTGAAGCCGAACAGCCTGCTGTAGAACGCGCGGGATTCCACTGGCCGTGAGGTGCAGATCACCGGACAGAAGCTGATCAGCATGGGGGCCATCTCCACTCACGTACCAACGGTATGCGAACTGAACCTAATGACATACCGTTGGAATGTCAACGCGACCCCGCTACTCCAACGAGGCGGTACGGCCCGGGACATGCCCGTACGCCGACCAGTTCAGCTCGCACGGCCCGGTGGGTGTCCGCACCCCCGCGGGAACGGCCACGGCTGCGGCATGCGTGCCGTCCTGGGGGCCGCAGGACAGATTGACGACGGTCCAGTCCGGGAGCCGCCCCGCGCTCGCGTCCCCGAGGTAGTCGCGGTGCAGTCCCCGACCGAGCCCGGTACCCAGCGCCTTCAGGTACGCCTCCTTGCGCGTCCACAACCGGCAGAAACGCAGGGGACGTTGTTTCCCGGGGGTGCGGAGCAGCTCGTCCCGCTCCCGCGGATGCAGCCGCGCCAGGCACAGCTCGACCGTCCGGTGGCCGGGCAGTCGTTCGGCGTCGACCCCGACGGGCGCGTCGGCGAGGGCGACGAGCGTGATGCCCGCGCAGTGGGAGAGGGAGAAGTGCAGGGTGTCCGGACCGCCGAGGAGGACCGGCCGGCCGTGCTGCCCGCCGCAGTGCGCGCACCGGTCCCGGCCGAACCGTATGTCGCGGGGGTGGATCCCGAGCCGGTCGCCCAACACCAGCCGCAGTCCGGCGTGCGCCGCGAGGTACATCGACCGGTCGCGCCGGTGGGTGAAGGAGTCCGCCCTGGCCCGTTCCCCCGCGTCCAGCAGGGAGAACGAGAACCCTTCCGGCCAGGGGGGCTCCCGACGCACCGCCCAGATCCGGACCTCGCGCAACGGGCTTTGTGTCGATGCCATGTCCGCCTGCCTTCGATGCGGCGGACGTGACGCCCGGGCCCGTGCCTCGTTATGAGGAAATGACCGTATGCCCGCCTCTGAACGGTGTTGTGATGACGTCTTCGGCCCTGACCGGCTTCTATCCCGTGCTCTGTACCGAGCGGCTCGATGAGTCCGTGGCGTTCTACTGCACCCTGTTCGGGTTCGAGACGACCTACACGAGCGACTGGTACGTCAGCCTGCGGCAGCCGGCGCCTGCGCACCACGAACTCGCCTTGGTCGCCGCGGGGCACGAGACCGTGCCGGAGGCCTTCCGTCGGCCGGCGGGGGGCCTGCTCCTCAACTTCGAGGTGGCCGATGTGGACGCCGAGTACGAGCGACTCGTCACGGGCGCCGGTCTGAAGCCGGAACTGTCGCTGCGGGACGAGGCGTTCGGCCAGCGGCACTTCATCGTGGCGGCCCCCGACGGTGTGTTGATCGACGTCATCACACCCATCGCACCCGCGGCCGCCTATGCCGCCTGCTACGAGGACGGGTCCGTCCCCGGGGCGTGAGCGGTGTGGCCCCGCGTCCGCGACACGGGGCCATACCCCACCGCCGTCCGCCCGCGCCGACCGGCACGGGCGGGGCGCGCTATCCCTCCACGGCGGCGGCGTTCAACGCGCCGTCGGTCGAGCCGTCGGAGTCGGCGGGGTCCCCGTCCCCGTCCCTGCCCGTGGCCGGAAGCTTGATGACCGCGGCCACCAGGACGGCCGAGGCGAGCGCCACGAACACCCCGATACCGCCGATGATGTTCATGCCGTCGGTGAAGGCCGCTCGGGCCGAGTCGAGCAGGGCCGTCGCCCCTTCCGAGGACAGGGGCTGCGCCGCCTCGACCGCCCCGGCGAGCGTGTCACCGGCGCTCTCCGGCACCCCCGCGGGGACATCCACCCCGCTGCGGTACACGGCGGCGCCGAGGCTGCCCAGCAGGGCCACGCCGAGCGCCATGCCGAGTTCGGTGCTGGTCTCCGAGATGGCCGCGGCCGATCCGGCCTGCTCGGGCTGGGCCGATCCGACGACGATGTCCGTGCCCAGGGCGATGAGCGGGCCGCCGCCGGCGTAGACGAAGGCGAAGCCCGTCACCACCTGGGCGACGCCCGACGAGCTGTCGGCCAGGCTCAGCATCAGGTGCCCGATGGCCGACACCGCCAGTCCGGCGGCGACGACGTACGCGGGACGGAACCTGCTCGCCGCCATCGGGGACACGACGGCCGTCACGATCAGCGCGAAGGCCGCGGGCAGCAGGTACAGGCCGGCCTTCATCGGGGACAGTCCGCCGACGAGCTGGAGGTACTGCGTCACCGTCAGGTACGTGCCGCCCGCCACGAGCATGCTGAGCAGCAGAGTGATCAGCGCCGTGCGGAAGGTGCGGTTCCCGAACAGCCCGAGGTCCAGCAGCGGGCTCGTCAGGGTGCGCTGTCGCCGGACGAACAGGACACCGACGACCAGGCCCACGACGAGCGCCAGGACCGGGATCGGGCCGACGCCGTCGTTGGCGATCTCCTTGAGTCCGTAGATGATCGGAAGGATGGCGGCGAGCGACAGTGCCACGCTCGTCAGGTCGAGCCGCCCCGCCTCCTCGTCCCGGTACTCCGGCAGCAGGATCGGTCCGGCCACCAGCAACAGCCCCATGATGGGCACGCCGAGCAGGAAGACCGAACCCCACCAGAAGTACTCCAGCATGGCGCCGCCGACCACCGGGCCGAGCGCGATGCCCACGGAGAACATGGTGACCCAGACGGCGATGGCGACGCCGCGCTGCCGGCCGTCGCGGAACATGTTGATGATCAGGGCGAGGGTCGAGGGCATCAGCGTGGCTCCGGCGATGCCCATCGCCGCCCGCGCCGCGATCAGCATGGCCGGGTTGTCGGCGAACACGGCGGCCAGGGAAGCGACGCCGAACGCGGCGGCACCGATCAGGAGCAGCCTCCGGCGGCCGATGCGGTCACCCAGGGTTCCCATGGTCACCAGGAATCCGGCGATCAGGAACCCGTAGATGTCGATGATCCACAGCATCTGGGCGGCGGAGGGGTTCAGGCCCTCGCTGATGTGCGGGACGGCCAGGTGCAGCACGCTCACATCGATGGACAGCAGCAGGGTCGGCAGCGCCAGTACGGCCAGGCCCAACCACTCGCGGGGTCCTGCCTGTTCGGTGGTGTCGGCGGTGGTACTCATTCGGTTCCTTTCGGGGGTGGTGCTGATCGGTGCCCGACGCGGTCATCGGGCGAGGGGGTGGGGGAGGAGCGGATCCGACCGGGGGTCGTCGGGGCGGGGCACCAGACGGGCGGCGATCGCCGCCGCGTTGGCGGGTGTGTAGAGGTAGAAGTGGCCGCCGGTGAAGCTCAGCCGGTCGAAGCCGCCGGAGGTCTCCAGCGCCCACAGGTGCATCCGGTCGTCGATGACGACCGGGTCGTCCACGGCACCGAGTGCCAGGATGGGGACGCCGGTGCCGGACAGCGGCCGGCGGTAGGTCTCCATGGCCTCCAGGTCGGCCCGGATCGCGCGGAGCGACGGCCGCATCAGGTCGGTGCGGTCCATCAGTCCCGGGGACATCCCGCCGATGTCCGTCAGGTGCTCCAGCAGCTCCGTGTCGCCGCGGAGGTGGGCGAACGGGGGCTCGCCGGGGAAGCACGGCGGCTGGCGTGCCGACACGGCCAGCAGGGTGGGAGGCAGTCCCTTCTGCTCCATGAAGCGGGTGAGTTCGTATCCGAGCACACTGCCGAAGCTGTGCCCGATGACCGCGTACGGCAGTGGCTCCAGCTCCGCGAGGCCTTGGCCGAGGGCGTCGACCAGCGGCTTGACGCGGGTCAGCGGCGGCTCGTTGATGCGCGCGCCGCGACCGGGCAGTTGGGCGACGACGCACTCCACGTCCTCGGGCAGCACCTGCCACCAGGACCGGAAGGCGGACGGCCACCCGCCGGCGTGCGGGAGCGCCACGATCCGGAACCGCGGTCGCGCCCGGGTCCCCGGGCCCGGGCCGGCGCCGGCCACCCGACGCGCGCCGTTGCCCACCGTCATCCACCAGCCGCTCATCCCGGCCCCCCGTCCACCGGCGAGGGCCGCCCGGAGGCGCCGGACCGGCCTGCCGCGGACGCCGTGCCGGCCAACAGCGGGTGGTGGGCCTCCAGGTGGGTGATCACCCGTTCCTGGTGCCGTTGGAGGCGCTGGCCGGGGAGGTGTTCGAGGGAGTGCAGGAACGGGTCCTGGGGCGCCGGCAGGCCGGCGATCGCACTGGCCGTGCCCAGCACCAGCATCGGCTGGTACCAGGCCGAGTAGCCGCCCTCGTGGGCGAAGACGATCCTGCCGCCGGACAGTTCGTCCGCGAGCCGGCACATCGCCGCCGTCATGGCGTGGAAGGTGCGGCTGGTGCACAGCATCCGACCCATCGGGTCGTGGCCGCTCGCGTCGACGCCCGCCGCGACCAGGATCAGATCGGGGCCGAAGGCGCGGGCCGCCGGTGCCACGATCCGTTCCGTCACGGCGAGGTAGGCGCCGTGGCCCGAGCCGGCGGGCAGCGGCACGTTGAGCGTGGTGCCCGCGCCCTCGCCGGCGCCGGTCTCCAGCACGAGACCGGACGCCGCCGGGAAGAGCCCCTCCTGGTGCACCGACACGTACAGCACGTCGGGGTCCTCGTAGAAGGTCCGTTGGATGCCGTTGCCGTGGTGGACGTCCCAGTCCAGGATCAGCACGCGGCGCGCACCGTGCCCCTGCGCGGCGCGGGCGGCCACCGCCAGGTTGTTGTACAGGCACAGCGCCATGGCCCGGTCCGGCTCGGCGTGGTGGCCGGGCGGCCGCACCAGGCAGTACGCCCGGTCGAACCGGCCCTCCATGACGCCGGTGGCCGCCTGTACGCAGGCCCCGACGGCGAGCCGCGCGGCGTGCGCACTGTGGTAGTTGACGTGGGCGTACACGCCGGCGTCGCCCGCGCCGGCCGCCGAGGCCGCCTCTACCCGCTCGATGTGTTCGGGTACGTGCACGAGCAGCAGGTCCTCGTCGGAGGCGGGCGTCGGGGTGAGGCCGGTGAACCGGTCCATCACCCCGGACGCCTTGACCAGTCCCTCGGCACGCCGGAGGTCGGGGTCGACCGCGAACTGGCGCAGCGGCTCGACGCCCGGCCCGACCGGCACGTACCCCGACCCGGGACCGGGGTCGTGCCAGAAACAGATCTCGTGGCTGTACCACGCGAGGCGGGAGGTGTTCACCAGCCGGACACGCCCAGCGAGGCCCGGCTGATCCCGGCGACCTTCTCGATGTACTGGAAGTAGTACTCGCGCTCCTCGTCGGGCGTGCGCTTGGTGCGCATCGTCGTCTCCAGCAGGCCGAGCACCTCCCCCGCTTCGGTGGAGGTCAGCCGCCGGTCGCCGACCTCCTTCTCGAACGCGCGGATCCGCGCGGTGGGCTCCACCACGCCCGACGCGAACTCCGTCTGGTCGGTGCCGTGGTTGCGGGTCGAGGCGATGGTCTTCAGAACGGCCCCGAAGAACGCCGTGGTGTCGACATCGGTCATGTTCGATTCCCCCTTGGTTGCCGTGCGGCCATCGGCGCACGGTGGTGTCCCGTCGGTCCTGTGGAGCGCTCCGCCCGGTCAGTGCTCAGTGGATGAGGCCACAGGCACGGCCGGCCTTCTCCAGCGTCACGACGGCCGCGTCGAGGTCGGCGTCGGAGTGGCTGAGGTTGACGATGGTCCGCAGCCGGGGCAGCGTCCGCGGCACGGCCGGGTAGACGATCGGTTGGACGAAGAGCCCGTCGAGCTGGCAGAGCCGGGCCATCTCCCCCGCCTGGTCGGCGGTCGCGCAGATGATCGGCACCACCGGCGTCTCGCTCGCCAGGGTGTCGAAGCCCAGGGCGCGCAACTGCTCGCGGTACCGGGTCGTCTTCGCCCGCAGCTGCCGGGTGAGGGACGGGGCGGCCGCCATCACCTCGATCGCGGCCTTGGCCGCCGCCACCTGGGCGGGGGTCGCGGCGGCCGAGAACATCCAGCCGCGGGCGTTGTTCTTCAGCGCGAAGACCAGGTCCCGGGACCCGGCGACGTAACCGCCCGCGCTGGGCACCGTCTTGGAGAGCGTGCCCATCTTGACGTCGACCCGTTCCGGGTCGATGCCGAAGTGCTCGGTGATGCCGCGGCCGGTGTCACCGAGGACGCCCAGGCTGTGCGCCTCGTCGACCATCAGCGGTGCGTCGTGACGCTCGCACAGTTCCACGATGCCGGGCAGGTCGGCCACGTCTCCGTCCATGCTGAACACGGCGTCGGTGACGACCAGCCGGCCCGCGTCGCCGGCCTTGCGCAGGGCGCGTTCCAGGTCGGCGAGGTCGTTGTGGGCGTAGGTGATGACCGACGCGCCGGAGAGCCGGTAGCCGTCCAGGATGCTGGCGTGGTTGTAGACGTCGCCGATGACGAGGTCGCCGGGGCCGACGAGGGCTCCGACCGTGGCCACGTTCGCCATGTAGCCGCTGGAGAAGACGATGGCGTCTTCGGTGCCCAGGAAGCGGGCGAGCGCCAGTTCCAGCTCCCGGTGCAGGTGCAGGGTGCCCGCGAGCAGCCGCACCCCGTGCGCGCCGGTGCCGTGCCGCTCGACGGCACGCAGGACCTGGTCGTCGATGTAGTCGTGACCGATGAGTCCGAGGTAGCTGTAGGAGGCGAAGTTCAGGAACCACCGGCCGTCGAACTTGATCCGGGAGCCCTTGGCCTCCTCGATCACGGGCTCGTAGAAGTACTCGTCCTTGGCGACGATCAGACGGTCCTCGGCCGACAGCGCGTCGATACGGCGGTCGAGGAACCGGCCGTGGGGTGCGTCGGCCAGTCGGCCGGGCAGGGTTCGGCGCGGTATGCGGTCGGTCGCCGGGGCGGGGTCGGGCACGGCGGCCGGAGCCGGGCCGCCGGCCCGCGGCGGGACGGGGGTCGGCGTAGCGGCCGGGGTGGGCGGGGCCTGCGGCACGTCCCTGAAGCGGTCCCAGTCGGGGACGAACGAGGCGCCGGTGGCCCGCTCCGGAACGGCCGACGGCCGGTACTGCTGCTGCTGAGGTGCCGCGCCGCGCGACCTGTCCACCGGGGCCGGCGCGCGCACCTCACGGATCGGGGCGGGGGTGGGCGCGGGGGTGGGAGCGGCCCTGGGGGTGGGGGCCTGGTCGGGAAGGGTGCGCGGGAGCGATTCGAGGTGGGCGAGCAGCGCGCCGACGTGGGTGCGCTCGAAGAACACCATCGGGTCGATGTCGAGCCCGTCGGCGGCCAGCGTCGCGGCCAGCTCGACCGCCATCATCGAGTCGAGGCCCAGTTCCAGCAGGTCGTCCTCGGCGGCCACGTTGTCGACGAGCAGGACCCTGCCGATCGCGTGGGTGAGCGACGGCCACAGTCCGGTTTCGGGCGTCACAGCGGTCATGGGTGCATCCTTCGCTTTCGCGGCGGCGGACAGGACGTAGTGCGCGGGTGGTTGGCCCAGGGCCGTACGGAGCAGGTCGATGCCGTCGCCCGCGGTGAGGGCGGGGACGCCGTGCGCGGCGGCTTTGGGGGCGATGGACTCGCCCATGCCGACGGTCCACAGGCCCCAGCCGAGGCTGTACCAGGGCCGGCCCTCGGCGCGTTGGCGGGCGGCGTAGCCGTCCAGGTAGGCGTTGGCCGCGGCGTAGGCGCTCTGGCCGAGGTTCGCCCGTACCGCCGCGACCGAGGAGAACAGGGCGACGAACGCGGGCTGTTCGTACCCGGACACCAGGTCGGCGAGCGCGTGCGCCCCGCCGATCTTGGGTTCCAGGACGGCGTCCACCTGATCTGCGGTCAGGCCGCGTGCCAGCCCGTCGCGCAGGACTCCGGCGGCGTGGAACACGCCGTCGTAGCGCGGGGCGCCGGAGAGTGCCTCGCGCAGCGTGCGGACGTCCGCCGCGACGATCTCCAGGTCGCAGCGTGCCGCCAGTCTGTCGAGGCGCTCTCGGGCCTCTCCCCGGTCCGGGACGGTCCGTCCGACCAGTGTGAGGTGGGCGCAGCCCGCTTCGGAGAGGTACTCGGCGACACTCAGGCCGATGCCGCCCATGCCGCCGGTGATCAGGAAGCGGCCGCCTCGGTGGGGCGCCTCATCGGTGGCGGCCGTCGGCGGGTGCGGCCGTAAGGAGGGTGCGTACCAGGTGTCGCCGCGTCGGGCGAGTTCCGGCCGGTCCTGACCGAGCGCCTCCCACACCGCGGCGCGACCGTCGCCCTCCGGACCGGCGGGATCGCCGGGGTTCATGTCGGAACGGTCCGGGTTGATGTCGAGATTGGGGTCCGGGTCGGGGTTGAGGTCGAGCAGGCGGATCGTGCTGCGGGGATGTTCGACCCGCAGCGTGCGGCCGAGACCCCACAGGGCGGTCATGAAGGGGTCGACGGTGTCCTGGGCCGTCACCTGGTGGGCGGCGGTGGTGACGATCAGCAGGGAGGGCGTCGGCGGCCGGCCCAGGAGCCGGCGCACCACCGCGAAGGCTTCCCGCAGCCCCCGCGACACCTGCGCCTCGCCGGTGAGTCCGCCCGGTGCCACGTACACCACGTCCCGTAAGACGGTGTCCGCCGGCAGGGTTTCCAGGCCGCCCGCGACGAGTTGCTCCGGCGTCAGGTGCAGGACGTGCCGGGCCGCCGGGGGACGGAGGGCGTGGTCGGACACGACCAGCACGGGGCCTTCGGTCGCGGGTGCGTGTCCCGGATCCGGGTCCGCCCGGTGCCAGACGACGGTCTCGATCGAAGCGGTCGCCGGCGGCGCCTGCCCGGCTTCGACCCGCCGGGCGGGTGCGGCGGGCCGAGGCCGGGCAGGGGTGGCCGCCGTGGGCTCCGGGGACGTCTCGAACCCGGGGGGTGCGGCGGCCTCCGGGGAAGTCGTGGGTCGGGCAGCCTTGAGGGTGATGCGGTCCAGTTCGAGCAGGACCTCCCCCTGCTGGCTGCAGACCAGGGCACGCCCTCGTACGGCGCCTCCGCCGCCCTCGGAGGGGCCCGGCTCGTCCCGTTCGACCAGGGCGATCACCGTGCCGGACATACGGCGGCGGGCCTCCAACCGGCCGATGTACCAGGGCAGGCAGGCCCCGGCGGCGCCGTCGTCGAGCATGCCGAGCGCCTGGAAGACGCTGTCGAGCAGCGGCGGCGGCACGAAGGGGGGCGCCGACGCCGGGTTCGCCTCCTCGGTGGCCCGGAGCATCAACAGCATGCAGCCCGGGCCGCGGTGCGCCGACCGGATCGCCCGGTACGTCGGCCCGTACGTGATCCCGCTCGCCTCGCGCCACGCGGCCACCTCGGACAACGGCACCTGCTGCGTGCAGCCGGCCCGCAGCGCGGCCACGTCGACGTAGCGGGGCGGCGGCAGCGGGCTGCCGGTGGCCCGGGCGGTGCTGTGCTCGACGGGTACGCCGTCGTTGCCGGGCGGAACGGAACGGAGGGTGCACCGGCCGTCCTCCGCCGTATGGACCTCGATCTCGGTCCCGGCCCCCGTGACGAGCAGGGGTGTCCGGAAGGCGACCTGTTCCAACACCCATTGGTGGTCGGGTCGCGCGGTATCGCAGGCCGACAGTACGGCGTCGATCTGCGCGGCGGCGGGGGCGACCGGGACGCCGCCGATCCGGTGGTCGCAGACGAGCGGGTCGGCGGCGCCGAGGAGTGATCCGACGGCGCTCATGTGTGGAGGCCGAATCGTCCGGTGGCGAGGGCGAGGCCGTTCACCTGGATGTCGACGGTGTGCTCGCCCGTGTAGTAGCGGCGGGTCTGGATCTCCTTGATGGTGTGCGTCTTCTCCAGGGACCGCCGTTCGCCGGCGCCGAGTTCGAGGGTGGTCAGCTTGAAAACCTTCGGAATGCTGCGCCCGTTCTTGCGCACGTGGTGCACCACGTAGTCGACGGCGATGCTGTGCGGCCGGTCGTCGGTGTTCTCGATGTCGAAGTCGATGACGAGGGTGTCCCCGATGGTCACCGCCCCGGGGGTGATCCGCAGCCGGGGCACCTTGACGTGCTCGCCGCCCGTGGCCCCGAGGATGGCGAGGGCCTGCTGGTCGCCCTTCTTCACGAGGGTGCGCAGCCCTTGCTTGACGATCCAGTTGGTCTCGGGGGTGGGGCTCTCCTCCAGCCAGCGGAGCGCGGTTGCGAGCGCGAGGTCGGGACTGTCCTTGGAGATGTCGTTGAGGTTGTTGGCGACGGACTTGCGCACGTACTCCGAGGGGTCGCTGCGCAGCGGTTCGAGGATGTCCAGGACCGGCAGCGGGTCCTTGACGAACACGGTCAGGGTCCGGGCCCAGGGCAGCCGGGAGCGGATGCCCTCGGTCGCCAGCCGCCGCACGTTGTGGCTCGGGCTCTGGGCCCACAGCGCGACGCGCTCCATGGTCGGCGCGTAGTGCTGTTCGACGTAGGGGCGGATCGCGTACTCGCCTGTGTGTCGCCTGGTGATCTCCTCGATGGCGTCGAGTGACGCCTCGGGGTGGTCCAGGCCGTACTCCTCGACGAAGCGGGCGACCGGCATGAGGAACCAGCTGGTGTTGAACATGCCTTCCCCCTCGGCGAGTTCGTCGCCGAGCACGGACAGCAGGATCGGCAGGGCGTCGGGGTATTCGGCGGGGAGGCGGGTGCGCAGCCCTTCGGCCAAGACGAGGACGCGGTCCTTCAGTTCCTTGTCGGGAATGCGCGCCTCGACCTCTGTCGCATAGTCCTCCACGTCGAATGCGGGGTGGACGGTGCGGATCTTGTCACCGATCAGGCGTGCCGCTTCGCCGTTGAAGTGTCGCTTCAGTCCGTATTCACTTGCCATGGTTCCGGTGCCTCTTCGTCTCGTTCTCGATGTTCTTGTTCGTCGTGTGGTTGGGGCCGGCGGATATCCAGAACCGCTGCCGGTTGAAGGGGTAGGTGGGAAGGGTGATCGTCCGTTGCCCCTTCCCCGCATGCACACCCGACCAGTCGAGATCCCCCGACGTCGCGTTCACATACGCCGCCAACGACCCATGCACCTCCGCCTGATCCACCCGATCCCGACGCAACGTGCCCAACCACACCGGCTGCTCACCCACCCACGAAGCACGCGCCAACGACGTCAACTGCGGATGCGAACCGATCTCCCACACCACCCCCGCACCCAACCCACTCACCGTCGCGACCGCCTCACCGAAACGAACCGGCTCACGAATCGCCCGACCCCAATACCCCGGATCCACCACCGAACCCGCCGAATGCCACCCACCCGACACCGACGACACAAACCCCACCACCGGCGCCGACAACCCCACCCCCGCCACCGCCTCCACGAAAGGCGCCACCGCACCCTCCATCAAAACCGAATGAAACGCATGACTCACCACCAACGGAGAACACCGCAAACCCGACCCCGAACAAAACTCCGCCACCGAATCCGCCGGCCCCGAAACCGTCACCACCCGCGGCCCATTGAAAGCCGCCACCTCCACACCCACAAACCCCGCCAAAGCCTCCACCACAGCCCCGACATCCCCATGCACCACAGCCATCGCACCCCGACCCGGCTGCCCCTCCATCAACTCCCCACGCAACACCGTCAACCGCAACAGATCCGCCAACCCCAACACACCCGAAGCCCACGCAGCCGTCAACTCACCCAGACTGTGACCCACCACCGCATCCGCACGAACCCCCACCGACTCCAACCACCGCACCAACCCCACCTGCACCGAAACAATCCCCACCTGCGCATACCGCGTCCGATCCAACCCCCCACCCACACCACCGAACAACACATCCAACAAAGGCACATCCAAATGCCCCACCAACAAAGCCGCACACTCATCCAACGCAGCCCGAAACACCGGCTCCGTCACATACAAACCCCGCCCCATCCCCACATACTGCGAACCCTGACCCGTGAACATGAACACATTCGGAACCGAAACACCCCCCTTACGAGACACAGCAACCCGACCCTCCGCCACATCCCGCAAACCGGCCCCCACCACACCCGCGTCAACACCCGACACCACCGCACGAAAACGATGCCCCGCACGCCCCACATTCGCCGAGAAAGCAAAATCCCCCAACACCTCGGCAGAAACACCCACCAACCCATCCGCATACACGCCCGCCAAAGAACGCAACGCGGACTCATCAGCCCCACTCACCCGCACCACAAACGAATCCTGCGACAACACCTCACGCCTCGACGGAACAGGAGGCTCCTCCACGATCACATGCGCGTTCACACCACCCATTCCGAACGCACTCACCGCAGCCCGACGAGGGCCGCCGTTCCGCGGCCACTCCACCGCACGGTCGGCCAGATAGAACGGCGTTTCCTCGAACCGGATGTGGTCATTGGGCCGCACCACATGCAGCGACGGTGGAACCGTCCCATGCTCCATCGCCAGGAGCACCTTCACCAGACCCGCCAACCCAGCCGCCGGCTCCAGATGACCCACATTCCCCTTCAGGGAACCGATCGCACAGAACTGCGACCTGTCCGTCACCCCACGCCACGCACGCGTCAACCCCTCCACCTCGATCGGATCACCCAGACCCGTCCCCGTCCCATGCGCCTCCACCAGACCGATCGAATCCACCGACACCCCCGCGTCCCGCAACGCCGCGGTGATGACGTCGGCTTGGGCACGCGGGCTGGGTGCGGAGTAACGGCTCGTGCGTCCGCCGTGGTTGACGGCGGCTCCCTTGACCACGCCCCGGATCCGGTCGCCGTCGCGCACGGCGTCGTCGTACCTCCGCAGGACCACGGCCACGGCGCCTTCTCCGGGAACGAAGCCGTCGGCGGTGCTGTCGAAGGCACGGCTGCGGTGCCGGGGTGACAGGGCCATGAGGTCGCCCATCGACCGGAAGTACTCCGGGCTGATGCCGGCGTGCACGGCCCCGATCACCGCCGTGTCGATGTCACCGGTGCGCAGGTGTTGGAGTGCCGAGTGCAGGGCGACCAGCGAGGAGGAGCAGAGGGTGTTGACGAGACCGCTCGGGCCGTGCCAGTCCATCAGGTACGACAGGCGATTGGCGATCATCGCCTCCAGGCCGAGGCCCCGCCCTTCGGCCACGCCGTGGCGCACGCGTTCCTCGTGGTAGTGGTCGTGGCTGTAGGCGATCCACAGACCGGTGCTGCCGTGGGCGCGGGCGCCGATGCGGCCGCCGTCCTCCAGGGCTTCCCAGATCGTCTCGTAGACGATGCGTGCCTGCGGATCGATCAGGGGGGCTTCACGGGCCGAGATCCGGAAGGGAGCCGGGTCGAACTCGTCCACGCGGTCCAGGAACGAGGCGTGCGGGACCGGTCCTTCCGCGTTCTGCCATCGGCCCTCGGGGAGCGGGCGGACCGTGTCACGGCCTTCGACGAGCAGCTCGGCGAAGGCGACCAGGGAGCCGGCGGTGGGCAGCCGGACCGCGGCGCCCACGACGGCCACGTCGCGCGGCCGGGAGGCCGGGGCGGCCTCGGAGTGCGCTTCCGCGTGGGCGGCGTCGGCGGCCTGGGCGGCGTCCTCGGCATCGGCGGCGACCGGGCGCGGGGTAACGGTGGCGGTTGCCCGCGCCTTCGGTACGGGCTCCGTCGGAGCTTGCTCCGTCAGCGCGTGCTCCTTCAGCGCGGCCGGGACTTCGGGTTCCGCGGTCGCCTCGGGATCCGGAGTGGCCACGGGCGGCGGGTCGGTCGGGGTCGCCTGCGCGTCGACGAGCGCGGGCGCCTCCTCCGCGAGGAACTCGGCGAACTGCCGCGGTGTCGGGTACTCGAAGAAGACCGTCGGGTACAGGGACAGGCCGTGCTCCTGGGAGATGCGCTCGCTCAACGTGACCAGGCCGACCGAGTCGAAGCCGGCGGACAGGAACTCCGTGTCGGCGTGTTCCTCAGGGGTGCCCGTCAGCGCCAGGAACCAGGCGAGGGCCCGTACGGGCCTGGAGGTGGCGGCGGGCGCCGCGGGCGCCCGCGGGGCCACGGGGCGGGCGGGTGTCGGAGCCGGCGCGGGACGGACGGATGTCGCAGCGGGTGCGGGCGGCTGCGCTGCGATCGGCGATGCGGGCTCGACCGGCGCGGGCGGGCGCGCTGCGATCGACGTCGACGCCGGGGACTCGGCCGGCGCGGGCGCCTCGCCCGCGGTGAAGGCTTCGACGGGAACCCGCTTGGACGACATGTCGCCGAAGACCAGCAGGGGTGTGCCCGCCTCGTCGGTGACGGTCTGGGTGACCCGGCAGGCCTCGTCGTTCCAGAAGGCGATCTCCGTCCGTACGTAGGCGGCTTCGTCGAGCGGCCCCAGGACGTCCAGTCGACCCACGGAGAGCGGGATGAACGCGGTGGCGTCCGCCGCGCCGAACACCGGGTTGGCCGGGTCGATCGCCGCGACCGTCACGCTGTCCAGGAGCCCTGGGAACAGGTGCACGCCGGGCGGGTTCATCTCCTGCTGTCGGGCGCCCTCGATCCGGGCGAGGGTGCCGCCGTCGGGGAGGCTCGCCACCCAGGAGATGTTCCGGTAGTACCGGCCGTGGTGGTAGCCGATCCGGCGGAGCCACCGGTAGAGGCCGGAGCCGGCGTGCACGGTGGAGCGGGCGCAGTCGGCCAGCAGGCCGGCGAGGGGGACGGGGAGCGGCGGCTCGGACGGATGCGCGTCGGCGAGCCGGCCGGTGACGTAGGGTTCCCCGCTCTCGGCGTCCTCGATCCGGAACCGGCCGTCCGCGACGACCCTGCCGATGATCCGGCGGGCCCCGGACGCGATGAGCGGGCGGTGGAAGAGGACGTCCCGGGCCCCGTGGAAGGGTTCGCCGCGCAGGGCGGCGCCCTCGCGCAGGAAGTCGAACCAGGCGACTCCCGGGAGCATGAGCGTGCGGTACACGGCGTGCTGGGCGATGGGGGCCTCGGCCGGGCCGAAGACGCGGGCGTACGTGTACCCGGCCGTCCCCTCGTCCGACACCAGCTCCGCGGGCGATCCGGGTTCGGCGGAGCGCAGCGGCTCGGCGAGGTTCAGGGCCCGGCCGCGCGGTTGGGCGTGGGGCAGCAGCCGCTTGTTCCACGCCGCGCCGGTGGCCTGCTGGAACGCCGGCCAGTCGATGTCCCGGCCGGCCCGGAAGAGCTCCGCGGCGATCGTGGCGAGTACCCGGTCGACCTCCCGCTCGTCGCGTGCTGCGGCGAGCATCTCGCCGACGTCGTGACCGGCGGGGCCGACCCGGGTGTCGTGGTCGGGATCGGTGGCTCCGCGCAGGACGTCGGCCAGGGCCCGCTCCAGCGGAACGCGGCCCCAGGTGAAGTCCCCGACCGCCTCCCAGCCCGGAGGCAGGTCCAGGGCCCCCTCGGGCACACCGCGCTCGCGCAGGGCGATCGCGAGGGCGACCGCGGACAGGATCCGCAGCAGTTCGCCGGAGAACTCGGCCGACGACGTGCCGGTGGCCGCCTCGAAGAGGCCGACGACCTCGTGCACGGCCGGTGTGGAGCGGTCGAGGGCGAACAGCCACGCGGGCGGTGCCGCGGCGGCTTCCGGACGTATCGATACGACGGTGTGGGGACGGCCGAGGGTGTGGGCGGGCGGGGTGGCGGGCGTCAGGAGCCAGGCGCGCAGCGCGGCGGCGAGTTGATCGGCGTCCGCGCCGACGACGGCCGTCCGCTCCGCGCGGTGCGGTCGTGCGAGTCGGGCCGTGGCGCAGGCGTCGCCGAGGCCGCCGGGCTGGTCCGCCAGGGTGGGCAGGAACTCCAGCCACTGCGCGGCCAGTTCGCGCAGTGCGTACGGGCTGTCGGCGGAGAGCGGCAGTACGTGGACCGGCCGGGTCGGCGTGTCGGTCGCCGCCGGTCCGGCGGGGACGCCGGCCGGGTCGGGGGCGGCCTCGACCACGACGTGGGCGTTGGTGCCGCCGAATCCGAATCCGCTCACGGCGGCCCGGCGTACGGGCGCGCCCGGCCACGGATGGGCGGTGTCGGGGAGGTGGAAGGGGCTGTCGGCGAGGTTGAGGCGCGGGTTGGGCGAGTCCACCGCCACGGCCGGGACGGTGCCCTCGCGGAGCGCGAGGATGATCTTCGCGAGTCCGGCGAGGCCCGACGCCGAGTGCAGGTGGCCGATCCGGCGCTTGACGGAGCCGAGCGCGACGGAGTTGCGCGGGACCCCGTGTCGGGTGAACACCTCGGTGAGCGCCCGTACTTCGATCGGGTCGCCGATGGCGGTCCCGGTGCCGTGCGCCTCCACGTACTGGACGGTGGCCGGGTCGATCGTCCGGTAAGCCTTGCCCAGCAGATCGATCTGGGCCTCCAGGCTGGGCGTGGTGACGCCCATGGTGCGGCCGTCGTTGTTGACCGCGACCCCGCTGACGGCTCCGAGGATCACGTCGCCGTCGGCCAGCGCGGCCGGCATCGGCTTCAGCACGAGGGCGGCGGCTCCCTCCCCGGGCACATAGCCGTCGGCCCTGCTGTCGAAGGTGTGGCACAGCCCGTCCGGGGAGAGCGCCCCGGTACGGGAGAGGAGGACGAACGTCAGCGGGTCGATGAGCAGGTCCACCGCGCCGACCAGGGCGAGTTCGCAGGTCCCGGCCGCCAGGCTCTGACAGGCGAGCCATACCGCCGACAGCGAGGACGAACAGGCGGTGTCCACCACCAGGCTCGGGCCCGCCAGGTCGAAGCGATCGGACAGCCAGGCCGCGGTGAAGTTCTGCGACCGTCCCCACAGGGCGGCGGGCCCGGGCTCGCCGGCGGAGCCCGGCGTGCCGGGCGGAACCAACCCCCGGCCCCGGTCGAATCCGTACCCGTTCATGCGCGCGCCGACGAACACGCCCGCGTCGAGCCTGCGGCGCACCCCCAGGTACCCCGCGTCCTCCAGCGCCCGGGCGCCGACCTCCAGCATCACCCGCTGTTGGGGGTCGAGGAACACGGCGTCCTCGGCGGTCATGCCGAACGCCTCGTGGTCGAAGGAGAACGGGTCCACCAGGAACGCGCCGCGGTGGTGCGTTCCCTGGTGGGTGCCCTCGCCCCGGTACAGTTCGCGGGCCCACCGGCTCGGCGGGACCTCGCCGACCTCGCTCCCGTCGCGGCTCAGCAGGGCCGTCAGGTCGACGGCGTCCTCGGCGCCCGGGAGTCGTACCGCGAGGCCGATCACGGCGATGCGGGTGTCGAGCTCGCTCACGGTTGTCCTTTCGTTCGACCCACCGGTCGTGCCCTGCCCGGTCATCGCTGCCCGTCCCGCTGGAGCAGCGGGCGCAGCAGGGCGCTCAGGGCGGACGCCGACGGGTCGTCGTGGTCGGGGGTGGGCGGGTCGTCCCGGTCGGAGGTGGGCGGTCGACGGTCGGCCGGCGTCTCCTGGGCGGCGAGTCCGGTCGCGATGTCGTCCGCCGTACGGGCCCGCATCAGCAGCGACGGGTCGACGGTCAGGCCACTGCGTTGTTCGAGCACCGTGGTCAGCTCGGCGATCATCAGGGAGTCCAGGCCCAGCCCGGGCAGCGGGCGCTCCCCGGGGTCCTCCCCCAGTACGTGTACGAAGGCGTCGCGGACCCGGGCCCGCATGCCGGCGCGATCGTGGCCGGCGCGGATCGGTGCGGGGAGGACGACGGCCTCGGGCCGCGCCCCCCTCGGCGCGGACGCGGCGGCATCCGACGCGGCGGGCTCGGCGGGCTCGGACCCGGCGGGCTCCACGGGCCCTGCCGGGCCGGCGGTGGTACTGCCCGGGAAGATCACGGCGCCGCCCGACCGCAGGTGGTCGACGAAGGCGTCCTGAGCCTGTTCGGCGCCGATGGAGTGGGCGGCGGAGAAGGACGCGTCCGCCTTCATGCCGATGCCCGTCCAGTTGGGCCACGCGTGCGCGGTGACCGTGGTGACGGCGTCGTTCTCCCGCTCGGCAAGGGCCAGTTGGTAGGCGTTCGCGAGGCCGTAGTCGACGAGCCCCCGGCCGGCCAGGGCCTGGCTACCGGCGATCGAGGACACCAGGACGACGAAGTCCGCGCCCTCCTCCTTGGCCAGCCGTACGACGTTCAGCGAGCCGGGGACCTTGGGGGCGAGCACCTTCTCGGCGTCGCTCCACGGCCGGCGGTGCATCGCCCCGAACGGGTTGACCCCGCCGGAGGAGTGCACGACGCCGACCAGCCGCCCCCAGCGCCGACCCCACCGCCCGGCGACCGCGGCGAGCGCCTCGGGGTCGGACACGTCGCAGGACACGTAGTCGACCTCGGCGCGCGCCGCCAGCTCCCGCAGGGGGGCGGAACCCGCGGGATCGAGGACCGATCGGCCGATGATGCCGATGCGCTTGGCTCCCCGGTCGATCAGCCGCTCGGTCAGACGCAGCCCCACGGCGCCCAGTCCGCCGGTGACCAGGCAGTACCCGTCGGTGGGCAGGGCGTACGGCGCGCCGGGCGTCGCGGGCAGGGGGTGCGGGGTGTACCGGACGCCCCGACGGTGGGCGACGACGACCGTGCCGCCGTCGCCGTCGGCCTCGCCGGCCGGCCCGGCCGCGAGGGCGGCGTACTCGGCCACCAGGCGGTCGGCGAGCGTCTCGGCCGGTTCGGTCGGGTCCAGGTGCACGACCGCGGTGGCCTTCCGGCTCTCGGCGCCGGCGGCCCGTACGGCCATGGCCATGGCGGCCCGCTCGGGGATCAGGCCACCGCGCTCGTCGGAGTGCACGGCGGCGGCGTGAAAGCCGGCCCACAGCAAGGCCCCGCGGGCGGGCAGCGCCACCATCAGGGCGCTCAACTCGGTCCAGAAATCTCTCAGTTCGCGGGAGTCGCCGGTCCGGCCGGCCCGGGCGTCGATCACGATGGCGCCGTCCGCCCGGTGGCCGGGCTCGGCCACGGTCACGCCCCGGCTCCGGAGGGCCGTCGTCAGGGCGTGTTCGAGCTCGGGGTCGGCGGTGACCAGGCGTACCGTGCCCGAGCCGGGAGGGGTGGCGGGGGCCGGCTCCCGGACGCGCCACTCGACGCGTACCGCCTCGGCCGCCGCGAGGGGCGGGCCTGAGGCGGCGACCGCCGGGCCGGTGGTGTGCCAGTACGCCCCTCGTGCGAACGGATAGGTGGGGAGCTCCGTTACACGAGCATCCACGGCGGAGAGAGCGGGCCAGTCGATGTGCGCGTAGCCAGCGCCGGCCAACTCGGCGGCGCCGACGGGTCCGTGGGGGGCCGCGAGCGTCCCGGAGCGCAGCGCCGCCGCTTCGGCGGTGAGGTCGATGTCGACGCGTGCGGGGGGCGTACGGCCGGCGGCGACGGAGCGCAGGGCGGTGGCGAGTTCGGCGGCCGTCCGTCCGTGGACGGCGGTCTGGAACTCCATTGGGGTGCGGCCGGTGTTGGCGGTGTGGCAGAGGTCGGCGGTCTCCCAGGCGTCGCGTGCCGCGTCGAACCGGTCGGCGTACGCGCCGGCCAGCGACCGCAGCGCCGACTCGTCGGCGGCACTCACCCGCACCACGAAGGCGTCCTGGGACAACACCTCACGTACCGCGGGAACGGGGGGCTCTTCGACGATCACGTGCGCGTTCACGCCACCCATTCCGAACGCACTCACCGCAGCCCGACGAGGGCCGCCGTTCCGCGGCCACTCCACCGCACGGTCGGCCAGATAGAACGGCGTTTCCTCGAACCGGATGTGGTCATTGGGCCGCACCACATGCAGCGACGGTGGAACCGTCCCGTGCTCCATCGCCAGGAGCACCTTCACCAGACCCGCCAACCCTGCCGCCGGCTCCAGATGACCGACGTTCCCCTTCAGGGAACCGATCGCACAGAACTGCGACCTGTCCGTCACCCCACGCCACGCACGCGTCAACCCCTCCACCTCGATCGGATCACCCAGACCCGTCCCCGTCCCATGCGCCTCCACCAGGCCGATCGAGTCCACGGACACGCCCGCGTCCCGCAACGCCCGGGAGATCACTTCCTGTTGCGCCGCACTGCTGGGAACCGTCAACCCACTGGTGCGACCACCGTGGTTGACCGCACTGCCCTTGATCACACCCCGGATCCGGTCACCGTCCCGCACCGCGGCCCGGAGCGGCTTCACCACCACCGTCACCACACCCTCACCCGGCACGAACCCGTCCGCCCCCGCATCGAACGGCCGGGAGGCGCCCGAGGGTGACAGGGCCCGCAGATTGCGCATCGCGACGTAGTGCAGGGGGGACATGCCGACGCGAACACCGGCCACGATCGCCTGCTCGCACTCTCCGTCGCGGATGCTGCGCACCGCCGTGTGCAGGGCGACCAGCGACGACGAACACAACGTGTCGATCGTCATGCTCGGCCCGTGCAGATCGAGGAAGTAGCTGACCCGGTTCGCCAGGAACGCGTTGTGGTTGCCGAGACCACTGGGGGCGTCCAGCTCCGGCGCGATGTTGTAGTCCTTGTAGTGCTGGTAGCTGGCGCCGACGAACACGCCGGTGGAGGAGGCCAGTTGTCGAGGCGGCAGGCCGGCCGACTCCAGTGCCTCCCATGCGGTGCGCAGCAGCCAGCGGACCTGCGGGTCGAGGACCTCCGCCTGTTTGGGGAAGAAGTCGAAGAACCGGGCATCGAACTCCTCCACATTGTCGAGGAATCCGCCCATGTCGGGCTCATGACCGCCCGCGTACCGTCCCCAGCGATGAGCGGGGGCCGGGCGGATCTCCTCGCCGGCCCCGGCCAGGAGCGACCAGAACCGTTGCGGGTCCGAGGCACCGGGAAGCGCCAGAGCGAGGCCGATGACGGCCATGTCCTCGCCGGCCGACGTGACTTCGGGGGCCCTCGGGATCGCGGTGGCAGAGGTGGTGTCGGGTGCGGCCGGCGCCTCGGGAGCCTTGACCGGGGCCGGGGCGGGGGGCTCGGCGGAGGTCGGGGGCTCGGCCGGGGTCTGCGCCGGTGCCTCGGCGCGGGCGGGGGCCGGGGCCCGGGCCGGGGCCGGGGCGAACGCTCCGTCGGCCGCCAGCTCCGCGACGTGTGCGGCGAGGGTTCGGCAGTCGGCGGCGTCCAGGACGTCCGTCGGGCTCAGTGGCACCCCGTACTCCGCCTCGACGTCGGCCGCGATGGCCGTCGCCAGCATGGAGTCGAGGCCCACGGCGGAGAGCGAGGTGGTCGCGGTGACGCCCGGGTCGTGCAGGACGTTCCGCACCACCGCGACGATCGCCGCCTCCGACGCCGCGACCTGCGGTGTGCGGCGGGCGGGCCGGGAGGGCGGCGCGTCGTCGCCGTTCACCGTCCGGTACTCGACCTCGTCGAGCCGGACCAACACCCGGCCGTCGGCGGCGAACAGGGTCGCGTCACCGCGCCGCGTGCCGTCGCTCGCGGGCTCGGCGCCTTCGAGCAGTACGAACGCCGTCCGCGCCGGATCCGCCCAGCGCGTCGCCCGGCCGATGGAGACCGGCAGGTACGTGGCCGACGGGGCCGCGGGGTCCGCCAGCGTGAGGACGGCCATGGCCTGGAGGGCGGCGTCGATCGCGACCGTCTGCGCCTCCAGCGGGCTGTCGGCGCGCACGTCGATCCGTACGAGCACCCGACCCGGCCCGTAGTGCACCTCGGCGATGGAGCGGAGCGGGGCGGCGAGTTCCATGCCCTTCGCCGCGAACCAGGCGTAGAGGCCGTCCGGTTGCAGGGTCCGACCGAGGCCGGCCCGCAGGGTGTCCAGGTCCGCGGCGGCGGGCGCCGGGCCCGCCGGGGTGTCGGCGGTGGCGAGCCGGGCGATGACCCGGTCGGCGTGCCGGAAGGCGGCTGGCCCCGTACGGGCGGGGTCGCCCAGGTCGCTGGTGAGCGGGTGGGTTCCGGTGCCCCGGCCCGTGAAGACGATCCTGCGCAGGACGCCGCTCGACCGCAGCCCGAGGGCCACGGGAAGCGCCCCGGGCAGTGTGTCC
Organism: Streptomyces sp. H27-H5; assembly: GCF_026627505.1. Lineage (GTDB taxonomy): Bacteria > Actinomycetota > Actinomycetes > Streptomycetales > Streptomycetaceae > Streptomyces. The sequence continues at coordinate 5,178 of NZ_JAPNLK010000027.1, read as the reverse complement.
TCGCCCAGCACCCGGTGGGCGGGCGCGAGCCGCCGTGCGACGGCGGCCACGTCCTCCGCGGTCGGCGCCGCCGGTGGGACGGGCGCGGAGGACACCGCGGCGTCGCCCGGCGCCCTGAACGGGTAGGGCGGCAGGGCGCGGTGCCGCGCCGGCGGGCCCGGGTACAGCGCGGCCCAGTCGACGGCGCCGCCGCCGACGTAGCGCAGGGCCGGCCCGCCGAGACCGGTCGGGGCGCTCTCCACCGGCGTGTCGCCGCGCAGGACGGTGCCGGGTGCCCGGTCCGCCAGGTGTAGCGCCCTGGCCAGGCCGGTGCTCAGCTCGTCGGCCGTGGTTCCGAGGAACGCCACCCGGTGGGCCCGGTGGTCGCGTCCGACGGCGCTGGAGCGGCACAGCGCGCCCAGGTCGTCGGCGGTCACCCGCAACAGCAGCGGTCGGAGGTCCGCCATGCGTCGGAGGAGGGCTTGCGGGGTGTGGGCGGACAGCACCAGCAGGTGCTCGTCGTTGTCCGAGACGGCTGCGGAGGCCTCGTCGCCGGGCGGCCGATGCCGGGGTTCCCCGGTGTGTTCCCGCGCGTACTCCTCGACGACGATGTGCGCGTTGGTGCCGCCCATGCCGAAGGCGCTGATGCCCGCCCGGCGCGGTCCGTCCGAGATCCACGGCTGGGGCGCGACCGGGATCACGAACGGTCCGGTGGACAGGTCGAGGTGGCTGCTGGCGGTCTCGAAGCCGGCGACGGGCGGTATCTCCCGGTGCCGCAGGGACAACAGCACCTTCAGCAGGCCGGCGAGTCCGGCCGCGGGCTCCAGGTGTCCGATGTTTCCCTTCACGGTCCCGAGGTGGCACGGGCCGGTGCGGTCCGGGTCGCCGCCGAACACCTCGGTGAGCGCGGCGATCTCGATCGGGTCGCCGAGGCGGGTCGCGGTGCCGTGCGTCTCGATCAGGGAGATGTCGGCGGGCGCCAGTCCGGCGTCGGCGAGCGCGGCCCGGACGACCGCGGCCTGGGCTTCGCTGCGGGGCACGGGCAGGGCGCTGCCGCGGCCCCCGTGGTTGACGGCCGTACCGCGGACGACGCCCCAGATCCGGTCGCCGTCCCGCTCCGCGTCCGTGAGCGGTTTCAGCATCACGGCCAGCGCGCCCTCGCCGGGCAGGAATCCGTCCGCCCGCTCGTCGAAGGGCCGCGGCAGGGTCTCTGACAGCGCGCCGAGCCGGCTGAGGCTGCGGAAGTACCAGGGAGTCAGGCCGACCTGGCAGGCCGCCACGATGGCGGCGCCACAGTGCCCCGCACGGAGCGCGGCGACCGCCTGCTGGATGGCGACGAGCGAGGACGAGCACAGGGTGTCGACGGTCTGCGAGGGGCCGGTCAGGTCCAGCGCGTACGAGATCCGGTTGGCCAGTACCGCGTTCATGGAGCCGAGCGCGGTGTGCGGTCCGACGGTCTCCAGCCCTTGTGTGTCGCGGTGGTGGGTGTAGGTGGCGCCGACGAAGACGCCGATGTCGCGGCGGTCGGCGAGACCGCTGTCGTCCCGCACCGTCCAGGCGTGTTCCAGCAGCAGTTTCTGTTGTACGTCCATCTCCTCGGCCTCGCGTACCGAGATGCCGAAGAAGCTCGGGTCGAAGCGGTCGATGCCCGAGACGAACGCACCGGTGCGGCAGTAGGTGCCCGTCATTCGGGGGCCGCGCGGCTCGAAGTGGGTGTCGATGTCCCAGCGTTCCGCCGGGACCTCGGTGAACGCGTGGCCGCCGGAGCGGAGCAGGTTCCACAGCTCCGCCGTACCGCCGGCCGCGCCCGGCAGGTCACCGGAGACGGCCACGATCGCGATGTCCGCGTCACGACCGCCTGCCGGAGTGCGCCGTCGCGGTGTGGGGAGCGGGCGGTCGGGGGCGACTGCCGGGAGCTGCTCGACGGTTGGGGTGGGCTCGGAGCGTTCGGCGGACTCGACCGGCTCGGCGGCCTCCGGCGTTGCGACCGCGACGGCCGCGCCGTAGCGGTCGGTCAGGGCCTGGACCAGCTCGGCGAACTCGCCGTACTCAAGGAAGAGCGTCGCCGGGAGGTGGATGCCCCACCTGCGGGACAGTTCCTCCGACAGTTCGACGCTCGTGATCGAGCTCATGCCGTAGTCCGACAGAGGGGTGTCGCGGTCGAAGGAGGCGACACCGAGCCGCTCGGCGAGGAACCGTTCCAGGGCGTCCGCGACGTGTTCCGCGGCGCCCGCACCCGACCCGGCGGACCCGTCCGACCCGTCCGACCCGTCCGACCCGCCGACCGTGTCGTGTACGGCGGAGGGGGCTTCGGTCTCCGCGGCCTCCGCCTCGATGACCTCGTCGTCGGCGTCCGGATGGGCGACGACGACCTGGCGGGGGTCCTCCTCCGAGCCCAGCACCGCGATGAGGGCGTCCAGGCCCTCCGCGGTGCCCAGCGGCCGGACCCCGCGCCGCCGCAACTGCTCCGCGACGGCCGTACCCATGCCCACCTCACCCCACAGACCCCAGGCGATGCTCAGCCACGGCGAACCGTGCGCCTGCGCGAAGGCGTCGAGGTAGGCGTTGGCCGCGGCGTAGCCGGCCTGGCCGAGGTTGCCGAACGTGCCGGAGACCGACGCGAACAACACGGCGAAGTCCAGGTCCTGCCCGGCCACCGCGGCGGCCAGCTCGCGGACCCCGTCGACCTTGGGCCGCATCACCGCGGCGATGTCCTCGGCGGTGGCGCTGCGGATCAGGCCGTCCTTGAGCGTGCCGGCGGCGTGCACGACGCCGTGCAGCTCGCCGTACTCCGCGCGGACCCGCTCCACCACGGCCGCCAGGGCGCCGGGGACGGTGACGTCCGCGCTGTAGGAGACGACCTCGCAGCCGTGTGCGCGGATCGCGGCCGTCCGCTGCCGGTCGGCGGCCGCCGCTCCGGAGCGGCTGACCAACGCGACGACGCCGGCGCCGTCCCGAGCGAACCGGTCGGCGACCTCCAGGCCCAGACCGCCGTGCCCGCCGAGGACGAGGTACCGGCCGCCCTGTCGTACGGGCCCCGGACGTGAGCGGGGTGCGGCGTGCGCCGCGCGGTCGCGGACCCGGACGGGTACCCGCCGGACACCCTGTCGGTAGCCGGTCTCGGTCGGGCCGTCGCTGTCGCCGAGTTCCGCCAGGAGCGCGCGGAGGGCGTCGTCGGAGGACCGGTCGACGTCGACGAGGCGCGGGCGCAGGCCCGAGTACTCGATGGCGGCGGTACGGACGAAGCCCCACAGGGCGGCGCGCGCGGGCACCGGCCGGTCTTCGTCCGAGACCGCCTGCCCGTCCCGGGTCACCACGAGGAAGCGGCCCTTGCGCTGCCGCTCACCGAGGGTCCGCAGGGCGGCCAGGCAGCCGTGGACGCCGAGGCGGAGTTCCGTCTCCTCCCCCTGGGCGCCGTCGGACACCTCGCCGGCGTTCCACAGGTGCACCACTCCGGCGATCGGGTCCCCGACGTCGTCCCAGAGCCGCCGGAACGCCTCCTCGTCCGGCTGCGCGAGCATCCGCAGGTCTCTGCCGCCGTCCCTGTTGCCGGCGCGTTCGTGGTCGCGTTCGCGGTCGTGGTCGTGCGCCTGCGGCCCGGACGGGCCGATGCCGACCTCCACCACGCGGGCTCCGTCGGCCCGCAGTCGCCCGGCGGCGCGCGCCCCGAGGCCGTCCGTGCGGGCGTCGTGCAGCACCACCCAGGTGCCGGTCACCGGCTCGGTCCGGGCGGGGTCCGTCGGTGCGGGACGCCAGACGATCCGGCTGACGGGCAGTGCGGACGGTCGTGCCGGGGTCGCGGTGGCGGTCGGTCGCGAGCCGGTGGTCGTTCGCCGCATGCGGAGGCCCTGGAACTCCGCGGCGACCTCGTGGGAGGGTCCCAGCAGAGTCGCGTCGGCGGTGGCGTAGGCGCCGTCGACGCCGGTGCGGCGGACCACGACGGTCGCGCCGGTCGACAGCGCGGAGAGGTCGGTGAGGACCCGGAGTCGGGCGATGCCGATCGGCAGCATGGGGTGCGGGCCGTCCGCTCCCGTGAGGTCCTGGAGCGCGCAGCTCACGACCTGGAACACCCCGTCCACCAGGAGCGGGTGGGCGTACCAGGGTACGGGTTCGGCGTCGGAGCGCAGCGTTGCCGTGGCCGTGCCGTCGTCTCCGACGGAGAGGTCCCGGACGGTGCGGAAGTCGGGCCCGTACCGGAGGCCGTCGCGGGCCCAGCTGTCGTACAGCCGGTCCCGGTCGATGGCCCGTCCGTCGCCGGCCCCCGGGCCGGTGGGGGATTCGGTGGTGGCGGCCGGGACATCGCCCGGGAGCAGCAGCCGGCCGGTACCGGTGGACAGCGGCTTGCGTTCGCCGGCCACGACGGTGCTCAGTTCGAAGCGGGTCGAGGGCCCGAAGGACACGTCGAGCCGGACGGGAGCCGTCGCGTCGTCGCTGAGGGTGAGGGGCCGCAGGAACGTCACGTCGGCGAGTTCCAGTGGAGTGAACGGCCTGCGTCGGGCGACTCCCACCATCGCCATCTCCAGCTGCACCGCGGCGGGCAGCAGCCCGACGCCGGCGGAGCGGTGTTGGGCGATGAAGGGCTCCTGGCCCGTGAACGTCTTCTCGTAGGTCTCGGCCGGGTACGTCACTGTCCCTCGCTCCGGTGCTCGTAGTGACGGTCGAACAGGGGGTGGCTGACGGTGGTCGTCGCGGCGCCGCCGCGGGGTGCGGCGGGCACGATCAACTCCTGCCGGTTGAAGGGGTAGGTGGGAAGGGTGATCGTCCGTTGCCCCTTCCCCGCATGCACACCCGACCAGTCGAGATCCCCCGACGTCGCGTTCACATACGCCGCCAACGACCCATGCACCTCCACCTGATCCACCCGATCCCGACGCAACGTGCCCAACCACACCGGCTGCTCACCCACCCACGAAGCACGCGCCAACGACGTCAACTGCGGATGCGAACCGATCTCCCACACCACCCCCGCACCCAACCCACTCACCGTCGCGACCGCCTCACCGAAACGAACCGGCTCACGAATCGCCCGACCCCAATACCCCGGATCCACCACCGAACCCGCCGAATGCCACCCACCCGACACCGACGACACAAACCCCACCACCGGCGCCGACAACCCCACCCCCGCCACCGCCTCCACGAAAGGCGCCACCGCACCCTCCATCAAAACCGAATGAAACGCATGACTCACCACCAACG
>NZ_JAPNLK010000279.1 GCF_026627505.1 Streptomyces sp. H27-H5 | reverse complement strand
CCCCTCTCTGTCAGCCTTGGGTGAGACGTCCCGCTTTGTCGGGTTAGCCTGAGAGGGCGCGACAGGAGACCCCACCCCTCATGACCAGCACCAAGCCCGCCGGATCCGACCCGGCGCCGAGGCCGAAGCGCCGCAGTTTCAGTCCGGAGTACAAGCTGCGGATCGTGGCCGAGTACGACGCCGCACCCAAGAATGAGAAGGGTGCGGTCTTGCGCCGCGAGTGCCTGTACCACTCCCACGTCACCGAGTGGCGGGCCGCGCGGGATGCCGGCGCCCTGGAGAACCTCGTCGACAAGCGCACCAGCCCGGCGAGGCCGAAGCGGTCCGCCGCCGAGGCGGAGAACGAGAAGCTGCGCCGCCAGGTGGAACGGCTGGAGAAGGAACTGGCCAGGAACAAGGCCGCACTGGAAATCCTGGGAAAAGCTTCGGCGCTCTTGGAAATGATCTCCGAGAGCGCGGACTGAAGCACACCGCCGAGCCGGTTGTGGACACCGCGTTCACCGGCATCGAAGGCGAGCTGGGCATCACGTCCGCGTGCCGGCTGACCGGCCGCTCCCGCGCCACCCACTATCGCCGGCTACGGCCCCCGCCACCGCGCAGACCCCGCGAGCCGCAGGCCCAGCCCTCGGCCCTCGCGGCCAGAGAGCGGGCCTCGGTACTGGAGCTGATGAACAGCGACGAGTACGCCGAGCTGCCGCCCGCACAGATCTGGGCCCGCGAGCTGGACGCCGGGCGTTACCACTGCTCGATCTCCACGATGTACCGGATCCTGCGCGAGCGGGGCCAGAGCGGCGAACGCCGCCGCCAGGCCACCCACCCCGCCACAACGGTGCCCGAGCTGGTCGCCACCGCCCCGTCGCAGGTGTTCACCTGGGACATCACCAAGGCGGCCGGACCAGTCAAGGGCGTCTGGTATCACGCCTACGTCATCATCGACATCTTCAGCCGCTACGTCGTCGGCCACACCGTCGAGGCCGCCGAATCCGCAGAGCGCGCTGAGGAGTTGATCCGGGAGGCCATCACACGCAACCACATCGTGCCCGAGACCGTGCACGCCGACCGCGGCACCTCGATGACGAGCAAGAAGGTCTCCCAGCTGCTGATCGATCTGGGGGTAACCAGATCGCACTCGCGTCCGAAGGTCTCCAACGACAACCCCTACAGCGAGGCCCAGTTCAAGACCACGAAGTACATGTCGGACTATCCCGAACGGTTCGCTTCACTGGCCCACGCCCGCGAATGGTTCGATGCGTTCATCGCGTACTACAACCACGAACACCGGCATTCCGGCATCGGCTGGCACACCCCAGCCTCCGTCCACTTCGGAACCGCCGAGGAGGTCCGCGATCAGCGCGCGGTCACCCTCGCCCAGGCATACGCCCGCCACCCCGAACGCTTCGGCCGCCGCCCCCGACCACCCGAGATACCCCAGAAAGCCTGGATCAACGACCCGGCCAAGCGGCGCGAAACCGCACCACAAACCTCATAGCGTCACGACCGTCTCACTGGACTTGAAATCTTCCG
>NZ_JAPNLK010000278.1 GCF_026627505.1 Streptomyces sp. H27-H5 | reverse complement strand
CCTCGATCCACCGCGTGATCTTTGATCACGCGGTGTGATTGCTTTTGTGGTGGGTTTCCGGATTCGGGCAGGCCGGTATCCCGGGTGGCCGTCCCGGTGGCGGGTTCTCCGAGGTTCTTTCTGGTCGTGGACGTGCGGTGGGCGCGTCGGTCAGGTGACCATGCGGTGGCCGACGGCTGCCCATAGGTCGGTGAAGTCCTCGGCCCAGCGCCAGCGTTCGGGTAGGTGCAGCACGATCCGCCGTCCCGGGCGGGCGATCCGGGCCGGGACGTTGATGAGGTGGCGGCGGATGGTGCCGGTCCGTGCCCGTGCGTGGAAGACGGAGGCGAGGTGGCCGGCGGCGCGGGTGAGGTTGTAGGCGGCTGCCGCCAGGGTGAGCCAGGCGGCGTTCGCGGTGAACTTTCCCGAGGGCAGATGGGCGAGGGCGGAGTCCTCCAGGTCGGCGAAGACCTGTTCCACCACGGCGTGATCGCGGTGCATGGGCTCGGCGTCGGTGAGGACGAAGCGGCTGTCGGTGAAGATGACGTGGTGGCGCCAGACGGCGAACAGCTCGCTCTGCCCCTCGGGCACCGTCTTCGGATTCAGCCGCTTCACACGGCGGACGATGAGCCGGGCGGTGGTGTGGAACGCCTTCTTCTTGCTGGTGAACGCGGTGAAACCGATCTCGGCGATCTCGGCGTCGGAGATCCAGCGTTGCTCCTCGTCGTCCCAGATCGCGTCGGTGTATTTGATCGGGGTCCAGGCGTCAGCCGGAACCGTCTCGATGGCCGCGCGGATCGTCTTGGTGACCGCGACGGCCAGCGAGAAGCGGGCGCCGGCCTGTCGGCAGGCGGCGACGACCTTGTGGGAGAAGTACGCGGAGTCCGCGCGGACGACGATCTGCGCGGTGATCCCCATCGCCCGCACCGTCGCCAGGGCCTCGCGCAGCAGACTGGCGGCGCCCTTGCCGGAACCCGCCGAGCCTTTGCGCAGGCGGGTGGCGACGATGACCGGCGCGCAGGCCGAGGTCTTGACCGTGACGATCTGGAAGTGGAGACCGCGGACCTTCGTATAGCCGAACGAGGCGCCCTGCTTGGCCGGCCCGTAGACCTGCTTGACCTTGGAGTCGATGTCTACGAACACCACTTCGTCACCCTTCGGGACGAAGCCCGAGTGGGCGGCAAGATTGCAGGTGAAGGCCCGTGCCGCAGACTCCAGTTGACGCACATGACCCCAGGTGAAGGCGCGCAGGAAGGTACCCAGGGTGGATGGGGCGCGAACGCCGCCGAAGAGTTTCGGCAGTCCTCCGTGGCGCAGCACGTCCAGGTCGTCGATGGAGTCGGCACCAGCGACCATGCCGCCCACGATGCTCATCGCCTTCGCGTCGGCGGCCGTGCCGGCACCATTCTTCGCACCGGCCAGGCGGACCTTCTCGGCGACCAGGGCCGGCAGACCGCACCGCTCGGCCAGCCGGATCACCGGGACCAGCCCGGCATGCGCGATCAGATTCGGCTCGTCGAACGCGGCGAAGGCCGCTGCCGGACTGT
>NZ_JAPNLK010000277.1:571-1530 GCF_026627505.1 Streptomyces sp. H27-H5 | reverse complement strand
GCCCGCTCGCGACCACAAGGAACCTCGGAGAACCCGCCACCGGAACGGCCATCCGGAAAACCGGCCTGCCCCGCACCCGCGAAAGACACCCGAAAACCAAGATCAGGATTCACGCGGTGGATCGAGGTTCAGGTCAAGGTGCCCGGTGGCGCGGACAAATGGTCCGACCTCTCTCTACGGCCCGGCGTCAGTTTCACGGTTGATACGGATCTTTTCGACCTGGTTGACATTCGTATCCGGCAGTGGGTCGACGGTGTTTGGATGTCGTCTGCCCGGTGGCCGCTCACGTTGACGGCTCCGGTGATCACACCGCCGCCGGACGCCGAGGCCTGGTCGAGAACAGTCACGGGACTGGCGACCGCGAATGTGGAGGTCGTGGTCGGCATAGACGCCAGCTTCCAAAACGATGACGCCCGTCTGGGCGCGGCTACCGCAGACGCTTGGGGCGTCTGGACCATGACCGCGGCAAAGCAACGCCTGGAGCCTGGGACAACATACGACTTGTTCGCCGGTCAGAAGGGTGACGACGGGGTGTGGGTGGTATCGGAGCCGGTCACCGTCACCGTCCCCGAACCCGCGGTGCCCCCGGACCCGCCGGCCTTCACCACCCCGGAGCCCGACACCGAGGTGACTTCCCCCTTCGCCGTGGAAGGCACCTGCGAGCCCGATGCCACCGCCGTGACCCTCGAACGGGACGGGACCTCTGTCCCCGTGACCGTCACCAACACCAGCTGGTCGACCGACTCCGACCAGAACCCCGGCGACCCCGGCGACATCGTCTTCACCGCCACCCAGACCGTCAACGGACTGACCTCCACCACCCAGGCCACCCTCACCGTCACCGTCCCCGAACCCGCGGTGCCCCCGGACCCGCCGGCCTTCACCACCCCGGAGCCCGACACCGAGGTGACTTCCCCCTTCGCCGTGGAAGGCACCTGCGAGCCCGATGCCACCGCCGT
>NZ_JAPNLK010000277.1:0-472 GCF_026627505.1 Streptomyces sp. H27-H5 | reverse complement strand
CACCAGCTGGTCGACCGACTCCGACCAGAACCCCGGCGACCCCGGCGACATCGTCTTCACCGCCACCCAGACCGTCAACGGACTGACCTCCACCACCCAGGCCACCCTCACCGTCACCGTCCCCGAACAGGGTCCTTCTCTGACCTTGACCTCACCCGGCATCAAGTTTCCTAAATGGCAGCCATTTTCCGTTTCAGGAACAAGCACTTACGGAGAGGCTTATGTAAGCCTGTGGTATTACGCCAGCTGGGGCTGGGGCGACATCACCTCGGAACCCGGTAGATTCAATGGAGAAAATTGGACCGCTAAGGGGAGTGGCCAGGATGTCGGCTCATACAAGCTCAAAGGTGACTGTTTTGGACGGCCGGTGAGCTGCGGCGATGTGGTGCGAGGTGGTCCTGCGGGGCCGGTAGATTGACCTTGTGACCGATGCCCCGCCGCAGCTGCCCTCGTACGAGGAGTTGGCCGCGCT
>NZ_JAPNLK010000276.1 GCF_026627505.1 Streptomyces sp. H27-H5 | reverse complement strand
CTAGTGCTGCACCGCGAAAGTTCGTGGAGGGGTGTTGGTCAGGCTGCTTCCTTGAGTGGGGTGCCCTTGTAGGTCCAGCGGAAGGGCTTGGCGTTCTCGTTGCGGTTGATGATGTAGCTGTCGAGCTTGTCGATGAGGTCGTCGCGGCTGGCGAAGTCGCCGTGGCGCAGGACGGCGCGGGTCAGGGCGGAGAAGACCAGTTCGATCTGGTTGAGCCAGGAGGCGTGGGGCGGGGTGAAGTGCGCCGTCCAGCGCTGGTGCTCCTTGAACCACGCCTTGGTGTGCTTGGCGGTGTGCGATGAGCCGTTGTCCATTGTCCAGGACCACGTGGATATCGGTGCCCTCGGGGACGAGGGCGTCGATGTGGTCGAGGAAGGCCGTGAACGTCACCGCGTTGTTGCGGGTGATCACTTGGGTCAGGACCTCGCCGGTGCGCACGTCCATGGCGGCGACCAGGGAAGCGGTGCCGTGGCGGACGTACTCGAACTCCTGGCGGGCTGGTCGGCCCGGGGCGGCGGGGCTGGCGGGGTGCTTGCGGGAGCGCGCGGCGATCGCGGTCTTCTCGTCGATCGACAGCAGGAGCGCGCCGGCGGGCGGGTCGCGGTAGAGATCGCAGATGTGCTCGGCGCGCTGCCAGAAGTCGGGGGTGTCGCGGCGGGTGAGCCAGCCCCGGACCTTGTGCGGCTTGAGGTCCAAGTCGTCGAGTATTCGGCCGACCTGGGAGGGAGAGATGTTCGCGGACAGGGTTCCGGCGACCTGCTCGGCGATGGCTCGGTGGGTCCAGGTCGCGGCCGGGCGCGACGGGGCGCTGGTCGCGGCGGCCACCAGCGCGACGCGCACCTTGTCGTCGTAGACCTTGGGGCGGCCGGTTCGGTCGGCGTCCTTGAGGCCCTCGGTGCCGTGCCGGGCGAAGCGGCCGCGCCATTTGCGGACCGTGTTGACCGAGACGCCGAGATCGCAGCCGATCGGGGCGTTGGCCAGGCCGTCGGCCGCCGCCAGGACGATCCGCGCCCGCAGGACCTGGCGGACCTGGGACTTCGCCGAGGCGGCCACGCGTTCCAGGGCCCGTCGCACCGGCTCGTCCAAGGTCACCGCTATCGCTGTGACGGCCCCACCTGCCTGCTGACCTGCGCGCATAGTCGTGATCATGGCGGATCGCCGGCACCGCGGGCAGGATGGGGTCCGTGCCGAAGAATCCCCCCGAGTCGATGCAGTCCCACCTGCGCCGGCGCCTGAAAGCCCGCGCCGGGGACCGCTGGCCGCAACTGGCCCGTGTGGAGGTCCGGTTCCGCGCCGGCTTCGCCTACGTGGACGGCGAACTGAAGGACGGCGACCAGCTCAAACTGTGCCGTCTGCGCTTCACCGGGGTCCTCCACACCTGGGGCTTCGCCCTGTATCTGGCCAGCCGAGACGGCTACGAGGACAACTTCCTGCCCTCAGGCCTGCCCTTCGGCAGTCCCGAGGACTGCCTCGACTGCGCCTGCTACCTCTACCTCGGCGACCAGCCGACCTGACCAACACCCCTCCACGAACTTTCGCGGTGCAGCACTAG
>NZ_JAPNLK010000275.1 GCF_026627505.1 Streptomyces sp. H27-H5 | reverse complement strand
GGCTCTGTCCCGTAATCGGTGGTAGCGGTGCGTTGCCTCCTGTCATGCTGAGGCGTGCTTGAAGTCAACGCCCTTGTGGGTGTGGTGTTTTCGGGACTTTCCGCCTTGGTCATCGAGAGTGTGGCGGACGAGGGTGACCTGGTCCGGGTGATGGCGCGTACTCGGGATGGTCCGGTTCCGTGTCCGGTGTGCGGGACGCCGACCGGGCGGGTGCACGGATTCCACGGCCGGACGGTGGCGGACGTGCCGGTGGACGGCAGGCGGGTGGTGGTGTCGGTCAGGGTGCGGCGCCTGGTGTGCCCGGTGCTGGGCTGCCCTCGACAGACGTTCCGTGAGCAGGTGCCCGGACTGCTGGGCCGCTATCAGCGCCGCACGAACCGACTGGCCGACCATATCGGCTCTGTGGTCAGGGAGTTAGCGGGCCGGGCGGGCGCCCGCCTGTCCCGCGCTCTGGACATCGCGGTCTCGCGCTCGACCGCGTTGCGGATGCTCATGCGGCTGCCGCTGGCCCCGCTGCGGGTGCCGCGGGTCCTGGGCGTGGACGACTTCGCCCTCAAGCGCCGGCACCGCTACGCCACCGTGATCATCGACGCCGAGACCGGCGAGCGGATCGACGTCCTGCCCGATCGCGCCAGCCAAACCCTGGCCGCGTGGCTGCGCGAGCACCCCGGGGCCGAGTACGTCTGCCGCGACGGCTCCGGCTCCTACGGCCAGGCGATCCGCCAGGCCCTCCCCGAAGCGGTGCAGGTCAGCGACAGGTGGCACCTCTGGAGCAACCTGTGCGGCAAGGTCCTGGCCGAGGTCCGCTCCCACGCCGCCTGCTGGGCCACCGCCGTGAACCCCGCCCGACCCGGCGGCGTACGCGAGCAGACCACCCGCGAGCGCTGGCAGCAGGTCCACAACCTGCTCGGCAAGGGGGTCGGCCTGCTCGAATGCGCCCGCCGCCTCGATGTCGCCCTGAACACCGTCAAGCGGTACACCCGCATGAAGGAACCCACCGGCGACCGCCGCGCACCCCGCTACAAGCCCACGCTCGTCGACCCCTACCGCGACCACCTGCGCACCCGCCGGACGGAAGACCCGGCCATTCCTGTTCTCCAACTCTTCCGTGAGATCAAGGAGTTGGGCTACACCGGGAGCCTCAACCTGCTCTACCGCTACATCACCCAGGGCCGCGCCGAGGACGACAAGCCGGTCACCACCCCGCAGCGTTTCGCCCGCCTCCTGCTCACCCGCCCCGAGAACCTGCGCGACAAGGACACCGCACTCCTGCGGGAACTCACCGAAGCCTGCCCCGAGACGACCGAACTTACCTGCCTCGTCAAGGAGTTCGCCGAACTCCTCACACCCACCGCCGACAACGACACCAAGCTCACCGACTGGATCACCACGGTTCGCGCTGCCGACCTGCCCCACCTGCACTCCTTCGCGAACGGCCTCGAACTCGACCGCGCCGCCGTCGATGCCGGGCTCACCCTCCCGTACCACAACGGCCGCACCGAGGGCGTCAACACGCGAACCAAGAGGATCATGAGACAGATGCACGGCCGAGCCGGGTTCCCCCTGCTCCGCCACCGCATCCTCCTCCAGTGATCACTACGCACCGCTACCACCGATTACGGGACAGAGCC
>NZ_JAPNLK010000274.1 GCF_026627505.1 Streptomyces sp. H27-H5 | reverse complement strand
CCTCGATCCACCGCGTGATCTCTGGTCACGCGGTGTGATTGTTTTCGGGGCGGGTTTCCGGTTTTGGGCAGGGTGGGTTTCCGGCTGGCCGCTGCCGGTGGCGGGTTCTCCAAGGTCTTCCAGGTCGTGGGCGGGCGGCGGGGGTCCGGCGGGTCAGGTCTGCATCCGTTGTCCGGTGGCGGTCCACAGGTCGGTGAAGTCGTCGGCCCAGCGCCATCGTTGGGGAAGATGCAGCACCACGTGTCGTCCCGGGCGGGCGATGCGGGCCGGAACGTTGATGAGATGGCGGCGGATCGTGCCGGTCCGGGCGCGTGCGTGGAAGGCGGAGGCGAGGTGGCCGGCGGCGCGGGTGAGGTTGTAGGCGGTGGCCGCCAGGGTGAGCCAGGCGGCGTTCGCGGTGAACTTCCCCGAGGGCAGGTGCGCGAGGGCGGAGTCCTCCAGATCGGCGAAGACCTGTTCCACCGCGGCATGATCACGGTGCATGGGTTCGGCGTCGGTGAGGACGAAGACGCTGTCGGTGAAGATCACGTGGTGGCGCCAGACGGCGAACAGTTCACTCTGCCCCTCGGGCACTGTCTTCGGGTTCAGTCGTTTCACGCGGCGCACGATGAGCCGGGCGCTGGTGTGGAACGCCTTCTTCTTGCTGGTGAACGCGGTGAACTCGATCTCGGCTATCTCGGCATCAGAGATCCAGCGTTCCTCCTCCTCGTCCCAGATCGCGTCGGTGTACTTGATCGACCTCCAGGCATCGGCCCGGATGGTCTCGATGGCCGCACGGATCGTCTTGGTGACCGCGACGGCCAGGGAGAAGCGGGCGCCGGCCTTGCGGCAGGCGTCCACGACCTTGTGGGAGAAGTAGGCGGAGTCGGCGCGGACGACGATCTGTGCGGTGATGCCCATCGCCCGCACCGTGGCCAGGGCCTCCCGCAGCAGCGAGGCGGCGCCCTTGCCCGATCCCGCCGAGCCCTTGCGCAGTCTGGTGGCGACGATGACCGGCGCGCAGGTGGAGGTCTTGACGGTGACGATCTGGAAGTGGAGGCCGCGGACCTTGGTGTAGCCGAAGGAGGCGCCCTGTTTGGACGGGCCGTAGACCTGTTTGACCTTGGAGTCGATATCGACGAACACCACCTCGTCCCCCTTTGGGACGAAGCCGGTATGGGCGGCCAGATTGCAGGTGAACGCGCGTGCCGCCGACTCAAGTTGGCGTACATGACCCCAGGTGAAGGCGCGCAGGAAGGTGCCCAGCGTGGACGGCGCCCGCACCCCGCCGAACAGCTTCGCCAGCCCGCCGTGGCGCAGGACGTCCAGGTCGTCGATGGAGTCGGCACCGGCGGCCATACCGCCCACGATGCTCATCACCTTCGCGTCGGCAGCCGTACCAGCGCCGTTCTTCGCACCGGTCAACCGCACCTTCTCCGCGACCAGCCCCGGCAGGTCACACCGCTCGGCCAGTCGGATCACCGGGACCAGCCCGGCATACGCAATGAGATTCGGCTCATCGAACGCGGCGAACACCCGCGCGGGGCTATGGAACAATTTCACTTCAGAGGTGCCTTGCTGGTTGGTACTGGTGGAAGCGTCAGAACTCCCATCATCCCAGGTCAGCAGGCACCTCTTCTGGTTTCTCCGTCCACAGCCCGACCACTACACGGTGGATCGAGG
>NZ_JAPNLK010000273.1 GCF_026627505.1 Streptomyces sp. H27-H5 | reverse complement strand
GCGATCTGGGACCAGATCACCGGGACTCTCGGCCTGTCCGCAGCAGCCTGAACCACCGTCACCACCACGGCCAGATACGCCCCGAACCAGAACACACCCACCAGGACTCACCCAACCTGACAACGCCGCACGACGTCGTCCACCCGCCGGGCGGCCGCAGCGGTCTGCGCACGCCCAGTCCCGGGCCGAAGGCGGTCAACCGGTGGTGCACCGCCTCGCTCATCCATGACCCGGCCGACGTGATCGCTGAGGCGTTCACCCAGGCCACCGACCGTGACCGGGGACATCACCGTCCCTGGCTCGTCCTCGTCGACGGCGCCCGCCACCAACTCGACCTCATCGAAGCCGAGGCACGGCGGCGCAAGGCCACGATCCACGTCCTGATCGACTTCGCGCATGTCGCGGAATACATCTGGACGGCAGCCCACGCCTTCCACCCGGTCGGCAGTGATGCCGCCGAGACCTTCGCCGCCGAGAAACTCACCGCGATCCTGCACGGACACGCCGCCCGCATCACCAGCGAGATGACCACGCGGGCCGGACAAGAACAGCTCACCGGCTCCAAGCGCAAGGCCGTCGACACCTGCGTGCGCTACCTGACCGGGCACCTCGACCGACTCCGCTACGACATCGCACTGAAGAACGGGTGGCCGATCGCGACCGGCTCCGTCGAGGGAGCCTGCCGCCACCTCGTGGGCGACCGCCTCGATATCACCGGCGCCCGCTGGGGCCTCGACAGCGCCGAAGCCGTCCTCAAACTCCGCGCCGTCCACGCCAACGGTGACCTCGACGACTACCTCACCTACCACCACACCCGCGAGCACCAGCGCACCTACTCCGACCAGCGGGACTACCAACTCAGCGCCTGAACAACGACCTTCCCCCAGAAGGATCCGCACCCTTCCTCAAACGCCAAGGCTACGGACGCGCCAACTTCGACCTCCTCCGACGCCGCATCCTCCTGACCCCGTAAGCCGATCACGCTGAGTGATCCCGAAATGTGGATCAGAGCCGAACTGAATGGCCGTTGACAGTTCCCGCAAGGGAGCCCAGTCAGTCCTCCCCGGCACGGTGCGATGTCCTGGAGGATTGACGTCCGTCGGAGTGCGGGGTCTGCTCGCCTGGGTGATCGCCGTCATCAGAGCGTCGTCAGTACCTCGACCGCCGATCCGGAGGCTCGGTCCTGGCATGCTGCTCTGCGCCGCGGCTGAGTCCGGGCTTGAGCCCACTCCACGTTCCGTCACGCCGAAGGTCCGCAGGAGGTCCGATGACAACCATGCTCTTACAGACGCTTCGGATGATTCAGGCTCTCGGCGGGCCCGACAACATCACCGAGGTCCGGTCGTGTGTCACCCGGGTGGTGGTGGACGTCGGAAGTCCGGATCTCGTGGATAGAGACGCGCTCTTGGCGGAGGGCGCGCGCGTCGTCCTCGTTACGGGCCCTCGCGTCGACGTGGCCGTGGGGTCATGCGAAGCCATGGCTCTCGCTCCCGAGATAACCGCTGCGGTACGGGAGATGCGTGCTGCCGTCCGCGCTCCTACCCCTCCAGTGCTCAACGATCATTGAGCCTGCGTTCCGCAGCTGATGGCGGGTTCTGGACACGGTTGACGGTGTTCTCGCAGGTCACGTGGTTTCGGCCTGGTGGAACGGCCAGAGTCGCCTAGTAACACGTTTCATGTGGTTACCCTGCGTTG
>NZ_JAPNLK010000272.1 GCF_026627505.1 Streptomyces sp. H27-H5 | reverse complement strand
ATCAAGCACAAGCTCAAGAAGATCCAATACCGCCCCGAACTGATCAACGGCTGCCTCACGGAGACCGGGCTGACCATAGAACTCACCAAGATCGAGAAGGCGGAAACTACGAGTTCAACCTGAGTAGGGCAGGGACCAAGCGGGCGCACCGCGAGGAGGCGCGACGACAGACCACGGAATGGGTTCGCGAGCAGCGGCGCCGCGACCCGCTCCGTCCCGCCGGAGCGGCCATCATCATTGCGTTGATCCTGGCTCTCGGTGCGGGTACTCGGTGGCTGTGGCCGGCCGACAGCAGTGCGACAAGCGTGAGTACAGCAAGCCCGGGAGCCCAGGACGACAAAGCCGCCGCCACCGCGGGCGCCTCGACGTCCCCGACAAGCTCCCCCTCGCCGAGTGCCTCGCCCGCCGATCTCCGAGACCCGAAGCGCGTTGCAGAGCAAGCCATCCGCCTCTACCTCACCCGGAACCCGCCCGTGGACGGTACCCACAGGGCGGCCGTCCTTCGCGCCGCTCCATACCTGGCGCCGGCACTCACCGAGAACCTGACAGGGCACGATGACCCGGCATGGGACAGGCTCGTCAGCCGAGGCGGCGTGTCCACCGTTGCCGCAGTCAAGGTCGACCCCGCAGATCACGGTCTCCCCGGAGACTCTCCCATCCGGGTATGGCGCAAGGTCACCGCAGAGGTGAACGTCGCCGGTTATACCACCTATCACGAGACCACCGTCCTCAACCTGGAGTTGATGCTCTCCAACGCGGGTGAGTGGCGGGTCTCTCGAATCCTGGGGCTGTAGGTGGAGGGACGCGACGCAGTCCGCGCCCTGTCCCGACTCGGGGGGACGGCATTCAAGCTCAAGGCCGGAGGAATTACCCTCCTGGCGTTCATCGTGTTCCTGGTGGCCTTCGGCCTGTTCTCCGGGGGGATGAGCGGCGCGGCTGGGGCCGATTCGTGTGGAAAGCGAGGTCAGCCCGGCGTCGACCAGGACGACGATGCCGGCGATGGCACGGCGGGCGGGAACGGCCCCCAGACGCGTAAGGAGCAGATCGAGAACGCGAAGATCATCGACAAGGTGGCGGCCGACGGCGGCCTGTCAGGACGAGCCACCCTCATTGCCCTTATGACGGCACTTCAGGAATCGACCCTCTTCAACCTGGATCACGGAGACCTCGACTCAGTCGGCCTCTTCCAGCAGCGACCCGCCGCCGGCTGGGGGACAGTCGAGCAGATAATGCAACCCACCTACTCGGCAAAGATGTTCTTCTTCGGTGCTGACGACGGCGACCCGCCCGGCCTGGATGATGTACCAGGTTGGGAAACGATGGACATGGGCCGCGCCGCCCAGGCAGTACAGCGTTCTGCCTTTCCCGGCTTGTACGCCGGCCACGAGGGAAACGCCCGGAAGATCGCTCGCGAGGGCGGCATCGACCTCGACCGCCCCGGCCGAAGCGTGGGCACACCGAAGCCGAGCACCGGCGACGACGGCGCCAACGGCGGCGGAGACAAGGGCGAGTGCTACCCCGGAAGCGACGGCCAGCCCGGAAAGCCCGGCGATGCGTTCCACGACGGGCAGGCTCCTTGGCCGCAGGAGGTGAGGAACCCTAGTGCAGCGCGTCGCAGGTCCTTTGCCGGTTGGGCGTGGCTGGATTGGTGACGCTGTGTGAGCGCGCAGGCATCCTGCGGGAAGCGGTCCTCGGACGACCCGGCTTCGGTCCGGCACACGGT
>NZ_JAPNLK010000271.1 GCF_026627505.1 Streptomyces sp. H27-H5 | reverse complement strand
TCCAAGACCACGGAGTTAGGGCCGATCCGCGGCTGTCAACCGGATCAGGGTTTTTCGAGGAAGCGCAGGTCAGGGCAACGGGACTCTTGGTAGAGCAGGGAAGCCGACCAAGGTCTTCCCACTCGAAGGAGCCCCGTTGCCCGTTCAGTGTTCCACCGTCACGCTCACGTCGTCCATCACCGTCGCCGACGGCATCTTCGCTCCAGGGCATCTCGGCGAGCTGACACGGCAGTTGCCCTTCGAACTCGTCGATGACGTGCTGGAACACGTAGGCGGCGCCCAGCGGAGGCTGCGGCTGCTGCCGTCGAGGGTGGGCGTGTACTTCGTGCTGGCACTGGTCCTCTTCCCGACGCTGGGGTATGTGCGCGTGTGGGACAAGCTCACCGCCGGGCTGCGCGAGCTTCTCTCCCAGAGCCCCTCGGAGAAGGCGCTGCGAGAGGTCCGTCGGCGGCTGGGGGTCGCGCCGCTTCGGTTGCTGTTCGAAACGCTGGCCGGCCCCGTGGCACAGCCGAACACACCCGGGGTGCGATACCGATGCTGGCGCACAGTCGCCTTCGACGGGTGCAGCTCGACCAAGGCCCCTGACCGGCCGCGAGTCTGTGCGTGGCTGGGCAAACACAAGCACCGCTACGGCACGGACGGATTTCCGATGCTGAAGATTATGGTGCTGTGCGAGACCGGGACCCGGGCCCTGCTCGGCGCGGTCTTCGGACCGACTCCAGAGAAGGAAACCGGCTATGCCGAGCAACTGCTGCCGCTGCTGGACGACGGGATGCTGCTGCTCAACGACCGGGGATTCGACTCCGACGACTTCCTCGCGAAGGCCGCGGCCACCGGCGCGCAGTTGCTGGTGCGGCTCAAGGGAACCCGGACACCTGCCCGCTGGGCACTACTGCCGGACGGGTCGTTCCTGACCAGGATCAACGGGACCCGGCTGAGGATCATCGACGCGCGCATCGCGGTGACTACCGCTAAAGGGCTGCGGCTGGAAGGCCACTACCGACTGGCCACCACGCTGACCGATCACCGCCGCTACCCCGCCGACGAGCTCGTGCAGCTCTACCACGAACGATGGGAGATCGAATCGGCGTTCTACTCGCTCCGTCACACCTTGCAGTGCGGCCTGGTACTGCGCTCCCAGGACGCGGCCGGTATCCAGCAGGAGCTATGGGCTCACCTGACCGTCTACCAGGCACTGCGCCGGGCGATGGTCGAGGCCGTCGAAACAGTCCCCGGCGCCGACCCGGACCGCGCTTCCTTCACCGTCGCCCTGGAGACCGCGAAAGACCAGGTCATCGCCGCCGCCGATGTAGTACCCGAGACCGGACCGGGCCGGATCGCATCGGCAGTGCTGCACAATCTGCTTCCGCCCCGCCGGGCGCGTGTCAACCCCCGCCGCGTCAAGTGCCCGATCTCCCGCTACGCCGCCCCGCCTGACCAGGCGCAAGTCCTGGGCGCCTCCAGGATCACCAGCATCGACATCACCGTGCACTCGGCCGATGGATCGGGCGCCGACGGGCGTCGTGACCGCACACTGCAACTCCTGCGCACTGACTCGTTCCGCACCTGGCGCGCATGCGAAATCGCCAGAGGTATCGGACTGGAGGACGCCCGCGGCCTACGCGCTGAACTGGGACGCTGGGGTCCGTGAAGGCATTCTCCGCCGCACCGGACGGGGAATCTACGCCCTCGAACATGAGTGGATCGCGCCCGACCCCCCCTGGCCTTCAG
>NZ_JAPNLK010000270.1 GCF_026627505.1 Streptomyces sp. H27-H5 | reverse complement strand
AGAAGTCGTTGCTCTATCGATCATGGTGGGCGTCAGTTCGACTGGGATGACACGGTCGGATGATCGGCGGCACGCGCGCGCATGAAGGCAGGGCCTCCGAGGCAGTGCGGAGTTGTTGAAGCCACGCACGCTCCGGAGGCCCTGATGCCGCAGTCTTTCGTCTCTGTGCCGGCCGCGTCCAACTGGCCGTCCCTGTCGTGTGATTGTCTCGCTCACCGGTTCGGGAATGCGGCTGACCATTCGGACCGGCGGCCGGTGTACCCCACGGACATGTCGGATGCGGAGTGGGCGTTGGTGCGCGATTCGATGCCCGTGCCCGGTTGGCTGGAGGGGCGCGGCGGGCAGCCGGAGGGCTACTGCCACCGGCAGATGATCGACGCGGTCCGCTACCTGAATGACAACGGCTGCAAGTGGCGGGCAGTGCCGGCGGACTTCCCCGCATGGGACCGCGTCTACGCCTTCAACCGGCGCTGGCGGGTCAAGGGCCTGCTGGGCGAGTTGCACGACCGGCTGCGCGGGCAGGTCCGCGAGGACGCCGGACGGGACCCGGAGCCGACTGCCGGCATCATCGACTCGCAGAGCGTGCGCGGCTCCGCCCACGTGCCGAAGGCATCATCGGGCTACGACGCCGGCAAGCGGACCCCGGGCCGCAAGCGCCACCTGCTGGTGGACTGCCTGGGTCTGCTGCTGGGGGTCATGGTCACCGCCGCGAGTGTGCAGGACCGCGACGCCGCCCGCCCGCTGCTGCAACGCGCCCGCGTCCGCTTCCACCGTCTGGCCCTGGTCTGGGCGGACGGCGCCTACACCGGCGCGCTCGTGACCTGGGCCGCTGAGAAACTGCACCTGAGACTGCAGATCATCAAGCGGTCCGACGACATGTCAGGCTTCGTGGTGCTGCCGCGCCGATGGGTGGTCGAGCGCACCAACGCCTGGCTGATGCGCACCCGCCGCCTGGCGCGGGACTACGAGGGGCTGCCGGAAGTCCACGAGCAGATGGTGGTGTGGTCGATGACCACCCTCATGACGCGGCGGCTGGCCCGTCGGCGAGCCTGAACCGGCCCTGAACCGGCTCGACCAGCCAGCCCCGCTCCACCAGCCGCTTCGCAACATGCCGGACCCGGCCCTCGATGTTGTTCTTCGTCACCTCCATCCCCAGCGCCACCGCGATCTCCGGGCAGGAACGCGTCATCGATACCCCGCCCGCCTCTGCCGCCGTCACCAGGACCTCCACCACCGCGCGGTAGTTCTCCCGCAGCACCCCCCGGTCCAGGCCCGGCGCCCACACCGGCACCGTCCGCACAGGCTTTCCCGACACGACACCGGGCACGACCGCTCCCGACGCTCCAGCAGCCGGCGTCGGGACTGCATCGGCCGCCGCAGCGGCCGCCGCCTCCACGACACCACCAGGCGACTCCGGCTCCGGCAGTACGGGAACCACAGAGCCCTCCCGAAGCACGACGTCCACACGCTGCCTGGCGATCACCCACTCCCGCCACTCCGACTCCGAGTCGGCCAACGCGGCCAGCACCCGGTCCGCCTCTTCCCGCAAGGCCTCCGTGCGCACCCGCGCCGCCAGCTCCCGCTCCTCCAGCATGCCCACCACCGACGGCATTCCAGCACCTCCAGCACGACGACAACCCGACCCAACGAGCCTGCCGCACCAGCACCCACCCCATGCCTGACCAGGAAGAATCAACCGATCAAGCGACGGCCCTTCCGGTTCAGCAACGGCTTCT
>NZ_JAPNLK010000026.1 GCF_026627505.1 Streptomyces sp. H27-H5 | reverse complement strand
CGGGCGGGGGCGGGGCCGTCCTGGACGGCCGGGGCAGGGGCGGGGGAGGCGAGGGCGTCGCAGGCCGGAGCCGTCGGGCCATGGCGGGGCTGGGCATCGCCGGGGCAGCGGGGGCTAGGGCCTGTGTGATGTTGTGATCAGTTGGTGGTCTTCAGGAGGTCGTCGATCCAGATCATTGCGGCGCGGAGGTGGACGCCGGCGAGGTAGCTCTCGGGCGACTTGTCGTATCGGGTGGCGATGCCTCGCCAGGCCTTCAGCTTGTTGATCAGGCGTTCGACGGTGTTCCGCTCTTTGTAGAGGTCTGCGTCGTAGATGACGGGCCGGCCGCCTCGCGTGCCCTTCTTCTTCCGGTGGGCGGCCTGGTCCTTCTTCTCGGGGATCACTGACTTGATTCCGCGTTTGCGCAGGTAGGTGCGGTTGCCGCGGGATGAGTAGGCCTTGTCCGCGGCGACCGCGCCGGGCTTGCTGCGAGGTCGGCCGACGGGCAGACGGACTCGGACCCGCGCGAGCACGGGGATGAACTGTGGGCTGTCCCCGGCCTGCCCGGCGGTCAGGACCAGCGCGAGCGGACGGCACCTGCGGTCCGCGGCGAGATGAAGTTTGCTGGTCAGCCCGCCCCGGGACCTGCCGAGCAGGGCTTCCTTCAGGCGGAGCTTGCGCCTGCGCCGGATCCGCCGGCGCTCGGCCTGTCCGTTGTGTCCCTCCGGTCCGCCCCCTTTTGCCGTGCGGTCTCCTGCTCCTGCGCGGCTTCCTCCAGGGCGTCCATGAGGTGCTTGCTGACGCGCATGCCTGCGGCGTCGTGGTGGGCGCGGACCGTGGTGGAATCCACGCTGACCAGCGACAAGTCGCTCTGTCCGGCGCGGGCACCCTCGGCGATCAGACCTTCCAGCAGGGCGGAGAACACACCGGCGTCCCGCCAGACCCGGAAGCGTCCGTAGACGGTGGCCCAGGGGCCGAACTCGGCAGGCATCTCCCGCCACTGACCGCTGGACCTAAACCGCCAGATCACCCCCTCGAACTGCTCCCGCAGACGTTCGGGGTACGGGCCGTACCTCCCGATCGGCAGGTACGGTTCGATGAACTTCCACTGGGCATGGGTGAGTTGCCTTCGTGTCACGACAACAGTCCTACCGGGTTCCACCCCCCGAAGAGGGCAGAACCCGTTAACTGATCACGACACCACACAGGCCCTAGCAGCGCACTTGAGTTGCCGTGCCCAGTCCCTGCTTCTCCATGTAGCCGTCGTAGAGCAGGTTGCTGGCCACATCGATGCAGGTGTTGCCGGGTGCGTAGACATAAACCGGCCCCGCGTACTTGGTGTAGTTCTGGAACGCCCCGTCCTCCTGAGCCCACCCGACCTGACTGGTAAGCCCTATCATCACGTCGATGTGCGTGAACCCGCTCGCCCGCGAGTCGTCTCCGCGAGCGATGGCGCAGTTCTTGCCGGTGGCACTGCTGTAGTAGGTGTCGATCCAGCCCACCCGGTAGCCGTTTTCCGGATCGACGATCGGGTACTGCTTCAGCGATCCGTACGAGCTGCCGCAGACGTTGACCTGCGGATAGGCGGCAGCCTCGGTCGCGGTGCCGATCAGGCTGCCGACGAGCATCGATGCGACGGCCAGAATCGATGCAATTCGCTTGGCGTGCATGGTGGTTGCTTCCCTTCCGAAAGACGTGGCTGTCGTATGAACAGACCCGGACAAGCCTGAACGCCGAGCTAGCAACGCACTCCGAGCGCTCCATCGGTGGCGAAGCCATCGTCTCCGTACTTGAAAACGCCCCACACATCGATACACGTGTTGCCCGGCGCGTATACGTAGACCGGCCCGGCGTACTTGGTGTAGTTGACGCCCGCCCCATCGGTCTGAGTCCATCCGGCCGCACCCGAGAGTCCGATGGCAACCTCGATGTGGTTGAACCCGCTCGCCCGCGAGTCGTCTCCGCGAACGATGGCGCAGTTCTTGCCGGTGGCACTGCTGTAGTAGGTGTCGATCCAGCCCACCCTCGTGTTGTCGGTACCCCTGACGGGGTACTGCTTCAGCGATCCGTACGAGCTGCCGCAGACGTTGACCTGCGGGTAAGCGGAGGCTTCCCCAGCAGTCCCGATCACGCTGCCGGCGAGCGCCACCGAGACGCCCAGGAACGACGCAACTCTCCTGTACCTCATTGCAGTTGGATCCCTTCGTCGCGGGGCCTACTGCGGGCATATATACGCCTGGCGGCTTCGAAGGCACATAGAGGTCGCCTCGGTTCGCCACGACATGTCCGAAAGGCCCCGTGTCCCGGTCCGGTTCCCGCCCTTGTCCCGTTCAGGCTCTTTGACGAGCCCTCGGCGGCCCTCTGCCTGGGCATGGCTGGCCGCACCAGGCACCGCGGGCCTGCCGATCCGCGCGGCCGCCCCGTCGGTTGCGAAAATCGCTTGGAGTTCCCCGATTTGCTGCGGCTGATCGACGAACGATCGACCGCCTTTCGCGCCGCGGTCGCCGCCGCAGCCAGCCTCGACGTGCGGGTGACGACCTGCCCCGAATGGACGCTGTTCGATCTGGTGCGGCATCTGGGCGAGGGGCGCCGCTCCTGGGCCGCCACCATCGCCGCAGGGCCTGCCGCCGCGGCCAAGTCCGTACCGGAGGGCGCCCCGGAGGCGGCCGGCGTCTCGTCCGCGGCACGGCCGGTGAGCTGGTCCTCTTCATGTACGACCGCATCCCGGCGGACTCCCTGCAGATCGACGGAGACGCGGGCCTGATCGACCTGCTCCGCGCCTGGGAGCCGGAGGAGTAGGACGTCCCACTCGCCGCGGACCGCAGATGCCGTCCGCTCGCGCTGGTCCTGACCGCCGGGCAGGCCGGGGACAGCCCCCAGTTCATCCCTGTAATCGCGCGCGTGAGAGTCCGCGTGCCTGTCGGCCGTCCCCGCAGCAGGCCCGGCGCGGTTGCCGCGGATAAGGCCTACTCGTCCCGCGGAAACCGCTCCTACCTGCGCAAACGCGGTATCAAGGCCGTCATCCCGGAGAAACGGGACCAGGCCGCCAACCGGAAGAAGAAGGGCGCGAGAGGCGGTCGGCCCGTCACCCACGACGCTGACCTCAACAAAGAGCGGAACACCGTCGAACGCGCGATCAACAAGCTCAAAGCCCGGCGAGGCATCGCCACCCGGTACGACAAGTCACCCGAGAGCTACCTCGCCGGCGTCCACCTCCGCGCCGCAATGATCTGGATCGACGACCTGCTCAAGACCACCGACTGATCACGACACCACACAGGCCCTAGGGCGGTTGGCCGCTGCCGCACATGGCGGGGCGGGCCGGAGCCGCCGGGCAGTGGCGGAGCGGCGGCGGAGCAGAGCCGCCGCCCAGGGCGGGGCTGGGCCTCGTCGGGGCGGTGCGGGACCACAGACCAGGGCATCGACCCAAGCCCGGGGGCAGGACCGTCGCCCACCGCACCGGGGCCGGCTAGCCTGGGCTGATGACCGAGGCATGGAACTCGACCGACGTGGGGGTCCTGCGCCTGCCCTCCGGGCGGCTCGTCCGGGGGCGCGGGCTCAGTCGGCCCCTTCCGGCCGGCCAGGAACCGACGTACGCCGTGTACCTGCTGGGCTCGCCACCGCCCGAGGTCGACTGGGAGGCCGACTGGCTTCGCTGGCCCGACTTCCTGCTCCCGTCCGACCGTTCCCGTGCCCGCGAGCTCCTCGCCCTGGCCTGGGAGCGCGCCGCCACGGACCGTGTCGAACTCGCCTGCGCGGGCGGCCGCGGTCGCACGGGCACCGCGCTGGCCTGCATCGCGGTCCTGGACGGCGTCCCGGCAGAACGCGCGGTGGAGTTCGTCCGCCGGAACCACCACCCCCGCGCCGTGGAAACCCCTTGGCAGAAGCGCTACGTCCGCCGCTTCCAGGGCCCGCACTCACGATCGGCACAAGCAGCCCCCGGCGACCGGACCTGAGCCCCCGACCGCACGGGCGGCACGGAGCAGCGCACGCCCCAACGCCCCAACGCCTCAGCGCACCCCCGGCACCCCGGAGAACCGCCGAACCGCGCAGAGCACAGGAAACGACCGTGCGCAGGAACGAGACAGCCGCCACCGCACCCCGGGTCCCGTCAACCCACCGGAGGCTACCGGCGGTTCGGGCGGGCCGCTCGGGCCACCGCCACGACCGCCTTCTCCAGCGCGTACTCGGGGTCGTCGCCCCCGCCCTTCACGCCCGCGTCGGCGGCGGCCACCGCGCGCAGGGCGTCCGAGACGCCGTTCGCCGACCAGCCCCGCATCTGCTGCCGAACCCGGTCGATCTTCCATGGCGGCATGCCCAGGTCCCGGGCGAGGTCTCCGGGGCGGGCCCCGCGGGGCGCCGAGGCCAGCTTGCCGATGGCCCGGACCGCCTGGGCGAGGGCGCTGGTGATCAGGACCGGTGCCACCCCGGTGGACAGCGACCAGCGCAGGGCTTCGAGGGCCTCGGCCGTCCGCCCCTCGACCGCCCGGTCGGCGACCGTGAAGCTGGAGGCCTCGGCGCGGCCGGTGTAGTAACGCCCGACCACGGCCTCGTCGATGGTGCCTTCGACGTCCGCGCACAGCTGCGCGGCCGCGCTCGCCAGCTCCCGCAGGTCGCTGCCGATGGCGTCCACCAGGTTCTGGCAGGCCTCGGGTGTGGCGGAGCGCCCCAGCGTCCGGAACTCCCCTCGCACGAAGGACAGCCGGTCCGCGGCCTTCGTCATCTTCGGGCAGGCGATCTCTCGGGCACCCGCCTTGCGTGCCGCGTCCAGCAACCCCTTGCCCTTGACGCCTCCGGCGTGGAGGAGGACGAGGGTGATCTCCTCGTACGGCGACGCGAGGTACGCCTTGACCTCCTTCACCGTGTCCGCGGACAGGTCCTGCGCGTTCCGCACGACCAGGACCTTGCGCTCGGAGAACAGCGAGGGGCTGGTCAGCTCGGCGAGCGTGCCGGGCTGGAGCTGCTCGGAGGAGAGGTCCCGCACGTCGGTGTCGGCGTCGGCGGCACGGGCCGCCGTCACCACTTCCCGGACCGCGCGGTCGAGCAGCAGATCCTCCTGCCCCACCGCGAGGGTGAGCGGGGCGAGCGGATCGTCGGTGGGGTTCTTCCTGGTGGCCATCGCCTCCAGCATCCCACGCCGCAGTGACAGTCCCCCTCGCCCCGTACCCCCTCACGCGGTACCCGAGAATGGTCGGGTGAACGTGCGACATGTACTCGTCCTGCCCGACCGTGACGCCGCCGAGGAGGTGGCGCGCGAACTCGTGGACCGCTTCGGCGTACCCGAGGAACCCCAGCTGGTCCGCGACGCCCTCGCCGGCGAGGACGACGCGGAGGACGCCCAGTGGCTGGTGGTCGTCGAGGACCCGACGGAACGCCTCGAGGCGTCCGCGCTGGACGAGTTCGCCGCCGAGTACGAGGGGTGGCTGGAGGCTCCCTGAGCCTCGCCGGGCGGCCCCTACGCCTTGTGCACGATCTGGATGTCCAGGTCCACTTCCACGCTCGAACCGATCGCCGCGATCCCGTGCGCCAGCATCGACTGCCAGTTCAGGGTGAAGTCCTCGCGCTGCAGTTCGGCGGTGGCCCGGCACGCGGCACGCGGCTCGCCCTCCAGGCCCGTGCCGTGGCCCAGGTACTGGGTGTCCAGGGTCACGGATCGGCTCACCCCGTGCAGGGTCAACGCGCCCGCGACCGCCCAACGGCTGCCGCTGCGGTGGATGAAGCGCTCGCTGTAGAACTCCACCGTGGGGTGGCGTGCCGCGTCCAGGAAGTCCGCCGAGCGCAGGTGGTCGTCGCGCATCCGCAGGCCGGTGTCGATGCTCGCCGCGTCGATGATCACGCGCATGGAGGAGTCCTCCATGCGCTCGGCGATCCGGACGGCCCCGGCGAAGGTGCTGAACCGGCCGTGGATCCGGGCGAAGCCGATGTGCCGGGCCGTGAAGCCGATCGACGAGTGCGTCGGGTCGAGTTCCCAGTGGCCGGGCGCCGGCAGCAGGGGCGGCTCGACGGCGTCCAGGATGATCTCCGCGGTGCCGGGCTGCGCCGGATCCCCCACCAGCGTCGCGCCGTGGAACGGCGCGTAGCCCTCGGCGGTCACCGAGAGTCGGTACTCCCCCTCCGGCATGGCCGCGGTGAACCCGCCGTACGGATCGGTCTCGCCGCTGACGACGCGTCGGCCGATCGGATCGGTGACCTCGAACTTCGCCTGTCTGATGGGCTGGTGGACCGTGTCGAGAACGCGACAGCTCAACAGTCGCGCGGTGTGCGGGAGCGCGAGTGTGGCGGTCGTCTGGGAGCCGGCGCTTCCGGCCGTCTCCATCCCCCGTCGGCGTCCGAACATGGTTGGTGCACCCCCGTGCTGTGTGGACTTGTGCCGTTCTGGCGAAGACGCATTCGATCATGCTGTCGGGTTGTGGGCAAACAGAACGGGTGTGCCCGGTATGCCCGCGTCGCCTGCCCCGCCGTCCGGACGGAAAGGCCCGCAGCCGCGGGCCGCTTCCGGAGATCGCCACCGACCCATCGGTATCGGTGCGCAACACCGTTGCGCCCATCGCCCGCAGTCGCGCGAGCGTACCTGGCGCGGGGTGCCCGTAGCGGTTTCTTGTACCGACGGGAACAATCGCGATCCTGGGCCTGACCCGATCCTGAAGTCCGGGGTCCTGGTGTGCCGAACCGTGGTGGGCGACCTTCAGGACGTCCACCGGACCCAGTTCCGGATGGCTCCTCAACAGGGCCTGTTGGGCCGGTGGTTCAAGGTCTCCGAGCAGGAGCAGGGTCAGTCCGGAGGCCCGTACGAGCAGGGCCACGCTCGCGTCGTTCGGCCCCTCTGGCATCGGGGCGTCGGCCGTCGGCCACAGCACCTGCCACTCCAGCGTTCCGGCCCGGCGGCGTTCCCCCGGGGCGGCGCGTACGACGGGTACCCGGGCCGCGGCGGCGGTGCGGCGCACGGACTCGGCCTGGGCGTGCGGTTCCGCCAGGGCGGTGGTCTGGATCACAGCGACGGTGCGTCCCCGCAGCACCCCTGAGATTCCGCCCACATGGTCGGCGTGGAAGTGCGTCAGCAGCAGCAATGGGATCCTGCTCACACCCAGGTCGCGCAGGCAGTCGTCCACGGGGCCGGGGTCCGGTCCCGTGTCGACCACGACGGCCGTTCCCGGGCCCACCGCGAGGACGCCGGCGTCCCCCTGGCCGACGGCGCACTGTACGTAGGTCCAGTCGGGCGGAGGCCAGCCCTTGAACGGACGCGTGAGCTGTGGCGGCCTCAGGACGGCCAGGAGCAGCAGCACGGCCAGGGCGGAGCAGAGCCCGCGATGGCGCCCCCACCGGACGCACAGCACCAACAGAGCGGCCGTGGCGGCGGCGAGCAGCAGTCCGCCGGGCAGCCCGCCCGGCCAGGGCAGCTCCGCCCCCGGCAGTCGCGCCCCGGTCCGCGCCACCGCGGCGATCCACCCGGCGGGCACTCCGGCACACCAGGCGAGCCACTCGGCGGCGGGCATCCACAGCGGAGCCACCGCGAGCGTCGCGAAGCCGAGCACCGTGGCCGGTCCCGCCGCGAGTTCGGCGAGCAGGTTGCACGGCACCGCCACGAGGCTCACCCGGGCGGTGAGCACGACGACCACCGGCGCGCACACCGCCTGGGCGGCCGCGGCGGCCCCCACCGCGTCGGCGAACCTGGGCCGCAGTCCCCGCCGTTGCAGCGCTTCGCTCCACCGGGGGCCGAGGGTGAGCAGGGCCCCCGTGGCCAGTACGGACAGCAGGAAGCCGATGCTGCGGGACAGCCAGGGGTCGTACAGCAACAGCAGCAGGACGGCGGCGGCGAGGGCCGGAAGCAGCGACCTGCGCCGCCCGGTGGCGAGGGCCAGCAGGGTGACGGCCCCGCAGGCGGCGGCCCGCAGCACGCTGGGCTCCGGCCGGCACACCACCACGAAGCCCGACGTCAGCGCCGCTCCGCACAGGGCGGTGGCCCGCAGCGACAGCCCGAACCGGGGCGCCAGTCCGCCGCGTTCCGCGCGCTGCGCGCCAGCCGGGGGCCCGATGAGCAGGAACAGCACCACGGTCAGGTTCGATCCCGACACGGCGAGCAGGTGCAGCAGATCGGTGGCCTTGAAGGCGTCGTGCAGGTCGGTCGGCACCCGGGAGGTGTCCCCGACCACCAGGCCGGGCAGCAGCGCCATGGCGTCGGGAGCCAGCCCCTCGGTGGCTTCCCGCAGGCCGGCCCGCAGCGACCCCGCGACGCGCTGCGCGACGTCCGGCCGGCCCGTCACCCGCGGCGGGGCGTCGCCGGCGAGGCGGAGCAGTGCCACGGCCCGCTCCCCGTCGCGGCCCGGCGCCAGCCGGCCCACCGCCTCGACCCGGGTGGAGGGCAGCAGCCGGCCCCAGCCCTGATGCCCGGCCAGGACGCGTACCGGGGTCTCGACGCCGGTACGGGTCCCGTCGGGGCCGGTCATCCGGGTCACCATCGCGTCCAGGGCCACGGCGGGCGGCCCACCTCCGCCGCGGACGGTACGGGGGTCCGACTCGACGGTGAGTTCCACCGCGACCCGGGCGTACCCCCGGGCGGCGCCCTCGACGGGTCCGGCGCGTGCCTCGGCCCGCTGGAGCCCGGCCACCCCGGCTCCGGCCGCCGCGCACAGCAGGGCGGCGGCGATGGCGGCGCCGATCCCCCACGACGGCCCCGGTCGCCGGTACCCGGCGAGGAACAGCCCGCCGGCGGCGGCCACCGCGAGGCCCACCCCGACGGCGGTCCACCCGCCCGGTGTCCCCAGCGCGACGGCCGAGGCCGCCCACGTGGCCAGCGCCGGCGCGAGCAGGCGCAGATCCGTGGGACCGGACCGCTCGACCCCGTTCACGGCCGCACCAGCGCACGCAGGTCGGAGAACCGTCGTTCGCCGATGCCGTCGACCTGTCGCAGTTCGTCCACGGACCGGAAGCCGCCGCGCGCCGTCCGGAAGTC
Source organism: Streptomyces sp. H27-H5 (assembly GCF_026627505.1). Lineage (GTDB taxonomy): Bacteria > Actinomycetota > Actinomycetes > Streptomycetales > Streptomycetaceae > Streptomyces. The sequence goes on along the minus strand of NZ_JAPNLK010000026.1, from coordinate 83,266 downwards.
GATGATGTGCTGCGCGAGCACCGGCCCCACCCCGGGCAGCCCGTCCAGTTGCTCGACGGTGGCGCCGGCGAGACTCAACGGTCCCGCGCCGGAACCGGAACCGGCCCCCGCGCCCGAAGACCCCCGCCCCGCACCCGGACCGGGAGCGGCGCCGCCTGCCGCCGGCGGCTGTGCGGGAACGCCCACCATGACCTGCTCGCCGTCCACCAGCACCCGGGCCCGGTTCAACCCGGTGGTGTCCGTGCCGGGCCGCACTCCCCCGGCGGCTGCCAGCGCGTCCTCCACCCGGGCGCCCGTGGGCAGCCGCCGCACCCCCGGATCCCGGACCTTGCCGCTGACGTCCACCACCACCCGGGCGGGGGTCGCCGCCGGGGAGGGGCTCGCGGCCGGGGCCACCACGGCGGGCGCGGTCACCGGCTCCGGCCTCGCCGTCCAGTACTGCTGTGCGGCGAACCCGACGGCCCCGACCAGGACCACCGCCACGGCGGCCACCGTTCTCGGTTCCACCGCGCAACGCGCCTGAAGCCACACCGGCATCCGCTCCCGCACCGCGAGCGACCACGCGTCCCGGCCCGCAGGCCCCGCCACCGGGTCACCCGTCGCCACCTCCCCGACGCGCGCCACCGGATCCGCCACCGAACCCACCACCGGCCCAACCGCCGGCCCCACCACCGGTTCGGGTACGGTCCCGGGCGCCGGATCGGGCCCCACCACCCCGGCCGCCCCGTCAGGTGGCGGAGCGGTCAGCATGGCCTCGGCCCTGCGTCGCACCGCCGACGGATCCGGTCGTGGCCGCCGCCCCACGATCCCGACCGCCCGACCACGGGAACGGCCAGGGGAACGACCATCGGGCGGATCACCGTTCCGACCGCCGAACCGGTGCCTTCGACCGGGCCCACGGGTGGGTGCGGCAGCGGCCCCCACGGGCCGCGAAGTACGGGTGCGCGTATGCGTTCGAGTCGTCATGGCACGACGGTAGGGGCCTGCCCCGATCTCCGTTCGGAGCCATCAATTCCGGTGGATGAACGACCCGTTGTGGATATCCGGGCCACCCGTTCCGGTGATCAGCGGGGGGAGACGACCGCTGCCAGCAGCCCCGGCCCGGTGTGCGCTCCGATTACCGCGCCGACCTCGCTGACGTGCAGCTCGACCAGCCCGGGGATCCGTTCACGCAGCCGCTCCGCGAGCTTCTCGGCCCGCTCCGGCGCCGCCAGGTGGTGCACCGCCACGTCCACCCGGGCCGCGCCGGCCCGCTCGACGGCGAGTTCCTCCAGACGCGCGATGGCCTTGGAGGCCGTCCGTACCTTCTCCAGCATCTCGATCCGCCCCCCGTCCAGGGTGAGCAGCGGTTTGACCGCGAGGGCCGAGCCGAGGAGCGCCTGCGCCGCCCCGATGCGTCCGCCGCGACGGAGGTAGTCGAGGGTGTCGACGTAGAAGTACGCCGACATGTCCGCGGCCCGCTTCTCGGCGGCGGCCACCGCCTCGTCCACGGATCCCCCGGCCTCGGAGACCTCCGCCGCCGCCAGCGCGCAGAATCCGAGGGCCATCGCGACCATGCCGGTGTCGACGACGCGGACGGGCACCGGCGCGTTCTTCGCGGCGACCACGGCGGCGTCGTAGGTGCCGGAGAACTCGGCGGAGAGGTGCAGGCTGACGATGCCGTCCGCGCCGGCGTCCGCCGCCGCCCGGTAGGCCCGGGAGAACTCCTCCGGGCTGGGGCGGGACGTGGTGACCGAGCGACGTTTCTGCAGGGCCAGGGCGAGGCTGCGTGCCGAGATCTCGGTGCCCTCTTCGAGGGCCTCGTCGCCGAGCACCACGGTCAGGGGCACGGCGGTGATTCCGTGCCGCGCCATCGCCGGATGAGGCAGGTAGGCCGTGGAATCGGTGACGATCGCGACATGGCGGGACATGAGCCGGAGGTTACCGCCACAGGGGGCCCTCCGGCAGCCTGGGTCCCATGTCAGGACCGTGCGGGGGGGGCCTCGGCCGCAATCGTGACCTTCCCGCCGGTCGGTCTCAGGTGGTGGGCTCCGGGCGGGCCGTCTTCTGCCACGGGTACCGCTGCGCCGGCGTGGACGGGTCCAGGGCCGCCGGCCGCGCCGGGCCGGCGCCCGGGGCCGCGGTGGCTCCCGGGGACCGCTCCTGTGCCGCGTCCCAGGCCGCGGCGGCCTCCGCGAGTTCGTCCACCGATTCACGGGACCAGTCCCGCAGCGCGTCCGACTCGACCTCGATCCGTGCGGACAGCGAGGACAGGTCGTCCTGCGCGAAACGTCGTGCCCGGTCGCGGGCGGCCCACCGCAGCGAATCGGCGGACTGGATGATCTTGGCAGTGCGTTCCCGCAGGTCGGGCAGGAGTTCCGCGGTCCGCTTGCGGTCCGGTTCCTGCTCCAGCCGCTTCAGCTCGTCGTCCAGCTCGTACCCGTGCGCGCTCAGGCGCTCGAACAGGCCGATGGACTCCTTCAGCGAGGCGTCCTGCTGCGCTCCCCGGTACAGGGCCTGCTGGGTGGCCCGCATCGACGTCCGCAGGTCCAACCGCAGCTGGGCCAGCGCACCCGGGACCCCGACCTGACCCAGGCTCTTCGCCTTCAGGGTGGTGTCCTCGACGGTCCGGCGAGCCTGCGTGATCGTCCGGTCCACGCCGCGCTTCGCCGCCCCGATCACCTTCACGGTGGCCCACGCCCCCAGCCCCAGGAAGGTGAACAGCATCAACAGGGCCACGATGATGAGCACTGAGCCCGGCTCCATGAGGTTCCCTTTCCCCTGCTTTTTCCGTCCCCTCCACCGTAAACGCAACGGGCAGGTCAGGGGTTCCCATCGAACCCCCAACCTGCCCGTAGGGGAGAACCCCCAGCCGCGCCGGACGACCGCCCGACCACCGGCGCACGGCCACGGAACGGCCGTCGAACCAGGTCAGGCGGCGTCACACCGGCTCGGACCCCGTCAGATGACGATGTTCACCAGCTTCGGCGCCCGCACGATCACCTTGCGGATCTCGGCACCGCCGAGCGCCGCGACGACGCCCTCGTCGGTCAGGGCCAGCTGCTCCAGGTCCGCCTCGGAGATCGTCGGCGGCACCTCCAGGCGTGCCTTGACCTTGCCCTTGACCTGCACGACGCACGTCACGCTCTCGTCCACGACGTACGCCGGGTCCGCCACCGGGAAGTCCTGGTGGACGACCGAGTCGCCGTGGCCCAGCCGGTGCCACAGCTCCTCGGCGATGTGCGGCGCCAGCGGGGCGACCAGGAGCACCAGTCGCTCGGCGACCGAGCGCTCCAGCGGCCGGCCTGCCTTCGTCAGGGCGTTGTTCAGCTCGGTGATCTTCGCGATGGCCGTGTTGAACCGCAGCGCGGCCATGTCGGCGCCGGCCCCGTCGATCGCCTTGTGCAGGGCCCGCAGGGTGTCCTCGCCGGGCTCGCCGTCCACGACGGTGACCGCGCCGGTCTCCTCGTCGATCACGTTGCGCCACAGGCGCTGCAGCAGGCGGTACTGGCCGACGACGGCGCGGGTGTCCCAGGGACGGGAGACGTCCAGGGGGCCCATCGCCATCTCGTACAGGCGCAGCGTGTCCGCGCCGTACTCCTCGCAGATCTCGTCCGGCGTGACGGCGTTCTTCAGGGACTTGCCCATCTTGCCGTGCTCGCGCTTGACGGGCTGCCCCTGGTAAAAGTAGCCGCCGTCGCGCTCCTCGACCTCGGCCGCCGGGACGTACACACCACGCGCGTCGGTGTAGGCGTAGGCCTGGATCATGCCCTGGTTGAACAGCTTGTGGAACGGCTCGACCGAGGAGACGTGGCCCAGGTCGAACAGCACCTTCGACCAGAAGCGCGCGTACAGCAGGTGCAGCACCGCGTGCTCGGCGCCACCCACGTACAGGTCGACACCGCCGTGCGGGGCGTTCTCGCTCGGGCCCATCCAGTACTGCTCGATGGCCGGGTCGACCAGCGCCTCGGAGTTGTTCGGGTCCAGGTAGCGCAGCTCGTACCAGCAGGAGCCGGCCCAGTTCGGCATGGTGTTGGTCTCGCGGCGGTAGCGCTTGACGCCCTCGCCCCGGCCCAGGTCCAGCTCCACGTCGACCCACGCCTCGTTGCGCGACAGCGGGGTCTCCGGCTTCGACGCGGCGTCGTCCGGCTCGAAGGTGCGCGGCGAGTAGTCCTCGACCTCCGGCAGTTCCAGGGGCAGCATCGAGTCGGGCAGCGGGTGTGCGACGCCGTCCTCGTCGTAGACGATCGGGAAGGGCTCGCCCCAGTAGCGCTGGCGGCTGAACAGCCAGTCGCGCAGGCGGAAGTTGACGGTGCCCTCGCCGAGGCCGCGTTCGGTCAGCCAGTCGGTGATCGCGGCCTTGGCCTCGACGACGCCCAGGCCGTCCAGCGTGATGCCCTCGCCGGTCGAGTTGACGATCGTGCCGTCGTAGGAGGCGAACGCGTCCTCCCACTCGGTCGGGTCGGCGTCGCGGTCGTCGGAGGGCTCCACGACGCAGCGCATCGGCAGCTCGAAGGCCTGCGCGAACGCGAAGTCGCGGGTGTCGTGCGCCGGGACGGCCATGATCGCGCCGGTGCCGTAGCCCATCAGCACGTAGTCCGCGATGAAGACGGGCACCTGGTCGCCGCTGACCGGGTTGATCGCGAACGCGCCGGTGAAGACACCGGTCTTGTCCTTGGCCTCGGCCTGTCGCTCCACGTCCGATTTGGACGCGGCCTGCTTGCGGTACGCGTCGACGGCCTCGCGGGGGTTCGTCGCGCCGCCGGTCCACACCTGGCGGGTGCCCTCGGGCCACTCGGCCGGGACGATCTTCTCGACCAGCTCGTGCTCGGGCGCCAGCACCATGTAGGTGGCACCGAACAGCGTGTCGGGACGCGTGGTGAACACCGTGACGGCGTCCTCGCCGACGGCGAAGTCGACCCGTGCGCCCTCGCTGCGGCCGATCCAGTTCCGCTGCTGCAGCTTGATGGCCTCGGGCCAGTCCAGCGCGTCCAGGTCGTCCAGCAGGCGGTCGGCGTACGCCGTGATCCGCATGTTCCACTGGCTCAGCTTGGCCTTGAACACGGGGAAGTTGCCGCGCTCGGAGCGGCCGTCGGCGGTGACCTCCTCGTTGGCCAGGACGGTGCCCAGCCCGGGGCACCAGTTCACGGGCGCGTCGGAGGCGTACGCCAGCCGAAAGCCGTTCAGTACGTCGGCCCGCTCGCCCGCGGTCAGCCCGGCCCACGCGCGGCCGCCCGGAACCTCACGGGAGCCGGCCTCGAAGGCGGCGACCAGCTCGGCGATGGGCCGGGCCTTGGCGGCGTCGGTGTCGTACCAGGAGTTGTAGATCTGCAGGAAGATCCACTGGGTCCACTTGTAGTAGTCCGGGTCGATCGTGGCGAACGAGCGCCGCCGGTCGTGTCCCAGACCCAGCCGGCGCAGCTGGACCTTCATGTTCTCGATGTTCGCCTCGGTCGACACCCGCGGGTGCGTGCCGGTCTGCACGGCGTACTGCTCGGCCGGCAGGCCGAAGGCGTCGAAGCCCAGGGTGTGCAGGACGTTGTGGCCGGTCATCCGCTGGTGACGGGCGAAGACGTCGGTGGCGATGTACCCCAGGGGGTGGCCGACGTGCAGCCCCGCGCCGGACGGGTACGGGAACATGTCCATGATGAACTTCTTGGGGCGCGCGACGACCGCGGGGTCCCCGGCCAGGTCACCCGTCGGGTTGGGGGCCTCGTAGGTCCCCTCCGTGTCCCATACGTCCTGCCAGCGTGCCTCGATGTCGGCGGCCATGGCAGCCGTGTAACGGTGCCCCTCGGCCGCCTCGGGGGCCGGGGTGTTCGTCTCGCTCATGATTTCTGAAGCTCCATCGATCGTCTCTGCCGTCTCTGCCTGCCCAAACGAAAAAACCCCTCGCACAGGAGGGGACGCCGCGCCGATGCCGACCGCATCCGTGGGGCTCGATGGGTCGGGACTGATCAGCGCGGCTCGGTAAGCAGAAGGCGTACGGCACGCATGGCGTCAGGGTACCGCAGCGGCCCCCAGGGCCGCTCGGCCCTTCCGACGTGCGGACACAACGAGAAGCGGGGCCCCCCCGCCCGGGGGCCCCCCCGTTGGGGGTGCCCCGCTTCTCTTCACTGTGGAGCTAAGGAGAATTGAACTCCTGACCTCCTGCATGCCATGCAGGCGCTCTACCAACTGAGCTATAGCCCCTTGTTGTGCTTGCCGTTTCAGTTTCCCTTGCCGGTTCCCCTTGGCAACGTCCCAAACATTACACGGTCATGGCCCTGGTCCAAAAATCGGTTTCCGCGACCTCGGGCCATGTCCGACATGCTCCACTCCGTCACACATTCACGCCATACCGGCCACGCGCGCCCCGAGGGCCACGCGTGCCTCGCCGGTCGCTCGCGTCGCACCCGTCACACTGCTCGCGTCCGCGACGCGGGTCACGCTCTCGCGAATTGGTAGAACCGCTTGAGCGTGCAGTGTTCGTCGAGCAGGCGGCCATAGATCGGTTCCCCTTCCAGCTCGCGGTAGGTCTCGATCGGGTCGCCTTTTATGATCAGCGCCCGCGCGCATTCCTCACACCAGTACTGGTAGTCGGGATTGACCGGGTCCATGTCACGCACGATCGGCGTGCCGTTGTTGCACCAGTCGCACCGCCGCCGGTGTGCACCCATCCGTCAGCGACTCCCTCCCGCGTCGGGCCGTCGTGTCCCCCTCCGGCCGTCCGATTCTGCCATGCCGGTACGGGCCAGGTCAGCCGACGCAAAAGGAACAAACGCAAGGATCCCGCCCCCAGTTGGGGACGGGATCCTGATTGTGGAGCTAAGGAGAATTGAACTCCTGACCTCCTGCATGCCATGCAGGCGCTCTACCAACTGAGCTATAGCCCCGCTCTTCGCCACGCTTCCCCCGTTTCCGGTGTTCCGCGCTGCGAACAAGAAGAACTCTAGCCTGTGACCAGCCGGAAAGTGAAATCCGGGTGGAAGCCTCCGAGAGCAGCGCTCAGTCGTCGTCGCCGAGCACCGGTTCCGGCAGCGTGCCGGCGTTGTGCTCCATCAGACGCCAGCCGCGCGCGCCCTCGCCGAGGACGGACCAGCAGCAGTTGGAGAGCCCGCCGAGACCCTCCCAGTGGTACGAGTCCAGGCCCAACAGGCGGCCGATGGTCGTACGGATGGTGCCGCCGTGGCTGACCACGACCAGCGTGCCGCCCTGCGGCAGCCGGTCGGCGTGGCGCAGCACGACCGGGGCGGCCCGGTCGGCGACCTCGGTCTCCAGCTCCCCGCCGCCGCGGCGGACGGGCTCGCCGCGCTTCCACGCCGCGTACTGCTCGCCGTACTTCGCGAGGATCTCGTCGTGCGTGAGGCCCTGCCACTCGCCGGCGTACGTCTCGCGCAGCGCCTCGTCGTGCTGCACCGCGAGCCCCGTGACGGCGGCCAGTTCGGCGGCCGTGTGGGCGGCCCGCCGGAGGTCGGAGGCCACGATGGCGTCCGGCTTCAGCGAGGCGAGCAGCCGGGCGGCGCGGCGCGCCTGCGCCACACCGGTCTCGGTCAGCTCGATGTCCGTGGAGCCCTGGAAGCGGCGCTCCAGGTTCCACGCGGTCTGGCCGTGTCGCCAGAGGACGATCTTCCTGCCGGTCCTGCCCGATCCGGAGCCGGACGAGGCGTCCGTCCCAGTCGATGCGGTCGTGCCCGTGTCGGTCCCGCTCAGAACAGATCACCGTCCAGTTCATCGTCGCCCTGCGCCTCGCGCAGCTTGGCGTGCTCCTCGGCCTTGCCGATGGTGAGCTTGGCGTCCTCGGGGAGCTCGATCTCGGGGCAGTCCTTCCACAGGCGCTCCAGCGCGTAGAAGACGCGCTCCTCGCTGTGCTGGACGTGGACGACGATGTCGACGTAGTCCAGCAGGATCCAGCGGGCGTCGCGGTCGCCCTCACGGCGCACCGGCTTGGCGCCGAGCTTCTTGAGCAGCTGCTCCTCGATCTCGTCCACGATCGACTTGACCTGGCGGTCGTTGGGCGCGGAGGCGAGCAGGAAGGCATCGGTGATCGACAGCACATCGCTGACGTCGTACGCGATGATGTCGTGCGCGAGCCGGTCGGCCGCGGCCTGGGCGGCGGCGGTGATGAGCTCGATGGAGCGGTCCGTGGCGGTCACTGGCCATGCTTTCGGGTTGGCGGGCAGATCCTTACAAGGGTCTCATGTACCGCCGACCCCGCCCGCGCGGAACGTTCCACGCGGGCGAAATCACAGCTCAGGGCCGGATCGGGGGCGTCAGGACGCCTTGTAGTCCCGGCCCAGGACCACCACGACGTCCGCGTTGACGACGTTCTCGGCCTTCTTCACGACGGTCTCCGGCAGCCCCAGCGTCTTGGCCACCTCGACGGCCCGCTCGCGCTGGGCGTCGTCCTGGTAGGTGATCTGCGAGGTCGCGGCCGTGTCGTCGGCCTTGCCGCCGTCGACGAAGGTGTAGCCGCCGTTGAGCAGGGCGGCCTTCGCCGCGTTCTGCGTCTTCTCGTTCCCGGTGGCGTCCTTGAGACCCACCCGGGGGGTGGCGCCGGGCTGCGCGGCCGTGGCGGAGCCGCCGAGGACCTCTTTGACGATCTTCTTGTTGGCCTCGTCGGTGAGGCCGCCGTCCGGCTTCAGCCCGAGGACGTCGGTGCGGTAGGCGCCTACCTTGGCGTGCTCGCCGATCCGCGACAGCAGGCCGCCGAGGTTCTGCGCGTCGAGGGCCGGGTCCAGGATCTGGCCCATGCTCTCGACCGTGGTGGCCGCCGCCTTCGGGTCGGCGGGGATCTTCCGCAGGACCGCGTAGAGCACCTTGCCCAGCCGGTCCAACTGCCGGGCCTCCGGCTCGCCCTGGCCGCGGTGGGTGGCGTACGCCACGGCCATCGCGCCGTTGAGGCTCTGCTTGGGGCCCTTGCCCACCGCCGGGGTCTTGGCCTTGTCATCAGCCGGGACCGCCGTGTCGGTGTCCACCTCGATGCCTCCGATCAGCTCGACCAGGCTCTCCAGGAAGGGGGTGTCCAGGCGCCAGCTGCCGCCGATGTGGGTGCCGAGGACCGAGTCGAGCGCGTCCTTGGTGCCGAGGCCGCCGCCCTCGACGGACTTGCCGAGGGTGATCCCCGCGCCGTCGGCCTGGGGGAGGTCGAGGGTGTTCGGCACCAGCACGGTGGCGCCCCGCTCGGTGGTGACGTTGTCGACGAGCAGCGCCGTGGAGGTGCCGCCCTTCTTGGTGTTGAGCACGTGGACGACGATCATGTCGCGCTTCTGGGCGCCGGGGGCGGCCGCGGCGCCCTTCTTGGCGTCGGGGCCGTCGAGGAAGGGGATCTTGCCCGCGTACCAGAGGTAGCCGAGGCCGCCGACGACGAACAGGGCGAGGACGACGATCAGCGCGACCACCCGGTTGCGGCCCCGGCGGCGGATCTCCTCGCGGCGCTCGGTGCGGCTCTCGGTGAAGGCGAGCCAGTCGATGACGTCGTCGGACTCCTCGTCCGGCTGGTCGATGAAGGCGAACATCCCGGTGTGGTAATCCCGCTCCTCCTCGGATCCGACGTCGGGTCGGCGCGGCTCGGGGACCTGGGCCGCGGCGGGTTCCGGGGCCCGATCGGGCTCGGCGGGTGCCTGCGGGGCGCCCTGCTGCGGGATCCACTGCCGGGTCTGGTGCCGGGCCTGCGGGCTGTCGTACCCCTGGTCGGGGGCCTGGGCGTACGGCTCCCTGGCGTACTCCCTGCCCGGGTCGCCCGGGGAGGTCTGCTGCGGCTCCTGGTACTGCTGCTGCCCGTAGGTCTGCTGGTCGTAGCCATACTGCTGCGGTTGCTCGTACTGCTGCCGGTACTGCTGTGAATACTGCTGTTGCTCGTACGAGGGGCCCGGCTGCTGCTCGTACCGGGGCGCCTGGGCGGCGGGCTGCGCGGGCACCGGTCCGTACACCGGCTGACCGTACGCGTCGTAGCCGATGAGCTGCTGCTCCCGGGCTGCGTACGGGTCGTACGGATCCTGTCGGTCGTTCACCGCGGGCCCCTCTCTCCGAAACCGGAAGCTCAGGCTCCCCGATACAGCTCACGCTTGTCGATGTAGCGCACGACACCGTCCGGCACCAGGTACCAGACAGGATCGCCCTTGGCGACCCGCGCGCGACAGTCCGTGGACGAGATCGCCAGCGCGGGGACCTCCACGAGGGAGACGCCCCCCTCGGGCAGCCCGTCGTCGGTGAGCACGTGACCCGGACGGGTGACCCCGATGAAGTGCGACAGCGAGAACAGCTCGTCGGCGTTGCGCCAGGTGAGGATCTGCGCGAGGGCGTCGGCGCCGGTGATGAAGAACAGGTCCGCGTCGTCGTTGATCGCCTTGAGGTCCCGCAGGGTGTCGATCGTGTAGGTGGGGCCGCCGCGGTCGATGTCGATGCGGCTCACCGAGAACTGCGGGTTGGAGGCCGTCGCGATGACCGTCATCAGATAACGGTCCTCGGCGGGCGACACGGCCCGCTGCGACTTCTGCCACGGCTCGCCGGTCGGTACGAACACCACCTCGTCGAGGTGGAAGAGGGCGGCCACCTCGCTGGCGGCGACCAAGTGTCCGTGGTGGATCGGGTCGAATGTCCCGCCCATCACGCCGAGCCGGCGCTTGACCGGGCCGGTAGGCATTTCCTGCTCTCCCATGAGCGCAGAGCCTACTGGCCCGGTGAGGCGGCGAGAGACCCGCGTGCGAGCGCGTGCGCGAGGCCGCTCTAGCGGTCGCGGTTCAGGCGGGTGGTCACCCAGAGCATCAGCAGCAGGATCACGAACGCGCCGCCACCGGTCAGGTACGGGCTCAGGCTGTCGTGGTTGCCGCCGTGCTCGGCGCCGCCCTCCGAGGCGAGCACGACCAGGTTGTGGGCGGTGGTGGAGAGGCTCATCAGGCAGATACCTATCGAGTCGGGGACCGGGCGGAGACTTCGCTCACATCGTATGCGGGGCCCTTGGGCACGCTCACGCCGACTCGGACGTTGGAGAGGATGGACGCAGAAGCGGACAGGTCGATCAAGGGGGAGGGCAAGATGACGGACACCGGTTTCGAGAAGGTGCCGGCGCGGAACCGCAGGAGGTTCCCCGGCATTTCCTCGCGGGCGTACGAACATCCGGCGGACCGCTCGGCGCTGGTCGCGCTGCGCAAGCTCAGCGGCTTCGACACGGTGTTCAAGGCCCTGAGCGGGCTGCTGCCCGAGCGCAGCCTGCGGCTGTTGTTCCTGTCGGAGTCGGTGCGGGTGGGCGAGACCCAGTTCCCGCACCTGCACGGGATGTTGCGGGACGCCTGTTACATCCTGGACCTGGAGAGGGTCCCGCAGATGTACGTCCAGCAGGACCCGAAGCCCAATGCCATGTGCATCGGGCTGGACGAGCCGATCATCGTCGTCACGACGGGGCTCGTCGAACTCCTCGACGAGGAGGAGATGCGGGCGGTCGTGGGCCACGAGGTGGGGCACGCACTGTCCGGGCACGCCGTCTACCGCACGGTGCTGCTGTTCCTGACGGGTCTGGCGATGAAGGTCGCGTGGATCCCGCTGGGAAATGTGGCGATCATGGCGCTCGTCACCGCGCTGCGGGAGTGGTTCCGCAAGTCCGAGCTGTCGGCGGACCGGGCCGGGCTGCTGGTGGGTCAGGACGTGAACGCCTCGATGCGCGGCCTGATGAAGATCGCGGGCGGCAACCACCTGCACGAGATGAACGTGGACGCCTTCCTGGCCCAGGCCGAGGAGTACGCGTCGAGTGGGGACCTGCGCGACTCCGTGCTGAAGATCCTCAACGTGCTGCCGCGCTCGCACCCCTTCACCACGGTCCGCGCGGCCGAGCTGAAGAAGTGGTCGCAGAACCGCGACTACCAGCGGATCATGGACGGCCACTACCCGCGGCGGGACGAGGACAAGGACGCCTCGGTGAGCGATTCCTTCCGGCAGTCCGCCTCGCACTACGCCGACTCGGTGCGCACCAGCAAGGACCCGCTGATGAAGCTGGTCGGCGACCTCGCCGGCGGTGCGGGCGACCTGGGCGGCAAGCTCCGGGACAAGTTCACCGGGGCCGGGGCCGGCGCGGCGAACGGTTCCGCGGGCGCCGGCGAGGGCAACGGCTCCCCCGGCGGCGCTACGGAACAGCCGGGCTGACGGGGCCGACGGCTGCCGGCGGAGGGTCCTGGGGGGTCGTGGGCGGCGCCAGGACCCCGCAGAGCCCGGCGGCGCGCCGCGGGTGGCCGGAGGCGTACGGGTCGCTCGCGGCCGGGCCGACGGTGGTGGGTGCGGCCCCGGCGAGCAGCGGCCGGAAGCCCGCCGCGGGCTCGGAGGCGCAGTCCTGGGGGCCTGCCATCACGTAGGCGGAGGCCAGCTCCGCCCGGCGTGCGACGAGGTCCTCGCGGTCGAGGCGCAGCCGCAGTTCGCGCCGGACGGTGAAGAGCGAGGCGCCGTCGGCGGCCGACGGCTGCCCGCCGGCGGAGCGCACGGCGTAGACGAAGGTGTGGTCGGTGGTGATCTCCAGCACCTGGGGGGAGATCTCCTGGTAGGCGAGGGTGCCGCTCACCCGGACCCTGGGGTCGGCCACGGCGGCGACGGCGGGGTCGAAGCGCACCAGCCATCCGGTGGCGGCGTGCCGCCCGTCGCCGACGGGCGCGGTCATGCTCCGGTCGAACTGCGCGAGCTGGTCGGGGTCGAGGAGGACCCGGACGGGCCGGGTGGCGGCCCCGGCGAGGACGTCCGGGTCCAGCCCCGACTGCACCAGGTAGTCCTTGGCGATGGACAGCGCGGAGACGATCTGGCTCTCGCTGAAGTGGTGGGTGCGGCGTACGGCCGGCAGGGTGATCCCGGCCGCCCCGATGCGGTAATCGGCCGCCGGACTCCTCGCGAACAGGTCGGCCGGGTTCCCGCCGGGCACGACGGTGGTCGGTGCCAGCGGGACGACGGTGGCCGCGAGCGGCTCCGCGGTCGTCCCGGGCGCGGGCACGTACGGGCTGCGCAGGCCCATGTAGACGGCGGCCGCGAAGGCCGCGGCGATGAGGAGCACGAGCAGCAGGCCCTGTCGGGCGCCGCGGCTCGGTGTGCCGTCGCGGTGGCCCGAGGAGCCGCCTCCCGACCAGATGGACCGGCTGCGGACCGCCCGGGCGTGCTCGCCCATGCGCTCCTCGGCGGAGTACTCCTGGAGGCGGGCGGCCCGCACGAAGTCCTCGTCGAACACGACCGACCGGTACTCGTCCGGCCGGAACTCGTCATCGCCCTCGCCGATGCCGTCGGGGGCGCCGTTGGGTGGGTCTCCTGGAACGGCCATCGCTTCTCCCCGCTGTCCCCGCTTCAGAGAAGCCCCCGGATCCGGTGAACGCAAGCGGGGCGTACTTTCAGGGTTGGCGGCCGACGGGGTACGTAAACGCTCCGACGCCGGTGACTTCGCGCTGCGGGGTGCTGGCTGGGGCGGGTGCGTGGTCCGCGTCTCCTGAGGCGCTGCGGTACACGGCGCTGAAGGCGAGGGCGATCATTCCGAGGCCCATCACGAAGGCGAGCACCCAGGCGACGGGGCGCAGCCAGGGTGCCCGGCCGCGGTAGGGGCGCATGCTGCCGCCGTAGGCCCCGTAGGGCCCTTCGGCGTAGCCGTGGCCGTAGGGGCCGCGTTCCCAGCCGGGCTCGTCGAGGCCGTAGCCGTCGGGGTGGCCGTAGGCGTACCCGTCGTGGTCGTCCTCGGTCGTCCAGCCGCCGGCCACGCGTGCGGCCTCGGCCTCGGCACGCGCCCGGTCGGCGGCCCGCTGCCGCTCGGCCGCGCTCGGTTCATGGATCTCGGCGTTCCGGACGAAGGCTTCGTCGAACACCACGGAGGCGAAGTGCTGATCCGCGCCTCCGCGGTCGTCGTCGGGCTCCCCGTCGTCCGGGAACGGCTTGCCCCCCACGTCGTCCGGCACGGGACCAGCGTAGACCTGGGGGGCCGCTTTGGGCAGGGTGTCCGCCGAATTCCCGGGCACCCGGAGTTCCCCGTCCGACTACCGAACGTGACCGTCGCCGGTGACGATGTACTTGGTGGAGGTGAGCTCCGGAAGGCCCATCGGGCCCCGGGCGTGCAGCTTCTGCGTGGAGATGCCGATCTCCGCGCCGAAGCCGAACTGACCACCGTCCGTGAAGCGGGTGGAGGCGTTCACCGCCACCGTGGTCGAGTCGACCAGTTGGGTGAAGCGGCGCGCGGCGGCCTGCGAGGTGGTGACGATCGCCTCGGTGTGCCCCGAGGTCCAACGGCGGATGTGCGTGACGGCGTCGTCGAGGGAGTCCACGACGGCCGCGGCGATGTCGTAGGACAGGTACTCGGCCGCCCAGTCCTCGTCGGTGGCGGGCAGTGCGGTGACCTTGGAACCTTCGGCGTACGCGAGGACCTCGCCGTCACCGTGGACGGTCACTCCGGCGTCGGCGAGGGCGTCGAGGGCGAGCGGCAGGAACGCGGCGGCGATGTCCCGGTGGACCAGGAGGGTCTCGGCGGAGTTGCAGACCGAGGGGCGCTGCGCCTTGGAGTTGACGAGGATGTCCACGGCCATGCCGAGGTCGGCCTGGGCGTCGACGTAGACGTGGCAGTTGCCCGTGCCGGTCTCGATCACCGGGACGATGGACTCCTCGACGACGGTCTTGATGAGCGAGGCTCCGCCGCGCGGGATCAGCACGTCGACGAGGCCGCGGGCGCGCATCAGCTCGCGGACGGAGTCGCGGGACTCGCCGGGGACGAGCTGGATGGCGTCGGCGGGCAGTCCGGCGGCAGCGATGGCGTCCCGGAGGATGGCGACGAGCGCGCTGTTGGAGGCGTAGGCGGAGGAACTGCCGCGCAGCAGCACGGCGTTGCCGGACTTGAGGCACAGCGCGGCGGCGTCGACGGTGACGTTGGGGCGGGCCTCGTAGATGATGCCGACGACGCCGAGCGGTACCCGGATCTGGCGGAGGTCGATGCCGTTGGGGAGGGTGGAGCCGCGGACGACCTCGCCGACGGGATCGGGGAGGGCGGCCACGTCGCGGACGTCGGAGGCGATCGCGGCGATGCGCTCGGGGGTCAGGGTGAGACGGTCGATGACGGTCTCGCTCGTGCCCGCCTCCCGGGCCTTGGCGGTGTCGAGGGCGTTGGCCTCGACGATCTCCGCGGTACGGGCCTCCAGTGCGTCCGCGATGGCCAGGAGGGCCGTGTCCTTGGCGGACCGCGGGAGTGGGGCGATGGCTGCGGCGGCCGTCCGGGCGGCTTGCGCGGTGGCGATCACGGGGGAGGCTGCGGTGGCGTCGTCGAGCGAGGTCATGCGGCCCAGGGTAAGCCCCGGTCCCGGCCGGACCGACGGGGTTTCACCCCGCGAGACGGACCCCTGCGGGGCGGCGGCGGCGCGCGGGGGCCCTCCCCGGGCCCGTCCTCGCGTTCAGTAGGGGTGCACGCCCACCGGGTGGGCCGGGGGCGGGCCGTACCCCTCGGCCACGCGCTGGTGGTAGGTCGCGCGGTCGATGACCTCCAGGCCGACGATCTCCCAGGGCGGGAGCTGCGCGGAGGACCGGTGCTCGCCCCAGAGCCGCAGGGCGACGGCGGCCGCGTCGTGCAGGTCGCGGGCCTCCTCCCAGTACCGGATCTCGGCGTGGTCGTCGGCGTACCGGCTGGTCAGCAGGAAGGGATGGTCGTGGGCGAGCTGTTCCAGCCCGCGCCGGACCTCGGACAACGGCGCCGGCTTGCCGGAGACGCTCAGGGTGACGTGCCAGAGGCGAGAGGTGTCCGGCTCGTCCCCGTTGCCGCCCCCGCCAACGCCGCCGTCACCGTCCCCGGTGCCGACGCTGGTCAGCGCTCGTCTCACCAGCCGCCTCCTGTCTGCGCTACGCGTGTCCGCCCCACACAGTTGACCAGTCCTCGGCCGGCCGCGCGGCGGTTTTGCCGAACCTCAGCCCTGCAGCAGGACCAGATCGTCACGATGGACGACCTCCCGCTCGTACGCGGGTCCGAGCTCCCGCGCGAGCTCGCGAGTGGAGCGGCCGAGGAGCTGCGGGAGTTCCTTGGCGTCGAAGTTGACCAGCCCCCTGGCCACGGCGCGGCCGTCGGTGGCGCGCAGCTCGACCGGATCGCCTGCGACGAAGTCGCCCTCGACACCGGCGATCCCGGCGGCCAGCAGGGAACTGCCGCGTTCGGTGACGGCGCGGACCGCCCCGTCGTCCAGTACGAGGTGTCCCTGGGGCGTGGAGGCGTGTTGGAGCCAGAGCAGCCGGTCCGCCGAGCGGCGGCCCGTGGAGTGGAAGAGGGTGCCCGTGGCGCGCCCGGCGAGGGCGTCGGTGGCCTGGCTGGCGGAGGTCAGGACGACGGGGATGCCGGCGGCCGCCGCGATGCGGGCGGCCTCGACCTTGGTGACCATGCCGCCGGTGCCCACGCCCGCCTTGCCGGCGCTGCCGATGGAGACGTGCGCGATGTCCTCGGGGCCGCGCACCTCGTCGATGCGGGTGGTGCCGGGGAGCGCGGGGTCGCCGTCGTAGAGGCCGTCCACGTCGGACAGCAGCACGAGCAGGTCGGCGCGGACGAGGTGGGCGACCAGGGCGGCGAGCCGGTCGTTGTCGCCGAACCGGATCTCGTCCGTGGCGACGGTGTCGTTTTCGTTGACCACCGGGAGGGCGCCCATGGCGAGGAGCTGGTCCAGCGTCCGGTAGGCGTTGCGATAGTGCGCGCGGCGGCTGGTGTCGTCGGTGGTCAGCAGGACCTGGCCGACGCGGACGCCGTAGCGGGCGAAGGACGCGGTGTACCGGGCGACGAGCAGGCCCTGTCCGACGCTGGCGGCGGCCTGCTGGCGGGCCAGGTCGGTGGGCCGGCGGCGCAGGCCCAGCGGGGACAGTCCGGCGGCAATGGCGCCGGAGGAGACCAGGACGATCTCCTTCTCGCCGCCGCTGCGGGCCTTGGCCAGTACGTCGACCAGGGCGTCCACCCGGTCCGCATCGAGCCCGCCGGTGGCGGTGGTCAGGGAGGAGGAGCCGACCTTGACCACGATCCTGCGGGCGTCCACGACGCTCTGCCTAGCCGCTGACACGTCTGTCCCCTTGCCCCTTGCCTGATGTTCCCGGCGCCTTGCCGCAGGCGCCGGGAACTCAATCTACGGGGTGGCCCGTCGGGGCCGCGCGCGGGTTTCAGAGGGTGGACGAACCGCGGGCCGGACCGGCTTCCGCCGCGGCCGCGGCGCCCGGGACCAGGATCTTGCGGGACAGCAGGAAGGTGAACGGGATGGCCACGACGGCGGCGACGAGCGGGGCGATCCGGTCGTCCATGCCGGCCCACTGCACCAGGACGAACAGGCCGACCGACTGGATCACGTAGTTGGTGATGTTCGTCAGCGGGAAGAGGGCGAACTTCTTCCACGTGGGCCGGGTCCGGTAGGTGAAGTAGGTGTTCATGAAGAACGAGCCGACCATCGACAGCAGGAAGGCGAGCGTGTACGCGGCGAAGTACGGCATCCACGGGTGCAGGAGCAGGTAGATGCCGAAGAAGGTCGCCGTGTTGACGCCGCCCACCAGGCCGAAGCGGACGATCTGCCCCAGCTGTTCCCGTCGGGTGCTCGGGGGCGCCGGGGCGCTCCCCGTCACCCGCGGGTGACCGGGGGCGGGGACGTTCGAGGTCATCGGCGGCTGCGCTCCGAGATCACGGCTTCGGAGACCCCGGGCACCCGCTCCGCGCCGTGCGCCTCCTTGACCAGGAAGTGCGGGCGGCGCTTGGACTCGTAGTAGATGCGGCCGATGTACTCGCCGATCAACCCCAGCATGATCATCTGTACGCCGCCCAGGCCGGTGATGAGCGCCACGAGCGTGACGTAACCCGGCGACTCGACCCCGTACGTGATCGCCATCACGGTGGTCCACAGGGCGTACAGGCCGGTGAGTGCGACCAACGACACGCCGAGCCAGATCCCGATCCGCAGCGGACGGTTGTTGAAGGAGATCAACCCGTCCATGCCGTAGTTCAGGAGGGCGCCGAACTTCCACTTCGTCTCGCCGGCCTCGCGCTGGGCGTTGCGGTAGTCGAAGTGGACCGTGTCGAAGCCGATCCAGGAGAAGAGTCCCTTGGAGAAGCGGTTGTACTCGGGGAGCGCGAGGAGGGCGTCCACGGCGGGGCGCGAGAGCAGCCGGAAGTCGCCGACGCCGTCGGTGAGCTCGACGTCCACCCAGCGGTTGACGCCTCGGTAGTACAGGCGGCTGAGGGCGGAGCGGACCTTCTTGTCGCCCTCGCGGGTGCGGCGGGCGATGACCTGGTCGTGCCCCTGCCGGTAGTGCTCCAGCATGGTGGCGATGAGCTCCGGCGGGTGCTGGAGGTCCGCGTCCATGATCACCACGGCGTCGCCGGTGGCCTCGCGCAGTCCGGCGAGCATGCCCGACTCCTTGCCGAAGTTACGGCTGAAGGAGACGTAGCGCGTCTGGTCGCCGTAGTCCGCGGCGATCTTGCGGAGTTTTTCGAGCGTCCCATCCCGGCTACCGTCGTCGACGTAGCAAACCTCGTACTCGATGGGCAGGGTGTCGAGAACCCTGCGGATCTCTGCGTCGAAGCGGTCGATGACGGCTTCTTCGTTGTAGCAGGGAACAACTACGGACAGCTTGGTCATGAACACTTCCTGCCGGATCCGAACGGGTGATTGTCGACGACTGACTCGACACCACCACCTCTTGAGAAGTATGCACGGCCGAGCCGCGCTGCCCGAGTCGAGTGCCGCACACGGTAGCTTTGTCGGGATAAACGCAATGGAACAAAGGGATCGAGGTGCACGTGCCTGACGTCTCCGTGGTCGTCATCGTCTACAACGACGCAGAGCGTCTGCCGACAGCCGTCCAGTCGGTTTTGGACCAGACCCTGCACGGGGTCGAAGTCGTGATCGTGGACGACTGCAGCAAGGACCGTTCCTTCGAGGTCGCCAAGGAACTCGAAGCAGCGCACCCGGGGCGGGTGCGTGCCTACCAGTTGCCCGAGAACAGCGGCGCCGGCGGCGAGCCCCGCAACGTGGGCATCGGCCACGCCGAGGGCCGCTACGTCATGTTCCTGGACAGCGACGACGTCCTTGAGGTGAACGCCTGCCGCAACATGCTCGAGGCCGCCGAGCGGACCGGCGCCGACATCGTCTCGGGACTGTGCGTCCGGGTGCACAAGGACACCCGCAACCAGAAGCGCGACGAGTGGTACGCGTGGCTGTACCGCACCACGCGCACCCTGAACTCGGTCAGCGAGCTGCCGGACCTGTTCGTGTGGGACACCCTGTCCACGAACAAGTGCTACCGCCGCGACTTCCTCCTGGACAACAACCTCCTCTTCCCGAAGGGGATGCTGTACGAGGACCTGATGTTCATCGCCGAGGCCTACCTCGCCGCGAAGAAGATCACCCTCATCCCGAACCAGGTGTACTTCTGGAACGTCTACGCGCAGGCCAAGGTCAAGTCCGTGACCAACCGCCGGCACGAGATGACCAACTACATCCACCGGCTGGAGATCCACCGGCGGATCGACGCCCTCCTGGCGCAGCGCGGCATGACCGAGATGCAGACGGCCAAGGACGTCAAGTTCCTCAAGCACGACCTCGTGCTGCACCTGCGTGACCTGCCGTTCCGCGACGAGTCCTACCGGCGCGAGTTCGCCGAGCTCTCCCGCGGCTACTTGGAGGGTCTCGACCGCGAGGCGTACACCCGGGTCCAGCCCATCCAGGCCATCTGCGCCTACCTGCTCCAGCAGGGCGACTGGGACAACCTGCTGCCCGCCGTGGACACCCTGATCCACCGGAACAAGGTGTCCTCCCCGCTCGCCAAGAAGGACGGCCGGATCTACTGGTGCGCCGAGCACCTCGACGACGAGTTCGCCCGCAGCGTGCTCGACGTCACGGACCTCGGTTACCACCAGAAGCCGATCCGGGAACTGTTCCTGCGCAACGAGCTGACGCGCTACACGGAGACCGACGGCACCGTGGGGCTCGCGGGCCGCATCACCAACCCGCTGGGCGTCATCAGGCCCGAGGCGAAGATCAAGGGCCAGGTCGAGTTCCGGGCCCGGCGCCGCAGCCTTCAGACGTTCGTCTTCCCCGTGAAGGCGCTGCGCAACGAGGGCAGCACCATCTCCTGGGAAGCCGACGTCGACCTCAGTTCCAAGCTCCGTCCGCTGGGCATCATCGACTCCGTCTGGGACGTCCGCGTGATCCTGGACGTCGACGGCGCGAAGACCAACACGCGCCTGACCATCGGCGAGAGCGAGCTCGGCAGCGGTCTGCTGCCCGTCAAGCCGCGCCTGACCCGCCTGGTCGCGGACCACATCGAGCCGCAGCCCACGGCCAAGGGCCACCTGGCCTTCCGGCTGGTCTCCGCCCGGCACGACAACGAGCGGATCGAGGAACTGATCCAGAGCGCCGTGCGCGGCAGGCCCGGCAAGCTGGCCAAGGCCGGCTACCGCCGCGCCAAGGAGCTGCGCAAGACGCTGACCTCGGAGAAGACCAAGCTGCGCCTCTTCCACGAGGTCTACGGCCGGCTGCCCGTGAAGAAGCGCACCATCGTCTTCGAGAGCATGCTCGGCAAGCAGTACAGCGACAGCCCGCGCGCCATCTACGAGGAGATGCGCAGCCGCGGCCTGGAGTTCGAGGCGTTCTGGTCGTACGCGGGCAGCCCGAAGGACTTCCCCGCGGACGCCCACCTGGTGCGCCGCTGGTCGCTGCCCTACCTGAAGGCGCTGGCCCGGGCGGAGTTCTGGGTGGACAACCAGAGCTACCCGCTGAAGCTCGCCAAGCGGCCGGGCACCACGTACATCCAGACCTGGCACGGTTCCGCGCTCAAGAAGATGGGCTTCGACCAGCCCGGTCTGAAGGCGGCCACGCATGCGCAGCAGGCCGCGGAGGAGAGGCACCTCGGCCGCTTCGACCACTTCGTGTGCCGCTCGGAGCACGACGTGCGGACCCTCGCGAAGGCCTTCCGGATCGCCGACACGAAGCTGCTCCGGGTGGGTTACCCGCGCAACGACGCGCTCGTGCGGGCCCGGCAGGCCGAGGTGGCGCCGGACGGGCGCCGCGAGCGCGGTGCGCTGGCGGCCGAGCTCGGCATTCCCGCCGACAAGAAGGTCCTGCTGTACGCGCCGACGTTCCGTACGCCGGGCGCGTTCCCGATGCCGTTCGACGTGGAGAAGTTCACCGAGGAGTTCGGTGACCAGTACGTCCTGCTCGTCCGGGCGCACTACCTGAACCACGTGGTGCTGCCGCCGACGGCCAAGGGCAAGGTCATCGACGTGTCCGCGCGTCACGACGTGATGCCGCTGATGGAGCTGTCCGACGCGCTGATCACGGACTACTCCTCCGTGATGTTCGACTACGCGCTGCTGGACCGGCCGATCCTCTTCTTCGCGTACGACTACGACGTGTACGTGCACGAGGAGCGCGGCACCTACTTCGACCTGGTGGAGCACGCCCCGGGGCCGGTGTTCCGGACCGAGGAGGAGTTCCACGACGTCCTGAAGAGCCTCGACGCGTCGCAGGATGCGCACGCCGAGGCCCGCAAGCGCTTCGTGGCCGAGTTCGGCGAGTACGACCGGGGCAACGCCGCCGAGCGGATCGTCGACACGTTCTTCTCCGGGTGGAGCCGCTGATGTCCGAGGTGATCGAGACGACGACCGTGACGAACCCCGCGACCGGAACGAGTGGGGCGGCGATGACCGAGACGCACGACAGCGTGCCCCGGGACGTCTTCCTGGTCTCCAACAGCGTGGACGAGCTGGGCGGCATCACCAGCTGGTCCCACCAGATGGCCCGGATCTTCTCGGAGCGCGGACACACCGTCCACGTGGTGGGCATCGTGCCGGCCCCCGAGGGGCGGCGCGCCGACCTGGGCGAGGACCTGCCGTACCGCACCACGACCCTGTACGACGTGCACCCGCCCTCCATCAAGGCCCTCAGGGGCCTGAAGGGCAAGCTCGACATCATCGAGCGCCGGCGCCGGGCCGCACGCGACGCGGGCATGCGGGCGCAGGCCGCGAAGCTGACCGCGCTGTTCCGGGCGGCCCGCCCGGGGGCCGTGGTCATCGTGAGCCAGGTCTGGGCGATGGAGTGGGTGGCCATGGCGGACACCTCCGGTCTGAAGCTCGTCGGCATGAGCCACGAGTCCTTCGAGACCTGCCGCAGGTCCTCCCGGTTCGGTCGGGTCAAGCGGTTCTACAAGAACGTGGACCGGATGCTGGCCCTGACCCGCGAGGACGCGGACCTGTGGATCCGCCAGCGGATGGACAACGTGGGCTCCATGCCGAACCCGCTGCCGTTCTTCCCCGAGGAGCCGTCCCCGCGGACCGCCAGGCGCGTGGTCAGCATCGGCCGGCTGCACGAGGAGAAGGGCGTGGACATGCTCCTCGACTCCTGGGCGGAGGTGGCGCCGAAGCATCCCGAGTGGGTGCTGACGCTCTACGGCTCGGGTCCGGAGGAGGAGGCGCTGAAGAAGCAGTGCGCCCAGCTGGGGATCTCCTCCTCGGTGGAGTGGATGGGCCGCACCTCCGACGTGCCGGGCGCGTTGCGCGACAGCGCGGTGTTCGCCCTGTCCTCGCGCGGTGAGGGTTTCCCCCTCGCCCTGATGGAGGCCATGGCGACCGCGGTGCCCTGCGTCGCCTTCGACGTGGCCCCCGGTGTCCACGAGATCATCTCCGACGGGGTCAACGGCCTCATCGCCCCGCCCGGGAACACCGGCGAGTTCGCCCGCCGCCTGGACGCGCTGATGTCCGACCGCGAGCGGCGCGACCGGATGGGCGAGCGGGCGCGCGAGGACATCCAGCGGTACTCCACGGAGGAGATCAGCAGGCGCTGGGAGGAACTCTTCACGCTGCTGCACCGCTGACCTGCGGGCACGGCGCGAACAGCGGAGCACGACGACGGGCCATTCCCTTCTCGGGGGTGGCCCGTCCACGTACCCTCGACGCAAGGGGCAAGCGGCCGAGCAGCCGATGTCATCCAGCCGATCCGAGGAACCGCCCATGGGCTCCCCCGCGAGCGTCAGCGTCGTCATACCCGTGCACAACACCCGGCGCTACCTGCGCCGCTGCTTCGACTCGGTGGCCGCCCAGACCCTCACGGCGGACCGGATCGAGGTCATCGCCGTGGACGACGGCTCGACCGACGGTTCCGGGGACTGGCTGGACGCCTGGGCGGCGCGGCACCCGAACACCACCGTGATCCACCAGGCCGCCTCCGGTGGCGCCGGGAAGCCGCGCAACGTCGGCATCGACGCGTCGAGCGGCGACTACCTGTTCTTCCTCGACTCCGACGACTACCTGGGCCCGGAAGCCTTGGAACGGCTGGTCCGGATGGCCGAGGAGCAGGACTCCGACGTCGTGTACGGGCGGATCGTCGGGGTCAACGGGCGGGCCGCCCCGGTGGACCTGCGCACCACCAGCGCCGATGTTTCCCTCCACGACTCCCCCGTGTACTGGACGCTCGCCGCCTACAAGCTGTGGAGACGCAGCCTGGTCGACGCGCACCGGTTGCGGTTCGCCGAGGGCCGGCTGCTCGGCGAGGACCTCCCGTTCGGCGCGCACGCCCTGCTGCACGCCCGGCGGATATCGGTGGTGGCCGATCACGACTGCTACTACCTGGAGGGGCGCGGCGACGGCACGAACGCCACCGAGCAGGACGTCGACTGGGTGGCGCAGCTGGCCTACGTCGGCGAGCTGCTGGAGCTGGTGGCCGATCACGTGCCGGCCGGTCGCGAGCGGGACAAGCTCATGGAACGCCATTTCCACGGCGAGGTGCTGGGCATGTTCGCCGGGCCGTACCTGGCCCGCGACGAGGCGGGCCGCGAGGCGCTGGTCCGGGCGGCCCGGCCGCTCGTCGAGGCCTACCTGACCGAGCGGATCAGCGCCGCGCTGCCGCCCCGGCTGCGGCTGCGCGCCCATCTGATCGGAGCGGGTCGTACCCGCGAGCTGACCGCCGTCGTCACCGCCGACACCGTGGACGAGCTGGGTCCCGCCGTGATCGAGGGCGGTCGCGCCTTCGCCGCCTACCCGTTCTTCCGGGCCCCCGACGCCGCTCTCCCCGACGAGCTGTACGACCTGACCTCGCGGGTGGTGCTGCGGCAGGAGCTGGCCTCGTACAGCTGGGACGGTCCGGTGCTGCGGCTGCGCGGGACGGCCCGGCTCGACGGCATGGGCGACGCCGCCGACCAGGAGGTGGCGCTGCTGCTGCGGCGCCAGGGCCACACCATCCGGATACCGGCGGCGCGGACCGACGCGCGGGGCGGCTACGAGGCGGCGGTGGACGTCAACCGGGCCGCCGAGGGCCTGCGGCTCGACGACGGCATATGGACGGTACGGGTCGCGGTGGCGGCGGGTTCCCTCGTCAAGGAGGCCTGGCTGCCGCGGCCGAAAGCCGCCGAGTACGACGTCGCGCCGGTGCCCCGGATCGTGCACGGCACGCCCGGGGAGCCTCCGCAGGCCGCGACGGTGTTCCACTCCGAGGCGCACCAGCACGTGAACCTGGACCTGGGCGCCACCCGGATACCGCTGGCCGCCGACGCGCGCGGCACGGCCGCGGCGCGGGTCGTGGGTGCCCCGGTCCTGGAGGCGACGGCGACCATACCGGGCTGGCCGGCGGACGCCCCGGTGGACTTCGTGCTGCACGCGCCGGGCCGGGCCCCGTTCACCACCCCGGCGGTGGGCGGCGCCGATCCGGACGGCCTGCTGCGGCTGCGGTCGCAGGTGCGGGGCGTACCGGAGGGCGAGTGGCAGGTGAGGCTGCGGATACGGGACCGGGGCTTCACCCGGGAGCTGCCGGTGCACTCGGCCGACGGGGCCGCGCTCACCGTACGGGTGCCGCTGCCGCTGCACCGCCGGCTCGGCCGGCACGCCCGCCGGACGGTCTCCCGGATCGTGCGCGCGCCGGCCCGCTGACACGCGCACCGGCTTCGCTGAAGCGCACATCGGCCCGCCGCCCCTCGGGGCGGCGGGCCGATGGCATGTCCGAAGCGGACGAAGGGGCCGACGGGGCCTAGCCCTGTGCGGCCGCCACCTTGTTGGCCTGCCAGCCCGCCCACGCCGAGGTGATCATCTCGCGGACGTCGTGGCGGGCCTTCCAGCCCAGCTCGGCGGCGATCCTGTCGGCGGAGGCCACGACCTTCGCCGGGTCGCCGGGACGGCGCGGGGTGACCACCGGCGGGAAGTCGTTGCCGGTGTTGGCGTTCAGCAGTTCGACCATCTCGCGGACGGAGACGCCCTCGCCGCGGCCGATGTTGACGGTGAGGTCCTTGTACTCGCCCTGCGCGCCCCACTCGGCGAGCCTGCGGGCCGCCACCACGTGGGCGTCGGCGAGGTCCTCGACGTGGATGTAGTCGCGGATGCAGGTGCCGTCCGGGGTCGGGTAGTCGTCGCCGAAGATGCGGGCGCCCTCGCCGGCCTCGTAGCGCTCGAAGACCATCGGGACGAGGTTGAAGACCCCGGTGTCCGCGAGTTCGGGGGTGGCGGCGCCCGCCACGTTGAAGTAGCGCAGGCAGGCGGTGGAGATGCCGTGCGCCTTGCCGGCGGCGCGGACGAGCCACTCGCCGGTGAGCTTGGTCTCGCCGTACGGGCTCAGCGGCAGGCAGGGGGTGTCCTCGGTGACCAGGTCCACGTCGGGCATGCCGTAGACGGAGGCGGAGGA
Source organism: Streptomyces sp. H27-H5 (assembly GCF_026627505.1). GTDB lineage: Bacteria > Actinomycetota > Actinomycetes > Streptomycetales > Streptomycetaceae > Streptomyces. The sequence continues at coordinate 57,701 of NZ_JAPNLK010000026.1, read as the reverse complement.
GGAGAAGAGGAAGTTGCGGATGCCGGCCTCGGCCACGGCCTGGAGCAGCACCGTGAGGCCCTGCACGTTCTCGTGGTAGTAGTACAGCGGCTTCTCGACGGACTCGCCGACCTGCTTCTTGCCGGCGAGGTGGACCACGCCGGTGATCCGGTGCTCGGCGAGGGTCTTGTCCAGGAGCGGCCGGTCCAGCACCGAGCCGATCACGAGCGGGACGCCGTCCGGGACGCGGTTCTCGTTGCCGGTGGACAGGTCGTCGAGGACGACGACGTCCTCCCCCGCGAGCCTCATCGCGCGGACGACGTGCGAGCCGATGTAGCCGGCGCCACCGGTGATCAGAAAAGTCATGCCGTGTTCTCCCGAGTCCTGTCCGATTCCGCCGGCCGTCTGCGACCGGTGTCCTGCTGTCAGCCCGACCGAAGGCTTGCCCTGACCCTGCCGAGGCGGTTGCGTACGAGGCTCATGGCCCCGGCCGCGCCCGGTGCGAGCCGCACGCCCAGTGAACCCGCGGCCGTGCGGTACGGCTGCGCCAGCAGAACACCGTACCGGCTGCTGGGCAGCGCCCGACGTCGCAGCAGGTCGTCGAGGGGGCGCGGCGGGATCACGAGGGAGCTCCCGTCCTCACACCGCACTCCGATCTGCACACCCCACGCCTGCATGCCGCGTCCGCCGCGTCGTCGTCCGGCCTCCGCGAGCGCGGTGAGCCGGAACGGCAGCTCGGCGGTCCAGCCGTCCCCGTCGGTCGCGGGGGTCAGCTCCACGGGTTCGCCGAGGACCGGTTCCCCGCCGGAGCGCGCCTGGAAGCCCAACCACGCGGTGCGCGGCCCGGCGGCGGCGAGCCGTCCGTACATGTCGTGGACGCGGATCCGCAGGCCCGCGGTTCCACTCAGGCGGACGTCGACGGTGACGGGGAGTTCCCCGGTCGGCACCGTCGCCAGCCCGTCCAGCTCCACCGGAAGCTCCTCGCTCCACACGGGCAGCCCGTCCGGGGTGCTCGCGTACGGCGGCAGCAGGCGCGGGGGCTCGGCGGCGAAGCGGGTCAGCCGCTCCACGTCGGCGGGCGGCTTCGGGGTGGCCCGCAACAGTCGTACGATCCAGCGCGCGTGCGGCCCGGCGGCCTCGACGTCGGCGTCCGTGAACCCGTCGAGGTACTCGCGCGTCGCGGTCCACCAGGCGGCCTGGTAGTCGGGGTCGTCGCCGAGTTCGCGCAGGTACATGCGCAGGTCGTACTCCAGGAACTTGACCTGGCAGGCGTGGCCCAGTTCCGGGGACGAGGCGGTGAGGATCCGGGCCGCGGTGCGGTGCGCCTCGATCCTGGACAGCCAGTTGGCGACGTCCTTGCGGTCGAGGGAGATCGACACCTGGGCGGCGGACCGGCGCACGTGCCAGACGTAGACGAGGTCGTCGATCACGGCGACGCGGGGCGCGGCGGCCAGGACGCGGGCGGTGAAGACGAAGTCCTCGTAGACGAAGCGGCCGTCCGGGAAGCGGAGGTCGTGCTCGTCGAGGAAGGCGCGCGCGTACAGCTTGTTGACGCAGAGGGTGTCGCGGACCAGTTCGGGCCGGTCGGCGGGCCGCTCGATGACGTCGCCCGCGGTGTACAGCCCCGGTACCCAGGGCACGTCCTGACGCTGCGGCAGCTCGCGCCGTACGCACGCGCCGACCGTCACCGGTGCGCGGTGCCGTTCGGCGGCTCGCACGAGGGCGTCCGCCGCGCCGGGCGGCAGGACGTCGTCGCTGTCGAGGAAGAGGACGTACGGGGCGGTCGCGGCCGCGATCCCGTCGTTGCGCGGGGTCCCGCAGCCGCCGCTGTTCTCCGTGCGGTGCAGGACCTTCAGGCGGGGGTGGCACGCGGCCAGCTCGTCCAGGACCCGCCCGGTGTCGTCGGACGAGGCGTCGTTGACCGCGATGACCTCGTCGACCACCGGGCCCTGGTCGAGTGCCGAGGAGACGGCCTCGCCCACGAGCCCGGCGTCGTTGTACGCGATCACCACGACGGAGACGGTGGCGGGATTGATGCTGGTCACCCGCTGGATCCTAGGCGACCCGGGTAAAGGTCGCCTCAAGACCCCCGTCGGACCCTTGACGGCGGCGGACCGCCGTCAGGATCCGGACATGTCCTAGAAGGGGCGGAACTCGTCGTACTCCTGCTGGGCGGAGTCGCCGCGCTGGGCTTCCTTGTCCTTGCGGCGCGTGGTGGCCGGGCGCGGTGCGTCCAGGCGGTGGTCCTCGCCTCGGCGGCCCAGCATCTCGGCGCCGGCCATCACGGTCGGCTCCCAGTCGAAGACGACGGAGTTCTCGTCGGAGCCGATGGCGACGCCGTCACCGGCGCGGGCGCCGGCCTTCTTCAGCGCCTCCTCGACGCCGAGGCGGGCGAGGCGGTCGGCGAGGTAGCCCACGGCCTCGTCGTTGTTGAAGTCGGTCTGGCGGACCCAGCGCTCGGGCTTCTCGCCGCGCACCTGGTAGACGTCCTCGACCTCGTCGTAGGTGACGGTGAAGCCGGAGTCGTCGACGGCCTTCGGACGGATGACGACGCGGGTCGCCTCCTCCTTCGGCTTGCGGGCACGGGCCTTGGCGATGACCTCGGCGAGGAAGTACGAGAGCTCCTTGAGCCCCGTACGGGACACCGCGGAGACCTCGAAGACCTTGTAGCCGCGCGCCTCCAGGTCCGGGCGGACCATGTCGGCGAGTTCCTGGCCGTCCGGGATGTCGACCTTGTTCAGGACCACGAGGCGGGGGCGCTTCTCCAGGCCGCCGCCGTAGAGCTTGAGCTCTTCCTCGATGACGTCGAGGTCGGCCACCGGGTCGCGGTCGGACTCCAGGGTGGCGGTGTCCAGCACGTGCACGAGGATCGAGCAGCGCTCGACGTGGCGCAGGAACTCCAGGCCGAGGCCCTTGCCCTGGCTCGCGCCGGGGATCAGACCCGGGACGTCGGCGATCGTGTAGACCGTCGAGCCGGCCGTGACGACGCCCAGGTTCGGGACCAGGGTGGTGAACGGGTAGTCCGCGATCTTCGGCTTGGCCGCGGAAAGCACCGAGATCAGTGAGGACTTGCCGGCGCTCGGGAAGCCGACCAGCGCCACGTCGGCGACGGTCTTGAGCTCCAGGACGATGTCACCGGCGGTGCCGGGGACGCCGAGGAGGGCGAAGCCGGGCGCCTTGCGGCGGGCCGACGACAGGGCCGCGTTGCCGAGGCCGCCGCGGCCGCCCTCACCCGCGACGTACGTGGTGCCCTGGCCGACGAGGTCGGCGAGGACGTTGCCCTCCTTGTCGAGGACGACGGTGCCGTCAGGCACGGGCAGGATCAGGTCCTGGCCGTCCTTGCCGGAGCGGTTGTCGCCGGCGCCGGGCTGGCCGTTGGTGGCCTTGCGGTGGGGGCTGTGGTGGTAGTCCAGCAGGGTGGTGACCGCCTGCTCCACCACCAGGATGACGTCACCGCCACGGCCGCCGTTTCCGCCGTCGGGGCCGCCGAGCGGCTTGAACTTCTCCCGGTGAACGGAGGCGCAGCCGTGGCCCCCGTTACCCGCGGCGACGTGCAGCTCGACGCGGTCCACGAAGGTGGTCATGGGTGTTCCTCCAGATACATACGGGAATGTCCCGGGCAGGCCTTGCCGCCCATTAAACGTGTCTATGTGACAACGCGCCGAGGGCGGACCTCTCTTCCCGGCTTCCGCCGGAAAGAGTTGAGATCCGCCCTCGGGGTGTTACGAACGCGTGTGATGCAGCAGGAGCTGGATCAGGCGGCCGGAACGATGTTGACGACCTTGCGGCCACGGTGCGTGCCGAACTCGACCGAACCGGCCTGCAGCGCGAACAGCGTGTCATCGCCACCACGACCGACACCCGAACCCGGGTGGAAGTGGGTGCCGCGCTGGCGGACGAGGATCTCGCCGGCGGAAACGACCTGACCGCCGAAGCGCTTCACGCCGAGCCGCTGAGCATTGGAATCGCGCCCGTTCCGAGTGGACGATGCGCCCTTCTTGTGTGCCATGTCTCAGTCCCTCTTACTTCGCAGCCGTGGGGATACCGGTGACCTTGATCGCCGTGTACTGCTGGCGGTGACCCTGGCGACGGCGGTAGCCGGTCTTGTTCTTGTAGCGCAGGATGTCGATCTTGGCGCCCTTGTGGTGGTCCACGATCTCGGCCTGGACCTTGATCCCGGCCAGCACCCACGGGTCGCTGGTCACGGCGTCGCCGTCGACAACGAGCAGGGTCGAGAGCTCGACCGTGTCGCCAACCTTGGCAGTGGAAATCTTGTCAACCTCAACGATGTCACCAACAGCAACCTTGTGCTGGCGACCACCGCTGCGCACGATGGCGTACACGCGGATCTCTCTCTCACTCGGGACGGATGCTCCTGAAGCCAGCCGCTCACGCGGGCCGAGGCCCACGGTGATCCGGATTGGACGAGCGGCCTCTCCCCGGCGGCGCGCACGCGCGAGGCGCGTACAGGGACGTACAGAGGAGGAAGGTGCTCAGGAGCGCGACGCGCACTAGACGGAAAATCATCTAGGACATGCCGACGGTCTAGGTTACGGGCCTGGTCTCAGGGGGTCAAACCGGGCCCACGGGTGGGACGCGGATCAGGCCTCGGTGGGAGCCGAGACGGACGGGAGCGTCTGCTGCTCCGCCGCCGCGGTCTTCTTCGTGGCCCGCTTCGCCGGCGCCTTCTTGGCCGTGGTGGCGGCCTTCTTGGCGACGGTCTTCTTCGCGGCGGTCTTGGTGGCCGCCGCCTTCTTGGCCGGGGCCTTCTTCGCCGCGGTGGTGGTCGCCTTCTTGGCCGGAGCCTTGCGGGCGGCCTTCTTCTTCACCGGGGCCTCGGCCTCGGCGTCGGCCTCGACCGGGGCCGCCTCGGGCTCCGACTCGGCTGCCGCGGGAGCCGCCTCGACGACCAGGACGGCCGCCTCGGCCGCGCCCGCCGGGGAACCGGCGGGTGCGGTGGCCTTGCGGGTGGCACGGCGCCGCGGGCGGGCCGGAGCGGCGTCCGCGACGGGCTCGGCCACCGGCTCGGCCGGGGTCTCGACGACGACGGGCTCGGGCTCCGGCTCCACGACGGGCTCGGCGCCGGCCTCCACGGCCGGCTCCGGCTCCGTGACCGCCTCGGCGGCGACCGCCGGGGCACCCGCCGGGGCGGTGGCCTTGCGGGTGGCACGGCGACGCGTACGGCCCTTGGGGGCCTCCTCGACCACCGGCTCCGCGACGACCTCGGCCTCGACCGGGGCGACGGGCTCGGGCTCGACGACGGCCACCGGCTCGGCGACGGGCTCCACGACCGGCTCGGGCTCGGCCACGACGGCCGGGGCCCGCTCCGGGGCCACCGCGCCGCGCGGGGCGCCCGCCGGGGCGGTCGCCTTGCGGGTGGCGCGGCGACGGTTGCGTCGACCGCTCACGCCGGAGGCCGCGGCCTCCGCCTCGGCCCGGCTGCCGTACAGCTCCTCGTCCGGGACGAACTCCGGCTCGGGCAGCGCGCGGGGCGCGGAGACCTCGGCGGCCAGCTCCTCCTCGGTCTCGTAGACCTCGGCGTCGCCGGTGTCGGTCGACTCGATCGACTCGACGTCGTGGTCGTGGTCCTGGGCGCGGCCGCCGCGGCGCTTGGAGCGCTTGCCGTTGCCGCCGCCACCGACCACGGTCGGGGTCTCCATGTGGACGATGACACCGCGGCCGTTGCAGTGGACGCAGGTCTCGGAGAAGGACTCCAGGAGGCCCTGGCCCACCCGCTTGCGGGTCATCTGGACGAGGCCCAGCGAGGTGACCTCGGCCACCTGGTGCTTCGTGCGGTCGCGGCCCAGGCACTCCAGCATGCGCCGCAGGACCAGGTCGCGGTTGGACTCCAGGACCATGTCGATGAAGTCGATGACGACGATGCCGCCCAGGTCGCGCAGCCGCAGCTGGCGCACGATCTCCTCGGCCGCCTCCAGGTTGTTCCTGGTGACGGTCTCTTCGAGGTTGCCGCCCTGACCGGTGAACTTGCCGGTGTTGACGTCGATGACGATCATCGCCTCGGTCTTGTCGATCACGAGGGAGCCGCCCGAGGGCAGCCACACCTTGCGGTCGAGCGCCTTGGCGAGCTGCTCGTCGATCCGGTACGTCGCGAAGACGTCGACCTCGGAGGTCCAGCGCGAGAGCCGGTCGGCCAGGTCCGGGGCCACGTGGTTCACGTAGCCGTGGATGGTCTCCCAGGCGGTGTCACCGCTGACGATGACCTTCGAGAAGTCCTCGTTGAAGATGTCGCGCACGACGCGGACGGTCATGTCCGGCTCGCCGTACAGCAGGCTCGGCGAAGAGGTCGAGATCTGCTTCGACTTCTTCTGGATGTCCTCCCACTGGCCCTGGAGGCGCTCGACGTCACGGCGCAGCTCGTCCTCGCTCGCGCCCTCGGCGGCGGTGCGCACGATGACGCCCGCGTCCTCGGGGACGATCTTCTTGAGGATGGTCTTGAGGCGCGCGCGCTCGGTGTCGGGCAGCTTGCGGCTGATACCGGTCATCGAGCCCTCGGGCACGTAGACGAGGTAGCGGCCGGGCAGCGAGACCTGGCTGGTCAGGCGGGCGCCCTTGTGGCCGATCGGGTCCTTGGTGACCTGCACCAGGACCGACTGGCCGGACTTGAGGGCGGACTCGATGCGGCGGGGGCCGTGGGCCATGCCGAGCGCCTCGAAGTTGACCTCACCGGCGTAGAGGACCGCGTTGCGGCCCTTGCCGATGTCGATGAAGGCGGCCTCCATCGACGGCAGCACGTTCTGGACCTTGCCCAGGTAGACGTTGCCGACGTAGGAGGTGGCCTCCTCCTTGTTGACGTAGTGCTCGACGAGCACGTCGTCCTCGAGGACGCCGATCTGGGTGCGCTCGCCGGCCTGGCGGACGACCATCACGCGCTCGACGGCCTCACGACGGGCCAGGAACTCGGCCTCGGTGATGATCGGCACGCGGCGGCGGCCCTGCTCGCGGCCTTCGCGACGGCGCTGCTTCTTCGCCTCCAGGCGGGTCGAGCCCTTGATGGACTGGACCTCGTCGGAGGAGGTGGAACCGGAACCGGCGGCGGACTCGGAGCGCTCGCGCGCGGGGCGCGGCTCGCGGACCTTGACGACGGTGCGTACGCCGTCGTCCTCGGCGGCGTCGGCGTCGGTACCGCCGTCACCGCTGCGGCGGCGGCGACGCCGGCGACGGCGGCTGGAGCTGGAACCGAGAGCGCCCTCGTCGGACTCGTCGTCGTCCTCGGCGGATTCCTCGTCGCTCTCCTGCTCGGTGGACTCGGCCTCGGTGTCCTCGTCGGCGGACTCGTCGAGGTCGGCGGACTCGCCGCGACGGCGGCGACGGCCACCGCGACGGCGGCGACGCGACGGACGCTCGCCGTCGTTCTCGTCCTCGTCGAGGTCGGCGGACTCGGCCTCGGTCTCCTCGGCCTCGTGGAGCTCCACGTCGGCGAGGGAGACGGGGGCGGACTCGACGGCCGGGGCCGCGGGCTCGGCGGCGCCGCGACCGCGGCGACGGCGACGACCGGCCGGCTGGGCGGCGGGGGCCTGTACGGCCTCGGCCACGACCTCCGTGTCGTCCTCGTCCTCTTCGTAGTCGACCTGGCCGGCGGCGGCAGCGGCCGCGGCGGCCATGGCGGCCGTCTCCGGGGTCTGGAACATCGGCTCGGCGAAGACCGGGGCCTGGAACACGGCCACGGCGGGGCGCGCGGCGCGGCGGCCGGCGCGGGACTGGGCCGGGGCGGCGGGCGCCTCGGCCTCGGCGGCGGGCTGCGCGGGGGCGGCCGGGGTGACGGCGCCGGAGCGGGTGGCGCGGCGGCGGCCGCCGCGCTTCGGGGAGTCCACGGCGTCGGCGACGGTGACGGTGGCCTTGGAGGCGACCGGGGTCTCGGCGGCCGGCGCGGGGGGCTCGACGGCGGGGGCCGGGGCGGCTTCGGCGGCGGGAGCGGCCGGCGCGGTCACGGCGCGGGTGGCGCGACGACGGGCACGCGGCGCGGGGGCGGCGGGCTCCTCGGCAGCGACCGCGGCCGGGGTCTCGACGGCGGCGGGGGCCTCGACCGGGGTCTCGACGACGGCCTCGGCCGTGGGAGCAGCCGGCGCGGTGACGGCGCGGGTGGCACGGCGACGGGCACGCGGCGCGGGGGCCGCGGGCTCCTCGACGGCGGGAACGGCCGGGGTCTCGGCGGCCGGCGCGGGGGGCTCGACGGCGGGGGCCGGGGCGGCCTCGGCGGCGGGAGCGGCCGGCGCGGTCACGGCGCGGGTGGCGCGACGACGGGCACGCGGCGCGGGGGCGACCGGGTCCTCGACGGCGGCGGGCTCTTCCAGGGCGACCTCGGCGGCGGGTGCCTCCGGGGCGGTGACGGCGCGAGTGGCACGGCGACGGGCACGCGGCGCGGGGGCCGCGGGCTCCTCGACGGCGGGAACGGCCGGGGTCTCGACGACCGGAGCCGGGGTCTCGGCCGCGGGGGCTGCGGCGGCCTCGGCGGCGGGAGCGGCCGGGGCCGCGACGGCGCGGGTGGCACGGCGACGGGCACGCGGCGCGGGGGCCGCGGCCGGGGCGGCGGCCGGGGTCTCGGACACGGCCTCGGCGGGGGTGGCGCCGGGCGGGCCCGCGGGCCTGGAGGCGGCGCGGCGACGCCTGCGCGGGGGCAGGTTGTCGCTGGGGCTTCCACCGTCGGCGTTGCCGGCGGTGTGGTTGTTCTCAGACGTTTCGTTGTTGAGCATTGCGGGCGGTTCTCCCGTCACGCTCCCGGGCGCCGCGGCTGACATCCGGTCCGGCACGGCACCGCGTAATGAGCGCGGAACCGGCCTCCGGGGCGCGTTCGCCACACGGGAGCTCAGTTTCATGGCCGCCGGTTCCGTACGTGTTGTCCGTACGGCCTGGCGGAAGTCTTCAGGTCTGTGTGCGCTGCCCGGCCCAGGTGGCTACCGAGTGCCAGGGCGGCGCGACAACGGCGTTCCTTACGCGGCGGGACCTTCCGGCGCCTTCGCGTCGGCGGCTACGGCGGCCGTGGGTGGGGCGGCCGTGACAGCCTCGCGGTCGGGCGCGAGCGGGTCGGTCACCGTGCCGGACTCCTCGTCGAAGAGCCCCTGCGCCAGCCTGGTCACCGCTGCGGGGACCGGCGGCGCCAGGTCGGCCACAGCTCGGAGACCGGACAGGACGTCGTCGGGTCGTACGGCAGGTGTCAAATGCCGAACAACCAGCCGCAGTATCGCACAAGCATGGTCCAGAGGCCTATCAGCCGGGGCCGGATGTGCTTCGAGACTGACCACGGCGCCGCGCGTGTCGAACGTTCGCATGCCGTTCTTCGTGCGGCGCTGGACCTCGACGGTCTCGGCCGCGAGGAAGGCGGCCACGGCCCGTTCGGCGTCTGCGGGCTCGACGCCGTCCAGGCGCAGCTCCCACACGGAGGCGGTCAGTCGCTCGGCGAGTCCGGACGTCCTGGCCTCCACCGCGTCGACGATGTCGAGGCCGACCGGCATCGATTCGTCGAGCAGGATCCGGAGCTTGTCGGGGTCGCGGGGTGCCGCGAGGGCGATCTCCAGGTACTCGGCCTCGCTGCCGGTGCCGGTGGGTGCGGCGTTCGCGTAGGAGACCCGGGGGTGGGGGGTGAAGCCGGCCGAGTACGCCATGGGCACCTCCGAGCGGCGCAGGGCCCGCTCGAAGGCACGCTGGAAGTCTCGGTGGCTGGTGAACCGGAGGCGGCCGCGCTTGGTGTAGCGCAGTCGGATGCGCTGCACCACCGGTGCGGGAGGCGGGCCTTCGGGCTGTCGCTTGCCCAGTGGTTCTTCTCCTTGTGCGGGGCTCCGCGGCTCGCGCGTCGCCCTGAGGTCTGGTGAGCCTGCCGGCCACGCCCCACCGGCCGGCTCACCCCTGTCGTTCGTGGAGGGAGATCTCGGGGGCGGGCGTGTTGCCTGCGGCTTTCGTACTACCCAGAGTACGCGCCCGTGACCTCGCCGGTTCCCCGGGAGGAGTACCGAACAGCGCCCGGCGCACCTCGGCCCGCGCCTCCCGCACCGCGGTGCGGGAGGTCCGCCACACCTCCCGGAGCAGGTGTCCGACGGGAGTGGCGACGCGCCGGTGGGCCCAGCGGGCGGGCCGGACGACGAGTCCGCGCCACAGCCGGAGCAGGCCGCGGCCGAGGGCGCGGCTGATCCGGCCGGCCAGGTACCAGGCTCCGCGCAGCAGGTGTCCGAGGGGGGTGAGGACGTACGTGTACAGCGCGCGCCCGACCGGGGCGAGCACGTACCGGTACGCGCCGACCGCGATCGGGGCGACGACGTACCGCCACAAAGCCACCCAGGGCCAGACGAACAGCGCCTTCGCCAGCCAACCGAGACCCGCGCCGATCCACCGCGCCGACCAGGCCACGCCCCGTCCGACGGGCGCCAGGACGTACCGCCACAGCCCCACCCAGGGCCAGACGAACAGGGCCTTGCCCAGGAGCGGGAGGAAGCGGGCGAGTCCGTGGCCGAGGGGGGTGAGCAGGTGGGCGTACGCGGCGCGGGCCAGCCGGGAGATCCCCTGGCCGGCGGGTCGCAGCAGGTACCGCAGCAGCGCGCCGCCGATCGGGGCGAGCACGTGGGTGCTCAGGGCGCTCCCGAGCCGGGCCAGGCCCTGCCCGACGGGGACCAGGACGTACCGCCACAGCCCGACCCAGGGCCAGACGAACACCAGCTTCAGCAGGGTCACGAGGACCAGGCCGAGGGCGCGCGCCACCGGTCGGACGACGGTGCGGTGGCACCAGCCCAGGCCGCGGCCGATCGGGCCGAACAGGTGCCGGTTCAGCGTCCGCCCGAACGCCACGAGCAGGTCCCACACCACCCGTACGGGCAGGACGACGAGCACGGCCACGATCTTCACGGGGATGCGGACGACGCCGACGAGGCAGCCCTCGCCGCCGTTCGCCGGTCGCCCCTTGTCTGGTTCCATGCAGGTAGGGACACGGGCCAGGCCCCCACCGTTGCGGGTGGGGGCCTGTCGAGACCGAGGTGTTACCGGGTGTGACCGAAGGCGTCACCCGATGGCCGTCCGCACGGCCGCCGGGTCACCGACCTCGCAGGACGGTCACTTCACGACCGTGAGCGGCAGCAGCTTCTTGCCGGTGGGGCCGATCTGGATGTCGAGGTCGAGCTGCGGGCAGACGCCGCAGTCGAAGCACGGGGTCCAGCGGCAGTCCTCGACCTCGGTCTCGTCGAGGGCGTCCTGCCAGTCCTCCCAGAGCCAGTCCTTGTCGAGACCGGAGTCCAGGTGGTCCCAGGGCAGAACCTCCTCGTAGGTGCGCTCGCGGGTCGTGTACCAGGCGACGTCCACGCCGTACGCGGGCAGCGCCGTCTCGGCCGCCTGCATCCAGCGGTCGTAGCTGAAGTGCTCGCGCCAGCCGTCGAAGCGGCCGCCGGACTCGTACACGGCGCGGATGACGTCACCGATGCGGCGGTCGCCGCGGGAGAGCAGGCCCTCGACGATGCCGGGCTTGCCGTCGTGGTAGCGGAAGCCGATGGCACGGCCGTACTTCTTGTCGCCGCGGAGCTTGTCGCGGAGCTTGGTGAGCCGCGCGTCGGTCTCCTCGGCGCTCAGCTGCGGCGCCCACTGGAAGGGGGTGTGCGGCTTCGGCACGAATCCGCCGATCGACACCGTGCAGCGGATGTCGTTCTGGCCGGAGACCTCGCGGCCCTTGGCGATGACGTTGACCGCCATGTCGCCGATCTGGAGCACGTCCTCGTCGGTCTCGGTCGGCAGCCCGACCATGAAGTACAGCTTCACCTGGCGCCAGCCGTTGCCGTACGCGGTGGCGACGGTGCGGATCAGGTCCTCTTCCGAGACCATCTTGTTGATGACCTTGCGCATGCGCTCGGAGCCGCCCTCGGGGGCGAAGGTCAGACCGGAGCGGCGACCGTTGCGGGTCAGCTCGTTGGCCAGGTCCACGTTGAAGGCGTCCACGCGGGTCGACGGGAGGGACAGACCCACCTTGTCGTCCGAGTAGCGGTCGGCCAGGCCCTTGGCGATGTCGGCGATCTCGGTGTGGTCCGCCGAGGAGAGCGACAGGAGGCCGACCTCCTCGAAGCCGGTCGCCTTGAGGCCCTTCTCCACCATCTCGCCGATGCCGGTGATGCTTCGCTCCCGCACGGGGCGCGTGATCATGCCGGCCTGGCAGAAACGGCAGCCGCGGGTGCAGCCGCGGAAGATCTCCACGGACATCCGCTCGTGGACGGTCTCGGCGAGCGGGACCAGCGGCTGCTTGGGGTAGGGCCACTCGTCGAGGTCCATGACGGTGTGCTTGGACACGCGCCACGGCACGCCGGAGCGGTTCGGGACGACGCGGCCGATGCGGCCGTCGGGCAGGTACTCGACGTCGTAGAACCCGGGAACGTAGACGCCGCCGGTCTTGGCGAGGCGCAGCAGCACCTCCTCGCGTCCGCCGGGCCGGCCCTCGGCCTTCCAGGCGCGGATGATCTCGGTCATGTCGAGGACGGCCTGCTCGCCGTCGCCGATGACCGCGCAGTCGATGAACTCCGCGATCGGCTCGGGGTTGAAGGCCGCGTGGCCGCCCGCGAGGACGATGGGGTGGTCGATCGTGCGGTTGCGGGCCTCCAGCGGGATGCCCGCGAGGTCCAGCGCCGTGAGCATGTTGGTGTAGCCGAGCTCGGTGGAGAAGGAGAGCCCGAAGACGTCGAAGTCACCGACGGGGCGGTGGGAGTCGACGGTGAACTGCGGCACCTTGTGCTCGCGCATCAGCTCTTCGAGGTCCGGCCAGACGCTGTAGGTGCGTTCCGCGAGGACGCCCTCACGCTCGTTCAGCACCTCGTAGAGGATCATGACGCCCTGGTTGGGCAGACCGACCTCGTACGCGTCCGGGTACATGAGCGCCCAGCGGACGTCCGTGCTCTCCCAGGGCTTCACGGTGGAGTTCAGCTCACCACCGACGTACTGGATGGGCTTCTGCACATGCGGGAGCAGAGCTTCGAGCTGTGGGAAGACCGACTCGGACATCACGCGACTTTCGTGAAGCGGGCAGGGGGCGACTCTCAAGCGTACCCCGATGCCCGGCAGCCGGCCGCCGCCGAGATCACGGGCTAGCCGGTGAGGTCCACCCGGTCCCGCACGGCCGCCGCCTTGCGCCAGACCTCCGGGAGCCGGCGTTCGCTCCGCTCGGCCAGCGCCTCCTCGTGGCCGTACAACAGGCCCCAGGTGAAGGCGGACTCGCCCGCGGCGGCCGCCTGGACGGCGATGGCGCGCAGGACCTCGCGGGCGACCACGCCGTCCTGGTGGTCGCCGAGCAGGGTCTGGACCTTCTTGGCGGCCTTGGACAGGCGTGCGGCGGGCTTGCCGAGGGCGGGTACGGCGGCGTCCGCCGCGTAGCGGGCGCGCTTGGCGGCCTTGCGGGCGGCGTGCAGGGCCAGGTCCCGGTCGTGTCCGGGGGCGAGGTCGAGCGCCGTCTCGACCCGGCCGGCGAGCCGTTCGAAGTCGTGCGTCACCGCCCGGGGCAGGACGTCCCCGGCCGGGTGCCCGGCGGCCTCGCGCAGGGGCGGGTCGGCCAGCAGGGCGTCGAGGGCGTCGAGCAGGGCGACGTACCGGTCGCTGTCGAGCGCGGCCAGGGCCTGTTGCCGGGCGGCGTGGCCGCGCGTGGTGTCCCAGACGCGCAGCCGGCCGCGGACCGGGCCGAGCCGCAGGGTGGCGGGGAGTTCGCCGAGGTGCGTCAGGAGGCGTTCGGCCATGACCTCCTGATCGCGGGCGACGCCGAGTTCGGCGGCGAGCCGGCGCAGTTCCTCCCCGAGCGGGTCGGTGGCCGCCCGGTCGAGGACCTTGCGGTACGACTTGAAGGCGCTGCGCATCCGCCGCATCGCGACCCGCATCTGGTGGACGGAGTCGGGCAGGTCGCGGCGGACGGCGGGGTCCTGGGCGACCAGGGTGTCGCGCTGCTCGCGCAGGTAGCGGAGCACCTGCGCGCCGGCCGTGTCCTCGGCGGTGTCGGGCCCGGGCCGGGCGGGGGGCGCGCCGCCCGTCTCCGTGAGCGCCCGGGCGAGTTTCGAGGGGGCGTCGGAGACCCGCAGGCCCTCTTCGCGGAAACGGCGTTCGACGGCGTCGAGGAGTTCGGGGTCCACCCCGTCGGCGAGTTCCACCTCCACCTCGGTCCAGGTGGCCCTGGCCTTGCCCCGCCTGGCCCGGACGGTGTCGGTGGACAGTTCCGCGAGCACGGCTCCGTCGGCGTCGAGCAGGTGGCTGACCTCGCGTGAGGAGCGCAGCCGTACCTGCGGTTCCAGACGACCGTCGCGTACCCGGGAGCGGACCAGTTCGGCGAGCCGGTCGGGGACGGTGTCGCTGAGCGGTGCCCGGACCTCGTCGCGGACGTCCGGGGAGACGGGGAGTTTGAGGTGCCAGCCGGCGTCGGCGCCGCCGGTGCGGCGGCGCAGGGTCAGCCCGTCGGCGGCGAGCCGCTGGTCGGGGGTGTCCCAGTAGACGGCGTCGAGGTCGACGGTGCCCTGGGGGGAGACGGCCTCGACGCCTGCGGTGCCCGTGAGGTCCGGCACCCGGGGGCGCTCCGCCCGGGCCGGTTTCCGGTCGGGGGGACCGGACCGGTCAGGGGAGCCCGAACCGCTCCCCTGATCCGCGTCGGCTTGCGTGAACTCGAATTTCCGCTCGATCTCGCGCTTCGTCTCGGCCATGTATCGAATCTAGTCCCGCCCGGCCGGCGGCGAGAAGGTCGGCAGGAGCCAAACCCGCCGCCCGGGTGATCAGGCCGAAAGGGGCCGTTGCACCCGGATCGATTGCAGCAGCCCCACCGCGATCCACACGGCGAACATCGACGAGCCTCCGTAGGACACGAACGGCAGCGGCAGTCCCGCGACCGGCATGATCCCCAGCGTCATCCCGATGTTCTCGAAGGACTGGAAGGCGAACCAGGCGATGATCCCGGCGCAGACGATCGTCCCGTACAGCTCGGTGGTCTCGCGGGCGATGATGCAGGCCCGCCACAGGATGATGCCCAGCAGGACCAGGATCAGCCCGGCCCCGAGGAAGCCCAGCTCCTCCCCCGCGACCGTGAACACGAAGTCGGTCTGCTGCTCCGGCACGAACTGGCCGGTGGTCTGCGAGCCCTTGAAGAGGCCCGAGCCGGTGAGTCCGCCGGAGCCGATGGCGATGCGCGCCTGGTTCGTGTTGTAGCCGACGCCGGCCGGGTCGAGTTCGGGGTTGGCGAAGGCGGCGAAGCGGTTGATCTGGTACTCGTCGAGGACGCCGAGCTGCCAGATCAGGATGGCCCCGCCGGCGCCCGCGCCGATGAGGCCCAGCACCCAGCGGTTGGAGGCGCCGGAGGCCAGCAGCACGCCGAGCACGATGACGACCATCACCATGACCGAGCCCAGGTCGGGCATCAGCATGACGATGCCCATCGGGGCGGCGGCCAGGCACAGCGCCTTGACCACGGTGCGGTGGTCGGGGTGGGCGAGGTCGCCCGCGTCCACCCGGGTGGCCAGCAGCATCGCCATGACCAGGATGATCGTGATCTTGACGAACTCGGAGGGCTGGATCGAGAATCCGCCGCCGATCACGATCCACGCGTGCGCGCCGTTGATGGTCGCGCCGAGCGGGGTGAGCACGGCGATGATCAGCAGCAGCGAGAGCCCGTAGAGGGCCGGGACCGCGCCGCGCAGGGTGCGGTGCCCGAGCCAGATCGTGCCGATCATCAGCACCAGGCCGATGCCGGTGTTCAGGGCGTGCCGGAAGAGGAAGTAGTACGGGTCCCCCTGGTTCAGGGAGGTCCGGTTGCGGGTCGCCGACCACACCAGCATGGAGCCGATGAAGGACAGCGCCAGCGCGCAGAGGAGTATCGGCCAGTCGAGCCGGCGCACCACCGAGTCCCGGGCGGTGAGTTTGGCCATGGTTCCGCGTTCCGGGGCGTACCGGGATACGGAGAACTTGTTCGCGGTCTGCATCAATCCTGCCTTGCTGCGGGCGGTGCGGGCGGCCCGGCGAGCGCGGGCACCTCCTCCGGGGACGGGCGCACGTAGGGCCTGACCGCGGGGGCGTCGATGGATCCGTCGGGTTGGATGGTCGGCAGGTTCGCCTCCGGCTTGATCAGCAGGGCGCTCTTCACGTCCTGCTTGCCGGCCATGTCCAGACCGTAGATGGCGTTGTACACGTTGCGCACGGCAGGGCCGGAGGCACCGGAACCGGTACCACCCTGGGAGATCGTCATGACGATCGTGAAGTCCGTCGTGTAGGTGGCGAACCAGGAGGTCGTCTGCTTGCCGTAGACCTCGGCGGTGCCGGTCTTGGCGTGCATCGGGATCTCCTTCTGCGGCCAGCCGCCGAACCGCCAGGCGGCGGTGCCCTCGGTGGCGACGCCCGCGAGGGCCCCGTCCATCTTGCGGAGGGTCTCCGGGGTGACCGGCAGTCGGCCGTGGGCGCGCGGCGGGATCTTCTCGACCCGCTTGCCGTCGGCGCTGATGATCGCCTTGCCGATGGTCGGGTTCCACATGGTGCCGCCGTTGGCGATGGCCGCGTAGATGGTGGCCATCTGGATCGGCGTGACGAGGGTGTCGCCCTGGCCGATGGAGTAGTTGACGGCGTCACCGGCGCGCATCAGGTTGCCTTCGAGGCAGTTCTCGTAGGACAGCAGCTCGACGTAGGTGCCGCCCTTCTTCCCCGTCTTGCACCACATGTCCTTGTTGGCCGCCCAGAACCGCTGCTTCCACGAGCGGTCCGGGACCCGGCCCTTCTCCTCGCCCGGCAGGTCGACGCCGGTCTCGGCGCCGAGCCCGAACTGGTGGGCGGTCTTGTAGAAGATCTCGGCCGGGTGCTTCTTCGGCTTGAGGCCGCCGTCCTTCAGCCACTGCTGGTGGCCGAGGGCGTAGAAGACGGTGTCGCAGGAGACCTCCAGCGCCCGGCCGAGGGTGATGGAGCCGTGGCCCTGGGACTCGAAGTTCTTGAAGACCTGTCCACCGATGGAGTACGAACTGGGGCAGGGGTACTCGCCGTCGAACTTGTACCCGGCGTTGACGGCGGCGGCGGTCGGGATCACCTTGAAGATGGAGCCCGGCGCGGCCTGGCCCTGGATCGCCCGGTTCATCAGCGGGACGTTGGAGTCCTTGGCGGTCAGCTTCGCGTAGTCCTTGGCGGAGATCCCGCCGACCCAGACGTTCGGGTCGTAGGTCGGGTTGGAGGCCATGGCGACGACGCGGCCGGTCTTGGACTCCAGCACGACGATGGCGCCCGCGTCGGCCTTGTAGGGAACGCCCGTGTTGCGGTCGATCTGCTTGCGCGCCTCGACCATGGCCGCGTTCAGCTCGAACTCGGCGACGGCCTGGACGCGCGCGTCGATGCTCGTCACGAGGTTGGCGCCGGGGATCGCGGGATCGTTGCGGGCCATGCCGATGACCCGGCCGAGGTTGTCCACCTCGTAGCGGGTCACGCCGGACTTGCCGCGCAGGGGCCTGTCGTAGGTGCGTTCCAGGCCGAAGCGGCCCACCTGGTCGGAGCGCAGGAAGGGCGAGTTGGTGTCCTTCGCCCGGGTGATCTCGCCGTCGGTGACCGGGGAGAGGTAGCCCAGCGCCTGTCCGGTGTTGGCGCCGCCGGGGGCGGCGTAGCGGCGGACGGCGGTGGGCTCGGCGGTGATGCCGGGGAACTCCTCGGGGCGTTCGCGGATCTGCAGGGCCTGCTGGGTGGTGGCCTTGTTGGTGACCGGGATCGGCTGGTAGGGGGAGCCGTTCCAGCAGGGCTGGGGGGTCCGCGAGTCGCAGAGCCGGACCTTGTCCATGACGTCCTGCGGCGTCATGTCCAGTACGTCCGAGAGCCGGGTGAGGACCCCCTTGCCCTTGTCCTTCATCTTCATCAGCTCGGTGCGGCTGGCGGAGACGACCAGACGGGTCTCGTTGTCGGCGAGCGCGACGCCGCGCGCGTCGAGGATCGAACCGCGCACGGCCGGCTGGACGACCTGCTGGACGTGGTTGTTCTTCGCCTCGTGGTAGTACTCGTCGCCGTTGCGGATCTGGAGGTACCAGAGGCGCCCGCCGAGGGTGAGGAGCAGGGAGAAGACGAGCACCTGGATGATGACGAGTCGGATGCGCACCCGGGAGGTGCGGCCGGTGTCGGGGTTGTTGCTCACGCCTTCTCCTCCCTCACAGTTTCTTGACGCTCTTCACACCCTTGACGCCCTTTATGCGGCCGGCCCGGTTGGCGCGTCCGCGTGCGGTCTTCAGGCGCAGTCCACCGCGCTGGCTGCCGATGCGCAGCCCCGTGCCGCCGGCCAGCCAGCCGGAGGACACGTCCTTGCCCTGGGGCGGGCCGCCGCCGGCCTCGACGGCCATCGGGTCGTTCTCGGCGCGCCGGGCGAGGGCCATGATGAACGGCACCGTGAAGGGTGCGAGCAGCAGGTCGTAGAGGGTCGCCGTGAACAGCAGGCCGGCCAGGCCGACGTGGCGGGCGGCGGTGTCCCCGACGAGGGCGCCGACGCCCGCGTACAGCAGGGTGGAGCCGATCGCGGCGGCGACGACGGTCAGCATCGGCCCCCAGGCGGAGCGGAACCGCCCGTTGTCGGGGCGGGCCAGGCCGACGAGGTAGCCGATGAGGCACAGCACGAGCGCGTACCGCCCGGCCGCGTGGTCGGCGGGCGGCGCCAGGTCGGCGAGCAGGCCGGCGCCGAAGCCGATGATGGCTCCGCCGAGGTGGCCGTACACCAGGGCGAGGGCGACGACGGTGAGGAGGACCAGGTCGGGTACCGCGCCGGGCAGTTGGAGCCGGCCGAGAACGGCGACCTGGATGACCAGGGCGACCACGACGAGCGTGGCCGAGAGCAGGATCCGGTTGAAACGCATGGTCGGTCAGCTCCTACTCGTCGTCCGGCTTGCCGGGCACACTGGCGGACGGGGTGACCGTGACGGTGACCGTCGGGGTGGGCTTGGGTGCGGCGGGCTTCGGCGGGAGGACCGCGTCGCGCGGGTCCTCCCGCGGCGGCATCACGACGACGCCGACGATGTCCAGGCGCGAGAAGCCCACGAACGGGCGCACCCACACGGTACGGGTGAGGTCTCCGCGGGAGGGGTCCACCTTGACCACCTCGCCGATCGGCACGCCGGGCACGAACGGCTTGTTGCCGCGCGAGCCGAAGGTGACGAGCCGGTCGCCGGCGTTGATCTTGGCCTTGCCGTTGAGCATCTGCACGGACAGGGCGCGGTCGCCCTGGCCGGTGGCGAAGCCGAGTTCGCCGGTCTTCTCCAGTCGGGTGCCGACGGTGAAGTCGGGGTCGTTGGCGAGGACCACGGTGGCGGTGTCGGGGCCGACGGTGGAGACCCGGCCGACGAGACCCTCCCCGTTGAGGACGGTCATGTCGCGCTCGATGCCGTCCTTGCTGCCGGCGTCGATGGTGACGGTCCAGGAGAAGCCCTGGGCCGCTCCTATCGCGATGACCTCGGCGCCCTTGATGCCGTACTGGCCCGCGCCGGCCCGCTTGAGCATCTCGTCGAGCTCGCGGACGCGGCTGCGGTTCTGGTCGTCACTGCCGAGCTTGGCCTTGAGCGCGGTGTTCTCGCGTTCCAGGGTCGCGATCCGGTTGTGGCGCTCGCCGGAGTCGCGAACGGCTCCTATGGCGTGGGCGACCGGATCCACCGCCGTCGCCACGCCCTTTTCGACGGGGCCGAAGACCGCTGCGGCGGCCTGTCGGGCACCGTCGACCGGTGACTCCTCGCCCGCTCTGATGTCCACCGTGATCAATGCGAACGCGATGGCGATCAGAAGCACCAGGAGCAGCCGGCTCTCTCGTGTGTCCCTCACGTGCGGCGGCCGTGCCTTCCTCGTAGATACCCGTGCGGCAGAGCCGCTCCGGTGAGACGTGCAGCTGTGATCGCACCGGACTGTTGCCTGTATATCAACGATCCGCCGCACCGGCGCGCTAGCACCCGTACGGCGGATCCTTGTGTTCCGCGTGCCCCGTGGACGGGGAGTCGATCACCGCCGGGGCTGGGCGTCCAGGACCTGCTGGAGTGCTTCGAACTCCTCCACGCACTTGCCGGAGCCGAGCGCGACCGAGTCGAGCGGGTCCTCCGCGATGTGGATCGGCATGCCGGTCTCACGGCGCAGTCGCTCGTCCAGGCCGCGCAGCAGCGCGCCGCCGCCGGTCAGGACGATGCCGCGGTCCATGATGTCGCCGGAGAGTTCCGGCGGGCACTTGTCGAGCGTCGTCTTGACCGCGTCGACGATGGCGTTGACCGGCTCCTCGATGGCCTTGCGGACCTCGGCGGCGGAGATCACGACCGTCTTCGGCAGCCCGGACACCAGGTCCCTGCCGCGAATCTCGGTGTGTTCGTCCTTGTCGAGGTCGTACGCCGAACCGATGGTGATCTTGATCTGTTCGGCGGTGCGCTCACCGAGGAGGAGCGAGTACTCCTTCTTGATGTGCTGGATGATCGCGTTGTCCAGCTCGTCACCGGCCACCCGGATGGACTGTGCCGTGACGATTCCGCCGAGGGAGATGACGGCGACCTCGGTGGTGCCGCCGCCGATGTCCACGACCATGTTGCCGGTGGCCTCGTGGACGGGCAGGCCCGAGCCGATGGCGGCGGCCATGGGCTCTTCGATGATGTGTACCTGGCGGGCGCCGGCCTGCGTGGACGCCTCGATGACGGCGCGGCGCTCCACTCCGGTGATGCCGGAGGGCACGCAGACCACCACGCGCGGACGCGCCAGGTAACGGCGCTTGTGGATCTTGAGGATGAAGTACCGGAGCATGCGCTCGGTGATCTCGAAGTCGGCGATCACGCCGTCCTTGAGGGGCCTGACGGCGACGATGTTGCCGGGCGTCCGCCCGATCATCTTCTTCGCCTCGGAGCCGACCGCCAGGATGCCACCGGTGTTCGTGTTGATGGCGACCACGGACGGCTCGTTCAGGACGATCCCCCGGCCCCTCACGTACACCAGCGTGTTGGCGGTCCCGAGGTCGATCGCCATGTCACGGCCGATGAACGACATAGTGTTCCCCTTGTTCCCCATGAGGAGCGTCTGGCCTTCCAGTTGATAGCGGCTGCTGTCAGGTCGGCGAGGTGGGTGTGTGGGTGGAGGCCCCATCGTAGTGCCGCAAGTACGGACATCGCGCGACGGGACTCCGGTAATCCCGCCGGAACGGATACCCGCCCCCTTAGTGGTGACGTCGTGTCCTGCACATGCGTTCCCCGTCGGCGCCGGTAATACCGAAGGGCGACCGAAATTACTTCGGTCGCCCCAGGTCGTGAGCGCTATTCGGCTGATCTCGCGTCAGAAGAGACTGCGGTGACAGCGTTCCGCTTGATGGGGGAACGGCCTCAGAGCGCGGGGAAGAACAGCTTCAGCTCGCGCTCCGCGGACTCCTCGGAATCCGAGGCGTGGATCAGGTTCTCCCGGGTGATGGAACCGAAGTCGCCGCGGATCGAGCCGGGCGCCGCGGCGATCGGGTCGGTCGGGCCGGCGAGGCCGCGAACGCCCTCGATCACGCGCTCGCCCTCGACCACGAGCGCGACGACCGGGCCGCCGGACATGAAGCCCATGAGGGGCTCGTAGAACGGCTTGCCCTTGTGCTCGCCGTAGTGCGCCTCCAGGGTCTCCTGGTCGAGCGTGCGCAGCTCCAGCGCGGGAATGGTCCAGCCGGCCTTCCGCTCGATGCGGCCGATGATCTCGCCGATCAGGCCACGACGGACGGCGTCGGGCTTGAGCAGGACGAGGGTGCGCTGGGTCATGTGGTAACTCCTTGCGGCAAACGGGTGCGGTGGGACGAATCTACAGGTGCGCCGGGGCCGGGCCGCCCCCGCCGGGTGCCGGCCGCCCAGGGGTGACGCGGCCGTGACCTCAGGCCTGTGCCTCGTGCTCCGGATGGGCGGCGGCCCAACGGGCCTTCACGTCGTCGATGCGGCGCCCGTAGTGCACGGAGCACCACCACAGGCCGGCGAAGACCGCCCCGAGGAAGAACATCGTCGGCACCACGAAACCGCTGAGGATCAGGCCCACCTGGAGGGCCCATCCCAGCTGCACCGCGCCGGGCCGCGACAACATCCCGCACAGCAGGACCGACAGCAGCATGGCGACGCCGCACACCGTCCACACGGTGGCCTGGGTCAGGTCCGGGTCCTTCATGGCCACCAGGCCCGCGAACCCGATCACGAAGAACTCGCCGATCAGCGTGCTCGCGCAGAGCGTGCGCATTCCCTCAGCCCCTCTTGAACAGCAGGCGGGCCTCGCCCACCGTGATCACCGAGCCGGTCACCAGGACCCCGGCCCCGCCGTATTCGGCCTCTTCCTCCGCCAGGGTGATCGCCGCCTCCAGGGCGTCGTCCAGCCTCGGCTCCACCTGCACCCGGTCGGCCCCGAAGACCTCGACCGCCACGCCCGCCAGTTCGTCGGCCGACATCGCCCGGTGACTGGAGTTCTCCGTGACCACGATCTCCGCGAAGATCGGCTCGAAGGCCTCCAGGACGCCTCTGACGTCCTTGCCCTCGCTGGCGGCCATGACGCCGATCAACCGGCTGAAGCCGAACGCCTCGGTGACGGCCTCGGCGGTGACCCGGGCCCCCGCCGGGTTGTGGGCCGCGTCCAGGACCACGGTGGGGCTGCGCCGGACGACCTCCATGCGGCCCGGCGAGGTCACCGAGGCGAAGGCCTTGCGCACGGTGTCCGTGTCCAGCTCCCGCGCGTGCTCCGCGCCGATCCCGAAGAAGGCCTCGACCGCCGCCAGCGCCACGGCCGCGTTGTGCGCCATGTGGGCCCCGTACAGCGGGAGGAAGATGCCGTCGTACTCGCCGCCCACGCCGCGCAGGGTCAGCATCTGGCCGCCCACCGCCACCTCGCGGGAGACGACCCCGAACTCCATGCCCTCGCGGGCCACGGTCGCGTCGACCTCGACGGCCTTCTTCAGCAGCACCTGCGCCGCGTCGACCGGCTGCTGCGCCAGGATGACGGTGGCGTCCTGCTTGATCACGCCGCCCTTCTCCTGCGCGATCTCGCCGGGGGTGGAGCCGAGCCGGTCGGTGTGGTCGAGGCTGATCGGGGTGACCACGGCGACCACGCCGTCGATCACGTTGGTGGCGTCCCAGGTGCCGCCCATGCCGACCTCGACGACCGCCACGTCCACGGGGGCGTCCGCGAAGGCCGCGTAGGCCATCCCGGTGAGCACCTCGAAGAACGACAGCCGGTACTCCTCGGCGGCGTCGACCATCTCCACGTACGGCTTGACGTCGTGGTAGGTCTCCACGAACCGTTCCGGGGTGATCGGCGCCCCGTCCAGGCTGATCCGCTCGGTGACCGACTGCACGTGCGGGCTGGTGTAGCGCCCGGTGCGCAGCTCGAAGGCGTTCAGCAGGGCCTCGATCATGCGGGCCGTGCTGGTCTTGCCGTTGGTGCCGGTGACGTGGATGGACGGGTACGCGCGCTGCGGCTCGCCGAGTACGTCCATCAGCGCGGCGATCCGCGAGACCGACGGCTCCAGCTTCGTCTCGCCCCAGCGGCCGGCCAGCTCCTGCTCCACCTCCTGCAGCGCCTTGGCCACCTCCGGGTCGGTGGGGACGGCGGGCACCTGGTCGCCCAGCGGTGCTCCGCCGTGTGCGCGCAGGGTGCGACTACCGGCCTCGATCACCGCCAGGTCGGGGTCGCGGTCGGACTCCTCCGCGATGATCTGGTCGAACGCGTCGATCCCGTCGAAGGGGCGGCCCGGTTCGTCGGGGCCATGGCTCTCGGGCTGCTGCTCACTCACGGGGCCAGTCTACGGACGAGGACCCGCAGGACTTTCGGCCCGGCCGTTTCAGGACCTTCGGCGATCAAAGCGACCGGATCGTTATGCAAGCCTTGCGGGCAGGAGATAGGGGAACAAATGCCGCAGGCCAGCAGCAACAAGACGAATTCCAGCCGCGACATAGGGATCGACCTCGGGACCGCGAACACGCTCGTCTACGCCCGGGGCCACGGCATCGTCCTCAATGAGCCGTCCGTGGTGGCCGTGAAGGCCGGTACGACCACCGCGCTGGCCGTCGGAACCGAGGCCAAGGAGACCATCGGCCGCACCCCCGGTTCCATCACCGCGATCCGCCCCCTCCAGGGCGGGGTGATCTGCGACTACGAGGCCGCCGAGGAGATGATCCGGCACTTCGTCCGCAAGGCCGTCCCGGGCCGCCGGCCGCGCACCCGCATGGTGGTCTGCGTGCCGTCCGGGGTCACCCCGGTCGAACGACGGGCCATCGTCCACGCGTCCACCCGGGCCGGCGCCAGGACCGTGCACCTGATCGAGGAACCGATGGCGGCGGCGATCGGCGCCGGCCTGCCCGTGTCCGAGGCGCGCGGCTCCATGGTGGTCGACATCGGCGGCGGAACCACCGAGGTGGCCGTCATCTCGCTCGGTGGCATCGTCACCTCCCGCTCGCTGCGGGTCGGCGGGGACCGACTGGACGCCGCGATCATGGACCACGTCCGCAAGGCGCACGGGCTGCTCGTCGGCGAGCGCACCGCCGAGGACGTCAAGGTCGCCATCGGCTCGGCCTGGCCGGTCCCGGACCGGCCCGAACTGGAGACCCGCGCCTTCACCGTGCGGGGCCGCGAGAAGGTCGGGGGCATGCCGAAGACCCTGGAACTGACCGCGGTCGACGTCCGGGCCGCCCTCGACGAATCGGTCGAGGCGATCATCGCCGCCGTGCGCGGCACCCTGGAGGAATGCCCGCCGGAACTGTCGGGCGACGTGATGGAGCACGGCATCGTCCTCACCGGCGGCGGCGCCCTGCTTCCGGGCCTGGACCTGCGCATGGCCTCCGCGACCGGCATCCCGGTGTTCGTCGCGGACGCCCCGCTGGACTGTGTGGCGCTGGGGTCGGGCAAGTGCGTCGAGGACCTCGACACCCTGAACGGCCTGCTGTCCCCCGCCAAGGCCTGACCGGCCGCACCGCGCCGCGCCCGGCACGATCCGAAAGAGCCGACCTAGCCGCGCGGCAGCGTGGCGATCACCACGTACGACTCGTCGGTCCGCTTCGCCTTCAGGGTTCCGCCCAGGCTGCGCACGCGTTCGGACATGCTCGCCGTGCCCGAGCCCGCCGAGACGGGGGCGCGGGCCGGGGTGCGTTCGGGGAGGCTGTTGATGACGGCGATCCGCAGGTGCGGACCGGCCGCCTCGATCGACACGTCGATGGTCTCGCCCCGGGCGTGCTTGGCCGCGTTGGTGAGGCATTCCTGCACCACCCGGTAGACCGCGGCCTGGCGCAGCGGCGACACCTCGTGCACCTCGGGATCCATCACCAGGCGGACGGGCGAGCCGGCCCGTCCGCTCTCCTGCGCCAGCGCCGCCAGGCCGTCGACGCCGGGCGTCGCGGAGGGGCCGCCGCGCTGCACGATGATCTCGTTCAGCACCAGGTGGGCGCGGCGCGCGGTGTCGGCCAGCTCCTCGAAGTCCTTCGCGTACGTCGTCTCGCGCGCCCGCGTCGACAGCACCTCGGAGCGCACGGTCAGCAGGGTCAGCTCCCGCCCGACGAAGTCGTGCACGTCGCGGGCGACGGAGGTGCGCTCCTGCTGGACGGCTTGCAGGACGGCCGACTCGGCCCGCCGCACGTCGAGCTCCCGCACCAGGTCGTGCCGGTACGCGGCGATCCCGACGGCCGAGGCGAGCACCCCGATCGGCACGACCAGGCTGAGGAAGGCGCTGAGGCTCTGCACCCGCGGCTCGGGCCATCCCGGCACGCAGAACACCGCGAGCGCGAAGGCCACGTACCCGAGGGTGGCCAGGATCCCGGCCCGCCGGCCCCGGTAGCGGCCGACGGAGTACAGGGCGAACTGGATCAACGTCAGCTCGTGCAGCCATCCGACGAACAGCAGGGCCGTGAGGTACGCGAGCCAGGGCATTCGGCGCCGCACCAGCAGGCTCGCGCAGCCCGCGGTGAGGACGGCGGCGGCCATCCAGCCGTTGAGCGAGTTGTCGGCGGCGGCCAGGCCCGGCAGGTCCAGCGCCATCAGCGCAAGGCAGCTCAGGGCGGTCAGGACGTCCATGGCCCGCGGGGACCCGGCCCAGCCCTCGCCGAGTCGGCGGCCGGTGGCCGCGGCTTGGCGGAGCGCCGAGACGACGGGCTTGGCGTGCATGTCCCCCATCATCCGTGGTGAGCGGCCCCGATCGAATGAGATGGCGGGGCATAAGAAGTGATTTGTGGCACTCGGGATGGTTTTTGACAGAGCCGGACGGCCCCATCCCGTGCGACGTACGACCGTCGACGGGACGGCGTGCGGCGCGGCACGGGTGGCGAAAGGCATGGGCGGCGGGGCGGTGTACGGCGAAGGCCCCCACGCCGCTCGACGGTGTGGGGGCCTTCGCCCGTGCCCTGCCGGCCGGCCGCTACGCGGGCGGCAGCGTGTCCAGCTGGGCCTGGATTCGCGTGATGTCCGACTCGGCCTTGGCGAGCCGGCCCTTGATCTTGTCCACGACGTTGTCGGGGGCCTTGGCGAGGAAGGCCTCGTTGCCGAGCTTGCCCTCCGCCTGCTGCTTCTCCTTCTCCGCGGCGGCCAGGTCCTTCGACAGCCGCTTGCGCTCGGCGGCCACGTCGATGGTGCCCGACAGGTCGAGCGCGACGGTGGCGCCGCCGACCGGCAGGGTCGCGGTGGCGCTGAAGTCATCGCCCTCCGGCTGGAGGCGCAGCAGCTGCCGGATCGCGCCCTCGTGCGCGGCCAGCGCGGTACCGGCCAGGTCCAGGCGGGCCGGGACCTTCTGGCCCGGCTGCAGGCCCTGGTCGGCGCGGAAGCGGCGGACCTCGGTGACGACGGCCTGGAGGTTCTCGATCTCCCGCTCGGCGGCCTCGTCGCGGAAGCCGCTGTCCTTGGGCCAGTCGGCGATGACGAGGGACTCGCCGCCCGTGAGCGTGGTCCACAGGGTCTCGGTGACGAAGGGGACCACCGGGTGCAGCAGGCGCAGCGTGACGTCGAGGACCTCGCCGAGGACGCGGCCGGAGACCTTCGCGCCCTCGCCGCCCGCGAAGAACGTCGTCTTCGACAGCTCGACGTACCAGTCGAAGACCTCGTCCCACGCGAAGTGGTAGAGGGCCTCGCTGAGCTTCGAGAACTGGAAGTCCTCGTAGTACGCGTCCACCTGCTCGACGGTCTTGTTCAGCCGCGACAGGATCCAGCGGTCGGTCGCCGACATCTGCTCGGGGGCCGGCAGCTCGCCCTCGACGGTGGCGCCGTTCATCAGCGCGAAGCGGGTCGCGTTCCAGATCTTGTTGGCGAAGTTCCGGGACGCCTGGACCCAGTCCTCGCCGATCGGGACGTCGGTGCCGGGGTTGGCGCCCTTGGCGAGGGTGAAGCGGACGGCGTCGGAGCCGTACTTGTCCATCCAGTCCAGCGGGTCGACGACGTTGCCGAAGGACTTCGACATCTTCTTGCCGCGCTCGTCACGGACCAGGCCGGTCAGCGCGATCGTCTTGAAGGGGACCTCGCCGTCCATGGCGTACAGACCGAACATCATCATCCGGGCGACCCAGAAGAAGATGATGTCGTGGCCGGTGACCAGGACGTCGGTGGAGTAGAACTTCTCCAGGTCCGGGGTCTTCTCCGGCCAGCCGAGCGTGGAGAACGGCCACAGGCCGGAGGAGAACCACGTGTCGAGGACGTCGGTGTCCTGCGTCCAGCCCTCGCCGGTCGGGATCTCGTCGTCCGGTCCGACGCAGACGATCTCACCCTCCGGGCCGTACCAGATCGGGATCCGGTGGCCCCACCACAGCTGGCGCGAGATGCACCAGTCGTTGAGGTTGTCGACCCAGTCGAAGTAGCGCTTCTCCATCTCGCGCGGGTGGATCGCGACCCGGCCGTCACGGACCGCGTCGCCCGCCGCGGTGGCGAGCGGCTTGACGCCGACCCACCACTGGAGCGACAGGCGCGGCTCGACGGTGGTGCTACAGCGCGAGCAGTGCCCGACGGAGTGCTGGTACGGGCGCTTCTCGGCGACGATGCGGCCCTGCTCGCGCAGTGCGCCGACGACGGCCGAACGGGCCTCGAAGCGGTCCAGGCCCTGGAAGGGGCCGTGGACGGTGATGACGCCCCGCTCGTCCATGATCGTCATGGATTCGAGGTCGTGGCGCTGCCCGATCGCGAAGTCGTTCGGGTCGTGCGCGGGCGTCACCTTGACGGCGCCGGTGCCGAACTCCGGGTCGACGTGCGTGTCGGCGACGATCGGGATGGTCCGGTCGGTCAGCGGAAGCTTGATCCGGGTGCCGACGAGGTGCTTGTACCGCTCGTCGTCGGGGTGGACGGCGACGGCGGTGTCACCGAGCATCGTCTCGGCGCGGGTCGTCGCGACGACGAGGCTGTCCTCGCCCTCGCCGTAACGGATCGAGACCAGCTCGCCCGCGTCGTCCTGGTACTCCACCTCGATGTCGGAGATGGCGGTCAGACAGCGGGGGCACCAGTTGATGATGCGCTCGGCCCGGTAGATCAGTCCGTCGTCGTAGAGCTTCTTGAAGATGGTCTGGACGGCCTTGGACAGGCCCTCGTCCATGGTGAAGCGCTCACGCGACCAGTCGACGCCGTCGCCGAGGCGACGCATCTGGCCGAGGATCTTGCCGCCGTACTCTTCCTTCCACTGCCAGACGCGCTCGATGAACTCCTCGCGGCCCAGGTCGTGGCGGGACTTGCCCTCCTCGGCGAGCTGCTGCTCGACCTTGTTCTGGGTGGCGATGCCGGCGTGGTCCATGCCCGGCAGCCACAGCGCCTCGTAACCCTGCATCCGCTTGCGGCGGGTGAGGGCGTCCATGAGCGTGTGCTGGAAGGCGTGTCCCAGGTGGAGCGAGCCGGTGACGTTCGGCGGCGGGATGACGATGGTGTACGGGGGCTTCTCGCTCGCCGGATCGGCGGTGAAGTAACCGCGCTCCACCCAGCGCTCGTAGAGCTCTCCCTCTACCTCGGCCGGCGCGTACTGGGTCGGCAGTTCGGAGGTGGGGGCGCTGGGTGTCTGCGTGTTCTCGGTCACGGGGCACAGGATACGGGCGCCGCCGCCCCAGTCACGAATCCATTCCGTCTCCCGGCCCGCGCCCCGACGACCTCGCCGATCGGGGCGGCGCCGGCGTCGTGGTTCCGTAACGCCTGGGGCCCCGGCGGCCGGAACCCGCCGTCCTTCCGTCAGGATGAGAGCAACATAAGAAGTTCCTAAAGGGGGACGCGGTCATGAGTTACAACCAGCCGGGACCGTACGGCGGCGGGCAGCCGCAGCAGCCCGGGCCCTACGGAGGCCCGCCTCCGCAGCAGCCGAACCCGTACGGGCAACCTGCCCCGCAGCCCGGCTACGGCTACCCCCAGCAGCCGCCCCCGCCGGGCGCCCCCCAGGGGTACCCGCAGCAGCCCGGCTACCCCCAGCAGCCCCCGCAGCAGCCTGGCTACGGCTACCCGCAACAGCCGGGGATCCCGCCCCAGCAGCCGCCATACGGCGGGATGCCGCCGCAGCAGCCGCCGAAGAAGTCCAAGGCCGGCGTGATCGTCCTGTCGGTCGTCCTGGTGGCGGCCATCGCGGGCGGCGCCTGGTACTTCCTGGGCAGCGGCGGCGGGGGCGCGGTGTCGGACGACACCAAGGGCTACAAGCTGGTCGCCCCGGCGAACGTGGACGACTTCAAGCAGAACCCGAAGTACAACAAGCCGGAGTTCACCGACGAAGAACGCCAGAAGGCCGAGGCCGCGGGCATCAAGGACCCGAACAAGGTGAGCATGGGTTACCAGAGCGGTGACCCGAACAACCCCCTGTCGATCAAGACCATCGACTTCCAGGGCGTCTACGGCGAGATCGCGAGCCCCGAGAAGACGATCGACGGCTACTTCGCCCTGGCGAAGCTCAACGCGGCCAAGGGCAGCAAGGACGGCACTGCCGAACTCATCGGCACCCCCAAGGAGATCAGTCCCGAGGGGTTCAAGGGCGCCGTCATGAAGTGCCAGGAAATCAAGCTGAGTTCCAAGAAGGCCACGGGCCTCGGCCCCAAGGAACTCGTCGCCCCCGTCTGCATCTGGGGGGACTTCAGCACCGTGGGCATCGTCACGACGGTCGACGTGGCCGCCGTGCTGAGTGGCAAGACGGGCTACACGCTGGAACAGAACGCCGACCTCGCGGCGAAGCTCTACAAGAGCGCCCGCGTCAAGAAGTGAACCGCGAGCGTCCCACGACGTGAGAGAAGGGGGCGCCCCGGCCGACCGGCCGGGGCGCCCCCTTCTCACAACCGCGTTGTCGCTACGCCGACTTCTCGTGCGGGCCCTGGTCCTTCGGGACGATCCGCGGGACCAGCGTCGGGTTGACGTTGGAGCGGACGACATCCGCGGTGATGACCACGCGGGCCACGTCCTTGCGGGACGGGACCTCGTACATCACCGACATCAGGACCTCTTCCATGATGGCGCGCAGGCCTCGCGCACCCGTCTGGCGGAGGATGGCCTGGTCGGCGATGGCCTCCAGCGCCTCGCGCTCGAAGTCCAGCTCGACACCGTCGAGTTCGAACAGCCGCTGGTACTGCTTCACCAGGGCGTTGCGCGGCTCGATCAGGATCTGGAGCAGGGCCTCGCGGTCCAGGTTGTGCACGGAGGTCAGCACGGGCAGACGACCGATGAACTCGGGGATCATCCCGAACTTCACCAGGTCCTCCGGCATGACCTCGTGGAACTGGTCGCTCGCCTCGATCTCGCGCTTCGAGCGGATCGTCGCACCGAAGCCGATGCCCTTGGCGCCCGCGCGCGACTCGATGATCTTCTCCAGACCCGAGAACGCGCCGCCCACGATGAAGAGCACGTTCGTCGTGTCGATCTGGATGAACTCCTGGTGCGGGTGCTTGCGCCCACCCTGAGGCGGGACGGAGGCCGTCGTGCCTTCCAGGATCTTCAGGAGGGCCTGCTGCACGCCCTCGCCGCTCACATCGCGGGTGATCGACGGGTTCTCGCTCTTGCGGGCGACCTTGTCGATCTCGTCGATGTAGATGATCCCGGTCTCGGCCTTCTTGACGTCGTAGTCGGCCGCCTGGATCAGCTTGAGCAGGATGTTCTCGACGTCCTCGCCGACATAGCCGGCCTCCGTCAGCGCCGTCGCGTCGGCGATGGCGAACGGGACGTTGAGCATGCGGGCCAGCGTCTGCGCCAGCAGCGTCTTGCCGGAACCCGTCGGGCCCAGCAGCAGGATGTTGGACTTCGCGAGCTCGATCGCGTCGTCCCGGCCCTGCGCGCCGCCGTTCTCGCCGGCCTGGACCCGCTTGTAGTGGTTGTAGACCGCGACGGAGAGCGCCTTCTTCGCCGGCTCCTGGCCGACGACGTAGCTCTCCAGGAACTCGTAGATCTCACGGGGCTTGGGGAGTTCCTCCCACCGGACCTCGGAGGTCTCCGCGAGTTCCTCTTCGATGATCTCGTTGCAGAGGTCGATGCACTCGTCGCAGATGTACACACCGGGTCCTGCGATGAGCTTCTTCACCTGCTTCTGGCTCTTTCCGCAGAACGAGCACTTGAGCAGGTCGCCGCCGTCACCGATGCGTGCCACGAGGTGCTTCCCCTTCGCCTGGGAGACGCCTGGTTCAGCGCTCCTGGTGCCTCATATCCGACGGTACCTTGCCGGGGGGCCCCTGCGGGGCCCCCTT
Source organism: Streptomyces sp. H27-H5 (assembly GCF_026627505.1). GTDB lineage: Bacteria > Actinomycetota > Actinomycetes > Streptomycetales > Streptomycetaceae > Streptomyces. The sequence continues at coordinate 26,169 of NZ_JAPNLK010000026.1, read as the reverse complement.
GACGTGGTTCACATCGCCTCGTCCGGCGAAACGCCCACGCCAACTGGCGGCAAGGATCAGACCGCGTTGCTCTTGCGGGTCGAAACGATCTGGTCGATCAGGCCGTACGCCAGGGCGTCCTCGGCCGTCAGGATCTTGTCGCGCTCGATGTCGTCGCGGATCTTCTCCAGCGGCGTCGTCGAGTGCTTGGCCAGCATGGTCTCCAGCTGGTCACGCATGCGCAGGATCTCGTTGGCCGCGATCTCCAGGTCGGAGAGCTGCTCGCGACCGGTGCCGCCGGAGGGCTGGTGGATCAGCACACGGGCGTTCGGAAGGGCCATGCGCTTGCCGGGGCTGCCGGCGGCGAGCAGGACCGCGGCGGCGGAGGCCGCCTGGCCCATGCAGACCGTCTGGATGTCCGGCTTCACGAACTGCATGGTGTCGTAGATCGCCGTCAGCGCGGTGAAGGAGCCACCGGGGCTGTTGATGTAGATGGAGATGTCGCGGTCCGGGTCCATCGACTCCAGGCACAGCAGCTGCGCCATCACGTCGTTGGCGGAGGCGTCGTCGATCTGCACGCCGAGGAAGATCACGCGCTCCTCGAAGAGCTTCGCGTACGGGTCGTACTCGCGCACGCCCTGCGAGGTGCGCTCGACGAAGCGCGGGATGACGTAGCGGTTGTCCACCTGAGCGCCGGCGTAAAGGCCGCTCGCGGGAGAGAGGTTGTTCATGTGCATCTGGGTGTTCACCATCCTGGTGGCGTTCTGCGGGCTGTCGACTGGGGACTGACGGTGCTTGCCGGGGATCAGGCCCCCGTGCCGCCGCCGCCCGGAACGTTGGACGCGGCCGAGATGATCTCGTCGATGAGGCCGTACTCCTTGGCCTCCTCGGAGGTGAACCAGCGGTCGCGGTCACCGTCGCGGATGATCGCCTCGACAGTCTGGCCCGAGTGGAACGCCGTGATCTCGGCCATGCGCTGCTTGGTGCGCAGCAGGTACTGGGCCTGGATCTTGATGTCGGACGCGGTGCCACCGATGCCGGCGGAACCCTGGTGCATCAGGATGTCGGTGTTCGGCAGGGCGAAGCGCTTGCCCTTGGCGCCACCGGTCAGCAGGAACTGGCCCATGGAGGCCGCCATGCCCATGCCGATGGTGACGACGTCGTTGGGGATGTACTGCATGGTGTCGTAGACCGCCATGCCGGCCGTCACCGAGCCGCCGGGGCTGTTGATGTACAGGAAGATGTCCTTCTCCGGCTCGGCGGCCAGGAGCAGGAGCTGCGCCGTGATCTTGTTCGCGATGTCGTCGTCTACCTGCTGGCCGAGGAAGATGATGCGCTCGCCGAGCAGCCGGTTGTAGACATGGTCGCCGAGGCCGCCACCGATGGACGGCTCACCCGCGGCGTAAGGCTTCAGATTCGTCACGTATCCACCTGCTCGTCTCCGACGGCCACATGCCGTCTCAGCGTCTCGTTCTGGGGCGCGGACCAACCGGTACGGACGACGTCCGCCGGCTTCGGGTACTCCCGTGCCCTCGTATTCATGGACCCTAACGCGCAGGTGGGACAACGCCATCCCGCTTCCCGAACTGTTCGCTCGGAGCGCAAGGTCGGGACGCCGGCCGGCAAGCGCAGAAGGGCCCGCACGCTGCTGCGTCCGGGCCCTTCGGGGCATGTTTCAAGCCACGCTCAACGGGCTCCGCGCGAGGCGTCGCCCGAGGTGTTACTTGGCCTCGTCGGCCTTGGCCTCGTCGGCGTCGGCGTCCGCGTCGGCCTCGACAACCTCGGCGTTCGCCTCGGCGGCGGCCTCGTCCTCGTCCTCGTCGGACAGGTCGACGACCTCACCGTTGGTGTCGGTGACCTTGGCCTTCTCGACGACGACCGCGAGGGCCTTGCCGCGAGCGACCTCGCCGACCAGCATCGGAACCTGGCCACCCTCGACGACCGCCTGGGCGAACTGGTCGGGGGACATGCCGGAGGACTGCGCGCGGCGCATGAGGTGCTCGGTGAGCTCCTCCTGGGTCACGCCCAGCTTCTCCTTGTTGACCAGGGCGTCCAGCAGGAACTGGGTCTTGATGCCCTTGACGGCCTGCTCGCCGGTCTCGGCCTCGAACTCTTCGACCGTCTTGCCCTGGATCTCCAGGAACTTCTCGATGGTCAGACCCATCTGGCCGAGCTGGTGGTGCTCCAGGTTGTGCTTGCGGGTCTGGACCTCGTCCGCGAGCAGCTTCTCGGGAACGGGGATCTCCGCGAGCTCCAGGAACTTCTCCAGGACGCGCTCCTGGGCCTGGGTGGCCTGGTCGTACTGCTTCTGGTTCTCCAGACGGGTACGGCTGTCCGCCTTGAGCTCGTCGAGGGTGTCGAACTCGCTCGCCATCTGCGCGAACTCGTCGTCCAGCTCCGGCAGCTCACGGGCGGAGACCTTGGTGACCTTGACGGTGACCTCGGCGTCCTTGCCCTCGGCGGAGCCGCCCTTCAGCTGGGAGGTGAAGGTGGCCTCGCCACCGGCCTCCAGGCCCTTGACGGCCTCGTCGATGCCTTCGAGAAGCTCGCCCGAGCCGATGGTGTAGGAGACGTCCTGGGCGACGCCGTCCTCGAGGACCTCGCCGTCGACCTTGGCCTCAAGGTCGATGGTGACGACGTCGCCGTCCTCGGCCGCGCGCTCGACGTCCTTGGTGGACGCGAAGCGACCGCGCAGCTGCTCGACGGCCTTCTCGACCTCGTCGTCGGAGACGTCGATGGCGTCGACCTCGACCTCGATGCCCGCGTAGTCCGGGATCTCGATCTCGGGGCGGACGTCCACCTCGGCGGTGAAGGACAGCAGCTCGCCGTCCTTCAGCTCCTTGATGTCAACCTCGGGCTGGCCCAGCGGGTTCAGGTCGGCCTCGTTGACCGCCTCGGTGTAGAACTTCGGGAGGGCGTCGTTGACGGCCTCCTCCAGCACCGCACCGCGGCCGAAGCGCTGGTCGATGACGCGGGCCGGGATCTTGCCCTTGCGGAAGCCCTTCACCGTGACCTGCTGGTTGATCTTCTTGTAGGCCGCGTCGAGGCTGTCCTTGAGCTCCTCGAAGGGCACCTCAACAGTGAGCCGAACCCGAGTCGGGTTCAGGGTCTCCACGGCGCTCTTCACGGTTCGGTCTCCTTGTGGCTGACTGCTGGGGGTTCTGCCGTCACGCTGTGATTCAGCGGTTCAGCGGATTCGGCCCGGCATCAGACACACGGGCACGCAGCTTGCATAGTAACCGCAAGCGGCAATCAGCCCACAACGCGATCATCGTGCGGGTAAGGCTGGCTGGTCGGGGTGGCCGGATTCGAACCGACGACCTTCCGCTCCCAAAGCGGACGCGCTACCAAGCTGCGCCACACCCCGTCGGTGCGACACGTAGGGTACATGCCCGGAGACCCTCCGACGCGCGCGTTTGCCGCAGAGGCGTGCGCGCGCGTGGTCGCGGACCGACACCGGACACGACGCCGCCCCCGAAAGCGGTGTGCGATCCCCCGCCGCGACCCGCTAGGATGCTGTCCGTGCCGCGGTCCCCGGACCTGCGTCGCACGTCTTGCGGGTGTAGCTCAATGGTAGAGCCCTAGTCTTCCAAACTAGCTACGCGGGTTCGATTCCCGTCACCCGCTCTCAACAGCTCAGGGCCAGGTCAGAGGACATCTCCTCGACCTGGCCCTTCGCCGTTCCGGGGGCGAGACCAGCTCTCCGCATCCCCTGCGTGCCTCTTGCGGCCCTTCCGCGCGAGCCCCCTCAACGCGTCGGCGATCAGCCGGTCCCGACGGCGAGCGTGTTGCCCGTGTGCCGAAGGTCGTGGAAGTGAAGCCCCGTGATGAGGCCGGGACCCTCGCCTGACTACAGGCGGCGCTTCATCGCGAGGAACCGGGACGTTCGTTCGACTGGCCGCAGGCTGGCGTGGATACATGGACGAACCGCTGATCAAGGTGCAGAGCTCAGCCGGCGAGGCTCTCATCAAGGCGAACGCGGAAGGGCTTCGCATCCTCGCGGAGCGGCTGTTGGAGCTCGCCGGCCCTGGCGTCCGTAACAGGCATTCCCACTGCTGGCGTTCCCCGTCCCCGAGGAACGACGCCCGGCCAAAGTCGGTTCTGCGTCATGGGGTTCAGAGTTTGATGCCGGCGATCGTGTCCGCCAGGGAGTTGAGGAAGCGGTTGACGTCCGGGGCGATGGAGCTGGACGCCAGAAAGAAGCCGAAGAGGACCGCGATGATCGCGGGGCCGGCCTTGATGTGCTTGCCGCGGATCAGGATCACCAGGATGATCGCCAACAGAACCACCACTGACAGCGAAATGGCCACTACTGATCACACCTTCGGTCGTCCCCTGGTCGGCCTGGGGCCCATGCCCCCACATGCACCATCCTCCCACCAACCGGGCCTGACTATCCGTCCCGTGACGAATAGGCATGGTGACTTTGCCGTCAACGGGATGTGAGGGTCGCGTGTTTCGGGTGCGGCGCGGGGTCATGGGGTGGTGAGGCCGAGGAGCGCGCGCACGTGGGCGTACTTGGCGGACAGGCGGTCGCGGGTGGGGGCGTCGAGTATGGAGAGGCGTACCGGGTCGGCGTTGTGCGCCAGGTCGGCCTCCTTGACCACGAGGGCGCCCGGGGTGGCGAGGATGCGAGCCGTGTACCCCTCGACCGGTTCGCCCGGGATCTTGGTGAGGGCGAGGACCATGTCCTTGACCTGGGTGGGCAGGGCGGCCGATTCGAGCCACTCCGGGGTGAGGGCGTCGTCCTCGATCGCGTCGTGGAGCCAGGCCGCCGCCTGTTGTTCGGCGGTGCCTCCGCGCAGGCGGACGCCTTCGGCGACGGCCGCGAGGTGTTCGGCGTAGGGGCGGCCGGCCTTGTCGGTCTGGCCCTCGTGCGCCGCGCGGGCGAGGGCCTCGACCTCGATGAGGGTCAGGGCGCGATCCGTCATGTGAGCTTCCTTGCTGCCGTACGGAGAGCCTGGGCGGCTCGGCGTACGTCCGCCTGCGTGGTACGCCAATTGGAGAACGCGGCGCGCAGGGCGGGGGTTCCCGCGTAGACGGTGGGGGTGAGGAAGACCTCCGTGCCGACGGCTTCGCGCAGGGCCGTGAGGCGGGCCGCGGTGGGGGTCTCGGCGAGGGTGAGGCAGACGACGTTGAGGCGGACCGGGGCCAGGATGCGGAAGGCGGGGTCCTCGGCGAGTTCCGCGGCCAGGGAGCGGGCGCAGGCGATGTCGCGTTCGACGATCTCCCGGTGGCCCTCGCGTCCGTAGGCGTGGAGCGTGAACCAGGCGGCGAGGGCGCGCAGTCGGTGGGAGTTCTCCGGGGTGAGGTGGACGAGGTCGGGGTGTTCGCCGAGCGGTCCGAGGTAGGCGGCGGCGTTCTGGAAGACGCGGGCCTGGAGGTCGCGGCGGCGGGTGAACTGGACGGCGCTGTCGTAGGGGACGTTCAGCCACTTGTGCAGGTCGACGCAGACCGAGTCCGAGGCGTCGAGTCCGTCGACGAGGTGGGCGTGTTCCGGGGAGAGCGCGGCGAAGGCGCCGAAGGCGGCGTCGGTGTGCAGCCAGAAGTCGTGGCGTTCGCGCAGGGCGGCGACGGCGCGGAGGTCGTCGAAGTCGACGGTGTTGACGGTGCCGGCGTTGGCGACGACGACGGCCGGGCCGGGGGTGTCCGCGAGGGCCCGGTCGAGGGCTGCGGGGTCGGCGGCCTCCCGGCCGGGGAGGGTGGGGACGGGCACCAGGGCGTTGCGGCCGAGGCCGAGGACGGAGAGGGCCTTGGCGATGGAGGAGTGCGGGGCGCCGGAGAGGACGCGGACGGGGCCGAGCGCCGCCGCGCCGTCCTCGGAGACGGAGATCCCGCGCCGCTCGCCGAGCCATTCGCGGGCGATGGCGAGGCCGGTGGTGTTGGACATCGTGGCGCCGCTGAGGAAGGTGCCGGTGTGGGCGTCGGAGAGGCCGAAGAGGTCGCGGAGCCAGGAGACGGTCTCGCGTTCCAGGTCTTGACCGGCGCCGTCGAGGGCGGAGTTGGAGTTCTGGTCGTGGACGGCGGTCAGCCAGTCGCCGGCGAGGGCGGCGGGGGTGGCGCCGCCGGTGACGAAGCCGAGGTAGCGGGGGCCGGCGGAGGCCGACAGGAGGGGCGCCCAGCGGCGTTGGAAGGCGTCCAGGGCGGCGTCCGCGCCGGCGCCGTGGGCGGGGAGGGGCTCGGGGTGCGGGTCCGGTGTGGGGCGCGGGGGTACGACGGGACGCGCGTCCAGGCCGGCGAGGGCCTCGACGGCCGCCCGGCGGGTGGCGTCGAGGAGGTCCGGGAGGCGGGCGAGGTCGGCGGCGAGGGTGTGGTGCATGGGGGCACGGTAGGTCTTCGCGGGGCTCCGGGGGCGGGCCAATCGGGTGGGAGTGGCCCGCCCCCTGCGCCCCCGGGGTCGTGCCCCGCCCCCCGGAGCCCCCGGGGGCGGGGCGCTCCCCGAAGACCCGGCGTCAGGCCGTCCGCGACGGGCGGCGGGTGAGGAGGCGGCCGGGGAGGGCCGTGGCGGTGAGGCCCAGGAGCAGGGCGGACGCCGCGAAGGACGCGTAGACCAGGGGTGGGACGTACGGGCCCGTGCCGGTGACGGCCCGGGTCAGGGGGATCAGGGTGGCCAGCGCGATGGCGGAGCCGAGGGTGATGCCCGCGCCGGTGATCAGCAGGGCTTCCCAGCGGAGCATGCGCAGGACCTGCCGGCGGGTGGAGCCGACGAGGCGCAGCATCCGCAGTTCGCGGCGGCGGTCGAGGACGGTCATCACGAGGGTGTTGGCGGCGGCGACGGCCGCGAAGCCGCCGAGTACGGCCGCCATCGTGGTGTTGGCCCAGGCGTTGAGCGCGCGGTCGAGGTCCTGGGCGGCGGTCCACCGGGACGCGGCGATCGCCGGGCCGGCGTCGGCCGGTACGGGGCCGCGGACGAGGAGTTCGGTGGGCCGGCCCGCGGTGGTGTGTCCGGCGAGGTCCGCGGCGGGGAGGGTGACCTGCGCGAATCCGAGGCCTCGGGTGTAGACGGCGGTGATCTCGGGGCGGGTCGGGGTGCCGTCGGGGAGCCGCAGGTCGATGCGGTCGCCCACCGAGGCGTGCGCGGAGTCGGCGAGGGTGCGGTCGACGGCGACGGTGCCGGGGCGCAGGTGCGCGAGGGAGCCGGAGCGTACGCCGAGGTCCTGGACCGGGGTCGGGTCGCCGGAGACGCCCTGGGCGGTGGCGGACTGGAACCACCGGTCGGCGCCGGAGCCCGTCACGGCGAGGACGGAGGTGCGGGTGACCGCGATGCCGCCGTCGGTGGAGCGCGGGTCGGTGACGACGTGGTCGGCGAGCAGCCCGGCCTCCTGCTGTTGGCGGGTGGCCCGGTCCTGGCTGGTGTGCAGGAAGACGAGGGTCGAGGAGAAGGCCATGGCGAGCACGATCGGGGTGATCGCGGAGGCGAGTCGGCGGGCGTTGGTACGGGAGTTGGCGGCGGCCAGTCGGCCGGCGGGCCCGGTGGCGCGCAGCGGGAGGCCGAACACGGCCGCGCAGGCGCGGGCGACGAGCGGGCCGAGCAGGGCGACGGCGAGCATGAAGAGCATGACCACGCCGAGGGAGGCGTTGGCGGCGTCCTCGCCGGTGTTCCCGGCGGCCAGGCGCGCGCAGACGATCCCGCCGGCGAGGGCGGCGAGGCCGAGAGGGGTGCGGATCCAGCCGGGTCGCAGGCGTTCGACGGCGGCTGCGGCGAGGGCCTGTCCGGGCCGGATGCGGGCGGGTCGGCGGGCGGCGGCCCAGCCGGCGAGCAGGGCGGTGGCGAGGCCGATGCCGACGGCGCTGAGCAGGGGGATCCAGGAGACGGACAGTTCGACGGAGTCGGGGATGGCGCCCTTCTGCCGGAGTTGCCCGAACCACCAGGAGGCCAGGGCGATGCCGGGTACGCAGCCGAGCGCGCCGGCGGCGGGTGCGACGAGCAGGGCCTCGGTGGCGACGGTGCGTCGGATCTGGCGGGGGGTCGCGCCGATGGCCCGCAGCAGGGCGAACTCGCGGGATCGTTGGCCGACGGAGAGTGCGACGGTGCCGGCGGCGGTGAAGACGGCGACGAGGGTGGCGACGCCGCCGAAGGAGCCGCCGAGGCCGGACAGGAGCGCCTTGGCGCCCTCCAGTCGCGGGTCCATGACGCGGGCGGCGCCGGTGAGGACCTGGGCGCGGTTGCCGACGGCGGCCCGGACCGCCGGGGTGTCGGCGCGCGGGTCCGCGTCGAGGAGCACGATGGCGTCGAGCGCGTCGGGGTGCCCGGACAGGGTGCGGGCCTCGGTGTCGGAGAACCAGGCTCCGGGCCGGTCGGTGCGTCCGACGACGCGGAACTCGCGCTGTCCGGCGGGGGTGTCCAGGCGTACCCGGTCGGGGCCGGCGGCCGTGCCGAGGGCGACCTCTCCGGGGCGGGTCGGGGCCCGGCCGGCGGCGAGGTGTTCGCCGGTGAAGGCGGTGGAGCCCCAGCCGGACGCGTCGAGGGCGGCTCCGGCGGCGTCCCGTACGGGGAAGCTCACGTCGGGGACGGCCCGGCCGAGCGGGGTGAGCCGTTCCAGCAGGGCGGCGTCGACGCGGGCCCGTTCGGGGACGGCGGCGGTGACCTCGTAGGTGCCCTCGCCGGCCCCGGCCCGCATGCGGACCTGCTGGTCGGCGGCGACCACGACGGGGGCCTGGGCGTAGCGGGTGGGCGGGACGCTCGCCCGCAGTCCGCTCTCCAGCAGGATCCCGCAGGCGGACACGATGGCGACGGTCAGGAGGAGGGCGATGAAGGTGCCGGCGAACGCCGCGGGGCGAAACCGCAGCGCGGCGCGGGCCAGTCCGTTCGGGGTGGGCATCAGGCCGCCGCTCCCGCGAGTGCGGGGCGGGTGGTGAGGGTGCGCATCCGGGCGGCGATGGTGGTGGCGTCGGTGCGCGGCAGTCGGTCCGCGATGAGGCCGTCGGCGAGGAAGAGCACCTGGTCGGCGTGGGTGGCGGCGACGGGGTCGTGGGTGACCATGACGACGGTGGCGCCGAGGGAGTCGACGGCGGAGCGCAGCAGGTCGAGGACCTCGGCGGCGGTGGTGGTGTCGAGGGCGCCGGTGGGTTCGTCGGCGAAGATCACGTCGGGGCGGGTGACGAGGGCGCGGGCGATGGCCACGCGCTGCTGTTGGCCGCCGGAGAGTTCGGTGGGGCGTCGGTGTCCCTTGCCCTCCAGGCCGACGCGGGCGAGCAGTTCGGCGGCGTGGGCCCGGCCCTGGCGTGCGGTTCCGCCGCCGGCGAGGCGCATCGGGAGCAGGACGTTCTGTTCGACGGTGAGGGAGGGCAGCAGGTTGAAGGCCTGGAAGACGAAGCCGAGGCGGCTGCGGCGCAGTTCGGTCAGCTGGTTCTCGTTCATGCCGGTGATCTCGGTGCCGCCGAGACGGACGGAGCCCTCGGTGGGCAGGTCGAGGCCGGCGGCGCACTGGAGGAAGGTGGACTTGCCGGAGCCGGAGGGGCCCATGACGGCGGTGAAGCTGCCGCGCGGCAGGCTGAGGTCGATGCCGCGCAGGGCGTGCACGGCGCCGCCGCCGCGCCCGTAGCGGCGCCGTACGCCGCGCAGTTCGACGGCGGCCGGGGACGGGGTTCCGTACGCGGCGCCGGCCGGGGGCGGGGTTCCGAACCCGGCATCGGTCGGGGTTCCGTACGCGGCGTCCGCGGTGGGCGGGGTTCCGTGCTCGTGCGCCGGCTCCCGCTCTTCGCGCCGCCGCTTGTTCCGCAGGATCCCCATGGTGTGCCCGTCCGTCCGTGTCCGCCGATCAGGTCCTGATCGTGTTTGCGACGCTACGGATCACGTCGGGGTGTGGACCATGGCGGAACCAGGCGGGTCGGTGGTGGGGAAAACCCCACCACCGGCTCACATGGAGCGGCGGATGAGCAGCAGGGCGCGGTCGTCGTTGACGTCCTTGGCGACCTTCTCGATGAGGTGCCAGGCGGCGCCCTCCCAGCCGGCGGCGACGTAGCGGTCGGCTTCTCCGGTGAGGCGGTCGATGCCCTCGCTGATGTCGCGGTCGGCGGTCTCGACGAGGCCGTCGGTGAAGAGCATCAGGACGTCGCCGCGCCGCAGGTTGCCGCGGGCGGGCTCGAACTCGGCCCCGTCGTAGACGCCGAGGAGCGGGCCCTCGCCGGAGACCTCCCGCCAGCGGCCGGTGCCGGCGGAGAGTTGGAGGGCGGGGAGGTGGCCGGCGGAGAGCAGTTCGTAGTCGCCGCTCTCCAGGTCCAGGACGAGGTGGATGGAGGTGGCGAAGCCCTCTTCCCAGTCCTGGCGCAGGAGGTAGCCGTTGGCGGCGGGGAGGAAGCCGTGGGGCGGGAGGGCGCCGAGCAGGCCGCCGAACGCGCCGGACAGCAGCAGGGCGCGGGAGCCGGCCTCCATGCCCTTGCCGGAGACGTCGGTCAGGACGATCTCCAGGGTGCGGCCGCCGTTGGTGCGGGCGGCGACGACGAAGTCGCCGGAGAAGGACTGGCCGCCGGCGGGGCGCAGGGCCATCTCGCGGTGCCAGCCGGGTGGCAGGGAGGGCAGTTTGCTCTGGACCCGGATCCGTTCGCGCAGGTCGAAGAGCATGGTGCCGCCGCGCCGCCAGGGCACCCCGACGCGGCTGCGGAACTGGGCGATGACCAGCCCGAAGAACCCGCAGGCGGCGACGACGAGCACGGTGCCCGGGGTGACCCGGGCGGGGCCTTGGGTGTACGGGCCGAGGACCAGGGCCTCGACGATCAGGGCGGCCGCGGAGGCGGCGTAGAGCGCGAGCAGGCTGGCGGGTCTCAGCAGCAGGCCGCCCGCCACGATGGGCAGGACCAGCGCGGCCGGCGAAAACCAGACGGGCATCATCAGCGTGCCGCACGCGATGGCGGGAATGGTCAGGAGCAGGCCGCCGAAGGCGAGCCAGTCCGAGCCGTCGCCGCGGAAGTAGTCGACCGCCGATTTGCGCAGGGTGGTGCGGGCCCGGTGCCACAGCATGCGTGTCCGGGCCATGAGCGTCTCCACACGTGCTCCGGCCATTGCATCGGGACCCTATCCATCCTGGCTGTGCGTGCGCAGGGGTACCCCCGGACCTGAGGTCCATCGCCGGTCGAAATCATTTCGACTGGGACGGAATGCCCTGGTAAGGATGGCCATATGGCTCTTGAGACGCGCGTATTGAAGGCTGATGAGTGGGATGCCTGGTACGACCACTTGGAACTGGCGTTCGGTGGTGTGCCCGAATCTCCGGCGGAGCGGGAACTGTACAAGTCCCTGACGGAGCCCGAGCGTTCGCTCGGCGTCTGGGACGGCGAGACCTGCGTGGGTTCGGCGGGCGCCTTCAGCTTCCGGCTTTCCGTCCCCGGCGGCTCGGTGGTGCCGGCGGCGGGCGTGACCATGGTGGGGGTGGCGCCGACGCACCGTCGGCGCGGGGTGCTGACGTCGATGATGCGCCGCCAATTGGACGACATCCGGGCGGGTGGTGAGGCGCTCGCCGTGCTGACGGCCTCGGAACCGGCGATCTACGGGCGCTTCGGCTACGGCACCGGTGCGTACGGCCTGGCCGTCCACATCGACACGGTCCGGGTGCGGCTCGCCGTGCCGCCGGGCACGGACGAGGTCGTGCTGGGGCTCGTGGACCCGGAGAAGGCGCTGCCCGACTGCGAGCGGGTGTACGCCGAGCTGGTCCCCCGGCGGCCCGGGATGCCGGCCCGGCAGCCGGGCTGGGAGCGGCAGGCGCTGCTGGACCCGGAGAGCATGCGGGGCGGGGCGTCCCCGCTCAAGTGCGTGGTGGCGCGGCGGCCGGACGGGGAGGTGCTCGGGTACGCCCGCTATCGGGTGAAGCCCGACTGGGAGCTGACCGGCGCCGAGGGCCGGGTCGATCTGGCCGACCTGGACGCGCTGGATCCGGCGGCCACGGCCGCGCTGTGGCGCTACCTCTTCGAGATCGACCTGACCTCCTCCGTACGGGCGACCAAGCGGCCGGTGGACGATCCGGTCCTGCACCTGGTCAGCGATGTCCGGCGGTCCCGGCCGTTCCCGCGCGACGCGCTGCACGTGCGGCTCGTGGACGTCAGTGCGGCGCTGGAGGCGCGGGCGTACGGGGCGCCGCTGGACGTGGTCCTGGAGGTGGAGGACGCGTTCTGCCCGTGGAACGAGGGGCGGTGGCGGCTGACCGTCGACGGGAAGGGCGGTGCGTCCTGCGTGCGGACGGCCGAGCCGGCCGAGCTGGAGCTGTCCGTCCGGGAACTCGGGTCCGCCTATCTGGGCGGGATCACCCTCGTCTCGCTGGCCGCCGCCGGGCGGGTCCGCGAGCTGCGCCCGGGGGCCCTGGCCGAGGCCTCGCGCGCGTTCCGGGGCGATGTGGCCCCCTGGCTGCCGCACGGGTTCTAGCGGGGCACGGGCGGCGGTCGCACGGGTTCCGGCGCCTCATGGGTTCCGGGGCCGGGCTCCGGGGCCCCACGGCCTCGGGCGGTCGTGGCCGGGCGCTAGCGCGTCTGGCAGTCGGGGCACCAGAAGAGGTTGCGGGCGGCGAGATCGGCGGTGCGGATCTCGCCCCCGCAGATGTGGCAGGGCATGTTCGCCCTCCGGTAGACGTACACCTCGCCGCCGTGGTCGTCCACCCTGGGCGGGCGTCCCATGGCCTCGGGCAGGTGTTCGTCGCGGACGGTGTCGATCCGGTTGTTCCGTACGCCCTCGCGCATCAGCAGGACCAGGTCGGCCCAGATCGCGTCCCATTCGCGGCGGGTGAGATCCCGGCCGAGGCGGTACGGGTCGATGCCGTGCCGGAAGAGGACCTCCGCGCGGTAGACGTTGCCGACGCCCGCGATCACCTTCTGGTCCATGAGGAGGGCCGCGACCGTGGTGCGGGAGCGGGAGATCCGCGCCCAGGCCCGGTCCGGGTCGTCATCCGGGCGCAGCGGGTCGGGGCCGAGCCGGTCGTGTATCGCCTTCTTCTCGCCGTCGCCGATCAGCGCGCAGGCGGTGGGGCCGCGCAGGTCTGCCCAGTGGTCGGCGTTCAGCAGGCGCAGCCGCACGGTGTCCGCGGCGGGCGGGGCCGGGGCGGGGCCGAAGCCGAGCTTGCCGAAGAGGCCGAGGTGGATGTGGATCCAGGCGTCCCCGAGTTCCAGGAAGAGGTGCTTGCCGTGCGCCTCGGCGCTCTCCAGCTCACGACCGTCGAGCAGTGCGGCGCTCTCGGCGAACCGGCCCTGCGGGCTGCTGACCCGGACCGGGCGGGCGGCGAACCGCTCGGTGTGGTCCTGGGCGAGGCGGTGGATCGTATGCCCCTCGGGCACGACGCTGCTCCTTGAGACACGACGACGGGACGGCACCACGGCGGGGTGGCACGACGGGACGGCCCGCACGACGACAGGGACGGCCGGGCCGCGCCGCAGACGCCGAGCGGCCGGACGGCGGCACGGAACCGCCGCGCCACCGGGGCTTTCCGGCGGCACGGCGGAGGGGTGTCAGGCCTGCGGGTGGTGGGCCGGGATCGGGGGCAGCTCGCCGGTCACCTCGTAGGCGGAGAGCATGTCGATGCGGCGGGTGTGGCGCTCCTCGCCGGAGTACGGGGTCGCCAGGAAGGCCTCGATGAAGCCGACGGCCTCGTCCTGCGTGTGCATCCGACCGCCGACGGAGATCACGTTGGCGTTGTTGTGCTCACGGCCGAGCTTGGCGGTCTCCACGCTCCAGGCGAGGATCGCGCGGACGCCCTTGACCTTGTTCGCTGCGATCTGCTCGCCGTTGCCGGAGCCGCCGATCACGATGCCGAGGCTCTCGCCGTCCGCGGCGGTCCGCTCCGCGGCCCGCAGGCAGAAGGGCGGGTAGTCGTCCACCGCGTCGTAGATGTGGGGCCCGCAGTCGACGGGCTCGTGGCCGTTGTTCTTGAGCCAGTCCACCAGGTGGTTCTTGAGCTCAAAGCCGGCATGGTCGGATCCGAGGTACACGCGCATGGGTCGAGTGTGGCACGAGCCGGACCCGGGGCCCGCAGCGGGTGTCGCGTAAATCACTTCTCAACCTCAAATAAACCCAAAGAACCCAGACAGGACGGGTCGGGACCTTCGTCCCGGACCTTGTGCCCAGGGCAACCATCGGAAGAAACTCTTCCGTATTGGAGGTAACTCAGGTTTGAATGCCGGGGCTCGCAACCCGAGAACCTAAGGAATCGTCCATGAGCTCCACGACGACCCTTCAGAAGGCAGGCGACCCCTCCGGCACCCCCGGCGACGCCAAGCCCTCCGACGGTCTGAAGGCCGGTCTCAAGAACCGCCACCTGTCCATGATCGCCATTGGCGGCGTCATCGGCGCCGGTCTTTTCGTCGGCTCCGGCGGCGGCATCGCCAAGGCCGGTCCCGCCATCCTCGTCTCGTACGCACTCGTCGGCGCCATGGTCGTCTTCGTGATGCGGATGCTCGGCGAGATGGCCGCCGCCAGCCCGAACTCGGGCTCGTTCTCCGCGTACGCCGACCGCGCGCTCGGTCGCTGGGCCGGCTTCTCCATCGGCTGGCTGTACTGGTTCTTCTGGGTCGTCGTGCTGGCCGTGGAGGCCACCGCCGGCGCGGTGATCCTCGAAGGCTGGGTCCCGGCCGTCCCGCAGTGGGCCTGGGCTCTGATCGTGATGGCGGTCCTGACCGTCACCAACCTCGGCTCGGTCGCCTCGTACGGCGAGTTCGAGTTCTGGTTCGCCGGCATCAAGGTCGTCGCCATCGGCGCGTTCGTGATCATCGGCATGCTGGCCGTCTTCGGCGTGCTGCCGGGCTCGGACAACCCCGGCGCCGGTTTCGCGCACCTCACCGACGCGGGCGGATTCATGCCCAACGGTTGGGGCTCGATCCTCACCGGTGTGCTGATGGTCGTCTTCTCCTTCATGGGCAGCGAGATCGTCACGCTGGCCGCCGGCGAGTCCGAGGACCCGCGCCGCGCGGTCACCAAGGCCACCAACTCGGTGATCTGGCGCATCGGCATCTTCTACCTGGGCTCGATCTTCATCGTCCTGACCCTGCTGCCGTGGAACGACAAGTCGATCGTCGACAAGGGCTCCTACGTGGCCGCCCTGGACTCCATCGGCATCGCCCACGCCGGCCAGATCATGAACGTGATCGTGCTGACCGCCGTGCTGTCCTGCCTGAACTCGGGCCTGTACACCGCCTCCCGCATGGCGTTCTCGCTGGGCGAGCGCGGTGACGCCCCGAAGGCCTTCGCCAAGGTCAACAAGCGGGGCGTCCCGACGGCCGCGATCCTGGGCTCCGTGGTGTTCGGCTTCGTCGCCGTCTACTTCAACTACGCCTTCAAGGACACGGTCTTCACCTTCCTGCTGAACTCCTCGGGTGCCATCGCCCTCTTCGTGTGGCTGGTCATCTGCCTGACCCAGCTGCGCATGCGCAAGATCCTGGAGCGCGAGGCGCCGGAGAAGCTCGCCGTCAAGATGTGGCTCTTCCCGTACCTCACCTGGGCCACCGCCGGCATGATCACCTTCGTCCTGGCCTACATGGTCTACGACAAGGACAACCGCCAGGTCGTCCTGCTCTCCCTGCTGGTGGCGGCCGTGGTGCTGGCCATCGGCGTGGTGCGCGACATGCGCCGCAAGGCCGCCGCGCGCGTCTGAGCGATCGATCGCCCGTGAACGACAGCAGCCCCCGGACCGCCGCTCGCGGTCCGGGGGCTGCGTCGTGGTCGACGCGTACGGGATCAGCCGCGGCGGCCGGCCAGCTTCCAGGCGGCCGGCAGGGCGCCCATGGCCAGCGCGGCCTTGAGGGCGTCGCCGAGCAGGAACGGGGTCAGGCCCGCCGCGACGGCCGCGCCGAAGGACATCCCGGTGGACAGCGCCAGGTAGGGCACGCCGACGGCGTAGATGAGCGCGGATCCGAGCACCATCGTGCCCGCCGTGCGCGCGACAGAGCGGTCGGCGCCGCGCCGCGCGAGGGCGCCGACGACGGTGGCGGCGAGCAGCATGCCGAGCACGTAGCCGAAGGAGGCGCCGCCGGCGCCGGAGGTGCCGCCCGCGAACCACGGCACGCCCGCCATGCCCGCGAGCGCGTACAGGGCCAGCGCGAGGAAGCCGCGCCGGGCACCGAACGCGGTGCCGACCAGCAGGGCCGCGAAGGTCTGGCCGGTGACCGGGACCGGGGAGCCGGGGACGGGCACGGCGATCTGCGCGGCGATGCCGGTGAGCGCGGCGCCGCCGACGACGAGCGCGATGTCACGGACGCGGCTCGCGGGCAGCAGGTCGGCGAGGACGGCGCCGGGCCGGAAGGAGACGGAAGCGGTGCTCATCGGGAGGCTCCGGGGGTGGTGGTGACGGGACGATCACCGACGTTAGTCCGGCGCAGGGCTCCGCCCCACCGCCGGCCGGGACAAAGCCGTACTCCCCGGTTTGGTGGGGAGTACACAAAGAGCCCGGGCCACACCCCAGTTGAAGTGATCCGCATCACGAGCAACTACAGCTCGCACGTCCGTTTTGCGCGGATGGACGGCCTCCAGCGAGACTGTAGGTTCCCTCCAACCAGTCGCGGAGCCCCCACCGCCGCCAGGCCGAACGAGAGTACGAGCACTCCTCATGCGCGACCTCCTGCCCGACCCGCCCGCCACCACGGGTGAGCTCCCCTCCGAACCCCTCAGCCACAGCCTGAAGCAGCGCCACCTGACCATGCTGGGCCTCGGCGGCGTCATCGGCGCCGGGCTCTTCGTCGGCTCCGGCGCCGGCATCGGCATCGCCGGTCCCGCGATCATCTGCTCGTACCTGCTCGCGGGCGTCCTCGCGATGCTCGTGATGCGGATGCTCGGCGAGATGTCGGCCGCGATGCCCGCCTCCGGTTCGTTCTCCGTGTACGCGGAGAAGGCCCTCGGGCGTTGGGCCGGCTTCTCCGCCGGCTGGCTGTACTGGTTCCTGCTGGTCGTGGTGCTCGCCGTGGAGGCCACCGGCGCCGCGAAGATCGCCAACGGCTGGGTGCCGTCGGTCGACCAGTGGATCTGGGTCCTGATCTTCATGGTGGTCTTCACCGTGAGCAACCTGGCCGCCGTGAAGAACTTCGGCGAGTTCGAGTTCTGGTTCGCCGCGCTGAAGGTCGGCGCGATCGTCCTCTTCCTGATCCTGGGCACCCTCGCCATCCTCGGGCTGCTGCCCGACACGGACCCGATCGGCGCGGCCAACCTGACCGGCCACGGCGGCTTCTTCCCCGAGGGGATGGGCGGTGTGGTAGCCGGCATGCTCGCCGTGGTCTTCGCCTTCGGCGGCCTGGAGGTCGTCACCATCGCGGCGGCCGAGTCCGACGACCCGGCCCGCTCGGTCGCCCGCGCGGTGCGCAGCGCGGTGTGGCGCATCCTCTTCTTCTACGTCGGCTCGATGGTGGTCATCGTGACCCTGCTGCCGTGGGACTCGCTGGAGCCGGGGCAGAGCCCGTACGTGGCCGTCCTGGACTCGATCGGCATCCCGGCGGCCGGTCAGATCATGAACATCGTGGTCTTCGTGGCGCTGCTCTCGGCCCTCAACGCCAACCTGTACGGGTCCTCGCGGATGGTGTTCTCGCTGGCCGAGCGGGGCGAGGCGCCCAAGGGGCTGCTGCGGGTCTCGGGCGGCGGGGTGCCGCGGCGGGCGGTGTTCGCCTCGGTGGCGTTCGGGTTCGTCTCGGTGGTGCTGAACCTGCTGTGGCCCGACACGGTCTTCCTCTACATGCTCAACGCGGTCGGCGCGGTGCTGCTGTTCGTGTGGGCGCTGATCGCGGTCTCGCAGTTGCGGCTGCGGCGCGTGCTGGAGCGGGAGATGCCGGAGCGGCTGACGCTGCGGATGTGGCTGTTCCCGTACCTGACGTGGGCGGCGCTGGTCGGGATGGCCGTGGTGCTGGTCCTGATGCTGTTCGACGACTCGGCGCGGCCGCAGTTGCTGTGGTCGACGGGCGCGGCCGCCGCGGTGCTGGTCGTGGCGGGGGTGCGGGAGCTGCGGGCCCGGCGGGCCTGACGCCCCTCCTCGCCGTACGCGGAACAGGCCCGGGACCGGTGTCCCGGGCCTGTTCCGTCTCCGCGCGGGGGTGATCACGTCCCGTGAGGCGAATGTCCGCATGATGGACGTCGGATGTCCGCTTATCGGACGATCGGCAGACTGGACGCCCTCCCGTCCCCGCACCGGACAAGGCACCACCCCCATGAGTCAGAGCACCCTGAACCCGTCCGACCGGCAGCCGCCGCCGACCGAACCGGGGTCCTCCCCCCTCGGCAACGGCCTCAAGCAGCGCCACCTCTCGATGATCGCCCTCGGCGGGGTCATCGGCGCCGGGCTCTTCGTGGGCTCCGGGGCCGGCATCGCGGCTGCGGGCCCGTCGATCGTGATCGCGTACGCCGCCTCCGGGATCCTCGTGATGTTCGTGATGCGGATGCTCGGCGAGATGTCCGCCGCCAACCCCGCCTCCGGCTCCTTCTCCGTGCACGCCGACCGCGCCATCGGCCCGTGGGCGGGCTTCACGGCCGGCTGGATGTTCTGGACCCTGCTGTGCGTGGGCGTGGCCATCGAGGCGATCGGCGCGGCGCACATCATGACGGGCTGGTTCCCGGGCACCCCCTCGTGGATGTGGGTGCTGGTGTTCATGGCGCTCTTCTGCGGGGCCAACCTGGCGGCGGTCTCCCACTTCGGCGAGTTCGAGTTCTGGTTCGCCGCCCTCAAGATCGGCGCGATCGCGCTGTTCCTGGGCCTGGGCGTGCTCGCCGTCCTGGGTCTGTTGCCCGGGACCTCCTCCCCCGGCTCCGCGAACCTGCTCCACGACGGCGGCTTCCTGCCCAACGGCACGGACGGCCTGCTGGTCGGCCTGCTCGCCTCGGTCGTCGCGTACGGCGGCCTGGAGACGGTGACCATCGCGGCGGCCGAGTCGGACAACCCCGTCAAGGGCGTCGCCCGGGCCGTGAAGACCACCATGTGGCGGATCGCGATCGTCTACGTCGGCTCGATGCTGGTCATCGTCACCCTGCTGCCGTGGAACGACCCGGCGGTGGCCGAGGACGGCCCGTACGCCGCGACCCTGGACCACCTGGGCATCCCCGCGGCCGGCGAGATCATGAACGTGGTCATCCTGATCGCGCTGCTCTCCGCGATGAACGCCAACATCTACGGCTCCTCGCGCATGGCCTACTCGCTGGTCGCCCGGGGGCAGGGCCCCAAGGCGCTCGGCAAGGCCTCCGGCGGCGTGCCGCGGCGCGCGGTGCTCGCCTCCTCGGGCTTCGGCTTCGTCACCGTGCTGCTGTCCTACTGGTACCCGGACACACTGTTCGCCTGGCTGCTCAACATGGTCGGCGGCGTGATCCTGGTCGTCTGGGGCTTCATCGCCGTCTCCCAGTTCGTGCTGCGCCGCCGGCTGGAGCGGGAGGCCCCCGAGCGGCTGGTCGTGCGGATGTGGGGCTTCCCGTACCTGACCTGGGTGGCACTGGCCGGGGTCGTCGGCGTGCTGGCGCTGATGGTCCGCGGTGACGACACCCGGGTCCAGGTCCTCTTCACCGGTGGACTGACCGTCGCACTCGCGGTCACCGGATACGTGATGCAGCGTCGGGCCGGGTCGCGCGCGACGGCCTGACCCTGCGCCACTTTCCCGCCCCACCACTCCTCCACCGCCGTTCCACCCCTGCTCCACCCCTGGTCGAAGGCCGGGTTCATGCGATCGCATGGGCCCGGCTTTCGGCGTTCCGACGGGCTTGACAAGAGAGGCAACCCTTACTCGTCGCCAGGAATAGATACTGCTAGCGTGCAGTTGCGCATTGATTGCAATAACTGTCGCACCATGAGCGGTTGGCACGCTGAGGGGACCGGATACACGCATGGCCATCTACACGCTTCCTGAGCTTCCGTACGACTACGCGGCGCTGGAGCCGGTGATCAATCCGCAGATCATCGAGCTGCACCACGACAAGCACCACGCGGCCTACGTCACCGGGGCCAACAACACGCTGGAGCAGCTGGCGGAGGCGCGCGACAAGGAGAACTGGGGCGCGCTGAACGGGCTGGAGAAGAACCTCGCGTTCCACCTCTCCGGCCACATCCTGCACAGCATCTACTGGCACAACATGGCCAGCCCGAAGACCGGCGAGGGCGGCGGCGAGCCGACCGCGGCCGACGGTCTGGGCGACCTCACCGACGCGATCACCGAGTCGTTCGGCTCCTTCGCGAAGTTCAAGAAGCAGCTGACCTTCGCCGCTTCCGCCACGCAGGGCTCCGGCTGGGGCGTGCTGGCGTACGAGCCCATCAGCGGCTGGCTGATCGTGGAGCAGGTCTACGACCACCAGGGCAACGTCGGCCAGGCCTCCGTGCCGGTCCTCGTGTTCGACGCCTGGGAGCACGCCTTCTACCTTCAGTACAAGAACCAGAAGGTGGACTTCATCGAGGCCATGTGGAACGTCGTCAACTGGCAGGACGTCTCCAAGCGCTACGCCGACGCCAAGGCCAACACACCGCTGCTGATCCCCGCCAAGGGCTGATCGGCGCCACCGTCCCGTCCGCCTCGTGATCGTCTTCTCAACCTTCGCGTGCGGGCGTGTCCAACGGAAAGCCCCCGCGAGGACGTGACTCGCGGGGGCTTTCTGTGGGCTCGGGCCGGCGGACCGGCCGGGTACCGCTCTCGGGACTACTCGAAGGACGGGCCCTTGTCGCGGGTCCGCTTGATCTCGAAGAAGCCCGGCGTGGAGGCGACGAGCAGGGTGCCGTCCCACAGGCGGGCGGCGTCCTCGCCGCGCGGGGCGGGCGTGACGACCGGACCGAAGAAGGCGACGTCCTTGCCGTTGTCGCCGGGCACGGAGATCACCGGGGTGCCGACCTCCTGGCCGACCCGGTTGATGCCCTCGTTGTGCGAGGCGCGCAGGGCCTCGTCGTACTCGTCGGAGGTTCCGTACGCGGCCAGCTCCACCGGGAGACCGACCTCGGCCAGCGCTTCGGCGATCACCTCGGGGGTGTTGCCGCGGCCCTCGTTGTGGATGCGGGTGCCGAGCGCCGTGTAGAGCTTGCCGGTCAGCTCGGAGCCGTGCTTCTGCTGCGCCGCTATGACCACGCGGACCGGGATCCAGGCCTCGGGGCCGAGGAGCTTGCGGTAGGACTCGGGCAGCTCGTCCAGCTTGTTCTCGTTGAGCACGCCGAGGCTCATCACGTGCCAGCGGACCTCGACGTCGCGCACCTTCTCGACTTCGAGCATCCAGCGGGACGTCATCCAGGCCCAAGGGCAGAGCGGGTCGAACCAGAAATCGACCGGGGTCTTCTCGCGCACCTGCGTGTCGGGCATGTCTCTCCTCAAGTCACATAAGGCGTCTCTGGTCGTGTTCCCCCTCGCCAACCAGCCCGGGGCCCCCCGCATTCCCCCCGTGCGAGGATTCGACGGAAGACGACGATCACGCACGAAGGAGTGCACGTGCCCGGAGAGAATCTGTCCCGTGACGAGGCCCGCGAACGGGCCGCACTGTTGTCCGTCGACGGGTACGAGGTGGTCCTGGACCTGCGGTCGGCGGTGGACGAGGCCGAGCCGGCCGAGGGCCCCCGGACCTTCCGCTCGGTGACGACGATCCGCTTCCGGGCCGCCGCCGGCGCCACCACGTTCGCGGACCTGATCGCCCCCTCGGTGAACGCCGTGACCCTGAACGGGACCGCGCTGGACACCGCCGCCGTCTTCGACGGCTCCCGGATCGCCCTGGAGGCGCTGACCGCCGAGAACGTCCTGGTCGTGGACGCGAACTGCGCCTACAGCCGGACCGGCGAGGGCATGCACCGCTTCGTCGACCCCGAGGACGGCGAGGTCTACCTGTACACCCAGTACGAGCCGGCGGACGCCCGGCGGGTGTACGCGAACTTCGAACAGCCCGACCTGAAGGCCCCGTACCGCTTCGAGGTGACCGCGCCCGAGGGCTGGCAGGTGTGGAGCAACGGCGTCGAGGAGTCCCGCGAGGGGCTGACCCGCCGGTTCGCCGAGACCGCGCCGATCTCCACGTACATCACCTGCGTGGTGGCCGGTCCGTACCACTACGTGACGGACACCTACACGCGCGGGGACCTGACGATCCCGCTCGGCGCGATGTGCCGCAAGGGCCTCGCGAAGCACTTCGACGCGGACGACGTCTTCCTGGTCACCAAGCAGGGCTTCGACCTGTTCCACGAGCTGTTCGACTACCCGTACCCCTTCGGGAAGTACGACCAGGCCTTCGTGCCCGAGTACAACCTCGGCGCGATGGAGAACCCGGGGATGGTGACCTTCCGGGAGGAGTACATCTTCCGCGGGAAGGTCACGCAGGCCTCGTACGAGCGCCGCGCGAACGTCATCCTGCACGAGATGGCGCACATGTGGTTCGGCGACCTCGTCACGATGAAGTGGTGGGACGACCTGTGGCTCAAGGAGTCCTTCGCGGACTTCATGGGCTCCTTCGCACTCGTCGAGGCCACCCGCTTCGACCAGGCGTGGGTCACCTTCGCCAACAACCGCAAGGCGTGGGCCTACCGGGCCGACCAGCTGCCGTCCACGCACCCGATCACGGCCGACATCCGTGACCTGGAGGACGCGAAGCTGAACTTCGACGGGATCACCTACGCCAAGGGCGCGGCGGTCCTCAAGCAGCTCGTGGCGTACGTGGGCCGGGAGGCGTTCCTGGAGGGCGCGCGGCGCTACTTCAAGGCGAACGCGTACGGGAACACCACCCTGGACGACCTGCTGTCGGTGCTCGGCGAGGTCTCCGGGCGGGACATGGCCGAATGGTCGCGGGCCTGGCTCCAGACGGCCGGCGTGAACGCGCTGACGCCGGTGGTGACCCACGACGCGGGCGGCCGGATCACCGAACTCGCGGTGGTGCAGGAGGGCGACGAGCTCAGGCCGCACCGGGTCGCGGTGGGCCTGTACCGGATCGAGGACGGCGCCCTGGTGCGCTTCGCGCGCGCCGAGACGGACGTGGCGGGCGCGCGGACGGCCGTGGCCGAACTCGCCGGGCAGGAGCGGCCCGACCTGGTGCTGGTCAACGACGAGGACCTCACCTACTGCAAGATCCGCTTCGACGAGCGCTCGCTGTCCACGCTGCGCTCGCACCTGGGCAGCCTGACCGACCCGCTGGCGCGGGCCCTGTGCTGGTCGGCGCTGTGGAACCTGACCCGCGACGGGCTGATGCCCGCCCGGGACTTCGTGTCCCTGGTCCTGGCGCACGCGGGGCGCGAGACGGACGTCGGCGTGCTCCAGCAGTTGCACGCGCAGGCCCTGTCGGCGGTCTCCCACTACGCGGCGGCGGACTGGCGCGAGCAGGGCGGCCGGGTCCTGTCGGCCGTCGCGCTCCAGGAGCTGCGGATGGCCGAGCCGGGCTCGGAGTCCCAGTTGACGTGGGCCCGGTTCTTCGCGGCGGGCGCGGCGACCGAGGGCGACTTCCAGTTGCTGCTGGGGCTGATGGACGGTTCGGCGCGGATCGACGGGCTGGACGTGGACCAGGAGCTGCGCTGGGACTTCCTGCTGCCGCTGGCGGCGCACGGGGCGGTGGACGAGGCGGCCCTGACCGCGGAACTCGCCCGCGACGACACGGCGTCGGGCAAGCGGCACCAGGTCCGTTGCCTGGCGGCGCGGCCGTCGGCCGCGGTCAAGGACCAGGCGTGGGCCGCGGTCGTGGAATCGGACGCGTTGTCGAACGCGTTGGTCGAGGCGACCATCTCCGGTTCCCAGCAGTCCTCGCAGCGGGGGCTGTTGGCCCCGTACGTGGGTCGCTACTTCGAGGTCATCGAGCGGGTGTGGGCCGACCGGTCGATCCAGATCGGCATGCACGTGGTGAAGGGGATGTACCCGTCCCTCCAGGACTCGCAGAGCACGGTCGACGCCACCGACGCGTGGCTGGCCGCACACGAGTCGGCCCCGCCGGCGCTGCGCCGACTGGTGCTGGAGTCCCGCGACGACCTGGCCCGGGCCCTGCGCGCCCAGGCCTGCGACGCGGCGGCGACGGCCTAGCCTCCGACGCCCCGGAGCCCGCGCCCGTCTCGTACGCGAGGCGGGCGCGGGCCGGTCGGGGGGCCGGTCGGCGGGCGCGGGCCGGCGGGCCGGGTCCGTGCAGGTGAACGGCCTCGGACGAACGGCGCTATCGGCAGTCGAACGCCCGTACTTTAGTGCGGTGTTGTCCCGATTTGTCGACGAGACTGTAACAAGGGTTAGCGGGCCCCCGCCATGCGGGAATCTCCGGCACATGAACCACAACACGCCCCTCCCCCTCGCCCACCTCACCGGCAGCCGCCCCCGCGTGCTCACCCTCGCGCAGCTCCGCGAGCACGGCGTCAGCGCCTCCGACGCCGCCGGGCGACCCTGGCGGCAGATCCTGCCCGGGGTGTTCCTGCTCCACTCCGGCATCGCGACCAGCGAGGAGCGGCTGCACGCGGCGCTGCTGTACGCGAGCCGGCGCGGATCCGGCGAGGCCATGATCACCGGGATGGCGGCCCTGGCGCTGTACCGGTTCACCTCCGCTCCCCCGCTCGCCGGACTCCCGCACATCGACGTGCTCGTGCCCGGCACCCGCCGGCTGCGCTCCACCGGCGACGTGCGGATCCTGCGCTCCCACACCCCGCCCCGGTCGCAGGAGGTGGCCGGCATCCCCCTGGCCCCCGTCGCCCGGGCCGTCGCCGACGCCGTCGCCCGGATCTCCGACGCCGGGGTCGTGCGCCGCCTGCTGAGCGAGGCGGTGCGCGGCGGGCACTGCGAACCGGCCGCCGTCGTCCGGGAGCTGACCGTGGCCCGGCTGCTGAACCGTCCCCACGTCGTCGACGCCGTCGAGTCCCTGCTCGCCGAGGGCCGGGCCATCGCCGAGGACCGGCTGTACCAGCTCGTCCGGAGCCACGACCTCCCCGAGCCCGTCTGGAACGTGGACCTGCGCCTGCCCGGCGGCCCGCACCTCGGCGGGGTCGACGCGTACTGGCCCGAGCAGGCCGTCGCCATCGAGATCGACACCCGCGCCCCGCGCCAGGACGAGGACGAGGAGTGGTCGGAGTGCGTCCGCAAGCGCGAGACGCTGGAGCGGCTCGGGGTGACCGTCCTGCACCTCACCCCCCGCAAACTCCGCGACTGGCCCGAGCAGCAGGCCTCGGTGGTACGGACGGCGCTGACGGCGTCGGGCGACCGCGAACCCGCGGCCTACCTGGTCGTCCTCCCCCGGTGAGCCCCGAGCGCCCGAGCGCCCGCGCCCCGGACGGCGGCCGGTCCCGGGCCTGCGATCGATCCCGGGACGGCGACCGCGCCCCGGACGCGGAACCGCCGGCCGGGCCGACCGGTCACGTACTCTCGCAGGGTTGGCGAGGGGCGGCGGAAGACGAGGGCATGACGACACGGACCGGCGCGGACCCGCGCCCGCTGACCGGGGAACCGGTCTCCCTCGACCTGCTGAACACCCGCTGGATCCAGGACGGGGAACCCGCGGACCTCTTCGCGGGCGCCGCCGGACTGTCCCGGGTCGAAGGGCTCGCGGTCTGGCTGGAGAGCGTCGGCCTGGCCGACCGTTTCCGGGCCGACGCCGCGACCCTCGTCCACCTGCTGACCGCCCGCGAGGCCCTGGCACGGGCCGTCGCGGATCCGGCCGACGCGAGCGCGCGGGCCCTGCTCGACGCCGTGTTGGAGCACGGCCGGATCCGGATCACCTTCACCGCCGAAGGCGCGGGCGAGCGCGCCGAGTTCGCCGATCCGACCTGGGGTCCGGCCTGGATCGCGGTCCGCGGCCACCTGGAGCTCCTGGGCACCGCCCCGGACCGGATCCGCGTGTGCGCCTCGCCGACGTGCGGGCTGCGCTTCCACGACGTGTCGCGCGACGGCACCCGACGGTGGTGCTCGACGGCGTGCGGCGACCAGGTCGAAGGCCCGCGACACAACGCGCGCACGCGCGAGCGCTGAACGCTCGAAAGTTGTCACACCTGTTCCACGGCTGAAGTCCGTCGTGATGCCGACATGCGACCGGTAAGTCGATAAATCCACTCTCCGACCCCCGCGAGTCGCCCCGCTATGCCCCGGTCCGGGCCTCCTGGCGGGTTCCCCGCGCCGGCGGGAGTCCGCCATGTCAGGTCTCGGTCAATGACAACACTCCCCAAACAGCTGTCACTTGCGCAAAGCTGACCGGTCATCCGGCACCGAAATCCGGACCGTATCTTTCACTTAGTGGTCTGCGTCGTAAATCCTTCGGGGGTTGACGTCGGGCTTGGCGTGCGCTTGCCCGTGTCAGGTGTCGAGACCGGTGAGGTGGAGGTGGCAGGCGGTGTCGAGTGCGTCCTCGGGGGTGCC
>NZ_JAPNLK010000269.1 GCF_026627505.1 Streptomyces sp. H27-H5 | reverse complement strand
CGCGGGATCGCCACCCGCTACGACAAGACCCCGGAGAGCTACCTGGCCGGACTCCACCTCTGCGGCACGATGCTCTGGCTACGCAGCATCACCGGACGAACATGATCTGAATCCCGTACAGGACCTAGGACGTGTCCGGGCGATCACGTACGCGGCAGATGACGAGGACTGCCGCCGCAGCTGCGCCAGGGGGGATCGAGCTCGGCCCGGACGCCTCCGCCGCCACCGAGTTCGCCCTCGGGTGAGACGCCTCTTGCGGCGCACCCGACCAGGTCGATCTCGGTGCAGTGCACGCCCTGCGCACCGCTCTCACCACGGCGGCCCGGCTGTTCGAGGCATCTTCCGGGGGAGTCCGCCTGCGAACGCAGCCCCATGTGGCCAACGCGATGGCGCTGGATCTGACGATTGATCATGCCGTATGTTTCTCAGGTTTATTGAGAAGTGATCGGGGGAGCAAGCGATGCGGAAGAAGTTCCGAGTGACTGTGGGTGTGGTGACGGCGTTCGCCGCGCTGTCGCTGGCAGCGTGCGGGGGCGGTTCGTCCGGCAACGGGGCGAACGCATCGAAGGGTGGTGCTGCCCAGGGCGCGGAGCAGGGACCGGCACCCGCGGCCGCACCGAAGGAGCCCGTGCCGGCGGCGTTCGACAATACGAAGGGCTGGGAGATCAGGGACGACGAACATGATTTGTCCGGGCCGGTGATCTCCGACGAGGCCCGGCTGGTTCTGCTGCGCTGGCACGAACGAGGCGGCAAGACGGCGCGCGTGGTGGCCAGGGATGCGAAGCCCGGCAAGGTGCGCTGGAGCAGCAAGCCGGTGGTCCGTCCGGAAGCCCCCAAGAGCGGGCTGCCCGTCGACTCCAAGGTGTTGCTGGCTCGCGGCGGCAGCAAGGAGTACGCCGTTCTGGCGGTCACCGGCAGCGAGGGTGGTGACGGTGTCAACACGGCAAGCCCGGTCACGCGTCTCGCGGTGTACGACATCGCCTCCTCGGGCGACGATGCGAAGCCTCTGCGGGAGATCACCGTTCCGGGGCCGGCCCTCGGCTTCACAGCGCAGCGGGAACTGGGCGTCGTCAAAGTGGCGTCAGACCAGGGCGTGTCGCTCGTCGACGTAGTCTCCGGCCAGGTCACCACCTACGACAAGAACCACCCCGTGCTGAAGTCACCCAAGCCCTGCCAGCAACTGACCGGCACCTGCGACAGCAGGCGGGTGACGGTGGCCGGGCAGACGCCTGCGGGCCCGCTGGTCCAGGGCTACGGCGCCTTCTGGGCCGGCGGCTGGTTCAGCGGTGATGTGGTGCCTGCCGGTGCCGCGCCCGAGCACGGCGGGCGCACGGTCGCTGCCTCCGGCCTGCCGAACGGGGACGTGCTGGCATCCTGGCCTGACAAGGAGGGCAAGGCGCAGACCAACGTCTATGCGGTGCACGACGGAAAGACGGGTCTGGTGCGCGCCTCCGTCGCGTGCGCGAACGAGAGCGACTCCGCCTTCACGCCCACGGTGTCGGGTGATGGCCGTTATGTGCTGGCCGGCCGCGTGGTGATCGACCTCCAGTCGGGGCAGGGCCACTGCTTCGAGCAGACAGGCACCCGCAAGGCGATTACCGTCGCGACGGTGGACAAGGACGGCACCGCTGACTCTGTTGCTGAATTGCCTGCAGGGGTATGAGGCAGTTCGGCATGCGTGGTGCGGTCGTTCTGTCTGCCCCGGCCGTAGGGGGTCGGTGCGGTGTCCATGCGACCGGGGGGTTTGCCGCCTGTT
>NZ_JAPNLK010000268.1 GCF_026627505.1 Streptomyces sp. H27-H5 | reverse complement strand
GACCGCTTCACCGTGTGGAACGAGGTCACCGGCGTGTCCGCCGCCGTCTGAACCACCGCGGGTCCCACGGCCAGGCACATCCTGATCCCCAGCGCGCACTCACAGCTCCCACCAAGTTGACAACGCCAGGTACACGCCGCGCTGCGGGCTCCGGTCGAACGCGCCATCTCGCGCATCAAGGGCTGGAGGATCCTCCGCCACGCGCGCAACAGCCCGAACCGGCTCACGTCAGCCGCCGCGGCCATCCTCACCCTGACGATCTACACATGAAAAAGGCTCCAGGAATGAGGTCCCGTGCGGGTGTTTGCGTGATAACTGATCCCTCCCCGGCCGGAGCTCCCCGATTGCGAGGGTTCGGCTGCCTGTGATGCCCTACTTCTGTAAGAGTCGCCCCGGACTGCCGCAAGGAGAATCACTCCAGATTTCTTCGGAGCGCACACTTGCGACGACCCGTAGATCGAATCGCAAGTGAGCTATTTACGCATCGCTGTACCTAAGCTGAAGGAGAGAACCATGTCAGCCGCATCCCCCACTCCCTCCCCGTCTGCTGACTACGTTCCCCAACGACGCAGTGGACGCAGCGGCCTTCATCTGTCCGCTTTAGCCCTCGGAGTCCAGCCCAACCCTGGCTGCCGCTGCTGCGCGACCACGACCGGTTCACTGATCGACTATGCGATCAACACAGGAGTTACCCACTTTGATATATCTCCCCAACTCGTCTCAGGAAGCCAGGATGCACTGCGCCAGATCCTGATCCCTGTGCAGGCCTGGCGGAACGAAGTTGTAATCTCTACCCGTGTCGGGCTAGGAACCCACCCCATGGCCTCTCTGGGCTTCGGATCTCGGAAGCATCTACTATCTAGCCTCGACCGGTTCTTGCATCAAACAGGTTTGGACTACCTGGACATCCTCTACGCACATCGCTACGACCGCCGCACTCCCATGGACGAAACTGTAGGAGCGCTGGTCAGCGCGGTCCAACAAGGCAAGGTTCTCTACGTCGGCTTGTCGGACTATGCACCGTCAGCGCTCGGCCACGCCAATCGGCTGCTACACGAGAGAGGTGTGCCCGCCATCGCCTACCAAACCTCCTACTCTCTGCTCGATCAGTGGGCCGATAGCGACCTCTTAAGTACACTCAGCCACCTTGGCATCGGAGTCATTGCCTGTGCCCCGCTCGGACACGCAGCTCTTACACCCGGTCGTCCTGTCGCTGACAGCGCGTCCCTCAACGCGCTGGCGCAGATAGCCACCGCACGGGGCCAGACACTGCCGCAACTTGCCCTTAGCTGGGTTCTACGTAACCCAATCGTCACCTCCGCCCTTCTCAGCACCACATGCCCGCAGCACTTGATCGAAAATATCTCGGCTCTCGACCGCACTGACTTCACACCTAAAGAACTCGCCACGCTTGAACAGTGGGGCGTGTCAGCGCTGGCTGGGTCTGTAAATTCGGTGTACTCAGGTTGAACTCGTACTGTAGTGTCGGACTGGCTGATCGTGGTGGAACCCATGGTCAGCCCGGTCTCGGCGAGGCAGCCGTCGATCAGCTCGGACCGGTACTGGATCTTCTTGAGCTTGCGCTTGATGATGCGGGTGAGACCGGAGAGGTCGGCGGCGACGAAGTTGGTGATCGACCGTTTGAGGGTAAGCATTCAGAAGGTCGGCCGCGGGTCCGTCTCCTGATGATGTGACAGGTGGCGGGTGGGTGCGGCAGGATCCGTGGTCATGTCGTCGGGGCCGGAATCTGCGTCGCGCGAGGATCTCCTCGCGC
>NZ_JAPNLK010000267.1 GCF_026627505.1 Streptomyces sp. H27-H5 | reverse complement strand
GAAAGAACCTCGGAGAACCCGCCACCGGGACGGCCACCCGGGATACCGGCCTGCCCGAATCCGGAAACCCACCACAAAAGCAATCACACCGCGTGATCAAAGATCACGCGGTGGATCGAGGCTCAGGCCGCTGTCCTCCAGGACGTGAACGGTCGCATCGGAAAGGCCGGCGGCTTCGCCCCTCTCGGCACTGACGGCCTGGTGCCCCCTCAGTACGTACCTGCTCAGGGACCGCCCACGGCCACAGTCGCGGCCTTTCTGGCGATGCCGGCCCCCGCCTACATAGCTCACCGTGGCTCGGGCATGGAGTACCCAGAACACACCATGGCCGCGTACGACGCTGCCCTGACCTCGGGCGTTCGCGCCATTGAAGTCAGCGTGAACGTTACGGCTGAGGGAATCCCGGTCTGTATCCATGATCAGAACCTAGACCGCACGACGAACGCAACGGGGCCCGTCTCGGATTGGGTATACCCGTCCTTGATCAACGGCGTAACGGTTCAGCCCAAACAGATTCTTGGAAATGGCTGGGCCCCTCAGCCCCTCCCCAATCTGCGTAACGTGCTCGACAGGTTCCTAGGGAAGGTTGTCATCTTCCTTGAGCCCAAGAGCAATGAGGCCGCTCCGATCGTGCAGAGCATTCTTCAAACGTATTACCCAACGGCGAATCAGTCGGTCGTGTGGAAGGCCTACTACAAGTCTCCGACTTTCGCGACCATGAAGGCGCGGGGCTTTACCACGTGGGGCTATATCGATGACGCTACGACTGACGCGGACCTCGCGACCTACGGCCCCAACATTGACATGTGGGGGGTCCCCCACACGATGACTCCTGTCCGAATGCAGGAGCTCGTCAACCGTCCGGACAAGAAGAAGGTGATTTGCTGGGAGGTACACAGGCGCTCTCAGCGAGACACCCTTGCCGGCCTCGGAGTCTGGGGAATGATGTGCGCTCAGTACAAGTGGGTTTCGTATGCCAAGCAGATCCTGAAGAAGGACAATTGGGTGACTCAGGTCAAGGCTCCTGGAGACATGGGCCGAACTCAGTACGTTGGAACGCGTGACCTGAAGTACGACGGAACCGGCTGGGCCTTCATGGACGTTGCCGGCGACGCTGTACTCATTGGTTCCTGCTCCATCCCAGAGTTCCCAACCAACGGATACCGCGTCACGTTTGAGATGAAGTTCGACGGCACCGTTCCCACCAACGAACACGCTGGCATTGCCTTCGGCAAGGCGGATGACTCGACCTATCAGTTTGGTGCAGCCAACCCAGCCGGCGGATACCACATGGCATTTCGAGGCAATGGGGACATGCAAATCTTCAGCCACGCTGTCGGCGCCACGAGCGGAACTCAACTTGCCACTGCGGCTACATCAGCCCCAGTGGCAAATCAGGTGATGTCCTTTCAGGTGGATGTAACTCCCGCAAACGTCAAGATCACCCGCACTGACGTAACGCCCAATGTGACCGCTACGAGTACCAGCACGACCTATCGAGGCGGGTACATCCATCTCACCGGAGGCTCCATCAGCAACCTGGCTAACCGGCCTCGCTGGCGAAAGCTGACCGTAAACGCCCTGTAGGACTCACAGACCGACTGAAGCAACCAAGGCGGCCCCCAAATCCAGGTGGCCGCCTTTGTGTTGCCCTGAGACCCCTCAGCCTGGATCCACCGCGTAGTGGTCGGGCTGTGGATGGAGAAATCAGAAGAGGTGCCCGCTGACCTGGGATGATGGGAGTTTCTACGCTTCCATCAGACCCGAGCAAGAGGGCACCTCGTAAG
>NZ_JAPNLK010000266.1 GCF_026627505.1 Streptomyces sp. H27-H5 | reverse complement strand
GGCTCGATCAGGGCCCATTGCTCGTCGGTGAGGTCGCCACGTGCCATGCCCGATGGTTTATCAAGAGCGACCGGTTCCGCGGCGCCGATTACCCAAACCGTGATCTGGACTCCATACAGGACCTAGGCGCCCCTTCGGGCCGGGGCATAGGCATGTAGAGGCACCCAGCAGGCTCTTCCCGCCCGGACCGGGCAGGAAGACACTGATCGCGTGGTCCGCCCGCCTGAAGTACCGGCTGGAGACTGAGATGCCGTTTCCCCCCTATCGACAGAGTCCCGCGCAGCCGCAGCGACGGATGCCTACCAGGGCTGCGGCCTCCGTCGGTCGTCCTCGTGCCTCCTTGCGCAGTCAAGCGCTGCGGCGGCTGACCGCTGAGACGGCCTTGACTTCCGAAATGGTCCACGGTCCGGAGCACAAGGGCCCCGCCCTCACGACAATCGAGATCCCCAGCCGGGGAGCATTCAGGTGCTCGCACAATGCCGCATACCTCGTCGCGCGAAAGGCCGGGGATACGCACGAAATCTGGGCGAGGAGCGATGCACCTCCTCCTCGCTTCTGCGACCGGTCGCACGGCGCGGGCATGCGCTTCGGTGGAGCTGTCTACTTCCGGTATGACACGCGGCATTTCTACGAGGACTGTTCCCACGCAGCCGAGGAGATCATGAGCGGCCGTCGGCTGGCCGTCGGCTGGAACCGGGCGGCGACGTGAGCCGGGCTAAATTCACAGAAGAGGTCTTCGGTACCGGCCACGAAGAGAACAAGGCGCTGGCCGTCCGTTACGAAGAGCAGCTGCGAGCGATGGGCCGGGCCGGGTTCACCGGGAAATCCGTGGCGCCGAAGCCGGGCGAGGCTTTTGCCATCATCCGGATGGCCAACGGGTCGGGCAACCCTTACCACGTCGCCGCTGTGGTCGCTTCGGACCAGGACACCGTCGTCACGGTGGAAGCAGACGCTGGAGGCAGTGCGACGGATCCCTTCGAACGCCCGCAGACCCAGGGCATCGTGGACATGTATGCGACAAGCGGGCCTCCCCGGGATGCCGCTGACAGCTTCCACCTCAGATACCGCGATGCATACCGTAACCTGCGCAAGAATCAACCGGGCCCCGATCCGATCACCGTCGTCCTGGAACTCATCGACGCGCCCCGTACCGGTGGTTAGCTTGGCAGTGGGAGGAGATACCCGCGAAGCGGCCCCGGGGGATGAATTTCGATTGGAGAGTGATATGCGCGATTTTTTCATCAGGACCGGAGATACCCTAACCGTGACAATCCCCGGAACTATTATTCCGGCCGCCGCCGCCCCTGTACCCCTCACAGGATCAAGTGTGAAGATGAAGGTGGAGAAAATGTCGGTGTGTCTGGAGGGTGATGAGCTTCCTCAATCATTAAAGGTCCCATTAGCATACACGGCAGGGCCGTACACTACTCCAGGCCAGGGGGCCCTGACGTTGACCTTGACCCCCGCCAATAAGACATCCAAGACGAAATGCGAAGGCAAGTACATCTTAATCAAGGGCGGAGATTTTACGGCCAAATTCGATGTCAGCACCCCAGCC
This sequence comes from Streptomyces sp. H27-H5, assembly GCF_026627505.1. Classification (GTDB taxonomy): domain Bacteria; phylum Actinomycetota; class Actinomycetes; order Streptomycetales; family Streptomycetaceae; genus Streptomyces. The sequence continues at coordinate 247 of NZ_JAPNLK010000266.1, read as the reverse complement.
CAGCAGCCAGGTTCCCCGCCGACCTCAGACCCTCAGCTAGTAAAGAATGGGATTGCAAAGTTTGCGACAACCAACACAACCAGCAAGGCGGGATAGCCACAGGGCGACTCTGTTGCTGAACCTCGATCCACCGTGTAACGGCCGGGCTGTGGACAGGGAAACGGGAGGAGGTGCCCGCTGACCTGGGATGATGGGAGTTCTCACGCTTCCACCAGCACCAACCGGCAAGGCACCTCTCAAGTGAAAT
>NZ_JAPNLK010000265.1 GCF_026627505.1 Streptomyces sp. H27-H5 | reverse complement strand
CACCACCTCCGACCTGGACGATCTCCTGGCCAGGCTCGACCAGCACACCGCCGATCACCCAGAAGAATCCTCCGCCGCCAAGGCCGCGTGATCAACCCCCGAAGGACTTACGACGCAGACCACTAAGACTCCTCCACGGGACGCCCGAGGCAGGCAAGCGGCGGAGAGTCCGGTGATGGTTGCTGGCTGCCGATCCGTGTGTATCCCCAACCCTCGTACAGCCGCTGCACCTTGCCGTCGCCGGCGGCCGGATTGACGAGAAGCGACACGAAGCCCTCCTCGCGGTGTCGGAGCAGGTCGTCGTGCATGGCCTGGGCGAGTCCTTGGCCTCGCCAGGGTGGGACGACGCCGATCTCCTTGATCGCGAGGGACGCCTTGGCCGTGTACTCGGCGGGGGCGGGGGTGTCCATGCGGGTCCACCAGCGGTTGCCGGGCTCGACCGTGTTGGCGTATGCGTAGCCGATGGGTTGCCCGTCGGGGGCGTAGGCCATGACGGCTTCCCAGCCGGGATCGCTACCGTGCCGGTCGAGGCGTTCGGTGAATGCCTCAATCCGGTAGTTGGGAAGGTGGAGCAGGTCGGCTCGTACGCTGGCGTAGACCGCGATCAGGTGTTCGCGTACGTCGCCGAGGTCGGTGTGGTGCTTGAGTCTGACCTGGCCCGTCACTTGCCGGTTCCTTTCAGGGAGCGGGCGTACTCGGTCCACAGGCGGGTCTGCGGGCTTGTGGGGGCCTTCTTGCGGAGTTCGGTTCCGACGGTCGCCAGCATCTCGATGACGCGGGGGTGGGTTGTGGCGGCGTCCTTGGGGACGTGCATGGCGGAGGCCACGGCGGGCTCCAGATCGCCTTGGCCGAGTTGGGCGAGGGCGAGGCGTGAGGTGGTGATCGCTCGCGATCGGTGCATGTGGGGGCGCAGGGCGGCCAGGCAGCGGTGGGCGTGTGCTTCTGCGGCGTCGTACTGGCCCAGGGTCATGAAGGCGGACAGGGCGAGGCTGTCGAGTTCGGCTTGATCGTAGAAGGCTCGCATCCACATGGGTCGGTCGGCGTCAGGGTCGGCGCGGAGCATGGCTTCCTGGGCGGCTTCGAAGGAACGCCGGGTGGCTCGAACGTCTTCGGCGGTGGCGTGGATGGCGGCGTGTCGGGCGTGGCCGAGGGAGGCGAACATGGGGTCTCGGCGCGTGATCGAGAGGTTGCGGGCGACGTCGTTGGCCGCTGCCGCGTCGGCGGGTCGCTTCATGTGCCGGTACATGGTGCCGGCGTGGGACCAGATGCGGAATTTGATGGCCTGGTCGCCGGACATCTCGGCGAGTTGTTGGGCTTCGCGCATGTGCTCGATGGCCGAGTTGTAGCGGCGTCCGTCGATGGCTGCCCACATGGCGGAGGAGCGGAACGCGGCGGCGCTGGCGTAGAGGTACCCGCGGACGCGTTGGCTCGCGGCTCCGCCGGCCTGTAGCCGGAGAGCTTCGTTGCTCAGGGCTGCGGCTTGTTGCTCGATGGTCTGCTGGCCGCCGTGGCGGTGATCGCTGGCGACGACGTCGGCGAAACGTTGCTGGAGGCGTTCGACGTCGGCGACGCCGATGCGGCGGGGGGCTGCGGGGGCGGGTGTGGCTGCGGCGGCTGCGATGGCGACGGCGCCCTGGATGAGGTTACGGCGGAGCACTGGCGGTTCCTCCTGCGCTGGTGCGGTTGCCGGGCTACGGGTGCGGCGTTCGAACCCTAAGTGGTCTGCGTCGTAAGTCCTTCGGGGGTTGATCACGCGGCCTTGGCGGCGGAGGATTCTTCTGGGTGATCGGCGGTGTGCTGGTCGAGCCTGGCCAGGAGATCGTCCAGGTCGGAGGTGG
>NZ_JAPNLK010000264.1 GCF_026627505.1 Streptomyces sp. H27-H5 | reverse complement strand
ACCCCCGAGGACGCACTCGACACCGCCTGCCACCTCCACCTCACCGGTCTCGACACCTGACACGGGCAAGCGCACGCCAAGCCCGACGTCAACCCCCGAAGGATTTACGACGCAGACCACTTAGGCCGAACTGCCCGGCCAGTCGCGCAGCCTTGTCGAGGACGTGAAGGCCATCATCGCGGGTGGCGGCGTCGGACAGGAGGATGTGGCCGTGGGCGGTTTCCAAGCGGACCCGCTGCATCGGTGCGTCGGTGGCGGCCGTGCTGCGGGCAATGGAGATGAGGTGCAGGGCCGAGGCCAGGTCGCCGGCCCCACGGTGGGCCAGAGCGAGCTTCTGATGGGCCACCGACCAGTCCTCGGGCTCGGCGAGGTCCTCAAACTCCCGCGTCGCGGCGAGCATGACGCGCGAGGCATAGCTGTGGTTGCCGTCCTTGCTTAGAGCCGTTCCCACCCACAGCCGGGCACGGGCCCGGTCACGGCGAGAGAGCCGGTCGTCGACGGCCAGGGACTCGTACTGGTGGGCGGCGATCTCCAGCCGTCCCGACATCTCCGCAACGACCGCGAGGGACAGGTCGAGCTGGGCGACACGGCGGGGAATGTCCAGCTGCCCGAACAAGGACTTCGCCGAGGCATAGGAGTGCTGGGCCGACAGCGGGCCGATCACGGCCCCCTGGTCGCGTTGGAGATCGCCCAGCAGGGCAGTTGAGCGGGCGAAGAGATAGAGGCCCTTGTCATCGAGCGTGGTCGGCTTGAACCGGCCGAGCCAGCGGCGGATCAGGCTGTCGGCGAAGGTGAAATCCTGCCGGGAGAGAGCCACCACGGCCCGGTCGAGATCGTCGGTCCATGACTCGTACTCCCAGGCCAGCGGCCCACTCGCGGTCACCCTGTGGGCACTGGTGGCGGGAGTGGTCCGGCCGGCTTCGGACAAGAACGTCTCGAAGCGGAGGTGGGCGGCGGCATCCGCGCGGGCCAGGGCTGTATCCAAGATCGCCTGGGTGTCCTGACGGGGCTCGGTCGCGGCCAGGAGCTTCTCCCACTTGGAGATCGTTCCTGATACCGAGGCCGAGCTGGCCGGCGAAGGATCGGACGCTCAGCCGCAGCGCGAGACGCAGGGCCTTGGCCTCCAGGCCTGTCCAGTGGTGCACGGTCGCCACACGTTGCTCCCTTCCTGCCGCCATCGAAGCACGGCCCGCACGAGCGGGGGGACACAAGTGCAACGGAAGTACAACAGGCGGTCATTTCCGCAGCGTTGGAGCAGGTTCAGGCTGAGCAGTGACACCAGCCGCCGGACCTTTGGACGGACATCAGCATGCAACCCCTCACCGAGCATCGCGACGTCAGCGGTCCGGTCGTTTACGGCTACCTGCGTCTGGTCCGGGTCTCCCCAGCCCGCCAGATGGCCCTGAATGAGGCTCTGGCGGAGTACTGCCGCCAGCACGAGCTGACGCTCTCGGGAGTGTTCACCGAACGCGACTCCGGCAGCGGGCCGGCGGCGGCGTTCACCGGCCTGATCGACGTCCTGGAACTGCCCGACACCTACGGCGTCGTCCTGCCGGCCGCCTCCCACCTGGGCCCCAAGGACATAGCGGCCCCGAGGCAGGCCCAGATCGCTGCGGCCGACGCCCGGCTGCTGTTGGTCCGGGGACCCGGCAGGCGCCGCCCGGTGGGCCACGGCCCCAGCGGGCCAGGCCCGGTGCCAGTCCGCCGCCGCTTCAGACCCAACCCCACACCAGCCCTAGTGCTGCTCCGCGAAAGTTCGTGGAGGGGGGTTCAGGCTTCCTGGAGGGGGCTGGCGGCGTAGGTCCACTTGAAGGGGCGGGCGGTCTCGTTCCGTTTGATCATGTAGTCGTCCATCTTGGC
>NZ_JAPNLK010000263.1 GCF_026627505.1 Streptomyces sp. H27-H5 | reverse complement strand
CCGGCCACGACCGCGGCGACATCGACACAACAAGCCCCTCCCCGGCCGGACCCTACCGACACAGGAACAACCTGCCCACCCGCTCCCACCAGCACCCTCAGCCACACGAATTAACCATCAGGGTCATCAACCGCCTCAAACGACACCGTGCAGTAGGTGAGGTCGACTCGGGGCGCCCTGCGGGTGTCTCCACCAGCGGGTTTCCCCGAGCCGCCTCCCGAACCCGGCGTGCCCGTCTCCGGGCACCGGGCTCTCCACAAGCCCCGATTGGGACGCTCCGATTCTCATGCCGTAGTGGGCCACGGGCTCGGGATCACTGTTCCCCGGTATCGGTATCTGGTCGTGCTTACCTTCGCCGGATTGAACAGTTCTCCGTCCTCGGTGACGGGCCACCAGCCGCCAGGGGCATTGCGTGATCGCGTTTTGTCCGGGTTCGTCAGGTGAGTCCGAGGGCGGATAGGGGCCTGTGGTAGTCGCGGCCGGTGTGGCGGAGGGCGGCGGCGATGTTGGTGTGGCCGTCCTGGCGGCGGATGCCGATGGCGAGGTTGCGGAGGCTGGCCATGGTGCGGGGCAGGTGTCCGGTGCGGATCTTGGAGTCGTCTTCGCGGTAGGTCCGGTCGCGGACGTGGTGCAGGAGGTTCTCGATGCCCCAGTGCCCTCGGATCCAGGTGGCGAGCTGGGCGCCGTCGGCCTGTCCCGGTTCCAGGCTGGTGATCAGGTGGACGCGTTCGATGGTGAGTTTCTCCTTGGTCTTCTCACGTCGCCATCGCACGACTTGGAGGGCCTGGCGGGCTCCGGGGTAGTCGATGTGGTCGAAGGCGGCGGTCTTCAGGCGGCGTATTTCGTCGCGGTGGTGAGCCCGGGTGCGGTCGTAGTGGTCGAGCGTGATGTCCCGCCAGGGCAGCCGACTGATCCGCTGATGGAGGCCGGGGTGGTTCTTCTTCACGACGGCGAGGTAGTGGGCGCCCCGTTCCCGCAGGTAGACGCCGTGGTCGTGCTGGGTGTGCTGAGCGTCGGCGGTGACCACAGCGCCGTCGAGGTCGAGGGTTTCGAGCAGGGGCCGGAAGGCGGGGATCTCGTTGCTCTTGTCGGCGACCTGCCGCTGGGCGAGGACGCTGCCGGTGTGGTCCATGGCGGCCAGCAGCGCGATCGCGGGCCGGTCCGGTGTGCGTGAACCGCGCAGGGTCTTGCCGTCCACCGCGATCACCCGCCGGAGAGCGGGCCGGTCGCCGGCGGCTGGCCCGGGTGGGGTCCGGCGGTGCTGGAGGTACTGGCCGATCGCGGCGTCCAGGGCATCGCCGTCGGCCCGCGCCAGCAGTCGGCGGAGCGTGGCACCGTGCGGCGGACGGATGATGCCGGTGAGCGGATCGGGCCGGTATCCGAGGCCGGCCAGGACATGCTGAGGTGCGTCCGCCGCCCACTCTCCGATCGCGAGGAGTGATTTCGCCCCGGCCAGGACCGCGGCCGCCGCGGTGGCCAGCAGCGCGATGGCCGGATAACGGGCCCCACGCCGCCCACGCGGATCAGGTACATGCTTCAGATGACAGCGCAGGTCAGCGACGGTATCCGCGGTGACAGGCGTCGACGCTCCACCCAGTTGACCGAGGGCGGAGGGCATGCGGGATGGTGAACGGGCAGGCACGGTCTCGCTCGGTTCTCATGGGTCTCGACAACCACATGATCACCGGCACCGTGCCTGCACTGCTTCCCGCACCCATGACGGGACATGACACCACGTCACACGCGAACCGGACCATTCGCGTTCATGCAATGCCCCTGCACCATCCCCGCAGCACCGAATTCAACCTCGGGCATTCAGCTGAATTCGCCCTGGAGTGGGACCGGTAGCACGAAAGGTGCCCTGGCCTGCGAAGATTCGAGTGTCTAGAACGAATCAGGGACGCAGAGTGGGGCACCTTTCTGGTGAG
>NZ_JAPNLK010000262.1 GCF_026627505.1 Streptomyces sp. H27-H5 | reverse complement strand
TGGCCCCTCTCGTCGGCCACGGGGTCCGCGAGGTCGTCACGCTCCTCGACACCGCGGAACCCGGCGACAGCGCCGTCCGGGACCTGCATGACCGGGCCGGGTTCCGGGAGATCGACCAGCTCCACCCCTACACCCGCCGCCCCTGAACCGAATCGGCCACCCCATACGGGACCCCGGTGACGGCCGGGAGCACCGGCGGGGGCGTTGTCAACTTGGTGGGGGGCCTTGACCCCGGATCCTGGACACGGGTTATGCGGCTTTGGCCAGCGTAGTTGATGTTGTTGTGGTGGCGGTTTCGTAGGCGATGGGGCTGCGTTGTCCCAGGTGTGAGTGGCGTCGTCGGGTGTTGTATCGGCTGAGCCATCGGAAGGCGTCGATTCAGGCCGCCACCACCCTGCTCCTCGTTGCCTTCTCCCGGGCGCGCCCGGCGCAGCACGGCGGACAGACCGGCGGAGAGTTGCTCAACCGAGAACGGCTTGGCGAGGTAGTCATCCGCACCGGAGTTGAGCAATCGGACGATCTCCGCTTCGTCATCCCTGGCGGTCGCGATGATCACCGGGATGTCCGTGATTCCACGCATCATCTTCAGCGCTTCCGATCCGTCGAGATCGGGCAGGCCCAAGCCCAAGACCACCACGTCAAATTGCCGAGTGGAAACCTCCCGCAAAGCGGCCCGCGCGGTACCGACGCTCCGTACCGTATGGCCCGTCTCGGAGAGGTGGCGAATAAGCGCCGCGCGTACAGAAAAATCGTCTTCCACTACGAGCACACGAACCATGGCAAGTGTACGACACGGTTTCCGCGTCGGTTTCGGTAGATCTCCGGACCCACGTCCGGTTCGATTGCCGCACCTCATGCGGGTCTACTTATTCCGCCCCCTGGTATGGCAAGAGGAGTATCGGGCGGGTCGGCCCCGGCTCAGTTCTGGTCTTTGGGGGGAGTTTCCCCGGCTCTATTCGCGGACCGGCCTCTCTCGAACGTCCCCGACACCTGACGGTGCCCTACGCGTCCAGCAGCTACAGGCCCTCCTCGGCGACAATATGGCCTCGCATCGAGTTCGCCCCGGTCACGGTCGCCGGGGCCACCTGTTGGTCTCTACAAAGGGCGTCGTGACCACTCTGGCCCGCGGAGCCCGGGACTCCTGCGGTGGCGGCTCGATCAGATGGGCCCCTCACGACCAAGCGTGGGTGCGCTTTTTCTACCTTGTCCAGGTCGGATCCCGCGATGAATGTTGCGCGAGCCCGCTCATCGGACAGCCATTACTCCTCCGGCTCCCGCATCTGCTCGCGGGCCTGACGTTCCCGGGCGAACCGGACCGCAGGGTCCTCACCGCCGCGTTCCGGACGGCTGGCGCGGTGGGCCGCGAGCGCCTCACGGTAGCCGGGTGACGGTGTCCGCCGGGGCCGCCCCGGCCGCGTGCGGGGATCGGGCCCGGACGGTGAAGGCGGGTCCGCCCGCAGGGTCTCCTTCGGGTCCACAACCCGAACCGCCCTCACCGCTCCCCCACCCAGCGCCTCGTTGAGGCGCTGGATCAGCCGGTCCGTCAGCAGCCGTAGCTGGACGGCATACGCCTGTGAGCCGGGCAACAGGTCGAGCCGGCCCACCTGCGCATCGAAGCCGACGGCCTGGACATGCCGGGCCAGTTCCGGAACCAGGTCGGACCACCGGTCGACCACGTCATCGGCGGCACGCGCCGTATTCCAGGCCCGCTCGGCCACGACGGACCGGACCACCGAACAGAGTGCGTGCGGATCGCGGCCGCCGGCATCGGATGAGCGTGCGGTGCGGGCCATACGGGCACCCGGCTCGCGGGCGGCGCGTGCCGCCACGCGGGCCGCCTCGAGCGCCACGCGCGCCAGGTCTTGGCCGTCTCCCCCGTGATTCACGCACGTCCCCCGACGCGGGGTCCACCGACGATCATGAGCGAGGTGCCGCCTTCCAAGGCGAGCACCCGCCTGACTAG
>NZ_JAPNLK010000261.1 GCF_026627505.1 Streptomyces sp. H27-H5 | reverse complement strand
CCACCTCCGACCTGGACGATCTCCTGGCCAGGCTCGACCAGCACACCGCCGATCACCCAGAAGAATCCTCCGCCGCCAAGGCCGCGTGATCAACCCCCGAAGGACTTACGACGCAGACCACTTAGCTCCTCCGTTCTTCCCTCTCGATCACTCACATACCAAACGGGAACTGCCGTACTGCTTACTGCGAACTACTGCAACGCGGGTACTGCTCTCACTACTGAACTGCCTGTACTACAGGTGTTGCCTACTGCTGGTGACCTGCAAAAGCGTCACTCCTCGACAGCCAGCCCCGTCGCCCATCCTGCGTCTGCTCTGGCTTAGAACCCCACTGCCGAACCTCCCGGCACGCGCGCCCGCAGCCGACGCCTTCACCGAGGAACTGCTCACTTCACTTCACTGCTGGTATTGCAACCACAACTGCGTTAACCGGGTCCTGCTTGTGGTGGCCCCTGATCACTGCGGGCCACCCGGCCCGGTGATCAGTCCCGTCGCCGTCCTGCAACCGATCTGGCTTCGAAACTCCACCACCGCACCGCCATACACACTGCAACTACAGGTACTGCTGCCTGGCAGTTCGTCTCTGCCAGGCCCTGCTGTCTCTCTGGGCTACGAGAAGAACCATAACCACGACACGGAGAGATGTCTACTCCGGCCGAAATAGATTTCCTTACGCTCGATGAGGAGGTAATCCGCTTCGAACATGGAGGGCAGCGGACACACCGCGGGTCGAACGTCTCGACGGTGGGCACAAGCGCTGCACGGGCCAGGCCGGCACGTACGGCCCAAAGGGAGAGTGGGGTGATCTGAAATGGGCACGGTGCGCATCGAGGTCTCGACCGACCGGTCCACAGCGGCCTCCCCCATCGGTGACGGGCGCGCGAGCACCTGCGGCTTCCTCGAACGCTTCCTGCCCCTTGACGCGGACCAGGCCGGCGAAGACGTCGTCTTGGCGTCTCGGAGCTCGCGTGAGGTGGTTGACCATGGACCAACCGCCCCCTCCGCCCCCGCCGTGCAGGTCAGGAACGCGGGTGCGCGGCGGAAGCGGGCTGGGGTCCTGGACCGCCACCTCGATGCAGTTCGGGTAGGCGGTCAGGGGACAGCGTGCAGGTGCCACCACAGTGGGCGCAGGGCGCAAACCACCAACATCACCCACATGCAGAGCGGCGGGAAGACCGTCAGCGCCTTCATCCCCCGGTAGGCCCCGCCCCTGCATCACCGAATCCGTATAACCTTGACAGGCACCGAGCCCCGTGGAAAAGGCTGGTCCGATGACGCATTCCAAGTCCCCGGCCGACCGGCCGGTGCTCACCGTCACCTACCAAAACATCGACCACCGCACGCGCGTCCTGAGCGTGACCGGCGACCTCGACCACACTCTCCTCGACCCCCTGGAAGAGGCCCTGGCCGACGCAATGCGCGCACATCCACCACTGCGCCTGCTGGTGATCGATCTGGCCGCCCTCGGCTTCTGCGACTCCAGCGGCCTCAACGTGTTCCTCAAGGCCCGGCAGGACACCCAACAACACGGCATCGAGCTACGGCTCGCCCGCCCCAGCCGCCCCCTCCAACGGATCCTCGAACTCACCGGGACCGCAGCACTCTTCTCCCTCTACGACAATCTCCCCCTGCCCTCCCCTGACAGCCGAACATGCGATGCCGACGCCACCACGAAGTGTGGATCAAGACGCTGCCCAGAGCGCAGCACCACAGCTTCAGCGGCCGTCGAGGTCCGCTCGGCTCAACACGAGGGGTCAGGGCCCGGTTATTCGGTCCGGTCGTATTCCCGGAGCGCTCCGGGAGCCGGCCCCGCCACGCGCGCTTTCGCAAGATGTTGCCGAAGTTCACCGTCAGGCACTCAACCTGGATCCACCGCGTAGTGGTCGGGCTGTGGATGGAGAAATCAGAAGAGGTGCCCGCTGACCTGGGATGATGGGAGTTTCTACGCTTCCATCAGACCCGAGCAAGAGGGCACCTCGTAAGTG
>NZ_JAPNLK010000260.1 GCF_026627505.1 Streptomyces sp. H27-H5 | reverse complement strand
TGTCAACGGACAGTGGGACATCCGGGTGAGCGGACAGTTCAGATCCCTGTGCACGGACAGCTGATCTCCTCGTCCGGTATGACTATTCATCCCGCTGATGGAGGCCCGTGCGGGTGTCCGTGGCCCGGGTTTGGTGGCCCTCCCCCAGCGGCGATGTCGGTGGCGGCTGAGATGCTGGCAGCATGATCCCGTGGAACCTGCTCGACCTGGACCATGCCTTGCGAGCGAGCTGGGCTGCCGACACCTGCTCGCCCGACGACCAGCCCGAGTGGCAGCCGAGCAACCCGGCCTGGGGGCACTGCGACATCACTGCCCTGATCGTCCATGACGTCCTCGGTGGCGACCTCATGCGCGGAGAGGTGCACGTCGACGGGGACCAGCGCGGCTTCCACTGGTGGAACCGGCTGTCCAGCGGCGTGGAACTCGACCTGACGCGTGAGCAGTTCCAGCGGGGCCAGCGCGTCACTGCGGCCTGCGTTGTCGAACGCCCGCCGGGGCCGCTGCGCCGCTGGGACGAGTACCTCCTTCTGCGCAGGAGGGTCATCGAGCACCTCGGGCATCTTCCGGAGCCGGCCATCTGAAAGGCGTCGATCAGCTCAGCGGGGTGACGCCCTGGCCAGTGGTGGCCTGGGTGAGCCGGAGCGAGGACCCTTCGGTGAGGATGATGTGGGCGTGGTGCAGGAGCCGGTCGACGGCTGCGGTCGCCAGGGTCTTGGGCATGATCGAGTCGAATCCTGAGGGGTGCAGGTTTGAGGTCACGATCACGGAGCGACGTTCGTAGGCGGCGTCGATGAGCCGGTAGAACGCTTCGGCGGCGGCCTGTCCGGACGGGAGCATCCCGATGTCGTCGACGACGATCAGATCGCTTCGGGTGATCTTCGCGATGGCCTTGGTGACGGTGTTGTCGACGGTGGCCCGGCCCAGGTGGGTGGTCAGCGACTCCAGGGTGAACCAGGAGACCTGCATCCCGGCGTCGATGGCCTTGTGGGCCAGGGCCTCTGCCAGATGGCTTTTCCCAGTACCGCTTGGTCCCGCGACTGCGAGATTCTCCGCGCGGCCGATCCATTCCAGGGTCATCAGCGCGTGCTGGGTCGGCAGCGGGATCGAGGAGTCGGCCTCCTTCCAGGACTCGAAGGTCTTGCCGGAGGGCAGGCCGGCCTGGCGGTGGTGGTTGCGGCGGGTGGCCTCGTCGCGGCCGTGGGCCTCGGCCTCCAGCAGGATCCGCACGACCTCGGCGGGGTCCCAGCGTTGCGCGCGGGCGGTGGCCAGCACGTCGGGGGCCGCCGCGCGAAGATAGGGAAACCGCATCCGCCTCAGCACCGCGTCCAGCTCGGCCGGGATCGGCGGCGCGAGGGGCGCGGGCGGGACCGGGGAGGGTGCGGGGATCAGCTCGGGCGGATCGATGACGGTCGTGGCCATGGGGGAACTGCCTTTCTGCTGCTGATGGTTGGGGCTTGCCCGCTCCCGGGCCGCAAAGCGGCCCGGGAGCGGGAGATCAGGTGGCCTGGCGGCCGAAGTCGGACCAGGCTCCGGTGCCGGGCTGCACGGAGTGCGTTTCGTCGGCGACGACCAGGTCAGCGGGACGGGCGGCCTCCCCGCGGTGCTGGACGATGGACATCAGGTCGCCCTCGGCGAAGCGCCGGTTGATGGCCGCCAGTCCGAGTGAGAGGTCCACTTCGGCGGTGCCGACCAAGGCGGCGAGCTCGACCGCGCCGGCCATCTTCACCCGGATCCGTGTGGTCCCGGCTGCCGCAGCCTCGATCAGCCAGGACTTCGCCCCGGGACCCAGCGCCAGGAACGCCTCCTCGGCGTCGGTGCCGGGCTTGACCCGCGGCGGGCGGGGCGAGCCGTCCGCCTCCTGGGGGTGGTCGGGGTAGTGGGCGATGTCGATGACCGGCCTGCCCGGCAGGGCGATCCGGTGGCGGGCGACCTCCGCAAGTCCGGCCGGGCCCTGCATCCACTCGGGGCGGCGGGCGAGCCCCGACAGGTCGCAGACCACGACCAGTTCGTCG